>DATJRH010000017.1:0-93198 GCA_035504945.1 Candidatus Aquilonibacter sp. | reverse complement strand
GCATTGTTGCCGCCGACGGAATCGTCGCCGTTGCCTTCGCCCGACCACAACGCCACCAAGCCCGATGGCAGTTGCCCCGGCCCTGTCATCGCCGAGACTTGAATGCTTTGAATCAATTGCACCGGCAACTCCGTCTTGCCAAAACTCGTTTCCACCCCCACCGTCGCCGCCGCAAACTGCACCTCATACACATCCCCATTGGTCGTCGTCAAACGCGCCGTCTCACTGCCAGTGTTCGCATACTCAATTGAGCGGATGCCCGCCCAACTCAACTTCAAGTCCCCCATCCCCGCCGAATGGAAATCCACCGTGTCATCCAATCCTTTCCCGACAAGGTGCGACCCGTCCCGCAGGGCAATCGTCAGCCGCCAGCCGGTTTCGCCGGGGGCGGGAGCGGGAGTTGGACTGGCCGGCGGCGAGACTTTGATGCTGCGAATCAATTTCACCGGCAGTTCGGTTTTGCCGAAGCCGGTTTGCACGGGCAGGGTGTCAATGGCGAGTTGAACGGTAAATTCGTCGCCGTTGGTGGCCGTCAGCCGGGCGGTGTTGTCGTCGGTGTATTCGAGGGAGCGGATGCTGGACCAGGGGAGTTTCATGTCGCCCAGCGCGGAAGAGTGGAAGCTCAAGGAGTCGTCGAGCGTTTTTGCGACGACGCGCGAGCCATCCTTCAGTTCAACCGTCAGTTGAAAACCGGACTCACTGGCGCCGTCAGGCGCGGCCTGGGCGCGGTGAAATCCCATCAAGGCGCAAACGATGACAAAGCAGGCGAGTTTTTTCATAACATCGTGTCTGACGGATTATCCGACGTAATCCCCCCGAAATTCTAGCAAATTGTTGTAAAAGATTGGTCATGAATGCCTCACTTCAAATTCGCCGGATTGAGCGGCTTCAAATCCTTCGGCAGAAAAATTCCGTCCTTGCGAATCAGTTCGCCGTCGAACCACACCTCGCCGCCGCCCCAATCCTTGCGCTGGATCAACACCATGTCCCAATGTACCGCGCTGCGATTGCCGTTGTCGCATTCCTCGTAAGCCTGGCCGGGTGTGAAATGCAGCGAGCCGGCGATTTTCTCGTCGAACAAGATGTCGCACATCGGCGAGAGGATGAACGGATTGAAGCCGAGCGAAAATTCGCCGACGTAACGCGCGCCGGCGTCCGTGTCCAGGATTTCGTTCAGCCGTTTTGAATTGTTCGCCGTCGCGGCGATGATTTTTCCGTCCTTGAATTCCAGCCGGACATTTTCAAACTTCGTCCCCGAATAAATTGTCGGCGTGTTGAACTGAATCACGCCGTTCACGGAATTTTTCACCGGGCAGGAAAAAACCTCGCCGTCGGGAATGTTCCGGTCGCCCTTGCACATTTTCGCACCAATGCCCTTGATGCTGAACATCAAATCCGTGCCCGGCGCCTTCAAATGAACCTTGTCCGCGCGCTTCATCCGGCGCTCCAGCGGAACCATCGCGCGCGCCATCTTTGCATAATCCATCGTGCAAACGTCGAAATACAAATCCTCGAACGCCTCGGTGCTCATGCCCGCCGCCTGCGCCATGCTTGGAGTCGGCCAGCGCAACACGCACCAGCGCGTCTTGTTGACGCGCCAGTCCAGCACCGGACGTATGATGCGCGAATACAACTGCATCCGGTCGCCCGGCACGTCGGCATTCTCGCTCGCGTTGGCGCTGCCGCGGATGGCGATGTAAGCCTGCACCTTTTTCATGCGGAACATCTCAATGTCACGGACGAGCGCGGCGTGCCTGTCGTTCATCCCGAGCAGCAGCTCGCGCGAGACGCGCGTGTGGCGCACCTCGACCAGCGGGGTGCCGCCGGCGGCGCGGACGGCGCGGACCAGTTCCACGGAGAATTCATCCGGCACGTCAATCAGGTCGAGCAGCGCGCGGTCACCCTTCTTGATTTCGGTCGAATAGTTGACAAGCAGTTTGGCCAGTTTGGTGTAACGTGGATCGGTCATAATTTTGGATAGGATAAAATAAATTGCCGGGATTTACCACAGCAGAAAAATGCCGTGCTCCCCGGCGGCGGGGAAGTTTGGGCGATGAGGACATTACCACCGTCGCCCGCGGCGTTTACAATGCCAACGAAGCGTCACCCAGTTCCATTCGCCGCCTACGCTCCGTTGGAACGATGTCCTCCTCCGTACCATAACCGGCGGCGAAAATCATTTGCCGGCGGCGGGCGCGGGCGCGGTGGCCGTCTGCGTGTGCGGCGAGAGCAAACTTTGTTGCATATAAATGTCCAGTTGCGCCGGCTGGTCCGGGAAGTTCAACGCCAGCGTCAGCAGGTTCTTGAACAGCTCCAGTTGCAGCGCCGCGCGCGCCGCGTTCCTGGCCGTCTGCGAGGTGGCCTTGTTGCCCGTGGAAGTTTCGCTGGTCTGATAGACCGTGTTCCAGTTCGTGAGCAGCGCCGCCGTCGCCGCGACCACCGGCGCGCCGAGTTGCGCCTGATAATCCGTCACGCCATTGACGAGCGTCTGCAATTCCTCCGCCAGCGCGCCGTCCGTGCATTTGCTGAACACCGAGCGGCCTGACGGAAAACATTCCGTCAGCTCCGCCCCGTTGTCGCCGAACTGGCTTTCCACCGCGCCGTAAATTTTGCCGATGGCCGCCGGCAACGCCGCGCGGAAGGCGTCCTTGGCCTGCTTCTTGGATTTGCGCAGCGCCAGCTTGGTCTTGTCGTCTGTGAACGCGGAGCCGACGCCGTTTAGCGCCGCGGTCGTGGCCGTGATGCGCGCGGTGAAGATTGCGGCGGGATTGTTGGCGATGAGCCGCGCCAGATGGTCGGTGCCGAAGGCCACCAGCTCGTCCATGCTGATGTTTGGGTCGTTGAATGGATTGGCGAGATATTTATGGAGATCCATCATATTGATTTTTGGTTGCTGGTTTGATTTTGAACTATCCCGGCCATCATCGCCCCGAATCAAAAAATGTCTCCACCTATCTTGTTATAAATTTTGGCAAAATAGGGTGAGTCTGCGCAGCGGTTCCGTCCGACACGGATGACCGCCGGAAGGTTCCGCCGCTATCCCGCCAGCGGCGGAAGACCTTCCAAAGCTTCCGCCGGGACTCCGTCCGCCACGGACGACCGGGGAAACGTTTCGAAAGTCTTCCGTCTGGCGCGGACGACCAAAACAAGTTTGTTTTGCCATTCCGCCGCCCACGGATGAACAAAAGAACGTTCCGACAGCCTTCCGCTCGCCACGGAAGACCAAAAAAGGCTTTTTTTGCCAGTCCTTCGGGCGCGGAAGGCATTATTAAACGCAAAGCAGCAATCTTTTATCGTATTTCGATAAAAAGTTATTGACTTTTGCGATTTCTTAAATTAGGATGAGCACATGAATGTTTATGCACCCATCCTAATTCCAGCATTTCTCCTGATTTATCTGGCCTTCGGGCGCTATGCTCACAAAACCACCCCACAAGCCCGGCAAGTCCGAATCCAAAAGGCGAGCCGGATCTTCCAAGCCGTGACATGGGTGAGTCTTGTCGGAGGCGCCTACTGGTTTCTGGCTTTCTTGTTCGGCTGGCCGGCTCCAGTCAGCGACAAAATAAGGATCGTCATTTCGCAACATCACATTTACGAGTCGGCGGGCGAAATGCCGACGACGATTCTGGCGCTGTGGATTGTCAAAATGTGTCTGGGGGTTTTTTGCGCGGGCGTGATGCTCCGGCTGTTCCGGCTTTATGCGCGCGGCATCCTGTTCTCGGCTAGGAATGTCACCTGCATCCGGTTTCTCGGCTGGTGGCTCATCATTGATTGGGTGATTGATTATCAGATGCAAGGCTTGCTCCAAGACATGCAATTGAGCAGCACGCCGGTCTTTGTCGGATTTTTAATCATTTTTATCGCCTGGATCATGGACGAAGGCCGGAAGATTCAGGAGGAACAGGCATTGACGGTTTAACCAAATCACCATTTCGAATTTATGAATGCGAATGAAATGACTCCAAAGGCCAATGACCGGATGAACCGAATCCAAAAAATCAGCAAGTATCTCCGGCTAATTTTGCAATATGGAATTCCGCTGTGGATTCTTTTCGGTTTATTGCAGGGATTGCTGGTGGACTACGGAATCAAGATTCCGACTTTTTCCAACACTAGCTCCACACCCGTGCTTGCTGGAAATGACTTGCTCACAATCTTTCCGCTCTATTGGTGTCTGCTATTAATTGTATTTCTCTTTTGGTATCGAACGGTCGTCAAATTGTTCGGTTTTTTTGAAAAGGGAATTCTTTTCACGGCTGAAACGGTGCGTTGCATCCAAATTTTAGGCGGTGTTTACTTCGTGAGATTTTTCCTCGAATTGATTTTCCAATTTCTAGTCCAAAACTCTCCGTTACGCCGGATGCGTTCCTGTTTCATCATTCGTAATTCGTCGTTCAGAATTCTCAATTTGATATGCCTATCATCATCAATCTCGACGTGGTTCTCGCGCAGCGCAAAATGCGGCTAAACGATCTGGCCGCCGCCATGGACATCACGCCGCAAAACCTGTCCATCCTCAAGACCGGCAAGGCCAAGGCCATCCGCTTCTCCACGCTCGAAGCGATTTGCCAGACGCTCGGCTGCCAGCCGGGGGAAATCCTGGAGTTCCGCCCGGAACCGGAGCAGGAGAAGCCACAGATGGCCACGGATGAACACAAGTAGATAATTGCGGGCGGGCGGCTCAACCATTTGTTTTCATCCGTGTTCATCTGTGAAAATCTGTGGCCCAAATTCTTTTGATAAAGCCAAGACTGAGTGATTTGTTCACAGGTTTTTTTATCTTTTTCATCGGCTGGCTAATTGATGAGGCGCGGAAAATCCGTGAGGAACAGGAGTTGACGGTTTAACCAATGAAGAATCACGAATTAAGAATTAAAACCTTCGTGCAACTTGTCCCGACGCATGGTTTTGATAAGCTCGTGTCCATGAAGTTTTATTCCGCCGTGTCCGCCGCGCTTCTGCTTTTTGCGCTAGCCGCGCGCGCGCAGCCGACGGCGTTCATGTATCAGGGACAGTTGAGCAGCAGCAATGCTCCGGCCAATGGCGTCTATGATTTTCAGTTTCAGATTTACAACGCGGCCAGCAACGTGGTCGCCGGGCCGCTGACGAACGCGCCGGTCGGCGTCACGAACGGCCTGTTCACGACCACGCTGGATTTTGGCAGCGCGGTTTTTGACGGCAGCGCGCTGACGCTGGAAATCGGTGTGCGCGCTTACGGCGACACGAACGCTTATACGATTCTTTCGCCACGCCAGCCGCTGAATTCCGTGCCGTATGCCATCCAAGCCATCAACGCGTCGAATGCCATGGCCGCGGCCAATCTGACCGCGCCGTTGCAGGGGACTAACATCACCGGCACGATTTCCGACGCACAGTTGTCCACCAACGTGGCGCTGCTCAACGGCAACCAGACTTTCGGCGGCGCAAACATTTTCACAGGCGCGGTCACGGCGACCAATCCCGCAAATGTTTTTGCCGGCGCATTCACCGGCAGCGGCAGCGGCCTGAACAGCCTGCCGGCGACCAATCTCACCGGCACGGTGCCGGATGCGCGGTTGTCCCCGAACGTACCGCTGCTCAACATCAGTAATAATTTTTCCAGCAGTGTGACCGCCGCGCTTTTCACCGGCGCCGGCCACGGATTGACCAACGTGCCGGGCGCGTTTTTTTGGGTGACAATCGCGGGAACGAGTGTCCAAATGCAACCGAACGTCGGATATATTTGTGCCAATGACGTTTCCCCGGTCACAAATACACTGCCGGTGTCGCCGAGCGTGGGCGACACGTTCAAGGTTTGCGGCATCGGCGGCGCGGGCTGGATCATTGCGCAAAATGCGGGGCAGAATGTTTTCGCCGGCAATCTTTCGACCACCGTCGGCGAAAACTGGATGTCGAACGGGCCGTCAAAAAACTGGTCGGCGATTGCGTCTTCCGCCGACGGTACGAAGCTCGCGGCGGTGGTCAACGGCGGCAATATTTACACCGCGACCAATTCCGCTCCCAACTGGACCGCGCGGGCGACCAGCTACGGCAACCTGAACTGGTCCTGCATCGCTTCGTCCGCTGATGGAACCAAGCTGATTGCGGCGGTCAATGGCGGTTACATTTATGCTTCGACGGATTCGGGTGCAGACTGGACGACATCGTATTCCACTTCCGCCGGTTGGTCATGTGTCGCCTCGTCCGCGAACGGGAACAAACTCTTCGCGGCGGTGCTGGGCGGATCAATTTACACCAATTCCGGTTCCGGCTGGGGCCCGTCTCCTACCTCGACGGGTTACAATTGGGAATCGCTCGCCTCGTCGTCGGACGGAACGAAGCTGGTTGCCGGAGAAAACAACGGCCGGATTTTCACCTCTACCAATTCCGGCGCGACGTGGCTTGCCCGGACGAATGTGTATACATATGGAACGTCGGTGTCGGCGGTTGCTTCTTCGTCGGACGGCACGCGGCTAATCGCAGCGACTGCCAACGGCCAGATTTATCTTTCAACGGATTCGGGCGCGACGTGGGTTGAGCAGACGAGCATTTCCGGCCAGTTGACCGGCGTGACTTCGTCGGCTGATGGCTCGCGGCTGGCGGCGGTCAGCGGCGGTTCGTCGGGACAAATCTATTTTTCTTCCGATTCAGGCGTAACTTGGATGCAATTGAGCGGCGCACCCGCGGCTTCGTGGTCGGGCATTGTTTCTTCCGCCGACGGCAGCCTGCTCGCCGCAACGATCAACGGCGGCAACATTTATCTTTCGTCGCAAAGCAGCACGACGCCTGGCACGGCTGGTTATCTGTCCGGCGCGCAGCACAGCGCAATTGAATTGATTTACGCCGGCAACGGAATTTTTCTGCCATTGAACCACGAAGGAACCATCCGCGCCCACTGATGAACCGGGAAAAATTGGATCGCTTTTGCCAGCGGGGAATTCTTGGCCTCGTGCTCGCCATCTTGGTCTTTGGCCCGCTGGCGCTGGGCGCGGTGGACGCGTGGGCGATTCTGGTCGTCCAAGGATTGACAGTCGGCGTCATGTTTTTGTGGGCGCTGCGAATTTGGGCCAGCCCGAAACCGCAATTGCTCTGGCCACCGATTTGCTGGGTCGTGCTCGCGTTCGTGATTTATGCCGTGGCGCAGTATTTGACGGCGGACATCGAATACGTCGCGCGGCAGGAGTTGATCCAGGTTTTGATTTGCGCGTTTCTGTTTTTCGCCATCGTCAACAATCTGCATCGGCAGGAATTCGCGCAGGTCATCAGCTTCACGCTGATTTTTCTGGCGATGGGCATTTCGTGCTATGCGGTTTTCCAATTTTTGACGCACTCAAAGCACGTCTGGAATTACGAAGCGCTTTATCCCGGGCGCGCCTCGGGCACTTACATTTCGCCGGACAACCTGGCGGGATTTCTGGAAATGCTCGTGCCGCTGGCCGTCGCCTACACATTGACGGGACGCATGAAACCGGTGTTGCGGACGCTGCTGGGTTATTCGGCGCTGGTCATGCTGGCCGGAATGGCGGTGACCTTTTCGCGCGGCGGCTGGGTCGGGCTGGCGGCGGCGCTGCTCGTGCTTTTGGGAATCCTGATTTTCCACCGGCAGCATCGGCTTCCGGCACTTTTGCTTCTGGTTGTTTTAATGGCCGGGGGGACTGTTTTTGTGACGAAGTATCTGTCCCGGACGTTCACTTACATCGCGCGGGTGCAGGGGATTTTGCAGAGCCAGCCGGCGAATGACTTGGACATGAGACGCGATTTGTGGCTGGCGGCGGAGCGAATGTGGCTGGATAACTTTTGGTTTGGCGTTGGCCCCGGGCACTATGATTATCGTTTCCGCGCTTATCGGTCCACGTATGTGCAAATGCGCCCGGGCCATGCCCACAACGACTATTTGAACTTGCTGGCCGACTGGGGAACCGTCGGTGGAATCATCGTGCTCGCGGGGATGGCCACTTTTGCCGCCGGTTTGCTGCGAACGCGGAAATATCTGCGCCACGCGGAAAAAGATTTTGGCAGCGGCCGAAGCAACCGCCTCGCCTTTTTTCTTGGCGCGTCAGCGGGGCTGTTTGCGCTCGCCATTCATTCCTTTGTGGATTTCAACCTGCACATTCCGGCCAATGCAATTCTCGGCGTCACACTGCTTGCGCTTTTGAGCAGCAACCTGCGGTTCGCCACGGATAAATGCTGGCTGCGCCTCCGGCAACCGCTCAAAATTCTGGCGACGTTCGTCCTGGCGGGCGGCATTGCTTATTTGAGCTGGCAGGAATGGCGGCGCGGCCATGAAAGCTTCTGGCTCGCGCGTGCGGAGCAACTGCCGATTTTTTCGCCGGAATGCACGGCGGCTTTGGAAAAGGCCTTTGCCGCCGAACCGGAAAATTTTGAAACCGCCTATGACATCGGCGAATGTTGTCGCACGGAAAGTTTCAATGGCGGGGAAAATTACACGGGTTTGGCAAATACCGCGATGCAATGGTATCACCGCGCATGGCGGCTCGACCGCTTCGACGGTTACGCTTATTTGCGTTACGGGATGTGCCTCGATTGGCTCGGTCGGCAGGGCGAATCCCAAAAATTCTACAACGCCGCCGACGCCTTGGATCCCAACGGCTATTTCACCGCCGCCAACATCGGCTGGCATTACGTTCAGACCGGCGATTATGCCGCCGCCAGGCCGTGGCTGGAACGGTCGTTGCGGCTGGAGTGGAATAACAATTTAATTGCCCATTCCTACCTCGATTTGGTCAAGCGCAGGCTGGTCGAAAACGCCTCCGGCAAAGACAATTTGCCGGCTGTTTTTTGATGCAAAAGCGCTGAAATTTAACATTGACATTTGGCCGCCGTTCTTTATATTGGGCGGGAACAGAAAATACTCTTGAAATTTTTGTTATGAAATCCGTTCCAGCTTTGATTTGCGCTGCGGTTTGCGGTCTTGTTTTTATGCTGGCCGCAAGTTCGCCCGCTCAATCCGTTCAGCAGGGTGTTGCCACGGTTGTCCGTGTTAAGGGTGAGGCCAGTTATGCCTTGGGCGATGGGCGATGGCATCCTCTGGTAGCGGGTAAAATTCTTGCTGCCGGCTCAATTATCAGCACCGGACCCGATGGCATGGTGGATGTTGTATTGGGCAAAAGCATAGCCATGCCACAGGCTCAAACAGCGCCGGACAGCATTTCCCTTGCGCCCGACGCGCCGGTGGTCGGCACGGTTGACTACCAGCCTTCAACCGAACAAAACGTGATCCGCTTGCTCGGAGACACGGTTTTGGCGATTGACAAACTCACCGTTTCAGACACGGGAGTGGATACTGTCAGCGACACGGAACTGGATTTGCAGAAGGGCAAGGTTTTTGCAAGCGTCAAAAAACTTTCTGCCGCGTCCCAATACTACATTAAAATTCCAAATGGGATTGCTGGTGTCCGTGGTACGTTGTTTGGCTTGGGAGCCGACGGTTGGTTGAGCGTGTTGCGAGATTCCGTCTTTCTTTCCGTAGTCGGTGCCAATGGCAAACCCTTCACGGTTCAAGTGGATCAAGGCAACCAGTTTAATCCTAACACCGGCCAGATTACCCCATTGCCGCCCGACATCATCACTCTGTTGCAGCAAATCGCCACTTCGCTCGACACGTTATATTATCAACTGGTTTCATTTTCCTTTGACAGAACAACTTGCTTTATTTCACCAACCACTGGCCATTCCGGCAATGTATTTTGACTAGAAGGGTTTGAGTCCAATTTTTTTCAAACCAGAGCAGCCTTGAGTTGCTCTGGTTTTTTGTTTATCCAACGGCGTGCAATTCAAGCGACCCAAACGCACGCCCGTCGTCCTCGCGCTCGTCGTTCTTGCGCTCGTTTGCGGCGTTCGGCTGTGGAATCCTGATTTCGCCGACCGCTTGGAGTGCATCACTTACGATTGGCGCGTCCGTGCGGCGGAGAAATTTTCCGCGCCTGCCGCCACCAATCTCGCCTGTGTCGCAATAGATGAGGCCAGCATCGCTGCTGTCCAGCACGGACTACTTGGCCGGCCTTACGGACTCGAATGGCCACGCCAGATTTACGGTCGGCTCGTCGAGGAACTTTCTGCGCAAGGCGCAAAAGCCGTCGCCTTCGACACCCTGTTTGCCGACTTGCGTCCCGACCATCCGCCCGTGCAAATGGCCAACGGCAGCTTCATGGAGTCCGACGCATTTTTTGCGCTGCAAATGCGCCGTGCCGGCAACGTCATTCTTGCCACCACGCCCGAAACGGTTCTGCCAGAACTTTTTGCCACCAACGCGCTCGCGCTCGGTGACATTTCCTCCGTTAAAGATTCCGACGGCGTTTTCCGGCGGGTGAAGGCATTCCAAACCATCCGCCGCTGGAATCCGCTTATTCAAGAAGCCGCGAATGAATTCAACTTGGATTTGACGGAGGCAAAAATCGAGCCGGGGGAAATTATTTTACCGCAAACTGGAACAACGAATGACGTTGAGATCCCCATTGACGCCAAAACCAATTTTACGCTGGCTGATCTTATCGGGACAAATCTTCCACCTGGCGTCGCTCCCAAGGCCAAGGCCTTCACCGACCAACGCGTCTGGCACATGGGCATCGTCCTCGCCGCACAGGAATTGAAATTGGATTTGGCCCATGCCGACGTGGATTTGCCGCACGGCAAAATTATTTTGCGGGGGACAAACGGAATTGAACGGGCCATCCCGGTTGACCACGACGGCAATTTTTACGTTGATTGGCGGATCGAGCCGAACAATCCAATCCTGACACGCGCGCCGATTGAAGCTTTGCTTTCGCAGGACCAACAACGATTGCTCGGCCAGACGAATGGGCTGCAAGACCTCTTCCGTGGCAAACTTGTCACAGTCATTTATGATTTGCAGGGAAACAACCTGACTGACGAAGGCGCCACGCCGCTCGACAAACACACTCTGCTTTCCAGTGTTCACTGGAACGTCGCCAACTCCATCATCACCGGCCAGTTCATCCGGCGCGCCCCGCTGGCCGTCGATCTCGCACTGATCGTTTTTCTAGGCGCGCTCACGGCGTTTCTCACCTGGCAACTGCGCGCGTTTTCAGCCTCATTCGCCACGACGCTTTTGGTGCTGGTTTACGTCGTGATCGCCTTTCTTGTCTTTGTAAAATTTCTTTATTGGCTGCCGCTGGTCTTTCCGATTGCGGGTGCAATGCTGGTTGAGCACATCAGCCTCGTTACCTATCGCGCCGTGTTTGAAGAACGCGAGCAGCGCCGAATCAAATCCGTCTTTTCAAAAATCGTTTCTCCAGACGTGGTGAATGAATTGCTCGGCGCGGAAAAACTCTCCCTCGGCGGCGCGCGACGCGAAGTGACCGTGTTTTTTGCCGACGTGCGCGGTTTTACCACGCTGACGGATGAAATGCAGGAACGCGTGCTCGAATTTGTGCGTGAGCGCCAGTTGGATTTCGACGCGGCGGAAAAATGCATTGATGAGTCCGCGAAAGAGACGCTTGAAACGGTCAATCTCTATCTCGCCGTTGTCGCCGACTCGGTGAAAAAACACGGCGGCACGCTCGACAAATACATCGGCGACTGCGTCATGGCGTTTTGGAACGCACCGATTGCGAACGAAAAGCACGCGCTCGCCTGCGTTCGTGCCGCCATTGAGTCGCAACGCACGATTTATGAATTGAATGAAAAGCGCCTCGCGCAAAACACATCGCGCGAAATCGAAAATTCCGCGCGGCTGTCCGCCGGGCTGCCGCCCAAGCCGCCGTTGCGCGCGTTGCAACTCGGCACCGGCATCAACACCGGCCTCGTGACCGTTGGGTTGATGGGGTCGGACGCGCACATTTTGAATTACACGATTTTCGGGCGCGAAGTGAATCTTGCCAGCCGGCTCGAAGGCGTTTCCGGCAGTGGCCGCATCATCATCAGCGACACAACTTACAATCATCTGCTCCGCGACGACCCGGCGCTGGCCTCGGCGTGCGTGGAAATGTTTCCCGTCACGGTCAAGGGCATCAAGGCCGCCGTGCGAATTTATGAAGTGCCGTGGCAATTGCCGGCGACGCCATAATTTTTCTTCCTCGTCAATTTCGGCGGCGGCGTTAAAATGCTTCAATGCGCATGGCGATTTATCCCGGCAGTTTCGACCCGCTGACCAACGGTCATCTGGACGTGATTCAGCGCGCGGCGAAATTGTTTGACCGCGTCGTCGTGGCCGTCGCCGAAAATGAATCCAAGCACCCGCTGTTCACGCTGGCCGAACGGCTTGCGCTGGTGACACGGGCCGTCAAACATTTGCCGAACGTTGAGGCCGATTCGTTCGACAGCCTGCTCGTTGAATACGTCGCGAGCCGGAAAGCGCGGGCGATTGTGCGCGGGCTGCGCGCCGTCTCCGACTTCGAGTTTGAATTCCAGCTCGCGTTAATGAACCGCAAGCTCAACGAAAACATCGAGACGATTTTTATGATGCCCAAGGACACCTATACGTTTTTAAGTTCGCGCATCATCAAGGAAATTGCGCGGCTTGGCGGCGATGTGGGCGCGTTCGTGCCGTCGCATGTCGAGGCGGCCTTGAAAAAAAAGTTGAAATCGCAACAGTGATTTTTGGTTGAACAGTTTTGGCGGTTCGAAACTCAAAACTAAATTCAACATGATACTTTCGGTCAATCTCCGCCATCTGGAAGCGCGTGAAATTCATTTGCAAGGCGAGCTGCCCGCCGGTGATCTGGATTTCGATTTGTGCGACGAGATGATGCGCGCCGAACAGCCGCTGTGCTACGATTTGCATATTGAAAAGTTGAACAACGCGATTTTGGTCCAAGGCCGGCTGGAAATGACGCTGGACTGCCAGTGCGTTCGCTGTTTGAAACCATTTCAAAGGAAGGTCGAATTGCCCGATTGGACGCTGCATTTGCCGCTGGAAGGCGAGGAAAAAGTGTCCGTGGACAACGATTGCGTGGACTTGACTCCGTTTGTGCGGGAGGATATGCTGCTTGAATTTCCGCGGCATCCGCTGTGCAAACCGGATTGTGAGGGATTGAAAAAAATCAGCCCCAAAAACAAAACGCGCGGCGAACGGGAAGCGTCCGCGTGGGCTGAATTGAACAAACTGAAACTGTGACTTGAAAATTTATGGGTGTCCCAAAACGCAAACCATCAACGAGCCGGCAGCGTATGCGCCGCGCTTACAACAGCGTGCTGAAACTGCCGCAATTAAGCAAATGTCCGCAGTGCGACGCGCCGTATGTGCCGCACCGCGTCTGCCCGGCGTGTGGTTTTTACAAGGGCCGGCAGGTCATCAGCGTCACGGCGGGGACGTAGTTTTTAATTTTGAGTTTTGAATTTTAAGTTGAAAAACAGGATGCTGTTTCCAACTCAAAACTGAAATTTTAGATGCGAATTGCAGTGGATGTCATGGGCGGCGACCACGGTTGCGGCATGGTCATCGCAGGCGCAAAACTCGCGCTGGAGGCCGGCAAAAAAATCTCCCGGTTGTTTCTTGTCGGCGACCAGGCGGCCATCCACGCCGCGCTGCCGCCGCGGGGATTTCGCGACCACCGCGTCCGTGTCGTTCACGCCAGCGAAGTCGTGGAAATGGACGACAAGCCCGCCATCACACTTCGCAAGAAAAAGGATTCTTCCATC
Organism: Candidatus Aquilonibacter sp.; assembly: GCA_035504945.1. Lineage (GTDB taxonomy): Bacteria > Verrucomicrobiota > Verrucomicrobiia > Limisphaerales > UBA11358 > UBA11358. Next base: position 79,599 of record DATJRH010000017.1, on the reverse strand, counting down.
GCCCGCGCGGCGCAATTGGTTCGCGACGGCGAGGCCGACGCGCTCGTTTCCCTCGGCAACACCGGTGGAATTTTCGCGGCCGCCACGTTCAAGGTCGGGCGCATCGAGGGCGTGGATCGCGGCTGCATCGCCACGGTCATCCCGCGGCAGGGAAACGAGTTTGTCCTGCTCGACGCCGGCGCGAACGTCGAGTGCAAGCCGTTTCACCTCGCGCAATTCGCCGTGATGGGAAATGTTTATTCACGCGAGGTGCTCGGAAGAAAGAATCCACGCGTCGGTGTTTTGAGCGTCGGTACGGAGGATTCCAAGGGCAACGAACTTTCGCTCGCGGCGTTTCAACTTTGCAAAAAGTTGGATTTGAATTTCATCGGCAATGTCGAGGGACACGACTTGTTTAAGGACCGCGTGGACGTCGTTGTTTGCGACGGCTTCGTCGGCAACATCGTTTTGAAAACTTCCGAGAGCCTCGCCGTCGCGATGTTTTCGATGCTGAAACGCGAATTGATGCACTCGGCGCAGCGGCAAATCGGCGCGTTTCTGGCCAAAGGCGCGTTCCAGACGATTCGCAAGCGCATGGACCCGGAGGTTTATGGCGGCGCGCCGTTGCTCGGTTTCAACGGGCTCGTCTTCAAGGCGCACGCCTCCGCGCGCGAACGCGCCATCGCCAGCGCCATCCGCGTGACCGCCAACGCCGTGCAGCACCGCGTCAACGAAATTATCGTCCGTGATATTGCAAAGGCGAACAAGAAATTAGATGATGGAGGCGATTCCAATTGTGCAGTTCAAGCATGAGCCCCAAATTTAAAAATCCGCGCGCCAGTCACAATTTTCAGGGCCGCACCTGCTCCATCACCGGCATCGGCTCGTATGTGCCGGAGAAAATTCTCACGAACGCCGACTTGGAAAAAATGGTGGACACTTCCGACGAATGGATCACCACGCGCACGGGCATCAAGGAGCGGCATATTGCGGCCAAGAGCGAATTCACCTCGGACATGGCGGCCAAGGCCGCGCAGCGCGCGATGAAAATGGCCGGCGTCACCGCCGCGCAGATTGATTTGATCATCGTCGCGACCATCACGCCGGACATGCCGTTTCCGGCGACGGCGTGCTTGCTCCAGCAAAAAATCGGCGCGAAACGGGCGGCAGCGTTTGATTTGGAGGCCGCGTGCTCTGGTTTCATTTACGGCTTGGAAATCGGCCAGCAATTCATCATGTCGCAGACGTACGACACGGTGCTGGTCGTCGGCGCGGAAAAACTTTCCGCCATCACCGACTGGACGGATCGCAACACCTGCGTGCTGTTCGGCGACGGCGCGGGCGCGGCGATTTTGCAGAACCGCGAAAATTCCCACGGCCTTTTGACGGCGGTGATGGGTGCGGACGGCGAAAAGGCAAATTTGCTGTTCATGCCCGGCGGCGGCAGCCGTTGTCCGGCCACGAAGGAATCGGTGGACACGCGGCAGCATTTTTTGCGGATGGAAGGCAAGGAAACGTTCAAGAACGCCGTGCAGGCGATGCAATCCGCGGCGACGGAAGTTTTGCGCCGATGCGAAATTGATATTTCCAAAATCAAGTGCATCATCCCGCATCAGGCCAACCGCCGCATCATTGACGCCGTCGGCGAGCGGCTCGGCGCGAAGCCGGAGCAGCTTTTCATCAACCTGCAAAAATACGGCAACACGTCCGCCGCGTCGGTGGCGATTGCGCTGGATGAAGCCGTGGCGTCGGGAAAAATTTTGCGGGGCGACCTGGTTTTGCTCGTCGTTTTTGGCGCGGGCCTGACCTGGGGCGCGGCCGTGATTGAGTGGTGAAATTAATTTGAAAATTTGCCGCGTCCGATTTGACGAAATTCGGCGACGTGGTATGTTGAAACCAAATTTATGAGTGCAAGAACTCTCGGAAGCTTTAGTTCATTACATCAACAGGTCACGGTCGAAGCGCGGCAGGCAAAGTTGGAACTGTCCGCCGACACCGTGGTTATCCACAAAAACGGCATTGAATTTCGCAGTCCGGCGCCGTTCCATGAATGGGCCGAAATGACCGTGACGCTGCAATCGCCACGCGAAGGCGGCAGATTGCAGTGCGCGGGCGTTGTTGTTGCCTGCTCCGGCAACAAACACACCGGCTACAACGTTTCGATGGTCTTCACGGAAGTTTCCAAGCACGCGCAGACGCGCTTGGATTCGATGGCGCACTCCGAATTGGGCGCGGGCTGACGCGCTTTTTCAAACGAATTGAAAACCCCGGACATTTGTCCGGGGTTTATTTTTTGACCTGCTGCGGCAAATTTTCCAACATTTCTGTTCAACCAACTAAAAACCATGAACACAAAAAATATCACCGCCCAGCGCAAAATCGCCCGCTACGGCTGGCTGCCGGATTTGCCGGACCGCCGCGACCATCTTTACGCCGCGCCGGTGGCCATGGCCGGCGCGTTGCCCGCCCAAGTTGACCTGCGCGCGCAATGCCCGCCGGTTTATGACCAGGGCCAGCTCGGCAGTTGCACGGCCAACGCCATCGCCGGCGCGATTGAATTCGACCGGCTCAGGCAAAAGATTTCCGATTTCACGCCGTCGCGCCTGTTCATTTATTACAACGAGCGCGCGATGGAACACACGGTTGATTCCGACAGCGGCGCGCAAATCCGCGACGGCATCAAAAGCGTCGGCCAGCTCGGCGATTGCCCGGAGACCGAATGGCCTTATGTGATTTCCAAGTTCAAAACCAAGCCGCCGAGAAATTGCTACTCCGACGCGCTGAAATACAAGGCCGTGCTGTATCAACGCGTGACGCAGACGCCGGAACAATTGAAAGGCTGTCTCGCGTCCGGCTATCCGTTCGTTTTTGGGTTCACCGTTTATGAAAGTTTTGAAAGCGCGCAGGTCGCCAAAACCGGCCACGCTTCGTTGCCCAAATCCGGCGAACGCTCCATCGGCGGGCATGCGGTTGTTGGCGTCGGCTATGACGATTTCAAAAATTGGTTCATCGTCCGCAACTCGTGGGGAAATTCGTGGGGCATGAACGGCTATTTCACTTTGCCCTACGCCTACGTCACCAGCAGCAATCTGGCGGACGATTTCTGGACCATTCGCGTCGTGCAATGATTTTTCCAAATTGGCCGCCGGAAAAAATTCAGGGCGCGGATTGCTCCGCGCCCTTTTGGTTCAAGCTTTGAATTTTTAGCGTTGAATGCGTGCCGAGCCGCCCTTGGCAAACGCGCGGACCTGTTCCACGGTGGACATGGTCGTGTCACCGGGGAACGTGGTCAGCAACGCGCCGTGCGCCCAGCCGAGGTTGACGGCTTCCTGCGGTGTTTCACCGGTGAGCAGGCCGTAAAAGAAGCCCGCGGCATAACCGTCGCCACCGCCCACGCGGTCATAGACATCCAGTTCGCAAGCGGGCGAGACGTAGGTCTTGCCGTCCAGCCACGCCACAGCACCCCAACTGTGGCGGTTGGTTGAATGGACTTCGCGCAGCGTGGTGGCCACCGATTTGACGTTCGGGAAGTGTTTCACCACCGAGTCAATCATCCCAAAGAACACACTGGGGTCGAGCTTGGATTTGGCCTGCACGTCCGGGCCTTTCAAGCCGAGGCCTTTTTGCAAGTCTTCCTCGTTGCCGACCAGCACGTCCACGTACTCGACAATGCCTTTCATCACCGCCAGTGCCTTTTTGTCGCTGCCCCAGATGTCCCAAAGTTTCTGGCGGAAGTTCAGGTCGAACGACGTCACCGCGCCGGCGGCCTTGGCGGCCTTCATGGCTTCGATGATCAACGGCCCGGTCGTTTCGGACAACGCCGCGAAGATGCCGCCGCTGTGGAACCAGCGCACACCCTGGCCGAAAATTTCCTTCCAGTCGAAATCGCCGGGCTTGAGCATTCCGCCGGCCTCGTTGCTGCGGTTGTAAAACACCACCGGGGCGCGCACGCCGTGGCCCTGGTCGCTGTAAACCGTCGCGTGGTTCGGGCCGCGCACGCCGTCGTGCTTGAATTTTTTGTAAAACGGTTTCACGCCCATCGCGCGCACGCGCTCGGCGATGAGGTCGCCGATGGGATATTCGACGAGCGCCGTGGCGATGCCGGTGTTCATGCGGAAACAGTCGGACAAATTCGCGGCGCAGTTGAATTCGCCGCCGCTGACGTGGATGTCGCAACGGGTCGCCTTGCGGAACGGGACGATGCCGGGGTCGAGACGGTTGACGAGCGCGCCGAGGGACAAAAAGTCCAGCGCGCCTTTTTTGGGGATGTTCAGGCCTTTGCTCATGGTGTTTTTGATGATGTGATGTTTGCGGTTAAATTTCCCGAAAAGGATTCCAAAATGCGCGGAAGGCGCAAGGCGCTTTTTTGTATTTTTCAAAGAAAGACGCGCGGTCGCACAAAATGGATTGGAAATTTCTTTACAATCCACGCGCCTTTGGAGAAATTCTGAAGTTTCCAAACGTGGACGAAGCCATGCTTGAATCAGTTGGCAACCACGGTTTAAGTGTTAAATTGGAATGGATTTATGCTTTATTTTGAACGCGGCTCCGTGACTGACAAGTTGTCGCTGGACGACTTGCGCAAGGGGCTTTTTCAGACTCTCGACAAGCTTGGCCCGCGCCGGCGCGTGCTGGTCATTCCTCCGGATTTCACGCGGTTCCATTCCCAGGCGGGCATCCTGACAAAGCTCATTTACGATTACTACGGGAAGCGTCTGGTGGACGTTTTGCCCGCGCTCGGCACGCACACGGCCATGACTTCGCCGCAAATCGCCGAGATGTATGCCGACGTGCCGGAAAGTTTGTTCCGCGTCCACAACTGGCGCACGGGCATCACCACCGTCGGCGAAGTGCCGGGCGAATTTGTCAAAAAAGTTTCCGAAGGCGCGGTGGATTTTCCGTGGCCGGCGCAACTGGCGAATCTCATCTGGACCGGCAAACACGATTTGATTTTGTCCGTCGGGCAGGTTGTGCCGCACGAAGTTGTCGGCATGGCGAACTACAACAAAAATATTTTCGTCGGCACGGGCGGGCAGGAAGGCATCAACAAAAGCCATTTCGTCGGCGCGGCCTACGGCATGGAACGGATGATGGGACGCGCGGACACGCCGGTGCGGCGTATTCTCAATTACGCTTCCGAAAATTTCACGAAGAATTTGCCGCTCGTCTATGTCCACACTGTCGTCAGTCGCGCCGAGGACGGCAAGCTGGCCATTCGCGGGCTTTACATCAGCGACGACATTTCCGGTTTTGACAAAGGCGCGGAGCTTTCGCTCAAGGTCAATTTTGAAATGGTTGACGCGCCGCTCAAGAAAGTCGTCGTTTATCTCGACCCGTCGGAATTCAAAAGCACGTGGCTCGGCAACAAAAGCATTTATCGCACGCGCATGGCCATGGCCGATGGCGGCGAATTGATTGTGCTGGCGCCGGGCCTGAAGGAATTCGGCGAGGACAAGGAAATTGACCGGCTCATCCGCAAATACGGCTATCGCGGCACGCCCGCGACGCTCGCGGCGGTGAAGGCGAACGCCGAGTTGCAAAATAATTTGAGCGCGGCGGCGCATTTCATCCACGGCTCGTCGGAAGGCCGGTTCAACATCACGTATTGTCCCGGCCACCTCACGCAGCAGGAAATCGAGAGCGTCAATTTCAAATACGCTGACTTGAAGCAAATGACGCAGCGTTACGATCCGGCCAAATTGAAGGACGGCTGGAACACGATGGCTGACGGCGAGAAAATTTTCTACATCTCCAATCCGGCGCTCGGTTTGTGGGCGTTCCGTGATCGGTTCAAAAACTAACCAAACAACCAACAGGAAAATAGAATGAATGTTCCATTCAAAGTGGACTTGAAGAATCACGTCGCGCTCGTGACGGGCGGCGGCGGAGTTTTGTGCAGCACCATGGCGCGCGCGCTGGCGGCGTGCGGCGCGAAAATCGCCGTGGCGGATTTGAAACAGGAAGCTGCGGAAACCGTGGCGGTGGAAATCCGCAAGGAAGGCGGCACGGCCATCAGCGTCGCCTGCAACGTGCTGGAGAAAGCCAGCCTCGACGCGGCCAATGACAAGGTGAAAAAGGAACTCGGCCCGATTGACATTCTCATCAACGGCGCGGGTGGCAATCATCCCAAAGGGACGACCAGCTTAGAGCATTTGCGCAAGGAAGATTTGTCCGGCCCGACCAAGGATTTGATCACGTTTTACGATCTCGATCCGAAAGGAATTGAATTTGTTTTCAACCTGAATTTCCTCGGCACGCTGCTGCCGACGCAGGCATTCACGCGCGAAATGGCCGGCAAAGGCAGCGGCACCGTCATCAATATTTCCTCGATGAATTCCTTCCGGCCGCTGACGAAAATTCCCGCCTACAGCGGCGCAAAGGCGGCGGTCAGCAATTTTACGCAATGGCTCGCGGTGCATTTTTCGAAGGTCGGCGTCCGCGTCAACGCCCTCGCGCCCGGATTTTTTGTCACCGACCAGAACCGCACGCTGCTCACCAAGCCGGACGGCTCGTGGACGCCGCGCGCCAACACTATCCTCGCGCACACGCCGATGAGCCGGTTCGGCACGCCCGAAGATTTGGTCGGCGCGCTGCTTTGGCTGACCTCGACGGAAGCGTCCGGTTTTGTTACGGGCATCGTGCTCCCGATTGACGGCGGTTTTGCTTCGTTCAGCGGTGTCTAAATAAAACCGGCAAGTAGTCGGTGAATTTTTTGCGAACGTTTCGGCCGGCCACCGGAACCGATGACAATTTAATTTATGAAATTCTGCGACGAAAACTTCCTGCTGTCGAACGGCGTGGCTCGCGAACTTTATCACGGCACGGCGTCGAAACAACCCATCATTGACTATCACTGCCATCTTTCGCCAAAAGATTTGGCGGAGAACCGGCAGTTCGCGAATATCCACGAGCCGTGGCTCGGCGGCGACCATTACAAATGGCGCGCGATGCGGGCGAACGGCGTGCTGGAGAAATTGATTACCGGCAACGAGGCTTCGCCGCGCGAAAAATTCCAGGCGTGGGCGAAGACCGTTCCCAAGACCTTGCGCAACCCGCTTTTCCACTGGACGCACTTGGAATTGCAGCGCTACTTCGGCATCAACAAATTGCTGGAAGAAAGCACGGCGCAGGAAATCTGGGACGAAACGAACCGTCTGCTCAAACAGCCGGGTTATTCCGTGCGCGGTCTCGTCGAGAAGATGAACGTCAAAGTGATTTGCACGACGGACGATCCCGCTGACAATCTTGAATATCACAAGGCCATCAAGAAATCCGGCTGGAAGGTGAAAGTTTTCCCGGCGTTCCGGCCCGACAACGCGCTCCGCGTCAGTCAGCCGGAGCGGTTCAAAAAATGGGTGAAAGCTTTGAGCAACGCTTCTGGCACGAGCACGGGGACGTTCAATGGATTTCTCAAGGCGCTGAAGCAGCGGCATGATTTCTTTCACGCGAACGGCAGCCGGCTTTCCGATCACGGCATGAACCAGATGCCATCGCTGGATTGCACGGAGAAAAAGGCCGGCGCGATTTTTTCGGCGGCGCTGAAAGGCAAGGTCGCTTCGCCGGAGGACACCGACCGGTTTGCGTCGTTCATGATGGAATATTTCGGCGTGCTGGATGCGGACCGCGGCTGGGTAAAGCAGCTTCACCTTGGCGCGTTGCGCGATCCCAATTCGCGCACGGCGGCCAAGCTTGGCGCGGACACCGGCTGCGACACCATCGGCGATTTCAAGCAGGGCGAGGCGCTGGCGAAATATCTGGACCGGCTCGACCGCATTGGCAAATTGCCGAAGACCATCATTTACAATTTGAATCCGGCGGACACGTATTTGTTTGCGGGCATGCCGGGCAGTTTTCAGGACGGCACGATTGTCGGCAAATTGCAATACGGCGCGGCGTGGTGGTTCCTCGATCAGGAAAATGGCATTCGCGCCCAGCTCGACGCGCTGTCGGACCTTGGCTTGTTGAGCCGGTTCGTTGGCATGTTGACGGATTCGCGCTCGCTGCTGTCATATCCGCGCCACGAATATTTCCGGCGCATCCTGTGCGATTTGCTCGGCAGTGATGTTGAGAGCGGCCGGCTGCCCGACCGCCGCGAGTGGCTGACGGAAATGGTCGAAGACATTTGCTACCGGAACGCGAAGAATTATTTCCAGTTTCCGGTTTGATTGAATCCGCAAAAAATTCAGCCCGTTGAAGTAATTTTGGCTTCAACGGGCCTTTGATTTTCTGCCAGAAGATTTTACAAATCTGTGATGGGCTGATGCCGCGGCACGAGCAATTTCATGACCACCCAGGCAATCAGATAGCTCAGTGCGCAAACGACGAACATGATAAGGTAAGCGGTCTGCGGGGTTTGCTTGAAGTGATCTGTCAGCCTGCCGGCCAGCATTTGCACAATCACACCACCTATGCCTCCGGCCGTGGTGCCGATTCCAGTGACCGAGGCGACGGCTTTCTTCGGGAACATATCGGAAACCGTCGTGAACAGGTTGGCCGACCAAGCTTGATGAGCGGCGGCTCCGATGGAGATCATGGCAATTGCCAGCACGGCGGCGGCGTGTCCAAAGACACTGACATTGCCAAAAAATTGCGTCAACAGCACCGTCAACGGAGCCAAGGCGATGAGAAACATCGCCGTCATGCGCGCCCGATAGACCGGCATTCCTTTCTTGATGAGTGTCAGCGGAATGCTCCCGCCATAAATGCTGCCGACGATGGAGATGCCATACACAATAAAGGTCGGCCACATGACCTGCCGCGTGGTCATGCCAAATTGTTTTTCCAAATAATCCGGCAGCCAGAACAGATAAAACCACCAGATGCCGTCGGTCATGAACTTGCCGAAAAGGAACGCCCAAGCCTGACGATAACTGAAGAGCCTCCACCAGGAAAATTTGGCCGCGGCCCCATTGGCATCCGTGGCGGCGGCCTCATCGTCAATGTGGATGTAGTCGTATTCCGCCTTGGACAGCCGTTTTTGTTTCTGGGGCGTTTCATAGAGCCAAAACCAGAAGATCAACCAGAGAAAACCCGACGCGCCGGTGAGAATGAACGCCATTTTCCATCCAAGTTGGTGGCTAAAACTGATCAAGATCACCGGAACGACTAGCGCCGCTATCATCGCTCCGGAATTCGAACCGGCGTTGAAAATGCCCGTGGCTAGGGCGCGTTCACGTTTGGGAAACCACTCGGCCACCGTTTTGATCGAAGCGGGAAAGTTGCCCGCTTCGCCCACGGCAAATGCGCTACGGATGATCACGTGTGACATCAGCAAACGTCCGACGAAGGCGTTGACAATGCCACACACCGACCAGAAGATGAGCGACAGGGCCAGTCCCAATTTGGTGCCGATGCGGTCAATGACCCAACCCATCAAGAGAGTCATGCCGGCATAAAATCCTGTGAAAAAGGAGGTCAAAAAGGCAAAGTCGGTGTTGGACCAACCGAAGCCGCCCTGCGCCGCCGGCACGCAAAAGATATAGTCCTTCAGATAGCTGATGACCTGCCGGTCCATGTAGTTGAAGGTGGTGGAGAAGAACAACAGTCCGCAAATGATCCAGCGATAGTTGCAAAAGCCCGACGTGCCTTGATTTGGGGAATTCATGGTGCGAGAAAATTAGTGAAAAACTGGCTTCGTTTCAAGCCTTCAAATCCAACTTTACAAAATGGCGGCGTTTGGGCAAAGTTGTCCGCATGAATTGGAAAAAATTTCTGCCGCTGTTGCCGGTGCTCTTGCTGACGGGCTGCGCCACGACGTTCACTCGTCTGACGCCGCTGGAGCAACCGCGCAATGCCAACAATCTTTATCCCGTCGAAGTCGAGTTCAATTCCGACCAGCAGTCACTGCGCTGGGACAGCATCAAGCCTTATGTTCTGGTCGGCAGCGAATCTTACCCGCTGCGCCAGGTGCCGATGATGGACAACCGCTGGGAAGGTTATGTGCCAGTGCCGCAGGGAACCAACGAGATCGCATTTCGTTTCAAGTTCGATTATCTCTACAACAACATGGGCACGGAGCCGAAACCCAACAGCGCCTATTCGCCGTTGTATCATTTGGAAATTGTGGAGCCGGGATCATCGTCGCCGTGAAAGCTGGCGGCGCATGTCCAAAAAATTCAGGCTCGGATGATTTTATCCGCGCCTTTTTTATTGCTAAATTTTGTCAGTGCCTTGGCCGGAGCAGTATCGCTTTTTTATCCGTGCCGTCCACCTCAATGCTGTGTGTTTCCACATCAGGATCATCCTTGAGCGCCTGATGGACGACGCGGCGGTCGAAGGCGTTGAGCGGTTCCAGTTCCACGGCATCGCCCCAGCGGCGGACTTTGTCGGCGGCTTCCTTGGCCCGTTTCACCAGCGCCTCGCGCGCTTGCGCGCGGTAACTGCCCACATCCACCATTACTTTGGGCGAATTGGCGTCCTGCTGGAACAAGAGACGGTTGGTGATGTATTGCAAATCGGCGAGCGTCTGCCCCTGGCGGCCGATCAATCGTCCCGCATCGTCGGTTTTCACGTCGAGCAAAACGCCGTCATCCATTGGGTGCTCCTCGACGGCGGCTTCGAAGCCGAGCGAGGCGAGGATTTTTTCGAGGGTTTCTTTCGGTTGCGCGCTCATGGAATCATTTTTTAGTTTTTTGCGGCGGCGTCAATACTGGAGCGGCGGTTTTTTGCATTGTCCGCGTCAACTTGTTTTGCACAACGCTCATCAGCGTGCTGACGGTCATGTAAAGCGCCATGCCTGACGAATAATTGTAAAGGAACAACAGCATCATGAGCGGGAGGTAGCGCATCATTTTTTGTTGTGCCGGATCCATGCCCGGCGAGGGCGGCTGGAGATGCGCCTGCCACACCATCACCGCGACCATCAGCAGCGGCAGCAGGTTAAACGGGAAATCCAGCCCCGGAATCATGAACAACGTGTCCGGCTTCGTCAAATCCGCCACCCAGAGGAAATGCGCGCCGCGCAGTTCAATCGCGCTGCGCAACATCGCGTAAAACCCGAAGAACACCGGCATTTGAATAACCATCGGCAAACAGCCGCTCATCGGATTGACTTTGTTTTTCTTCCAAAGTTCCATTTGTTTCTGGGTGAATTTCTGCGGGTCGTCCTTGTATTTTTCCTTGAGGGCTTTTACTTCCGGCGCGAGCGCCTGCATCCGCTTCATCGAGCGTGTGCTCGCCGCCGTCAACGGCCAGAAAACCGCGCGAAGCAGGACCGTCAGCACGACAATCACCCAGCCATAACCCAGCGTGGTCACGTCGTGCAGCCAGTTCATCGCCACCAACAACGCCTTGGCAAAAAATCCAAAAAAACCGAATTGCATCGCCAGGTCGGCGCGATTTTGAAATTCCTCGCCGACGCGAGCCAGCACACGATATTCCTTCGGCCCGGCGAAAAAAACAATCTTCCGCTCAACCGCCTGATTTGCCGTGAGCGTTTGCGCCGGATAAATCAAAGCGGTTTCAATTCCGACCAATCGCGCCAGGGGATTTTCCGCGGGCGGAGGCAGCACGACCGGGCGCGCGAAGACCTGTTGCGCCGGTTTTTCGGGCATGGCCAGCAGCGCAAAAAACTGGTTGTGCGCCGCCGCCCAGACGACGTTCCCGTCGCCCGCACGATACTCCGGCGTTGGCGTCCGCGGAATGATTCCAAAAAGGGTTGTCGTGTTTGTGTTGAAATAGGAAACCCCGCGATTGACGACGCTTTTGCCATCGAACCACATCGCGCCTCCATAGTAGGAAAAGCTGGAGTCGTCCACGTCCATCGGCGTCGCCGTGCCCACGACCCATTCCTGCTCCGGCAGCATGAGCGGTTTGTCGGTGGTGTTTTCCAACTGCACGCTGGCGTCGACAAGATAATTCGAGCTTAAATGAAATTCCTTCACCAGCCGCAAGCCGTCCGGCAATAATTTTTCCGCGCGCACGCCGTCATCCGTTCGCGCCAGATCGAAATTGCCGTCGCCGACCAGATTTGTGTTTCCCAGAATCGCCAGCACGGGAACTGGCGCGCGTGTGTTGAGCGTGGCAACACCGTTGCTGGAACTGGTGTTTTGCGTTTTCCAGCGTGCCGAAATGGTTTCGGGATAATCCAGCAGTTCCACCAATTCCAATCCGCCGCCGCGAGACGTGAAGGTGTAACGAGCATGGGCATTCGTCAGCACAATCGTTGTTTCGGGAATGTTTGTGTCGAAGGGCGAAGTAAAAGTCGGTCCAACACCGCCGGGACTGGCCGTCGCGGTCGGCGCCATCTCAACGATGTTGGTCGCGGTAATTTGCGCCTGCTGTTGTTGCCAACGCTCCTCTTCTTTTCGCTGCTCGTAAAACCAAAATACCAGCAGCACGGCGCAAAGCGAAACTACGATGATTCCAGTGCGGTCCATGATAAATCAAATTCCGGATCCCGAATTCCGGGTTCCCAATTTTTCTTTTGGAACCGGATCGTGTCCGCAGCCGCCCCAAGGATGACAACGGCAAATACGTTTTGCCGCCAGAATTGTTCCCGTGACCGCGCCGTGTTCACGAATCGCATCCATTGCGTATTGCGAACAAGTTGGTGTGAACCGGCAGCCGGCGGTGGGGCCGAACAAAAATGTTTGCGCCGGCGAAATTACCCAGCGATAAACGCGAATTGCGAAAATTAAAATGGATTCAAGAATGTTTTTCATGTCATTTCAGCAGGTTCGCGCGATTCAGCGCCGCCAGAAAATCCTTTTCCACATCGGCAAACTCTTTTCCAGCGATGGAATTGCGCGCGACCAGAACCAGTTCGACCGGCTGCGCGAATTCGTGCTGGTGCTGCCGGAAACTTTCGCGGAGCAATCGCCGCGCGCGGCTGCGCACAATCGCGCCGCCGATTTTTTTACTCGTGACGACGCCGAGTTTCGGCTGCGCGCCGTCGGGCAGTTTGTTCCAGTTGGCAATCAGGCAGCCTTGCGCGAGCCGTTCGCCCTGCTGCCGGACGCGCGCAAAATCGCGGCTTTGCGCGAGGCGCGAGGCGCGATTCAGCCGCAGGCGTTTCGGCAATTCGGCGGTCATGCGCGCAAAATCAAACCGGCGTGAGGCGTTTGCGGCCTTCGCGGCGGCGGTTGCGCAGAATGGCCTTGCCGCTCTTGCTGGAATTGCGGTTGAGAAATCCATGCTGCCGTTTGCGCCGGATTTTTGACGGTTGATACTGGCGTTTCATAAATTCATTTCCGTTGGTTCCGTTTGGAAAACTCCATTGTTGGAGCGGTACAGGATAACAATGAAACAACTCGTGTCAAGGCGCGGCTCGTGAATGCCGCAGGCTTTTCTCAATCGGAATCTGTTTTGTTCAGCGACCCAAGCCGGGTTCCGGCGGAGTTGAGTTTGTCTGCAGGGTTTCGATGTAGTCGTCGAAATTTATGCCGTAGTGCCGCAAATCAGGCAGGGCTTTGAAGTCGAGCGGGTCGAAGGGCTGCCAGAAATGGAACCGGTCCCGATATTCCGGCGCGACATACAATTTGGAGCAAACCAGACAGCGGATTTGCGGGCCCGGGTTCAAGGCAATACTCAAACACGGCCAGGTCCAGTCGAATTCGCGCGTCCAGCTCTCCATGGAACTGCCGGCCATGATGGTTGAATCCAGCGGGACAACTCCACGGCAGGAGGTCAAAATGCCCTGTAATTTTCCGACATCCCGCTGCCATTGCCAGGTGGCGTTGATTTGCCAGACGGATTGCACCATCAAAAAGATCGCCGCCATTTGTGACAGGGCGGCGGCTTTGTCGCCAATCCAAAGCGGACGGTATTTCAAAATCAAAACCGCCGGCAGCAAAACCAGCGGTACGACCAGATCGAGGATTCGGTTGTTGTATTGCCGGGCGGGTTCCAAGGCGTTTGGCGCCAGCAACGGTGCCATTCCCCAGAGAAACAGCGCGAAAAACAAAATGGCCATGCCGGTCCGCTGGCAGATGAGTTCCCAGATTTTTTTTGAAAACGCGATCGCGAGCATGAGGCCGCCCCACACGAGGCTCCAGTTCAAGGTCCAGCCGCGATTGGACAAAATCGCTTCCACGTTGGCCCGGAAGCCGGCGTAGTTCGTCGGAATTTCCGGGTTAAGAATTGCATAAAGGCCGATGCCCGATGCCGTGAAAAACAATCCACCGGCCACCGCCAAAACAATCCACGACCAGATTTTAGGTTGGCGGGGCCGTTCCCGCATTTCCGCAACCATCCGCCAGCAACTCAAGCCGGCGAGCGGCAGGCAGAGTAAAAATTGCGATTCATAACTGAACAACAGCGCGGTGGCCGAAGCCAGCAGGATGACCGCCGCCAGCGGCTTCAACGGGCGTCCGAACACAATCACGAAAAGCGACGACCAGAAAAAAGCGTGGGCCAGGATGTGTTCGCCCACCGCCATGTAGCAGGCGTTGAGATAACCCGCCGCGCAGCCGACAACGGCAATCCAGAAGTGTTGCGGCGAAATCCACCGGCAGCACAGCAAAACGACCGGCCACGGAAGAAAACAGCCCAGCCCGAAGGCAAAGCGCAACCAACTCATCTTCGTCACGCCCAGCTTGATGGCGATGACCAGCGGAAATTCGTAGAGGTAAAATGCAAAATGCCGCGACCACATGAGGGAAACGAAATTACGCGCCTCCAACACGCGGATGAATTCGTGCGATCCGTCCGCGTAAAGGCAACGGCTGGAAAAAACGGCCAGCACAATCCACGCGCCAAAAACAGTCCACGCCGCCGGCATCAAATTTCGCGGCGGCGCAGCGCTTCCTTTGTCGAACTCGCTCATTTCACATTCAACTCGCGCTGAATGCCGAATTTCTCGATGCGTTTGCGCAGCGTCGCGCGCGTGATGCCCAGCAGTTTCGCCGCCTGAATTTGGTTGTTGTTTGTTTCCTTGAGTGCCTGCACGACCAACTCGCGCTCGACGGCGGGAATCACTTTCAATTTCGGATCGCGCTTGGCCCACTGAAATAATTGCCGCGCGAGCGTGGCGGCGTCGCCCGCTGCTGTTTCGCCCGTGGTGCCGGTGGTTGGCGGCGCGGTGCCATTGCCGCCAATTTCCGGCGGCAAATCACCGGACAAAATCGCATCGCTCTTGGCCATGACGTGCGCGCGGCGAATGGCGTTCTCCAATTCGCGCACGTTGCCGGGCCAATGATATTTTTCCAAAGTCCTGATAACGCTGGCGGCGACGGATTTCGGCGGGCGCTGGAGTTCGCGCGCATTTTTTTCGAGAAAATAATTCACCAGCAGCGGAATGTCGTCCGGCCGCTCGCGCAACGGCGGCATGGGAATGCGCACGACGTTGAGCCGGTAAAACAAATCCTCGCGGAATTGTTTCGCGGCGACGGCGGCTTCGAGCGGCTTGTTCGTCGCGGCGATGATGCGCACGTCCACGGAAATCGGCTGGTTGCCGCCGACGCGCTCGAATGTGCCGCTTTGCAGCACGCGCAGAATTTTTGTCTGCGTTGCCGGCGTCATGTCGCCGATTTCATCGAGAAAAATCGTGCCGTGGTTGCACTGCTCGAATTTACCGATGCGCTGGTTGGTCGCGCCGGTGAACGCGCCGCGTTCGTGGCCGAATAATTCGCTTTCCAAAAGCTGTTCGGGAATCGCGGCGCAATTGACGGCAAGAAACGGCTGCGCGCTGCGGTTGCTGTGATGATAAATGGCGCGCGCGACGAGTTCCTTGCCCGTGCCGCTTTCGCCGGTGATGAGCGCGGTGGCGTCGCTCGCGGCGACCTGGCCGATGAGTTTGAAAACCTGCTGCATCACTTCGCTGCGGCCGACGATGCCAAGTTCGTAATCCTCCGATTCGAGCAACGGCTGATACGAGACGACCTGCTTCATGTCGCGTGCGGCTTTGAGCGCGTTGCCGACAAGCTCCTTGATTTTCACCGCGTCGAACGGCTTGAGCAGATAATCATAGGCGCCGAGCTTCATCGCCTCAATGGCGGTTTGCGTCGTGCCGTAGGCGGTCATCAAAATCACAAGCAGCTTGGGATTGCTGGCGCGGATTTTGCGGAGCGTCTCGAGGCCGTTCATGCCGCCCATGCGCACATCCATGAGCACGAGGTCGGGTTTGAACTTGGGAATGATTTTAAGCCCGTCCTCGCCGGACGACGCAGTGGTGAATTCAATTTCCGGCGAATCGAAAATCCGCTGGAAGGAATACCGCACGTCTTCTTCGTCATCAATCAGCAGAAGTTTATTGCTCATTTTTGCCGCGAGGATAGCGGATTTGGGCGGGGACGGACAGCGAATTTTGTGCGCGCAATATAAGAGAGATTTTGCTCTGTGGAAGACAAAAATTGTGCTGAGAAGGGAACCTTGCTTGAATTTTCATTGATTGACCTTCCGCCAACGAGTGACTAAACTAGATTTTCTTTCAAATGAAAATTATCGTTTGTGATCCGATTTCGCCAAAGGGCATTGCGCTTTTGCAGCAACGCCCGGAATTTCAGGTCGTCGTTCTGCCAAAGCGTTTGCCGGAGGCCGAACTGCTGCCGGTCGTCGCTGATGCCGTTGCGCTCGTCGTCCGCTCCGAAACCAAAGTCACGCGCAAAGTCATCGAAGCCGCGCCGAAACTGCGCGTCGTCGGTCGCGCGGGTGTGGGCGTGGACAACGTGGACATCGAAGCCGCCACGCAGCACGGCACGGTCGTGATGAACACGCCCGGCGGCAACACCGTCACCACGGCGGAGTTGAGCTTTGCAATGCTGCTGGCGCTCGCGCGCCACGTCCCGCAGGCACACGCCACGATGATCGCCGGCAAATGGGACCGGAAATTGTTTCAAGGCGCGGAACTTCAGGGCAAAACGCTGGGCATTCTCGGTATGGGCCGCATCGGCACGGAAGTCGCCAAGCGCGCCGTCGCCTTCGGAATGCGCGTCATTGCCTACGACCCGTATTTGACCGAGGACCGCGCCAAGGCCGTCGGCGCAGAATTTGCCGCGAGCGTGGACCAGGTTTATCTCGCGGCGGATTTCATCACTGTTCACATGCCGGTCACACCGGAAACGAAAAACATGCTGAACGCCGCTGCGTTCGCGAAAATGAAACCGGGCGTGAAAATCGTGAATTGTGCGCGCGGCGAAATCATTTCCGAGAACGATTTAATTGCCGCGCTCGAATCCGGCAAGATCGCCGGCGCGGCGCTGGACGTTTATTCCGTCGAGCCGTTGCCTGCCGATCATCCATTTCGCAAGCAACCGAATTTGATTTTGACGCCGCACCTCGGCGCGAGCACGAATGAGGCGCAGGAAAAATGCGGCATCGAAGTCGCCGAAGTCATCGCGGGTTATTTGCTCACCGGGGAAGTCCGCAACGCGGTCAACCTGCCTTACCTCGACGCGAAAACTTATGAGCAGGTCAAACCGTATCTGCCGCTGGGCACGGCGCTGGGGAAATTGCTTGCGCAGCTTTCGCCCGCCGGCGCGGACCGGCTTTACATCACCTACGGCGGCAATGCGCGGTTGCTGCCGAACATTGATCCGGTCACACGCGCGGTGGTGCTCGGATTTTTGTCCACCAGCAATTTGAAGGACGTGAACAACGTGAACGTCCGCTCCGTCGCGCAAAGCATCGGCATTACCGTTGAGGAAAAGAAATCCGACGAGCCGGTCACGTTCAACGAATGGGTTCACGTGCAGGTTTTCAGCAATGGCAAGAAATTGATTTCAGCGGGCGGGACGTTTTTTGGTTCACCGAACAATCCACGCATCGTCCGGCTGTTCAGTACGCCGGTGGAAATCCCAGTTTCGGGAACGTTGCTGCTTTTGAACAACAAGGACCGGCCGGGGATAGTCGGCCAGCTTGGAATGCTGCTGGCAAAACATGGTGTCAATATCGCGAACATGAGTTTATCGCGCGACACGGCGGGTGGTCTGGCGCTGACGGTTTTGAATTTGGATAGTGCTCCGCCGCAAGCAGTTCTGGATGAACTGCAAAAAGACGCTGACATCAGCAATGTGAAAGTGTTAAAGTTGTGAACGGATTTGATAAAATTGAATCAAACAAAAACATGAATTTCAAAACGAAGTTGATTTTTTCCGCCGCGCTCGCGGCGGCGTTGATGGTGTTGCCGCGCGCCGAGGCCGCCAATTCCGGGGAACCAGCGGCCGCGCCGGCCGATGCCTCGCCCGACGCCATGACAAACTCGGCCACAACCAACGCCACGTCTGCGGACTCGATGACTGCGTTATTTGGCGACCCGGTGATTGCCAAGGGCAATGGTTTTGAGATCAAGCAAAGTGCATTGGACGAGGTGATGGTCAGCTTTCGGGCTGCCGCTGAAGCCCATGGCGAGACGATTCCACCGGAGCAGTTGCCCGCCATCGAAAGCCAGATGCTCGACCGGCTCATTCAAATTCAACTTTTATTACAAAAGGCCACGGATGCGGACAAGGCTGAAGGCAAAAAGGAAGCCGATGAACAAATCGCCACGTTGCGCGAACGCGCCGGTTCATCGGAAACGCTCGATCTTCAGTTGAAGGCCGTTGGAACTACGCTGGATGAACTCCGCGCCAAAGTCACTCAAGAAGCCACGGCCATGGCGACTTTGCAACGCGAACTAAACGTGACAGTGACAGATTCCGAGGTGGAACAATATTACACCAACCATCCGGCTGAAGTTGAACAACCGGAACAGGCGCATGTTCGTCACCTTTTGCTCATGACGATTGACCCGACCACGCACGAGGCGTTGCCCGACGACCAAGTCCAGGCCAAAAAGAACCTGATGGAAGACATTCTCAAACGCGCTCGCGCCGGCGAGGATTTTGCAGCTCTGGCAAAACAATATTCCGAAGACCCCGGCTCGAAGGACAACGGCGGAGAACTACAGCCGCTTTCGCGCGATCAAATGGATTATTTATTCGGGCCGGAATTTGAAGCGGCGGCATTCACCTTGACCAACAACCAAATCAGTGACGTGGTCACCACGCAATATGGTTACGACATCATCCAGTTGCTGGGCAAAACGCCGGCCAAAAAACTGGCGTTGACGGACAAGGTGCCGCCGACCGACGTGACCGTCGCCGATCAAATCAAAAATTTTCTGACGCAGCAGAAAATTGACAAGCGCGCGCCCGATTATCTGGCCGGCTTGAAAAAGAACGCCGACGTTGAAATCCTTGACCCGGATTTGAAGGCGGCGGCGGAAGCCGCGGATGCCGCGGCAACCAATATGCCGCCGGATGCGGTGCCGGAAAATTGACGCAGGCTTGTCAAAGGCCCTGTTTCCGGCCATGTTCGGAAAGTTATGAAAACGAAAATTGGAATTGTCGTGCTCGTCGTAGCGTGTGTCGGGCTGGTCATTGCCTTGATTGCCGTCAAGAAAGGGGCGGGTACCCAGCACATAACGGACACGGAGACAATTACAGATTTTTCCAACGAGTTGGTGAATGCCCATGAACAAATCAACGGCTTGGATCAGGTCAACCTCGTGTTGAGCAACCAACTTGACAACAGCCAGGAAACGGCTTTGACGCTTTCCAACAATCTGATTGAAGCCTCCAACACGCTCACCACCACTGAAACTTCGTTTCAGAATCAAATCACCAATCTCGACGACCGCATCGCCAGCCTGACGGCGCAAAATCAGGTGCTCGACCAGCGCGCGGACTCGCTAAGCAACACGATTGAGACATTGAATTCCCAAATTGCCGACACCGAACAGAAACTCGCCAATTCAGAAACGAACAACAGCTTCCTCACTGATGAATTGAAACGGCAGATGGCGGAAAAAGCCGAGTTGGAGCGCAAGTTCAACGACCTTGCCGAAGTGCGCGACCAGGTGAAAAAATTGCGCGACGAGCTTTTTGTCGCCCGCCGTCTCCAATGGATGCGCGAGGGCATCGATCCCGCCAATCAACCCAAAGGCGCCGAACTGTTGGTGCAGCAGCGCCCGCCCCCCACCAACGCAACGCCCGCCCGTAATTCGTATTACGATTTGAATGTCGAAATCGGTTCCGACGGTTCGGTGCATGTCATTCCGCCGCCGACCAATCCGCCGCCGGCGGCCACCCCGCCTTCGTTCCTGCATTAAGGCACGGCGCGAAGCAGTTCGCGATTGTTCATGCCGACCTACGAATACATTTGCCAAAAATGCGGGAGCGAATTTGAAGCTTTCCAGCCGATTTCCGCCAAGCCGTTGAAGTCCTGCCCCGAAGAATTGTGTGCGCAAAAAAAATGGGGTCACGGCCGGGTGAAAAGGAAAATCGGCGCTGGCGCTGGTTTGTTGTTCAAGGGCAGCGGCTTTTACATCACGGATTATCGCAGTAAAAATTACACGGAAGCCGCCAAGAAAGAATCAGCTCCCGCAAAATCATCCGACGCCAAGCCCCAAACGAAACCCGCTTCCAAAAGCGAAAAAAAATGAAACGGCGGCAGACTCGTTCAATTGCTCAACCGGTGAACCGGTTCAACAGTTCAACGGTTCACTGGTTCCACGCCGCGATGCTTTTGTTCGCGCTTTTTTTTTCGTTGTCCGCGCGTGCGCAATTTGAACCGCCCGGCGTGATTTCCGTGCACAGCATTTCCGGCCAGTTTGTCATCACCGGTGCGCGTCAAGTTTCGTGGTTTGCCAACCTGCCCACCGTTGCCACCAACGCCGATCTCGTCCGGCTCGAACCCGCCTTGCTCGCCATTTCCGCCGAACGCCTCAAAGATTCGCTTTGGCGCAAGCTGGGAATCTCCGCGGACGCGCCGTGGCGCGGACAAATTTTTTTCGACTTGCACCCGGCGCAATCGCTTGACGAAAATCCCGTCGTTATCTCCACGCCTTCCGTCAACGGCTGGAGTTATCGCGTCGAAATGCCTGATGTTTTGTCCCGTACCCGTTTCGTGCGCGCGCTGACCGGCGTGGTGCTGCTGGAACTGGCCAACCGCAACGCCACCACTCTTTCTGCCGACCTTCCCGCGTGGCTCGTGGACGGTTTCTCGCAACAATTGCTCGCCGCCGATTCGCCGGAGGATGTTTTGTCGCTGCCGAACAAAATCGTGGACGGTGTGGCGGTCACGCGAACCGAAGTCAATGAGCGCGGCTTTGACCCGCTCGCCGACGTGCGGCGTGTGTTGCTGGATCATCCCGCGCTGACGTTTGAAGAATTGAGCTGGCCGGCCGACGCGCAAGTATCCGGCGCGGATGGCGGGGCTTATCGCGCCAGCGCGCAATTGTTTGTGAGCGAGTTATTGGGCTTGAAAAACGGCGCCGCAGAGTTGCGCACCATGCTGGATATTCTGCCGCAATTTTATAATTGGCAGACCGCGTTCCAAAGGGCGTTTCGTGAAAATTTTCCACGGCCGATCGACGTGGAAAAATGGTGGGCGCTGCAAACTGTTAGCTTTGCCGCCCGCGACCCCGGCCCGCAATGGACACCTGTTGTCAGCCGCGACAATCTCAACGAGATTTTGAGCGTGCCGGTGGACACGCGCGCCGCGTCGAATAATTTGCCTGCTCACCTGGAAGTTTCCCTGCAAGACGTGATTCGCAATTTTGATTCCGAGCAGCAAACAGCCATTCTTCAGGCGAAATTGCATGACCTCGAACTGGCACAATTACGGATGACTCCGCGGCTCGCAGTTTTGACCTATGACTATCGCCGTGCCATTGCCGATTATCTCGGTTCGCGTGATGGGATCACGCCTGCCGCGACCCGCTGGGTTAGGCACCTGCGGGTCGCGCCCCAAAGAGCCAGTGCCGCCGACACGTTGAAAAAACTGGATGCGCTTGATACGGAACGACGGGCCATCGAGGCAGCCATCAAGCCGGATTTTGTGTCGCCTTGATTGGTGCTTGCGGTTCACTTGACAGGATGCAAATCGAACTTATAGTTCGCTACTGACATAATGCATGAGGAACAATCAATGGCGGGCGGCAAGGAGCCGCCTTCGGGCCACCAACTTCAGGTTTTGAAGGAATTCCACTCTGCCGGGCGCGGCTTCTGGCGCGACGTATCGGAACAGGATTGGAACGACTGGCGCTGGCAGTTGAAACACCGCATCACGAGCGCGGAGCAACTGCAAAAATTTCTGCCGACGCTCACGCCGGAGGAATTCGCCGGCGCGAAACTGGCTAACCACAAACTGGCGCTTGCCATCACGCCTTATTTTTTCAATTTGATTGACCCGGCGGATGAAAATTGTCCGGTGCGGCTGCAGGTCATTCCCAAGGTCGCCGAAACTCAAACCGCGCCGTGGGAAATGAGCGACCCGTGCGGCGAGGACTCACACTCGCCCGTGCCCGGACTTGTCCATCGCTATCCCGACCGCGTTTTGTTTTTGGTGACGGACCGCTGCGCCGCGTATTGCCGTTATTGCACTCGCTCGCGGCTCGTCAGCAACGCCAGCGGCTACGATTTTCATCCCGAATTCGACCGGCAAATCGAATACATCGCGCAGCATCCCGAAGTACGCGACGTGCTGCTGAGCGGCGGCGATCCGTTGCTGTTGAGTGACGAGAAGCTGGAAAATCTTCTGGGTCGCCTGCGTGCGATTCCGCACGTCGAATTTTTGCGCATCGGTTCGCGCATTCCAACATTTCTGCCACAGCGCATCACGCCAGAGCTGTGCGCGATGCTGAAAAAATTTCATCCGCTCTTCATGAGCATCCATTCGAACCATCCGCGCGAACTGACGACGGAAGTGCGCGATGCGCTGGGCCGCCTCGCCGATGCCGGCATTCCGCTTGGCAACCAGAGCGTTTTGCTCAAGCACGTCAACGACGACGCGGCGGTGATGAAGGCGCATGTGCAGAAGCTGCTCATGTGCCGTGTGAGGCCGTATTATATTTACCAGTGCGATTTAATTTCCGGCTCGGCGCATTTGCGCGCGAGCGTGCGCAAGGGAATTGAAATCATGCGGCAACTGCGCGGGCACACGACCGGCTATGCCGTGCCGCAATACGTGATTGACGCGCCCGGCGGCGGCGGAAAAATTCCGGTCAATCCCGAATACGTTTTGAGCCATAACGCCGACCGCGTGCTGTTGCGCAATTATGAGGGAAAAATTTTTGAATATCCCGAAGCCGATGACGGCACGCCCTGCTGCAAGCCGCCGGGAAAAATTGAAGAACCGGAGCTTTGCAAATGCTGAAGCTATAGGCGCCAGGTTTCTGAAAATATATTCTTCGTATCCTGGCGACTTGGTGATTAAATTCGTCTGAAATGTTTCGCGAGACTTCAGAGGTCAAAACTGTCCGGACCCCAAAAATCATCGCCCGCTTGGAGAAAACATATCCTAACGCGCATTGTGAATTGGTCCACGGAAATCCACTGCAGCTTTTGATTGCCACGATTCTTTCCGCGCAATGCACCGACAAGCGCGTCAACCTCGTCACAGAAATATTGTTCAAAAAATACCGCTCGGCGGAGGATTTCGCGAATGCGGAAATTTCCGAATTGGAAAACG
This sequence comes from Candidatus Aquilonibacter sp., assembly GCA_035504945.1. GTDB lineage: Bacteria > Verrucomicrobiota > Verrucomicrobiia > Limisphaerales > UBA11358 > UBA11358. The sequence goes on along the minus strand of DATJRH010000017.1, from coordinate 56,232 downwards.
ACATTTATTCCACCGGTTTTTACAAGAACAAGGCGTGCAACATCAAGGCTGCGTGCCGTGACATTGTGGAAAAACACGGCGGCAAAGTTCCGCAAACGATGGAGGAACTCCTTCAGCTTGGTGGCGTCGGGCGCAAGACCGCGAACGTCGTGTTGGGAAACGCGTTTGGTATCAACGTCGGCGTGGTTGTGGATACACACGTCGCGCGGCTTTCATTTCGCATCGGGCTCGCAAAGAATAATTCGCCGGAAAAAATCGAGCAGGATTTGATGAAGCTGGTACCACAGAAACAGTGGACGCTGTTCAGCCACTGGCTCATCTGGCATGGCCGCCGCCGCTGTTTCGCGCGCAAACCGGATTGTATGAATTGTGAAGTATTGAAATGGTGCCCGCAAATCGGCGTGAAAAAGAAACTTTAGCCGCAGATGCACACAAATAACCACAAATGAGCAAGTTTTCATCTTCGCAATTTTTATCTGTGTCCATCTGTTTTAATCTGTGGCTCAAATGAATTTTTGGTTCTTTCTCAACTCCGGCAAATGCGACGCGGCATTCGACATGGCGATGGACGAAGCATTGCTCGAAAATGTTTCGCAAATCGGCAAGCCGGTGCTGCGATTTTATGGCTGGACGGAACCGGCGGCAACGTTCGGCTATTTCCAAAAAATCGCCGAGGTTGAGCGCGCCACGTTGTTGCGCCCGTTGGTTCGCCGTCCGACCGGTGGCGGCGTTGTGCCGCACGACACGGACTGGACTTACAGTTTTGTTGTTCCGCCTGCCGCCGAATGGTATTCGCTCAAAGCAATTGAAAGCTACCGCCGAATCCATGAATGGATTCAGAATGCGTTCACGAAATTGAAAATTGGAACCGAACTCGCGCCAAGCTGCAAAAAATCCGAGCCGGGACAGTGTTTTATCGGCCATGAGAAATTTGATTTGCTTTGGAACGGCAAAAAAATTGCGGGCGCGGCGCAGCGGCGGAACAAATCCGGTCTGCTGATTCAAGGCTCGGTCCAGCCGCCGCCGATAAAAATCGCGCGGGCAGATTTTGAAAGCGCCATGCGTGCCGTCGCGAGGGAAAAACTTCAAATCGAATGGAATGAATTTTTGCCGGATGAAAATATGAGCGCTCGCGCAAAAGAATTGGCCCGCCAAAAGTATTCACAAAAGAGTTACAATCAGAAACGGTGATTGTGTTATTTTGTCTCTGATTTTTTGATGAAACGACTTTTTTTCATTTCCGTTGGCGTCTTGGTTGCATTGCTTTTCTCCGGGCCTGACGTTTCCGCCCAAACGCGGACTTTGCGCATCGTCACTTACAACATCGAGGCAGACATCGGCGTAACAAACAAACAACCGACTTTTACCGATATCGTGACATCATCCGAGGAAGGGCCGCCGCTGCCGGGATTGGTTGCCCCGCCGACTGATCCGACAAATGTGCAAGCCGGCGGCGTGCTCGAAGGCATCGGCGAAGAAAATGTCGGCAACGATCCGGCGCAGGCGATTGACATTCTGGCGTTGCAGGAAACGACAAGCAATCCTCTCACCATCGCGCCCATCGTTAACGGTTTGAATTCCTTTTACAATTCGCCGGGGATGTTCACCAACAGCACTTATCAGGCGACAGAAAGTGGCGGCGATCCGGGCGACGGCAACGGACCAAATGCAATTGTTTTCAACACGCGCACGTTGCAATTGCTCGCATCCGTGCCGGTGGATCCGCCGGGCGGACCGAACAGTTTAGGTTCAACTTACGGCGAATATCGCGAGGTGATGCGCTACGAATTTGCGCCCGCAGGCGTCGCGCCCGCGATGTCGAATGAATTTTACATTTATGTCAGTCATTACAAATCCGGCGGCAGCACCAGTGATGAGATAGCGCGAACCGGCGAGGCGCAAATTATCCGCACAAATGAGGCGATTGATTTGCCCGCGACCGCGCGCGTGCTCTACGTCGGCGATTTCAACATCACATCAAACAGTGAGGCCTCGTATCAAATCATTCTTTCCAATACTGCACCCAACGGCGTCCAGCAAGGTGCGGGAGTTGATCCGTTTTATCCGGACAACAATCAGTTCATCAACTGGCATAGTCGGACGACAAACACCAATGTGCTCGCGCAGGAATCCGACAACTGCGAATTCATTCAATACCGTGACGATTTGCAGACCATGACGACCAATGTTTATTCCGGCGCGCCCGGCGGATTGAAATATGTTTCCGGGACCTGCCATACGTTCGGCAACAACGGCTCAATTGCCTATCAAGCCTCGGTCAACAATGCCACCAACACCGCCCTTGACAATCGCCTGGTTACGAATGGTCCTGTTTTTATGAACGCCGCGCAATTGCTGGTGGACCTGACCGGTGCCAGCGACCATTTGCCCGTCGTGGCCGATTACACTATCCCGCTGCCCGCGCCAGTCATTACCGGCATCAGTTTTGCCGGAAGCAATTTGCTACTCACCGTTACCAACGGCATTACCAACGCCAACTACACCTTGCTGATGGCCACCAACGTCGCGTCACCGCTGGCGAACTGGATTGCCATCGCGACCAACACGGCGGGCAGTGACAGTTTCGCGTTCACCGCGACCAACGCGGCGGACATAACCGCGCCGCATAGGTTTTTCATTCTTCAAGGCGAATGACCACGCACCGTGAACGGAATTGCCTCCACGCATCGCAGCCGCTAATTTTCCCGCCGCATGGTTCGACTCGTTTTGTTTGACGTTGACGGCACACTCGTTCATACGGGCCGTGCAGGCTCGCAGGCTTTCGCAAAAACTTTTGCGACGGAATTCAAAGCCGTCAACGGATTTGAGAAAATCAAATTCGCCGGGCGCACCGACGTAAATCTCGTCCGCGAATTTTTTGGCTACAATCAAATCCCCGCCACGCCGGAAAACTTTCAACGCTTCTTTGAACGCTACGTCTTCTGGCTCGACCTGATTTTCGCGCAGACTGATGGCGCTGCTTGCCGCGGCGTGCGCGAATTCATCGGCGATTTGCTCGCGCTGCCGGAGTCGCCGATGCTCGGCCTGCTCACCGGCAACATCCGGCTCGGCGCGGAAATCAAGCTGCGGCATTACGATTTGTGGGAAAGGTTTGAGACCGGCGCGTTCGCTGATGACCACGAAGATCGGAATCACATCGCCGTCGCCGCGCTCGAACGTGGACGGCGCGTGCTCGGAAAAAATCTCCAGCCACAGGAAATTGTCGTGGTGGGCGACACGCCGTTTGATGTTCGCTGCGGCAGGTTCATCGGCGCAAAAGTTCTGGCCGTGGCGACCGGCGGCGCGAAATTTTACGAATTGAAGACTCATTCACCCGACTGGCTCGTGGAAGATTTGACGCAAATCCACGCAGGGGAAATTTGCGGGCGCTAGTGGCAGCCGCAGGATCCGCCACCGCACGAATGCCCGCCGCCGGAGGGACGAGTTCCACGAGTCCCCGAATCGCCGGCGCTGGCGGAAGCGAAAGTGGAAAATTTCTTGGACAACTTCTTCGAGCCGCAATGCGGACATTCGGAATTTTTCCAATTGGTCGAGCGAACGAGGATTTCGCTGTCCCGCCCGCATTTCTCGCAGTGAAATTCGTAAACCGGCATGACAACAAGTTATTCCGGCACGTGAAAACTTCAAGGCAACAATTTTTCGCGGTGCGGCAGATGGTCGCGATTCCAGCGGGACAACGCTTCATCGCTGGTGTCCTCGAAAAGATATTCCAGCGTCGGCGATTCGACATGGCCGTCGCAAAACACCACGTTGGCTTTGCCTTGATGACGCGCATAACTTCTTTTCGTGCTTCCGGCGTATTCCGCATCGCCCAAGTATTTTGTTGCAGCTTTGGATCGCCATAAATTCCAACTGCCATCTCCGATAAGACCGTTATTTCCAAAAAATCCGTCGCCAATTGCGATCGTCTCACTCGGATTGACAACTTCTGACTCGCTTACGGGCGGTGCCATGCCATTCGAGTCGAACCAACCGCGATGCCCGCCAAGTCCGAGAGAATTGGTATCTGTGTTTACGCTTAAGCCAAAAGCGTTGTAACCGTAACTCTCATACCCGCGATTTTGCGGCCAATCATTTGGCCGGTTTGCGGCAGGACATTTCCAAACGCCTTCGCCCGACCATTGAGAAAAACGGATTCGATTTGTGTTTCCGGGAAACGAAAATTCAGTGTATTGAAGCGCTGTCATCCACATCGTGTTGTGCTCCAAATAAGCTCCATGGTAAAATTCTGGATTCACCCTCAAAGGATAAACATCGTTGTCAGCCAGAAACGCTTGCAGACCAATTCCCAATTGTCTCACATTATTGACACACTGAATTTGCAAAGCTCTTGCTTTGGCTTGAGAAACTGCCGTCAGCAAAAGCGCGGTGAGAATTGCGATGATAGCGACGACGACCAGAAGTTCAATCAGGCTGAACGCTGACTTTTTGCGCGGGTTGGGCACATCCAAGCAATACCGCATTTCGCCTTTTCTTTCAACGGCCAACATTTAATCTTCGCGCATGGCACATTTGCAAATGGCGATTGACGAAGCGATCGCAACGTTTCGCGGATTGACGGTCTTGGAAAAACCGCTGGAGCGCGCGGCGAAATTGGTTTTGAGTTGCCTGACTTCCGGCCACAAGCTGCTCGTCTGTGGCAACGGCGGCAGCGCGTCGGATGCCACGCATTTCGCCACGGAATTTCTCTGCCGCTTTTGCGCCGATCGCCGGCCATATCCGGCCATTTCGCTCACAGCCAACGGCGAGTTCATGACCGCCGTCTGCAACGATTATCACGCCGACGGAATTTTCGCGCGGCAGGTCTGGGGCCTCGGCGAAAAAGGCGACGTGCTCATCGCGTTCACGACCAGCGGCAAATCCAAAAATGTTCTGCGCGCGCTGGAAGAAGCGAAGCGTAGAAAAATCAAAAGTATTTGTTTCCTCGGCCGCGACGGCGGTTTCACGAAAGGCGCGGCGACAATTGATTTGCTGGTGCGTAGAAATTCAACGGTGCGGATTCAGGAAGCGCAGAAATTGCTTTACCACGTTTTGTGCGAAATGGTGGAGGAAAAGCTGCCGAAGAAATAGACACGATTAACACGGATTTATTTCCTATTTTTCAATCTGCGAAAATCCGTGTAATCCGTGTCAAAAATAATCCGGTTCATTGCCGGTTTTCCATTTGATATTGCAGCCAATGCTGGGCTTTTGCTGCGTGGAAATTTCCTTGCCGCCCAAAACCGCGTCGAGCGCGGCGCGCAAATCTTTTCCGTTCACCGGCAGCGCATTGCTGGGCCGGCTGTCGTCGAACTGGCCGCGATAGACGAGCCGGTGTTCGGTGTCGAACAGATAAAAATCCGGCGTGCAGGCGGCGCGATACGCCTTGGCGACGGCTTGAGACTCGTCGTAAAGATACGGAAAAACATAGCCGGCCGATTTCACTTCCTCCTTCATTTTCGCCGGGCTGTCGTCGGGATAATTCGCCACGTCATTTGAGCTGATGGCAACGATGCCCACGCCGCGCGACTGGTAATCGCGTCCGAGCTTCGCCAGTTCAGCGCGGATGTGTTTGACGAACGGGCAATGGTTGCAGATGAACATCACGAGCAGCGGCTTGCCGCGGAAATCCGCAAGCGAAACCGTTTTCCCATTCGTGTCCGGCAACCGAAAATCAGGCGCGGCCGTGCCGAGCGGCAGCATGGTGGATGGTGTCTTGGCCATGCGTGAAATATAAATCTAAAGTCCAAAGTTCAAAGTCCAAAGTTATTTACGATTTGTGATTTACGATTTAGGATTTGTGTTCCGTGTCAAAAAACATCGTCTATTTCGATTTGGAAACGCAAAAATCCGCCGAGGAAGTCGGCGGCTGGAATCACATTGCCAAAATGCGCATGAGCGTGGGCGTGACCTTCGGCACCGCGCGCGGCGAATACAAAATTTATCACGAAAAGTCCGTCGGCGAATTGATCACGGATTTACAGCGCGCGGATTTGGTCGTCGGCTTCAACAATCTGCGGTTCGATTACGAGGTGCTGCACGGTTACACGTCGTTCGATTTGCGCCAGTTGCCGACGCTAGACATGATGGTGGAATTGCAGAACACGTTGAACCACCGGCTGTCGCTCGACTCGATTGCGACGGCGACATTCGGCGTGGAAAAAACGGCGGAAGGCTTGCAGGCCATCCGCTGGTTCAAGGACGGCAAGCTCGCGGAAATCGCGGAGTATTGTTGTTATGACGTGAAAATCACGAAGCTCGTCCACGAATACGGCCAGCGGCACAAGCAATTGCATTACACCAACCGCTTCGGCAAAAAAATGACGGTGCCGGTGAAGTGGTGAATCAAATTCCCACTAGCGCCGCGCCGATGACGCCGGCGGAATCGCCGAGCTGGTTTTTCACGATGGGCGTTTCGAGCGAGTCGCTGAAAATAAATTTCCGAACTTCCGCGACGCCGTCGGTGTAAAGCGCGGCAAAATTGGAAACGCCGCCGCCTAGAACGACGATGTCCGGATCGAGCACATCAATCAAGTTCGCCAGCGCGCGGCCGAAATGGCGGAAGTAAATTTTCATGAACTCGTCCGCCTTGGCGTCGCCGGCGCAAAAATCCTTTTCGATTTCGAGGAAGGATTTTTTGATTCCGAATTTTTCCGCATAGCGCGCTTCCGCGCCGCCGCCGCTGATGAGCGTTTCCACGCAGCCGCGCTGGCCGCAATAACAGGCCGGGCCGTTCGGATCAATCGAAGTGTGTCCCCATTCGCCGGCGACGGCCTGCCGCCCGGTGATGACTTCGCCGCGATGAACAATTCCGCCGCCGCAGCCGGTGCCGAGGATGACGCCGAAAACCAGATTGTTTCCGCGCCCGACGCCGTGCAACGCCTCGGCCATGGCAAAACAATTGGCGTCGTTTTGAATTTCAATTTTTCGTCCGAGCAGATTTTCCAAGTCTGATTTCAACGGCTGGCCGTTGAGACAAACTGTGTTGGAATTTTTCAACAGGCCGGTTCGCGGCGAAATTGCGCCGGGCGTTCCGATGCCGAGTGTGTGCGGTTGATTTTCGATTCGCGCCGCCAGTTCGTCGCACAGTTCTTGGATGCGGTTCAAAATGTGGCGATAGCCGTTTTCCTGCTGCGTTTCGATGCGCTTACGGAAAAATTCCTTTCCATCGCCGTCTAGAACGATGCCTTCGATTTTTGTGCCACCAAGGTCTATGCCGATGCGAAACATTATTTTTGATTGTCCTGCCAGAATTGAACGACTTCGCTCCAGAATTCCGCCGGCGGTTCCATGATTTGAGTATGTTCGCCCTGTGGAAATTGCCAAAGCCGTTTTGGTCCGGTGTAGCTGTTGTAAAGGCGAAGGCCAAATTTTTCCGGGACGACGGTGTCCTGCCCATCCACGACCACCCCAACCGGCCCGTTGTAATTGTGCAGGTAATCCTCCGATGGGAAGCGGTCAACGAGCAGCAGGTGAACGGGAAGAATCGGCATGTGATATTGAGCGACGTCCACCAACTTGTTGAAAGGCGACAATAAAACCATGCCGGTAACACGATCAGGAAAAGCGCCGGCCAGGTGCGCCGCCACGCCGGAGCCAAGTGATTCGCCGAGGAGGTAAATCGGCTTGTTCGTGTCCAGCAGTTGGAGCGCTTCGTTCGCCGCGTGGAATAAACTGTTTTGGCTCGGCCAACCCAGCCGGTCCGCGTAGCCGGGATATTCCAGAATAAAAACGTCGAACGCGGCGACACTTTGAATTCCATTTGCGTAACGGGCGCAGCCAGCCGCGTAACTGGCGTTGCCATAAGTAATCAGCACGCTGCCCGCCGCCGGCTGCCGGGGCGACGGGCGTTTCAATCCGATGAATCCGCCGGACGAATTGGTCCAGCGTTCGAGGTTTACCTCCTGCGCTAGTTGGTCAACTTGTTGTGGCGTGAACTTAGGTGGAAAGTAAATGAACCGTCGCTGGAATGAAGCGCAACCCAGGCAAACAATGACATAAAACGCGAGACAAACCAGCAGCCCCCGGCGAAGACAAATGCGGAACGTTGATTTGGAACTTCGGCTCATGCGGGCAATGGTCGCAAAAAATACGTTCCATGATGATTGGAAATTTTTTTACGAACAACAAAAAAGCGAACGGTTGTCCGTTCGCCTCGGTTTGCAATTAAACTGCCTTGCCTATCAAGCAGCCTTCAACGCGTTGTTGATGCGTTCAATGGCCTCATCAATCTGCGACTTTTCGGTGAAGCCGATGACCACCGCGTCAATTTCCGGATGGCTCATGGCGAAGCGGATGGATTTATCACGGTCGGCCGGATCGGTGAAATCGCCATTGCCGTTAATCTTCATGCCGATGACGCCGCGGTCTTTCGTGGCCATGATTTTGATTTGCTGAATCACCGGCGCGATGTCATTGCCGCCTCCCCAACCACCGTTTTCGGTGTCGGTGTGACTGCCCTGTGGATTGACGCGCACCAGATGGACTTCCGGCCAGTCCGATGCCACCGCTGCGCGCAGCGCCGGCAACGTGTGGCACGAAACGCCCTTGGCGCGAATCCAGTTCTTCTCCTTGGCTTGGTTAAAGGCGTCCATGACGCGCTTGAAATCATCCGTCCACATTCCATCTGTCATGCAATGGATAAGCAGGCTGTCAATGTAATCGGTCTTAAGCGTTTTGCGATGATAGTCAATCACCCCCAGCACATCATTCGGCTGGCCGTCCACCTTGGATTGGATGAAAAGTTTTTCCCGTGGCAATCCCTTGATAGCGTCACCAATCCAGTCAAAAGTCTGATACGCCTCGGCCGTGTCAATGTAGGTGACGCCGTGTTCGTAGGCGTAATGAATGAGACTGATAAACCCGTCCTTGCCGGCAGCGGCCTGCGCGCTGCCGTCGGCACTGCCGGTGCCGAAGCCGAGCCGGCTCAATTTGATGCCGGTACTGCCGAGTGTTACTTGATCCGTGGCGGTGCGGACGGTCGTTGTCCCGCTTGCCGCCCGTGCGTCCGCCAATGCCAGGGGCGAGAAGAGCGCTGCACCCGCCAGCGCGGTTGAAGTCTGGAGAAATTGCCGGCGGCTGACTCCGTGACCGCCTTTTGATGGATCACCTTTGCGCATGTGAAATAACTAGCACCAATGTCAAGAATTGCAACTGCTAATTTCATCCACTTGCGCTGCCATAGAAAAAGCCGACGCTGGACGTAACCTGTACCTGTTCAGTTCCGTCTGTTGCCGAATGCCATTTTCCTTTGTGACAAAAATTTTTGTCACTTCGGTGAATTAATCAGGCATAAAACACGAACACAAATTCAAATTCCTCCATGAAAACAAAATGCTGGCTCGTTCTGGCTTTGACACTCTCAACAAGTCTCTTCGCGCAGGAGATGACCAATGCTCCCGCCGCGCCCGCAAAAGCGACGCAGCCGCTGTCGCAGGCGACGCTGGACAAAATCGCGGCCATGACGCCGATTTTTGACGGCAAAACGCTCGATGGCTGGAAGGCCAGCAAGAAGGGGATAAATGAAATGGATGTGGCGACACAGTGGACGGTCAAGGATGGCGCTCTTGCGAGCTTGGGTGCGGGACGGGGAGTGCTCTACACGACGAAACAATACGGCAACTATCGGATCATTTTCGACATGCGGCATAATTTTGAGAAAAAGGATCATCAGGCGTGCGTTCTGATTTATTGCATCGAACCGACGGACGAGCACAAGGCGCTCGACGCGCTCGGGGGCATTCAATTCCAGGTGCCAAACGGCGGTCATTGGGATTATCGCCCCGGCAAAAACACCGGCGGCGGAAAGGAATTCACGACTGTGAACAAAGGCAGGTTCGACGTCAAAGAATGGAGCCAGGTCGAAATTCTGGTCAACACCAACGGCACAGCGCGCATGGCTGTCGCGCAGCCACCGGGAACCAAAGCCGTGGAGGTCCTCGACTTCAATGATCCGACCGCAGGACGCGTCGGCGCGTTTGCGCTACAGATGCATCAGGCCAACTTGTTCGACGAATACAAAAACATTCGCATCGAGGAAAATCCGACGGAAGACAAACTGATCACCACGGAGTAAAGAGCACGAGATTTGAGAAAAGCGGAAAGGCGGATGGGAATTTCCATCCGCCTTTTTTGCTTCAGTTTTGAATTTATTTAGTAGCGATAGTGTTCCGGCTTGTAAGGCCCTTCGACCGGCACGCCGAGGTAGTCGGCCTGTTTCTTGGAGAGCTTGGTCAGCTTCACGCCGATTTTTTCGAGGTGCAGGCGGGCGACTTCCTCGTCCAGTTTCTTGGGCAGACGATAGACGCCGATTTTGTTCGTGTCCTTGTTCTTCCACAAATCCAGTTGCGCGAGGCATTGGTTGGTAAAACTGTTGCTCATCACAAAGCTGGGATGGCCGGTGGCGCAGCCGAGGTTCACGAGCCGCCCTTCGGCGAGCATGTAAATGCTATTGCCGCCGGCGAAGGTGTATTTGTCCACCTGCGGTTTGATGTTCAGCTTTTTCACGCCCTTGGCGTTGTTCAGGCGGTCCACCTGGATTTCGTTGTCGAAGTGCCCGATGTTGCAGACGATGGCCTGGTCTTTCATCTTCGCCATGTGCTCGAACGTGATGATGTCGCAGTTGCCGGTGGTAGTGACGTAAAGATCGGCGGTGCCAAGCGTGTCCTCGACGGTCGTGACTTCAAATCCTTCCATCGCGGCCTGAAGCGCGTTGATGGGATCAATCTCCGTGACAATGACGCGTGCGCCGAATCCGCGGAGCGAGTGCGCGCAGCCTTTGCCGACGTCGCCGTAACCGCAGACGCAGGCGACCTTGCCGGCGACCATCACGTCGGTCGCGCGCTTGATGCCGTCGGCGAGCGATTCGCGGCAGCCGTAGAGATTATCGAACTTGGACTTGGTAACGGAGTCGTTCACGTTGATGGCAGGAACGAGGAGCTTGCCCTGTTCGAGCATCTGGTAAAGGCGATGCACGCCGGTGGTCGTTTCCTCGGAAACGCCTTTCCAGTCGGCCACGACGGAATGCCAAAAACCGGGCCGTTCCTTGGCGACTTTCTTGAGCAGCGCCTTGATGACGGCCACCTCGTGATTGTCACTGGGCGTGTTGACCCAGCCGCTGCCGTTTTCAAGTTCGTAGCCTTTGTGAATCAAAAGCGTCGCGTCGCCGCCGTCATCCACGATGAGCTGCGGGCCTTTGTTGCCGGGATGCGTGAGCGCGCGGAGCGTAAAATCCCAGTATTCTTCAAGTGATTCACCTTTGTGCGCGAAGACCGGAATGCCGGCGGCGGCGATCGCGGCGGCGGCGTGATCCTGCGTCGAAAAGATGTTGCACGAGGCCCAGCGCACGGAAGCTCCGAGCTCGACGAGCGTCTCGATGAGGATCGCCGTCTCGATGGTCATGTGCAGCGAACCGGTGATGCGCACGCCCTTGAGCGGCTTGGTGGGGCCGTATTTTTTGCGGATGGCCATCAGGCCGGGCATTTCGTGCTCGGAAACCTGGATGGTTTTGCGCCCCCACTCGGCAAGCGAGAGGTCGCGAACGGTGAAGTCCTGTTTGGATGAACCGTTGCCGTTGGTTTTCATGACCGTGCGGCGTGTCGGTGAAAGTTTGATGGATGCCATAACTTGTTGAAAGTTGAGTGTTGAGAGTTAGTTCAATTTTAGCGCGCGCTTGAGATCCTTGACCTTGTCCGTCTTTTCCCAGGTGATGTCCGGATCCGTTTTGCCGAAATGGCCGTAGTTCGTAGTCTTGGAATAAATCGGGCGGAGCAAATTCAATTGCTTGACGATGTTCGCCGGCTTGAAGCTGAACACTTCGCGCACCGCGTTTTCAATCATCGTGTCGGCGATGCCGTCCACCGCCGTGCCGAACGTGTTGATGCACACGCTGACCGGTTCGGGATAGCCGATGGCGTAGGCGAATTGAATCTCCGCGCTCGTGGCAATTCCCGCCGCGACGATGTTTTTCGCAACGTAACGGCCCATGTAAGCCGCGCTGCGGTCCACCTTCGACGGATCTTTTCCGGAAAACGCGCCACCGCCGTGACGGCCCATGCCGCCGTAGCTGTCCACGATGATCTTGCGGCCGGTCAAACCGGTGTCGCCCTGCGGTCCGCCGACGACGAAACGGCCGGTGGGATTGATGAGAAACTGCGTTTTCTTCGTGAGTAGATGCTTGGGCAAAACTTTTTTGACGATTTCCTCGATGCAAAATTCCTTGATGGTTTTGTGCTTCGCGTCGTGCGCGTGCTGCGTGGAAATGACGACGTTGGTGATTTCCACCGGCTGATCGTTTTCGTAGCGGACCGAAACCTGCGACTTCGCGTCTGGTCGAAGCCATTTTACCTTGCCGCTCTTGCGGATTTTCGTCAGCGCGCGTCCGAGCAAATGAGCATACATGATCGGCGCCGGCATCAGCTCCGGCGTTTCATTGCAGGCGTAGCCGAACATCAAACCCTGGTCGCCCGCGCCCTGCTCGGCGGTGTCCTTGCCTTCCGCCTCGCGCGCGTCCACGCCTTGCGCGATGTCCGGTGATTGCGACGTGATGGCGTTCAAAATCAAAACCTTGTCCGCGTGAAACACATCGTCTTCATGTGTGTAGCCGATGTCGCGGATCGCCTGGCGCGCGATGGCGTTAAAATCCATTTTCGCCTTCGTCGTGATTTCGCCGCCGACGACGACGAGGTTGGATTTGGCGTAAGTTTCGCAGGCGACACGACTGTGCTTGTCCTGCGCCAAGCATGCGTCCAAAACATAATCGGAAATGGTGTCGCATACCTTGTCCGGGTGGCCTTCGCCGACAGACTCGGAAGAAAAGATAAAGTTTTTGCTCATATCATTTAACGTATTGACATATCAAGATTTGATGATATAACATTTTAAACATGCGTCAAACGGATTTTCCAAAATAATTTTGGCGCACAAAAAAAACCATGCCTGCCACGCTGAAATCATTGCGCGCCCTGTCCGATCCGACGCGGTTGCGGATTGTCGCATTGCTGGAGCGCGACGAATTGTCCGTCGCCGAACTGCAGGAAATCACGCGGCTCGGACAATCCCGCATTTCGACGCACCTCGGCTTGTTACTGGATTCCGAACTCGTCGAATCGCGGCGCGAAGGCAAGCGGACGTTTTACAAATTGAACGAAAGTGCGGACGCCAGCGCGCGCGAATTCATTCAACTGGCGATTCGCGGCGCAAAGGAATTGCCCGAACATTCCGGCGACGAAATCAATCTGAAGCGTGTGCTCGCCCGCCGCAAAGAGCAGGCGCAGGTTTATTTCAATCAAATCGCCGGACGGTTCGATCGCGTTTACGGACCGGGCCGTTCGTGGCAAGCGTTCGGGCATTTGCTGCTGCGGGTTTTGCCGCCGCTCGTCGTGGCGGATTTGGGCGCGGGCGAGGGCTTGTTGAGCGAACTGCTCGCGCGCCGCTGCAAAAAGGTCATCGCCGTGGACAACTCCGAGAAAATTGTCGAATTTGGCAAAACCAAGGCAAAAAAGAACGGCTTAAAGAATTTGGAATTTCGTCTCGGCGATTTGCAAACTCCGCCGATTGAACCGAACAGCGTTGACCTCGTCATTTTAAGCCAGGCTTTGCATCACGCGGAAATTCCCGCCAACGCGATTGCCGCGGCGCACAAAATTTTGAAACCGCACGGACAGGTTTTGATTCTCGATTTGCTCAGGCATAATTTTGAGAAGGCGCGCGAGCTTTACGGCGACCGCTGGCCGGGTTTTGCCGAAAGCGATTTGCACCGCTGGCTCGAAGCCGCGGGATTCAAAAAAATCGAAATCAGCATCGTTGCCGCCGAAGAACAGCCGCCGCATTTCCAGACGATTCTGGCAGGCGGAGAAAAATAATTTCGCACGAAGACCGCGATGTTTGCGAAGAAAATCTTTGCCTTCGTCGCCTTCGCGCGACAAATTTTGTTCAGCCGACAATCAGGTTTACCAATTTTTTTGGCACGACGATGACTTTCTTGACTGTCTTGCCCGCGATGAATTGCTGAACTTTTTCTGAAGCTTTTGCGGCGGTTTCGAGCGTGGCGTTATCGGCGTTCGCCGGAACCTTGATGACGTCGCGCAATTTGCCGTTCACCTGCACAGGAATTTCAATTTCCGATTCGATGAGCAGCGCCGGATCAAATTTCGGCCACGGCTGATAGGCGAGCGCAATTTCTGATTGCGAACCTGATTTCGCCCAAAGCTCTTCCGCCAAATGCGGCGCGAAGGGCTGGAGCAAAATCAAAAAATCGCGCAAGACGGAAACGGGTTTTGTTTCCCACGTCATCGCTTCGTTGACGAAAACCATGAGCGCGGAAATGGCGACGTTGAAACGCATGCCGTCCAAATCTTCCGTGACTTTTTTGATGCAAGCGTGGAGCGTCTTCAATTGCGTCGGCGTCGCGGCGACATCCGTGATTGCGCCGTCGAGCAAAATCAAATCGAGCAATTCATCTTTGGCAGTCGCAGTCGTCTCCGCCTGTTCAAACGCCGTTTCCGATTTTTCATCCACAAACAAACGCCAGACGCGTCCGAGAAAACGATAAACACCTTCGACGCCTTTGGTGCTCCACGGCTTCACCATTTCGAGCGGGCCCATGAACATTTCGTAAAGGCGCAAGGCATCGGTTCCAAATTCACGCAGCACATCATCGGGATTGACGACATTGCCGCGCGACTTGGACATTTTTTGGCTGTCTTCACCAAGAATCAGTCCTTGGTTGACGAGTTTGAAAAATGGTTCGGGCGTGGAAACGTAGCCGAGGTCAAACAAGACCTTGTGCCAGAACCGCGCGTAAAGCAGATGCAACACCGCGTGTTCCGTGCCGCCGACATATAAATCCACGCCGGCGGATTTGCCGCCCATCCAATAATTTTCAACGTCCTTGCCGACGAACGCGGAATTGTTTTTTGCGTCGAGATAACGCAAATAATACCAGCACGAGCCGGCCCATTGCGGCATTGTGTTCGTTTCGCGCGCCGAACCGTCCGGCAGATACACCCAATCTTTGGCGCGAGCGAGCGGCGGTTCGCCGGTGGCGGTCGGTTTGTAATCCGTGAGCGATGGCGGCAAAACCGGCAAATCTTTTTCTGGCAACGCTTCGTGATAAAGATTTCCAGTAGCGTCCTTTTTCCAAACAATTGGAAACGGCTCGCCCCAATAACGCTGGCGGCTGAACAGCCAGTCGCGCAATTTGTAATTGATGGTGCGCTTGCCGAGATTTTTTGATTCGAGCCAATCGGTGATTTTCTTTTTAGCTTCTGTTGTCATCATCCCATCGAGTAAGCCTGAGTTGACGGCGATGCCCGGAGATTCATACGCTCCGAAAGTAACTCGATTGGCGAGCGGCAGACCGTTGCTGTAGAATGCTTGTTCGACAATGTGCCCATATTCGGATGCTTCGGGATTTCGGTATGCTCCAGATTTTAATATTACTGTGACTGCTTGGTAATCTGCGTTTCCAGCGCAAACGACCTGTGCGATGGGTAATTTCTTATTGAAAGCAAATTCAAAATCTCTTTCGTCATGCGCCGGCACGGCCATGATTGCGCCTGTGCCGTAACTCGCCAAAACATAATCCGCAATCCAGATTGGAATTTTTTCGCCGTTGACGGGATTGATCGCGTAAGCGCCAGTGAACACGCCGGTCTTCTCTTTTGCCAATTCCGTGCGCTCAAGATCACTTTTCGAAGCGGCGTATGCCCGATAAGCAGCGACGGCTTCACGAGGCGATTTGGCAAATGTCTTTTTAACTGGCGGTTTATTCGAAGCAATTGACGGTTGAATCTTCAAACCTCCGGTTGAACCTTCTAATCCAGAGTTTATTTGTTCAGGCGAAGATTTATTTGATTCAACTGCGGGTTTATTCTGCAAACTGGCGGTTGAACCTTTCAACTGTGGATTAAATTTTTCAGTAGCGGCACCTGAAGGTTCAACGCCGATTTTCCAGCTTTCGGGCGTGTTTGCAGGCCATTCGGCGGGAATTAATCGGTCAATCAGCCTGTGTTCCGGCGCGAGCACCATGTAAGTCGCGCCAAACAAAGTGTCCGGTCGCGTCGTGAACACGCGGATTTTTTCGGTCGAACCGGCGATTTGAAAATCCACTTCCGCGCCTTCGCTGCGGCCAATCCAGTTGCGCTGCATTTCCTTGAGCGAATCGGTCCAGTCAATGGTGTCCAGATCGGTCAAAAGTTTTTCGGCGTAGGCGGTGATGCGCAGCATCCATTGGCGCATGGGTCTGCGGACGACGGGAAAGCCGCCGACTTCGGATTTTCCATCCACGACTTCTTCGTTTGCGAGAACTGTGCCGAGTTGTTCGCACCACCAGACGGGTTGCTCGCTGACGTAAGCAAGACGTTTTGAATCGCGATGATTTCTTTTTTCAATTTCGGTTTTGCAATCAGCCGGATATTCGAGCGTTTCAATCGGCTCGGCTTTGTTCGTTTTCGGATTGAACCACGAATTGTAAAGCTTCAGAAAAATCCACTGCGTCCATTTGAAATAATCCGGGGCGGTCGTGGCAAGTTCGCGCGACCAGTCGTAGCTGAAGCCGAGCGATTTTATCTGCCGCTTGAACGTGGCGATATTTTCCTCGGTGGTCTTGCGCGGATGCTGGCCGGTCTTGACGGCGTATTGTTCGGCGGGCAAACCAAACGCGTCCCAGCCCATCGGATGCAGCACGTTGAATCCCTGCGCACGCTTGTAACGGGCGAGAATATCCGTGGCGGTGTAACCTTCGGGATGCCCGACGTGCAAACCCGCGCCGCTCGGATACGGAAACATGTCGAGGATGTAAAATTTTTCCGGCAATTGTTTCGCCGAAAGTTTGCCGGAAAGTTTGTGTCGCTGCGCGAACGGATGGTCCGCCGGAATTTCCTCGCCGGGATTGAAGGCGCGGAAAGCCTGCCGTTCGTCCCAGATTTTCTGCCATTTGGGTTCGATCAAGTGAAACGGGTATTGGCGGCGTTGCGACATTGAGTGAACGATTTTGCGAGAATTATTCCGCGCGGGCAATTCAGGAATTTTTGAAATGGCTTTGCCAAACGAGCTGTAAACCTTCGAGCGTCAAGCCCGGTTCCACGGCGGAAATTTCCGGCAATTTTGCCGCGATGAGTTTTGCGTAACCGCCCGTGGCGACGACCGGCAGTTTTCTGGCGCACAATTCGCCGCGCAATTCGCGAATCAATTCCCGCACCAGGCCACGATAGCCGTGCACTGCGCCGATGAGCATCGCCTGTTCCGTGCTTTTGCCGACGACATTTTTCGGCTCGTGGATTTTTATCTTCGGCAGCAGCGCGGTCTTTTCGTGCAAATAATCCGTCATCGCCGCCAGGCCCGGCGCAATGATGCCGCCGATGTAATTACCGGCGGAATTGACGACGTCAAAGGTCACCGCGGTGCCGAAGTCCACGACGACGACCGGCGCGCCAAAGTGAAATTTCGCCGCGACAGAATTGGCCAGCCGGTCAGCGCCGACGGATTTTGGATTTGGATAGTCAATTCCGATACCGCGAACGGTTTTTGAATTTAATTTCAGCGGACGAATTTTCCAAATCTTGAAAATTGTGCTGCGAACTTCCGGCGTCGCGCGGGGAACGACGCTGCACAAGGCCGCGCCTTCGATTTTTTTTGCACCGATGAATTTTTTCACAAGTGCAGCGGCCTTTCCGTCGAACCAGCCGCGCGTCGGAATGTCGAATTGTTTGACGACGCGCTTGTCGTCTGCCAAGCCGACGTGCGTGTGCGTGTTGCCGATGTCGAAAAGTAAAATCATTTTAACCACGGATTACGCGGATTATTAAAAGGCAAATGATCCAGAAACTCAATCCGCGTAATCCGCGGTTTCATTTCTCCAAAGTCACGTCCCCGCCAATAATTCTTTCAATGTGTCCGTGCTCGGTGCGCAACAGCAGCGCGCCGTCGTCGTCCAACGATTCGCTGCGGCCGCGGATTTTCCGGTTGCCGGTCTGCACAATCACATTTTTGCCAATTGTCGTGCAATGTGCTTCCCATTCGTCGGCGACTTCCGAAAATTTTCCGGCGCAAATGCGCAAATAATCTGCGTCCAGTTCGCGCAATATTTCGACGGCGAGCTTCGCGCGCGAAACATTTTCGCCGGTTTCAATCTTCAACGAGGTCGCCGTTTTTTTTAGTTCCGCTGGTAATTCATCCGCATCCAGATTCACGTCAATGCCGATGCCGAGCACGACATGCTTGACGCGGTCCAGTTCCGCGCTCAACTCCGTCAAAATGCCGGCGACCTTTTTCCCGCCAAGCAAAATATCATTCGGCCATTTGATTTCCGGCTGCAAATTTGTTTCGGAAATAATCGCGCGGCGAAGCGCGGTGGCCGAGGCGACGGTCAATTGCGTCGTTTCCTGCGGGCGCAAATCCGGCCGGAGCAAAATCGAAAACCAGAGTCCTTTTCGTGCCGGCGAAATCCATTTGCGGCCGAGCCGGCCGCGGCCTTTGGTTTGCGATTCAGCGAAAACGACGGCGCCTTCACGCACGCCGTCGCGCGCGAGTTTTTCAATCACGTCATTCGTCGAGGCCGTTTGCTGAAAAACCTGGATGTCGCGGCCAATGATTTTGGTTTTGCCGAGCTGCGCGAGCAAATCGTCAGCCAGCAACGCGTCCGGCTCGCCGGCGAGGCGATAGCCGAAATGCGGCCCGGCTTCAATTTCGTAGCCGACCTTGCGCAATTCCTCAATCCGCGACCAGACGGCTGCGCGGCTGATGCCAAACTGTTCGGCAAGTTCCGCGCCGGAAATACCTTCGGGATTTTGGCGCAACGCGGAAAGAATTTTGGCGTCGGTGGTCATTCAAAGTCCAATCCGATGTCCACCGCGGGCGCGGAATGCGTCAACGCACCAACGGAAATGAAATCCACGCCGGTTTTGGCGATGGCGCGGACGGTTTTTAAATTCACGCCGCCGCTGGCTTCGGTTTTGGCGCGGCCTTTCACGATTTTGACGGCCAGTCGCAGGCGTTTCAAATCCATGTTGTCGAGCAAGATGAAATCCGCGCCGGCGTCGGCGGCTTGCGCCACTTGCGCAAGATTGTCGGCTTCAACTTCGATTTTCAATTTCGGAAATTTTTTGCGCGCGCGGGCGACGGCGGCAGCAATGGCGTTCGGCTTTTCATTTCGCAACGCGGCGAGATGATTGTCTTTGACCAAAATCATATCGAAAAGTCCGAACCGGTGATTCTTTCCGCCGCCGCAGGCGACGGCGTATTTTTCGAATCGCCGCCAGCCGGGCGTGGTCTTGCGCGTATCGAGGATTTGCGCGCGGGTTCCACGAGCGGCTTCAACGAATTGGGCGGTCAGCGTCGCCACGCCGGAAAGCCGTTGGACAAAATTCAGCGCAACGCGTTCGGCTGACAAAATGGCGCGCGCCGGGCCGGAAATTTTCAGCAAAGCTTTTCCGGTGGAAATTCTTTGTCCGTCCTGCGCCGGCTTTTCAATTTTAATTTTCCGGGAGAGTTCGCGAAATGCAACCCCGGCAAAATCCAATCCCGCGACCACGAGCGGTTCGCGGGCGCGCATGACGGCTCGCGCCGCCAAATTTTCCGGCACGGTCGCCAGCGTCGTCACGTCGCCGGAGCCGATGTCCTCGGCCAGCGCGGCGCGGACAGCACGTTGGATTTCGACCATGGTGAGTTCCACGCGGACAAGATGACGCGGGACGAAAAAAGGAAAAGCAAAATTAGTTGCCGAACTGCACTGAAAGAAATTCGCGGGACAAGGGGTCGAGGTTGGGCGCGGTGATGGAATCAGCGCGGACGACGAGCCCGAGCAGCCAGCCGTCGGCGCGCTCGACGATACGGATTTGGCCCCGGTCAAAATTCCAGGTGCTCCAGTGCGGCGCAGGATTGTCCGTGAAAACGGCGGCACGCAAACTTTCAAACTGGCCGAGAATTTTTTCCATTTTTTCGGCCGGGCAGCTTTCCTCGGCACTGTGGCAGATGAATTTTCCATCGGGCCGGCGCAGACCGCAGGCGAGCATCCCCGGCGGCAAGGCGCGGTCCACGAGCCATTGTTGGGCGGAATCTTTCATGTGCCACTGGGTTCGTTGGCGACGCGCACGAAAACCATGCGGTCGGGCCGGGTTTGGGCGATGGTGCGGCCGTCGGGAAACTGCATTTCCAGGCGGTCAAAAGTTCCGAGCGGGACAATTTGCGCCAGCAGCGCGGCGTGCCGGGCAATGTTTTTGAGCAGCGTCACGCGGCCTGCGACGTTGGCGCAGTCCGCATCGTAAAGCGGCCGGCCCGCGCCGGAGCAAATCAAAGTTTCCAAGACGCGCACGGACGGGGCTTCCGGCGCAGCGAGTGTTTTCGGGTCCACTTCCGGTTCGCCGGGGACGGTTTGCGAAGCGATTTCGTCGCGCACGCGTGCCGCTTCCATGAGCAGAAATTCCCACGGGCCGCTGATGGTGATTTGCGGCGGCGGCTCGAACGGCACGAGTTCAAACGAGCCGCCGGGCAGGGCCAGCAGCCGCTGCAACGCGCGTTCACCCGTCAGGTCGCCGCCCGCGGCGTGGATGATGCTGCCATTCTCGATGTAAATGCGGCCGAACACGTGCTCGTTATAAACTTCAAGCACGGAGGAATTACGGCCCAGACATTCCATCTGGATGACATCCTGCAGGCCGACGCGCCGCAACATGCCTTGAAATCCCTGCTGCGGCGTCCAGTTCATCAGGTCGTCGAGCATCGCAAAAACAGATTTGAAGCCGTCGAGCGAACGAGGTTTCTCGATGAACAATTCCGCGCCGGCGGTGAGGCACGCCGACCGGTTGGCTTCCGTCGCAAAGGCGGTGAGCGAAACTTTTTTCAGGTCGGGATGGCGCTTGCCCAGGAGTTTGAGAAACTGGACGCCATCGAGCACCGGCATGTTGGTGTCCACCGCCACGAGGTCCATTTTTTGCTGCTTGAGCGTTTCCAGCGCAACATCCGTGGTGCTGGCGGTGTGAATCTCCCACTGGCCGTCGCACAACGGCGTGAGCGATTCCTGCACAACGCGCAAAAAATCCGGCTCATCATCCACAAACAGGACTTGTCGCGGCGGCTGGTTGGTTTTCAGAGTGGCCATAAAATTTAATTCAACGCCGCCAGCGCCGTCTGCGCCGCCAGCCGCACCGCAATATCAGAATCATGCAGGACCGCGGCCAGGACGGAAGCGGCGCTCTTTTCGCGCAACTGGCCCAGCGCTTCCGCGGCAGCCAGTCGCAAATCGCGGTCGCGGTCGAACAACAAATCCGCCAGTGCGGCGATTGCCGGGTGCGGCGGCGCTACCTCCACTGGTTGTTCCGGCGCGGCAACATTCAGTTCCGTCGGCGGGTTTTGCGGATCAATTTTCAACTGTTCCAAAAGTTTGCCCGCGTGGTGGCGCACCCAGTAATCCTGATGCTTCAAGGCATTGATGATTTTGGGCACGACCTGGCGGATGCCTTCATTCTTTTCCCAGTGCCAGTCCAGCTTTTGGAGCGTGGCGGCGGCGGCAGTGCGCACGGAGCTTTCCACATCCAGCAGCGCCGGCACCAGCGGCACAATTGCGCGGCGGTCGGCAATTTGTCCCAATGCGGCAATGACACTTTCACGCACGTCACGGTCGGGATCGTTCAAGAGGTTGCAAAGACTGTCCACCGCCGAGCGTTCACCGAGAACGCCCAGCGCGTTCGCCGCCGCCTGCCGCACTTCCCACGAGGAATCCTTCAAACATTTGATCAATGCCGGCACCGCGCGTTCGCCGCCGCAACGGGCCGCCGCCTCCAGCGCCGCGCCACGCACGCTGGCACTGCGATCGTGCAGCATTTTCTCCACGTCGGCGAATGTCGTCGGGTCGGCCAGCCGCTCCAGCGTGCCAAGCGCCGCGATGCGCACCGCAGGGCTGTTCTTTTGCAACGCTTCAAGCATGGCCGGGCGCACGCGCGGGTCGCGAATTTCGCCGAGCGCCTTCACGGCGGCAAATTGTTTGTTCGGCGGGCCGTTGCGCAGCAGCTCCAGCAACGGCGACACGCCTTCGGGACCGAGCGCAACGAGCTGATGCAGATTGCCCATCGCCAGAATTTGCAGCACGCGTTGCGAATCCGTTCCCGGTTTCCAGCCCAGCCGGCTCAAGCTGCGCGCGGCAATCGTCCGCACCACCGGGTCGGCGTCGCGCAGGAAACCGACGAGGTGGTTCACCGCCAGCGGGTCGCCGAGATGGCCGAGCGTTTCCGCCGCCGCCGCCCGCGCCAGCGGCACCGTGTCGCGCAGCATTTGGATGAGCGGTTCGACCGCGCGCGGGTCCTGAAAGCGCATCAACGCCCTGGCCGCCGTGCAGCGCACGCCGGCTTCCTTGTCCTTCAGGGCAAAAATCAGCGGCCCAATCGCGTCAGAATCACTGCTGTCCGCCAGTTTCTGAACGACTGCCAGCCGGGTCTTGGCGCTGCTCACGCGCAATTGTTGATAGGTCCACCAGAGCATCGGCTTATTTGGAATCCGGGGGGTAATCGCCGGGTTCACATCTGGAAAAACCGTAATTTGTGCCAATCATCTCCGGTTAGCCAGCAAAAAATGTTCCACATAACGTTAAAATTCGGGGTTGCACCGTTCCAAATGCCCTTCAAAATTATAGTCGCCTGCCGCGCGTTTTTGGTTTAGAAAAGCCGTGTGACTTTTCACAGCCAGTCAGGTTTTCCGGTGCAACTCATTTTCTTTGGCGTCTTCGGCATCATTGCCATCGTCGCCGTGATTTACAGTTCGATTGCCGCGCGCAAACGCCGCGAAGGGCTTTTTGAACTGGCACAGCGGCTGAACCTGAATTTTGACGCGGAAAAGGATTATGGAATGGCCGGCCGCTTCAGCTTTCTCGACCAGCTTGAACATGGGGACAGCCGTTACGCCTCCAATGTGATTTCGGGAAATTATCAGCAGGACAATATTCTCGCGTTCGATTATCACTACTCGACCGGTTCCGGCAAAAACCGGCAGGAACACAATTTAAGTTTTTTCATCCTGATCATGCAAGGCAGCCTGTTTCCGCAAATAACCATCCGGCCGGAAGGGTTCTTTGACCGCGTGGCGGAGGTTTTCGGCTCCCAGGACATCAAGTTTGAATCGGCGGAATTTTCCAAGGCATTTTGCGTGCGCTCGCCCGACAAGAAATTCGCCTACGACGTCTGCAACGCCAGGATGATTGAATATCTCCTCGCCAACCGCCAGTTGCGCGTCGAAATCGAGAACGAAGTCATCGCGCTCGTGTTCAACACGCGCATCGCGGTCGAACAATTCGAGGTCAACCTGCAGCGGCTCGCGCAAATCCGGTCGCTGCTGCCGGATTATTTGTTCACCCAAACCACATGATCGCCATTCTCATTGCCATTTTCATCGTTGTCGTGCTGCCCGCGATTTACGTGTTCGCGCAATACAACGCGCTCGTCGCGCTGAAAAATTACATCCGCGAATCGTGGAGCGACGTGGACGTGGAGTTGAAACGCCGTTACGACCTCATCCCGAACCTCGTCGCCACGGTGAAGGGCTACGCGACGCACGAACGCGAGGTACTGGAGCGCGTCACGCAGCTTCGCAACCAATGCGCCGCCAACAACGGCCCGGTGGCCGACCAGTCGCGCGACGAGGTTCAGCTTGTGGACGCGCTCAAGCAACTGCTCGTCGTCGTGGAAAATTATCCGCAGCTCAAGGCCGACCAGAATTTCCTCCAGTTGCAAAAGGAGCTCGTCAACACCGAGGACCGCATCCAGGCCGCGCGCCGGTTTTACAACGGCAACGTCCGCGATTACCGCAACAAATGCGAGACCTTTCCGAGCAACCTCGTGGCGAACCTGTTCGGCTTCAAATCCGAAGGCGATTTCTTCAGCGTGCCGCCGTCGGTCAGGGATGTGCCGAACGTGGATTTTGCGACGTAGCCGGCGTTGACTCCAGTGCGAAATTAGGCGGCTTCATTTCTTAATCTCAATACTCGTCGTCTTGAAACCGAAGGAAAACACGCATAAATGCAGCCGCGCGGCAAGCCCCCTAAGATATACGCCGGTGTCCGATAGCAATTTCTCGTGGGCCACTGTCAATGTCCATGCCGCTGACTCGCTTGGCGGCGTGACGGCTATGTTTGTGCCGGCTTTTGGCTCAAGCTCAATCCGATCCGTTGCCAAAAAATTGGTAATGAGCGTCCCGTCAGCAGCCGTGGTAATTGTTGTGGGCCCAACAATGCACAATAACCGGAATGAGTTTTGATTGGTCAATGCAACCTCATACTTTGTTGTTCCATCATGCTCGGTGACTCGACCCAAAGGAACGACCTGGATATGGCTGTCGCCGCTGCCAGCTACCGAAACAATGGTGATAGTGGAAGCCATGATGACGGCTATGACAATCAGGACAGCGATTAGATATTTCATAACGTGTGATGCCAGTCGCCTAACGATCCAAAGCTGAACCACGCTGACGGGCGAGTGGCTCCGCAAACTCGATAATCGTGGTATAACTCAAACCATCCACAAACTCAAGGGGCAGCCGGCTGCTATAAATGACGAATGCGCTTTGCGCACGTGTCAGTCAGACCAGTGGACTCGGACTACGCCCGCATTCCTCGGCCTTTGGCCTTCCGCGCTAAACATCAGAGCGAAATTCTTTTCACTCGTTCCCAACTCGTTCAAATGGCTCCAGCCGGTGTTAGGCAACTCCATGTTGCTGCGCGATAACGGAAATCAGATAAAGGCGGACTTGTCGCTCACTCCGCAATTCAAAATTCGCAATTCGCAATTCGCAATTCGCACTTGTCATGGCTCTTTTCCGGTTTTCATTTTGGGATGGACGAATAGGGCATTTGGCGTGAGTTCGATAAAAAGAATCTTGCCTCCTAATCAAAACGGGGCAAATCTTACCGGCGAACATGAACTCAATCGAACTTTTTGCCGGAGCGGGCGGGCTTGGCTTGGGCATTGAGAGAGCTGGGTTCGATCACTCCGTTGTCATCGAACGCGATAGTGATGCCTGCGCCACGATTCGATTCAATTTGGGCAAGGCGGGCAAAGGACATTCAAGGTGGCCACTTCACGAAACTGACATCCGCTACTTTGATTTCTCGATGTTTACGGACAAGGCGGAATTGGTTTCAGGCGGCCCGCCATGCCAGCCGTTTTCGATTGGCGGGAAGCATCGTGGGTTCAAGGATTCGCGGGATATGTTTCCCGAAGCGGCGCGGGTGGTTCGCACCGTTCGACCAAAAGCTTTTATTTTTGAAAACGTCCGCGGCCTGCTTCGACGATCCTTCGCTAAATATTTTGAATACGTCCTGCTGCAATTGACTTATCCAGAGATTGCTCCTGTCAGAGATGAAAGCTGGACGGAGCATCTAAACCGTTTGGAGCGCCACCATACAAAAGGTCGCTATCAAGGATTGTATTATCGTGTAGCATTTCGATTGGTAAACGCGGCTGATTACGGTGTCCCGCAAAAGCGTGAGCGCGTGGTGATCGTGGGATTCCGTTCCGACATCGGTGAGGACTGGCACTTTCCAACCGCGACGCATTCGGAAGATGCTTTGTTATTCTCACAGTGGGTCACGAACGAGTATTGGGACGTGCATCGCATCAGTCGCAGAAACCGCCCATTGATTTCGACCCCAATTGCCCAACGGGTCATGCAAATGCAGCCTCCAGAAGGTATTGAGCGTTGGCAGACAGTTCGAGACGCGATTGCCGATTTGCCATCGCCAGCGAACGGAGGCCGCGAAAAAATTCCCAATCATCGCTTCCAGCCAGGTGCGCGGATTTATACCGGACATACGGGAAGCTCCTTGGATTCTCCGGCGAAAACCCTTAAGGCTGGTGACCACGGCGTGCCGGGCGGCGAGAATATGCTGGTCTGCCCTGATGGAACGGTCCGTTATTTCACCGTTCGGGAAAGCGCGAGGCTTCAAACTTTTCCAGATTGGTTTTTATTTCCGTGTTCGTGGACGGAAAGCATGAGACAGATAGGCAACGCGGTGCCTGTGCGTTTGTCGGAGGTCATTGCGAACAGCGTTGCAAAAGTTCTTGAACGACGTGAGAAGCGGATACAAAGGGAGAATTGATGGATACTCACGAGCCATTCAACCCGCTGAACAAAAAGAATCTTGGTTTCAGCGTCGCCGAGGCGATGTTGGAAAAGCCGGTTGAACCGCTACCACCGTCGTCTGCGTTTGAAGGAGCGGGCATCTACGCGATTTACTATACCGGCGGTTTTCCCGCTTACAAACCGATTACCGAAAAGAACAAGAGCAATAAATTTGGTTGCCCGATTTATGTCGGCAAGGCTGTTCCCGCCGGAGCGCGAAAAGGCGGCTTTGGCCTTGATGCCCCCGCTGGCAGGGTTCTTTATCAACGCCTCAATCATCATGCAGACTCCATTAAACAAGTTCAGAATCTTCAGCCGGGTGATTTTCATTGCCGCTATTTGACGGTCGATGACATTTGGATTCCGCTCGGCGAAGCGCTGCTGATCGAAATGTTTTCCCCGCTTTGGAATAAGGTTCTGGATGGATTTGGCAATAATGATCCAGGCAAGGGACGCTACGAGCAACAAATCTCACCTTGGGATATTCTCCATCCTGGCAGAGCTTGGGCGGCGAAACTCAAGCCCGGACGTTCTAAAGAGGAAATTCTTGAAGCTGTTGCGACTCACTTGAAGCCCAAGTGACGGCTCGTTTTCGGGTTTATGGCCGACGTTTGGACAAAGAAAAAGCGCTCCGAAGTGATGTCCCTCGTTCGCAGTCGGGGAAATAAAGACACCGAACTCGTTTTAGTCCGGCTATTCCGAAAAAACAAAATCCGATATTGGCGCAGACACGTTGCTTTATTCGGGAAACCCGATTTTTCTTTTCGCAAACGCCGGCTGGTTATTTTCGTTGATGGTTGTTTTTGGCATGGTTGCCCTATACATGCAAGACAGCCGAAAAGTAATCGCGCGTTCTGGCGACGCAAGCTTTTAGCGAACAAAAAGCGCGACCGGCTTGTAAATTTGACCCTGCGCCGAGCCGGTTGGCGCGTCATTCGAATTTGGGAGTGTGCATTACAAAAACGTCCGCAGTTTTGTGTTCAAAAGATTTTACGAGCGTTGCGGGTTTGATTGACGCCAAGGTGATTCAGGTGGATGCGGCGAATGATCTGGCCTTGCTCAAAGCGGACGGAAAATATTCTCCATTGCCCATTTCATCCAGCCGGTCGGCGCAATTGGGCGGCACGGTGGCGACGGTCAGCTTACCGTCTTGCCTGGTAGGCGAGTTTAGTGTGGCTTTGCGCAAGAATTTTGCGAAACTGCGCGAGTTATGAATCCGGTGATAAAACTTTTGCTTGAAGGCGGCAGCTTGAACGCGGCGCAGATGGCGCAGGTGCTCAACTTGTCCGAAACCGAGGTCAATCGCCAGCTCGACGCGCTGAAAAAAGACGGCGTGCTGCTGGGCGTCCGTCCGGTGTTGAACCTCGCCGACGAAGATTCCGGCGTCGTCCGCGCCGTCATCGAGGTGCGCCTCACGCCCGAACGCGGCGGCGGCTTCAACCGCCTGGCCGACCGCATCGCGCGCTTCGACGAGGTGGAATCCTGTTACCTCATGTCCGGCGGCTACGACTTGCTGGTGTTCGTCAACGGCGCGAGCTTGCAGCGCGTGGCGGCGTTCGTCTCGGAAAAGCTTTCCACCATCGAGGGCGTGCTTTCGACGGCGACGCATTTCATGCTGCGCTCCTACAAGGAGGCTGGTTTCCTGATTGAAGGCAAGGCCGAGGAAAATGAACGGCTCAAGGTCGCGCCGTGAAGAACAAAGTTGTTACGCGAGCGGCTTAATTATGAAACCAATCGCCCGAAAGATTTTTTGTGCCGCAATAATTTTGGCGGTTGGATTTTGTTTGGGCATGTTTGTCATTGTAGCTTGTCAAAAACCGCAATTCTCGAAAGATTGGTTTCCGCTGATTTCAACACAATCGGCAGGCGGCTTTAGTTCACACAATTTCTCTTCATTTAAGTTTCGATAAATGTCTTAGCGCAGAACAGAATTGATTTCCCGCATGAGAAATTCCCGGTGGATAAAGGCCACAAAAAAGTGTAAGGTGCGGCCATGACGATTACGAAACAAACCGTCGCCAACAAGATTGCCGCGTATCTTCATCACGAGATTTCGCTGGCACAGTTGGTGGATTGGTCGGAACGTGCGTTGCTCGACGGCGAACTTGCCGAGCGCGATGCCAAGACGCTTTCGTCCGTTATCGCCCGTCTCGGCGTTGCCGACGTGCGCGCGTTTGGTCTTGCATGGGAAGATTGCGAAGAGTTGCTTCAGAAACTCGGTTTTGCTCCACGTGTTGAGGTTGTCGCCGCCTGATTGGCATTTCTTGCGTTCCTGTATTGGTTTGCGAACGCGGCTCAAAATTTTTATCTTCCACAAATTAAATGGACGAGTCTCGCTACATCGCCCAGCACGTCGCCGGCCTGCCCAAGTCCGGCATCCGCGATTTCTTCGACATCGTGGCGAAGATGAAGGATGCGATTTCGCTCGGCGTCGGCGAACCGGATTTCGACACGCCCTGGCACATCCGCGAGGCGGGCATTTACGCCCTGGAAAAGGGCAAAACGCATTACACGTCGAACCTCGGCCTCATCGAACTGCGCCGCGCCATCAGCAAATATGTGGAGAAAAATTTCGGCGTCAGTTACGCGCCGGAGAACGAAATCCTCATCACCGTCGGCGTCAGCGAGGCGCTCGATCTCGCCTGCCGCGCGCTCATCAACCCCGGCGACAAGGTGATGTATCACCAACCGTGCTACGTCAGCTATTCGCCGGGCATCACGCTCGCGCACGGCATCGGCGTGCCCGTGCCGACGTTTGCGAAGGACAATTTCGCGCTCACCGTCGAGGCGTTGCGCGCCGCGTGGCAGCCGGGCTGTAAAATTTTGATGCTCAACCTGCCGTGCAACCCGACCGGCGGCACCTGCGACCGCGTGCAGATCGAAGCCATCGCGAAGTTCGCCGTGGAAAAGGATTTGGTCGTGTTGAGCGACGAGATTTATTCCGAGCTGACGTTCGAGTGCGTTCACACGAGCATCGCCAGTTTACCGGGCCTGAAGGAACGGACGATTTTCCTGCACGGCTTTTCCAAGGCGTTTGCCATGACCGGCTGGCGCATCGGCTACGCGTGCGGCCCGGAACTGCTTATCGAGGCGATGATGAAGGTGCATCAATACTCGATGCTTTGCGCCTCGATCATCAGCCAGGAAGCCGCCATTGAGGCGCTGGTGCGCGGCGAGGACGCGATGAAAAAGATGCGCGACCAATATCATCGCCGCCGCGATTTCATTGTGCGCCGGTTCAATGAAATCGGCTTGAAATGTCATCTGCCGCGCGGCTCGTTCTACGCATTTCCCGACGTTTCAAAAACCGGACTGAACGAAAAAGATTTCGCCATCGGCCTGTTGCAGGCGGAGAAAGTGGCGATCGTTCCCGGCTCGGCCTTTGGCGAAAACGGCAAAGGCTTCTGCCGTGCGTGCTTCGCGACGAGCTACGAACAGCTCATCGAGGCGAGCAACCGCATCGAGCGGCACGTGCAGCACTTAGCTAAGTAGCTTCTCAAATCGTGCGGCGGCGGCGTCCCATTGCGCGGCGTCCTGCGATGTGAAATTTTTCAATTCAAAGGAATTGCGGACGACTTCGCGCGCGGCGGCGAGCGACGGCAAATGGCCGAGCGCGATGGCCTGCACCAAAATGTTTCCCAGCGCAGTGCATTCGGTCGGGCCGGCGACGACGGGAATTTTCAGCGCGTTGGCGGCAAATTGATTGAGCGTCGCATCCTTGCTGCCGCCGCCGACAATGTGCAGCTTCTCGATTTTCTTGCCGATGAGCCGTTCGAGCCGGCGGATGGTCGCCCGATAAAACAACGCGAGACTCTCGTAAATGCAGCGCACATACGCGCCGTGGTTCGCCGGAACGGGCTGACCGGACTCTTCGCAGAAGGCCGCGATCTTTTTCGGCATGTCGTCCGGGCTGACGAAACGCGGGTCGTCGGGATTGATGAGCGAAATGAACGGCGGCGCGGCGGCGGCCATTTGTTCGAGTTGGGTGAAGGTGTATTTTTTTCCCTCCTTCTCCCATTGCCGGCGGCATTCCTGCACGATCCAGAGGCCGACGATGTTTTTCAAAAGGCGGACGGCGCCGCCATAGCCGATTTCATTGGTGAACGCCAGCGAGCGCGCCTGATCGTTGATGACGGGCTTGGGCCATTCGACGCCGACGAGCGACCAGGTGCCGGAGCTCAAGTAAGCCCAATTTTCTCCGCTCGCGGGAACGGCGGCAACGGCCGCGCCGGTGTCGTGCGAGCAACTGGCGATGACTTCGATTGGCGGCAGGCCGGTTTCGACGGCGAGATTTTTTTTGAGCGGCCCGAGTTTTGTGCCGCTGGCGCAAATCGGCGCGAACAAATCCTCGCGCAATTTCAGCGCGTCGAGCAGTTTCTTCGACCAGGTTTTGGTTTGCGGATTGTAAAGTTGCGTGGTGCTGGCGAGGGAAATTTCATTTTTGGCGACACCGGAGCAGAAATAATTAAATGCGTTGCCGATGAGCAGAAGCTGCTTGGCGCGGGCGAGGCGCGGGGGCGGTTCGGCGGCGAGTTGGTAAATTGTGTTGAGCGCCATGAATTGAATTCCGGTTTCGGCAAACGTGGTCGGCCAGTCCACGAGGGCGCGGACATTTTCGACGCCGTAGGCCGTGCGCGAATCGCGGTAGCACCAGACCGGCGGCATGACCAGTCCGCGTTCATCAATCAAAACGTAATCCACGCCCCATGAATCGCTGCTGATGCCGGCGATGGGCAGGTTGCGCGCGGCGGCTTTTTTGAGGCCGCTCTTCAGTTCATCGAACAGCGCGTCTATGTTCCAATGCAGCGCGCCGCTGGATTTGACCGGGCCGTTGGGAAAGCGGTGCAATTCCTCGACGGTGATTTTTCCCTGGTCGAGCGTGCCGAGCATGAGCCGGCCGCTGTCGGCGCCGAGGTCGCAAGCGAGATAATGTGTGGGCATAATGAAAATTGAACTGGAATCTTACAATTGCGGCGGGAGCAAATTCAATTATTAATTCCTGAATTTGCCGCTGGAAATTTCTTCGCCCTCATGGTTTAGTCAGGGAAGGAGAATCTAAATTGCGTCGCCGTCAAACTTGCGCGATGGTTCTCGAAAATTTATGAACCAGCTCGACCAGTTGAAACAATTCACCGTCGTCGTCGCCGACACCGGCGATTTCGCCACGCTCAAACAATACGCGCCGCGCGACGCCACCACCAATCCGTCGCTGATTTTCAAGGCGGCGCAAATGCCGGAATACAAATTTCTCGTGGACAAGGCGATTGCGGAAAACAAATCCAAGGCCGGCGGCAAGGAATTGCTCCGGCTCGTCATGGACGATTTGCTGGTTTTGTTCGGTTGCGAAATTTTGAAGATCGTGCCGGGCCGTGTTTCGACCGAGACCGACGCGAATTTTTCCTTCGACACCGAGGCGCTCGTCGCCAAGGCAAAAAAATTTATCGCGCTCTATCAGGCGCACGGCATCGGGCGCGAGCGCATCCTCATCAAAATCGCCTCGACCTGGGAAGGGATCCGCGCGGCGGAAATGCTCCAGCGCGAAGGCATCAACTGCAATCTGACCCTGCTTTTTTCCTTTGCGCAGGCCGTCGCGTGCGCCGAGGCGAAGGTGAAATTGATCTCGCCGTTCGTCGGGCGAATCATGGACTGGCACAAGGCGAAGGAGAAACGCGATTTCGCGCCCGCCGAAGACCCGGGCGTTTTGTCGGTGAAGGAGATTTATGCCTACTACAAGAAGTTCGGCTACGCGACCGAGGTGATGGGCGCGAGCTTCCGCAACGTGGGTGAAATTCTGGAACTGGCCGGCTGCGATTTGCTGACCATCAGCCCGCACTTGCTCGGCGAATTGCAGAAATCTTCCGCGCCGGCTGAAAGGAAATTGAGTCCCGAAATGGCGCGCGACAGCAACATTGAAAAAATTTCGCTCGACGAAAAAAAATTCCGCTGGCTGTTCAACGAGGACGCGATGGCCGTGGAAAAAACCGCCGAAGGCATCCGGCTGTTCAACGCCGACGCGGTTAAACTGGAGCAATCCATCGCGGCGATGCTTTAATTCTCGACTTGGCCTGCGAATTCTGCGAACTTGAGCCTATGGATGCAGACGAACGTGAAATTTTTTATTTCCTCAAAACCTGGGGAAGTGAATTTGTCGGCGTGCGGGAAATCTGCCGGCGCGCCGGCGGCAAAAAAAAGTATTTTCAAGACAATGACTGGGCCAAACCGCTGTTGATGCGGATGCATGAACGCGGCATTATCGAACACGACTCGCAGGGACGCTATCGCATCAAGCCTGTGCCCAACAAGAACAAGGGCAATCGCTGGGTTTCGCCGGACATCGCCAAAATTCTTCAGGAAAGCGGCGTGGAAATCGAAAATCCCGGGGACACCGCGCCGGACGATTATTACGACCAATTGTAAATGCCCGCCGCGCTTCTAGCCGCGCTGCTGTTTGCCATTTCCGCCGTTTGCGGTTACCGCAGTTCCACCCAAATCGGCGGCGCAGAGGCGAATTTTTGGCGCATTTGCATGGCTGCGGTTTGCCTCGCGCTCTGGGCGCACCTTTTTGGCAGCGGGTTGGAAGGCGCGGCGCTCCCGTTTTTTGTCTTGAGCGGATTTTTCGGAATCGGCCTCGGCGACACCGGCTATT
Source organism: Candidatus Aquilonibacter sp. (assembly GCA_035504945.1). Lineage (GTDB taxonomy): Bacteria > Verrucomicrobiota > Verrucomicrobiia > Limisphaerales > UBA11358 > UBA11358. The sequence continues at coordinate 23,483 of DATJRH010000017.1, read as the reverse complement.
TTCAGGCATTGCCGCGGCTCGGCAGCCGTCGCGCCGTTTTGCTCGTCCAATGTCTCATCCCGCTCTTCGCCATTTTGATCGAGTGGTTCTGGCTCGGCACAACGCTCACGGTCGGACAGCTGGTTTGCGTCGCCGTCATTTTGTTCGGCGTGGCCCTTGCGCTCGCGCCGCGCGACCACGCGAAAATTCCGGCGCGCCGGTTGTGGCTGGGAATCGGCTTCGCGATTTTCGCCGCGTTTTGCAGCGCGCTGGGCGCTGTTTTCAGCCGCAAGGCGTGGTTCGTCGCGCACGACGCCGGGGAATTTCCTGATCCGGGCACGACCGGCTACCAGCGCGTGCTCGGCGGGTTGCTGGTTCCCGGAATCATTTTGCTGGCGGTGAAGTGGCGGGGCGCCCGCTCGCACGGCGGTGTGTTCGAGGAAAAAACCTTTCACGTCGCGCGGGAAAAATGGAAGCGCGTCTGGCCGTGGATTTTTGGCAACAGTTTCGCCGGCCAGACCCTCGGCGTGACCTGCGTGCAATGGGCGCTCGAAAAAACGCCGACGGGCATCGTGATGACCGTGACCGCGCTCACGCCCGTTCTTTTGCTGCCGATGACGCGCATCGTCGAAAATGAAAAAATCGGATTTCGCCCGCTCGCCGGCGCGCTCGTCGCGGTTGCAGGCGTGGCGGGTTTGGCGCATTTTCACGTCAAGACATGAACGACGAATTGCAAGACGCCGTCGAAAATCTGGGCATTGAAAAATTCCGGCGCCACATTTTTCTTTGCACAGACGCGACCGAGCCGAAATGCTGCCCGCGCGAAAAATCCCTGGCCGCCTGGGAATTTCTCAAACAGCGTCTGAAGGAATTGAATCTGGTTGGCGCGCAGCCGCTGGTTTATCGCACAAAAGCCAACTGCCTGCGCGTCTGCGTGCGCGGGCCGATTGCCGTCGTTTATCCCGAAGGCGTCTGGTATCATTCCTGCGCGCCGGAAGTCTTGGAGCGCATCATTCAGGAGCATTTAATCGGTGGAAAAATTGTCGCAGAATTCGTTTTTGCAAAAAATCCGCTGCGGTGATTTGCAAATTTTTTTCACTCGACTTTTTTCCTTCGAAAGGGCAGCATGGCTTCGTTCGATAAATTTCGGAAATCGCATGGCCAGGCTTCTTATCAAAACGGACGGTCTGGAAAACCGGACATTGGAATTGCGGCTGGGTGTTAATCGTGTTGGCCGCGATCCGGAGTGCGATTTTCCCATCATTCATCCCACCATCTCCGCCAACCATTGTGAAATCGTCGTTTCTGCCGATGGCGTGTTGCTGCGCGATTGTGACTCGACCAATGGCACGTTCATCAACGGGGATCAAATCAAGGAATCATGGTTGATGCGCGGACAAGAAGTGCGATTGGGCGATGTGGAATTATTCGTCGAATCCACCGAAGTCAATGTGGTGATTCCGCAATTCGAGCGCGACCATCCCAAACCGCCGGCGCTGCTTGAAGGCGGAGTCGTCGCATGCAGCCGCCATTCGCAAACGCCGGCGCGCTACAAATGCACGCACTGCCACGAAGTGATGTGCGAGCACTGTGTCAAAGTCATGCGCCTCAAAGGCGGCCGGCCGCTGTTCCTCTGCCCGGTGTGCAGCCAAAAATGCGAGCCGATTGCCGGCGTCGCAGCACCGAAGAAGAAAAAAGGATTTTTTGCCAGCCTGGCTGACACGGTAAAATTGAAATTCGGCAGTCCGGCACGCAGAAAGCCGCCGCGCTGAAACCGGCTCAAAAGCCGCTCACCATTTTTCCCAGCGCGGAAATCCACAACGGATGCTCGTTCAAACATGGAATCTGCGCGAACTCTGTTCCGCCTGCCTGAATGAATGTTTCTTTGCCGCGCATTGCAATTTCCTCCAGCGTTTCCAGACAATCGGAAACGAAGGCCGGGCAAATCACGAAGAGTTTCTTCACGCCGCGCTTGGGCAATTCCGCCAGTTCAAAATCCGTGTAAGGCTTTAACCATGGGTCTTTGCCCAATCGCGATTGAAAGGAGACCGAAAATTTTTCTTTCGGAATGCCCGCCAGTTTCACAAACGCCGCGACGGTTTTGAAGCATTGCGCGCGGTAACACGTCGCGTGCGCCGGACTCGAAACTTCGCAGCAATTTTCCTTCGCCAGACAATGACAATGCGTCGGGTCGGACTTGCGCAAATGCCGTTCGGGAATTCCGTGAAAGCTGAACAGCAAATGGTCGAAGCCGGTTTCCAGATGATTTTTCGCGCTGGCGACGAGCGCCGCGATATAATCCGGCGAATCGAAATACGGCGGCTGCACCGTGATTTTCATTTGCGGCGCGAGTTTGCGCGCGACTTTTTTCACGCGCACGACGGCGGTTTCGTAGCTCGACATCGCGTAATGTGGAAACAGCGGAATCAAAAGCACATCGTCAATTTTTTGCGCGGCCAGTTTTTGGACCGCGCTTTCAATCGAGGGATTTTGATAGCGCATCGCCAGTTCAACCGGCGGCTGGACACGCTCCTGCAATTTCTTCCGGATGTTGCGGCTGCTGACGACCAGCGGCGAGCCTTCCGGCGTCCAGATTTTTTCGTAAGCGTGCGCGGATTCTTTCGGTCGGTTGATTAGAATCATGCCGACGATGAACCGGCGCAGTGGCCACGCCGTGTCAATCACGCAGCCGTCCATCAGAAATTCGTTCAAATAGCGCCGCACGTCGGAAACCGAGGTGGAATCCGGTGAACCGAGATTGACCAGCAAAATGCCTTTGCTCATGCAAAATCGGAAATCTTTTCCGCAATGTTGCAGCCCGACACAATCGAATCGCCCAGCGAAACGCCGTCGCGATAATGGCCGGTAAAAAACAACCCGGTATTTCTGTCTTCGATTTCCTTCATCAAAGCCTTGAATTTTCCGTAGCCGACATTGTATTGCGGAATCGCTTTGGGATAAAGCACGACGTTTTTGAAAACCGGTCCGCCTTTCGCGCCAAGTAAAATCCACAAATCTTCGCAAACCAGCTTTACCAGTTCATCCGGCGGCAACGATGCCAGTTCCGGCTGCCGCTCGCCGCCAACGTAACTGGTCAACACGACAAAATTCTCCGGCGCGCGGTTTGGAAACAGTGACGACGAGAAAATCGAGCCGAGAATTTTGAAATTTTCGATTTTCGGAATCAACATTCCGAAACCGTCGAGCGGATGTGCCACGTCTTCCCGGTGAAATCCCAAAACGATGCTCGCCACAGGCGCGTAGCGGATTTCGGAAAACACCGAGAGATTTAGTTGCGCTTGTGATTCGATTTGCAACTCCGCCAGTTTGTATGCCGTCCCGCAATATATCACCGCACCGAATTCCGCTTCGCCGCTTGCTGTCGCCACGCGCCAGCCATTTTTCGCTTGTGCCAGTTTTACTACTCGTGAATTTAATTTCAATGAATCGCCCAATTGCATCGCGAGCGCGTCCGGCAAAACCTGCAAGCCTTCGTCGAATGAAAACATCTTGGCCTTGCTCCGCGCGACTTCGCCGGATTTTTTCCGGTCGCGCGCGCCGAAAATCTGGCCGCGAATCAACGAGCCATATTTTTGTTCCTGCTCAAACAATCTCGGCAGCGCGTGCCGGACGGAAAGTTTTTGCGGCTCGCCCGCATAAATCCCGGCGACGAGCGCGTCCACGGCGCGGTCCAGAAATTCCCGGCTCAACCGCCGCGTGACAAAATCTGCGACGCTTTCGTCGCCGTCATCCCGTCGCGCCAGCACGAACGGCTCGCGCAAAACGGCAAGCTTGGCGCGCGTGGAGAAAATTTTCGTTGTCAGAAAGCCGAGCGGCGAGGACGGCATGGCGACCGGCTGCCGGTTGCGGACAATGTAGCGATTTTTTGCGTTTGGATTGGTGTAAACCCGGTGCGATTCCAAGTTCAAATCACGGACGAGTTGCGGAATTTTCGGTGAAGTTTCTAAAAGCGTGTTCGGCCCGAATTCGGCAAGAAATCCATTTTGCCGCGATGATTGGATGACGCCGCCTGCGCGATTGCCGGCTTCAAAAATCGTGACCGGAAAACCTTTGCGCTTCAGATAAAACGCGGCGGTCAACCCGGTGATGCCAGCGCCGATGATTGCGACGGGTTTCATTCAATTTCTAATTCTCATCAAGCCGCATCAAATATTGACTAAATATTTCAGTAAATTTCTGCGCAATATTTTCTGGAGACGGAATGACCGCTGGTTCAACTCGACCATCTGCATTAAGCAGATTAAGATCTCTAACACACTCATTATATGGCACACCATCCACATCAAAGCCGCTGTCAACCGCGAACGGCGGCCACTTATTGCCAAGTGCCTTATCATTCCCACCTTCGCCATTGCCGAGTGCTTGCCAGATACTGGAAGATTTGAGCGCAACCATTCGTCTATATTTTTCCAGCACACGCAGAGCACCGTCATCGTGCGCTGCTTTCGCAGCCGCTCGCCAGAAATTCGGCCAATTGTTTTCTGGCGGATTGCGATCATAAACGCAGTGCAATTCCCATGCTGGGTATTCGTCAATATCAGTCTGGTCGCTAAGAAACCGTCTCAAACCATTTGCCACGCGAGTAGCAGTCTTAATTATTAAATCAATCCTTTCTACATTTGAAAAATCTCTGAATGTGCCGCTGTCGATTTCATTTGGAACATAACCGCATTCCTTTAATTCTTTCCAAATCCGCACACGAGCTTGTGAAGAATTGCCCCCCAAAGTTATGCAACTTTCAGGGATATCCGTTCCCGAAGGAAACAATAAACCTGCGGCTGCTTTGAGAATTGCATCAGTAAACAATTGCTTGTGTGTCTGAAAATTATCAAACGAGTTTACTTCCATTTTCAATAAAGTTTTTCAAATCGTCTTCGAATGTTTCCGCTCGCTGGCCGGCGCGAGCGTGTTGTCAAAACACATCGCGAGGTTGCGGATGAACAAACGGCCGGCGTCGGTGACTTCGAGGCCGGTTGAATTACGCTTCACCAAGCCGTCAGCTTCAAACGGCGCGAGCGACGCGAGTTCGTTCGCAAAATGTTCTGCGAAGTTAACGCCGAGCTTTTGCGACATGGCGGAATAATCCAGCGATAAATCGCACATGACGCGCATGATGGTTTCGCGGCGGATTTTGTCCTCGTCGGTCACGAAATAACCGCGCGAGAGCGGAAGTTTGTTTCCGTCGAGCGCGGCGTAGTAATGCGGCAATTCCTTTTCATTTTGCCAATACGCATCAGGAATCTGCGAGATCGCGCTCATGCCAAAAGCATATATGTCCGCTTCGCCGCGCGTGCTGTAACCTTGAAAATTCCGCTGCAAGGTTTTGTTCCGCTGCGCCGCGACGAGTTCGTCCGTCGGGCGCGCAAAATGATCCATGCCGATGTAGACGTAGCGGCTGTTTTCCGTCAGCCGCTCGATGACGGTTTTGAGCAGTTGCAATTTCGTTTCCGGCGTCGGCAGGATTTTTTGCTCCAAAATTTTTTGCGCCGGCTTCACCCACGGCACGTGCGCGTAGCTGAAAACCGCCAGCCGGTCCGGCTCCATTTCCAAAACGGCGTCGAGCGTACGATCGAAGGATTCGGCGGTTTGATGCGGCAGGCCGTAAATCAAATCGAAATTCACCGAGCCGAAGCCGAGTTCGCGCGCCCAATCTAAAACCTGCTGCGTCATTTCGCGCGGCTGGATGCGGTGAATCGCCTGCTGCACTTTCGGTTCGAAATCCTGCACGCCGAGCGACGAGCGGTTGAAGCCGATGTCGCGCAACGCCTCGATGTGCTCGCGCGAAAGCCGGCGCGGGTCAATTTCAACGCCGGCTTCGATGTTGTCGGAAAACGTGAAATGTTTTTTGATGATTTCGCCGAGCCGGCGGATTTCGTCCGGCCGCAAAAACGTCGGCGAGCCGCCGCCCCAATGCAATTGGACGACCTTGCGCTTCGGATTCAACTGCGCCGCGACCTGCGCGACTTCGCGTTCGAGATGATCGAGATAAGTTTTGCCCTGTGCGTGATTCAGTGTGATGACGGTCGTGCAGCCGCAAAACCAGCAGAGCGTTTCGCAAAACGGAATGTGAAAATAGAGCGAGAGGCCGCGCTCGGTCTGGTTGTTCTTGGAAATTTTTTCGGTGAGCTGCGGCCAGGAAATCGCGTCGGTGAACTTCGTCGCCGGCGGGTAGCTCGTATAACGAGGTCCGGGCACGTTGTATTTCTGCACCAAATTCAGATTGACGTTTAATTGGCTCACAAAATTTATTGTAGTACCCGCGTCCCGCGGGTTGTTTCGGGCGTCGCGCCCGAAACTGGCGGCGAAGATGGATGGTTGTTGTTTGTCCGGCAGCAAACGAGCGTGCATCTGTTGACGCAATTCGGCGGGACCCCGAATTGGACCCGCCAGAGGCGGGTGCCACCAACAGCTATTGTCCATTCAATTCTCATTTGAATTGTTTTACCGTTTCGACCAATGCGGAAATGTTTTCCAGTTTCGCCTCCGGCGGCACGCCGTGGCCCAAGTTAAAAATATGCCCGCGCGCGCCGCGCATTTCAGCCAGAATCTTTCCGGTTTCCACGGCGGCGATTTCCGGCGTCGTCAGCAACAAATGTGGATCAAGATTGCCCTGAACGCCAATGTGTTCGGGCAGGATTTTGCGGACATCGGCGAGCCGGACATCCGAATCAATGCCCAGAACGCTTGCGCCGGTCTCGACCAGCGTCTCCCAATTCCCGTGAACGTCCTTGGAAAAAACAATCACCGGCACGGTATTTTCCAGCGCGGCGACGATTTGCTTGATCCATTTTCCAGAAGCCGCGGCAAATGCGTCGCCGGGCAGCAGTCCGCCGAGGCTGTCAAAAATCTGCACGGCGTCCGCGCCGGCGAGTATTTGCATTTGCAGAAGCCGCGTGACGGCGGTGACCAGTTTTTTCATCAGCGTCGAGAAAATTTCCGGCTCGGAATAAAATAATTTTTTTGCCTGTGTGAATTCCGCCGCGCTGCCGCCTTCGAGCATGAAATTGGCGAGCGTCCACGGTGAGCCGGCAAAGCCGATGAGCGCGGTTTTTTCGCCAAGCGCGGATTTCACGAGTTGCAGCGCGCGCGGAATGTAATCCAATTTTTCCGGCAGCGCGGCGGGGTTGAGCTGCTGGATGTCGTCTGTGTTGCGCAGCGCAAAATCCATTTGAATTCCGCCGCCGTCGCGGAATTTGTAGCCCTGGCCGAGACCTTCGGCGGCGACCAGGATGTCGCTGAACAGAATGGCCGCGTCGAAATCAAACCGGCGCACGGGCTGAAGCGTGACTTCTGCAGCGAGTTCGGGCGTGCGGACGAGTTCAAGGAAATCGTGCCCGGCCTTGAGCTTGCGATATTCCGGCAGCGCGCGTCCGGCCTGCCGCATGAGCCAGACCGGCGGGCGGTCCACGGCGCGACAATGGCAGGCGTCGAGAAAACGGCGGCGGTTGGTTGAAATGGCATCGGTCATTTTGCGCTGCAGAATAAGATGAAACCGGCAAAATCGCGAGCGAGTTTTCAGCGCAACTTTGTTTCCGCGCCGGTTTTTAAATCTTGAGCGATGAAAGACGAGCTTCAAAACGAATTGCAAAAAATGCTTTCGCGTCTGCCCGACGCGCCAGTGGCGTCGAATTTCACCGCGCGGCTGATGAGGGCGGTTGAAGCGGAGGAGTCGCGCCGCCCGCGCCGATGGACTTTCAACTGGCGCGTTTTTTTGCCGCGAACCGCCGTGGCGGCAGTTGCGGTTTTATTTGCGGGACTGGCAATCCAACATCACGAATTAAACGTGCAACGCGCCGCGTTTGCGAAAGACGTCAGGCTCGTGGCCGAAACGCCGATGCCGAGTGTGGACGCGCTGAAAAATTTCGACGCAATCCAGCGCATGAGCCAGCCCGCGCACGCGGACCAGGATTTGCTGGCGTTGCTGCGATGAATCTTCTGAGGCAGGCGCGTTGGTGGCTCGCTCTTTGCGCAGCGGGGTCATTGGCCGTTTTCCCACTGCGCGCCGGAAATTCCGCGAACGTTACGTCGTCCGTTAAATTATTTTCCGCGCCGACCAATGTCCTGACGCCGCCGCGTTCGCCGGTGGATTTTTTCCGCCAGTTGCTCGCCATGTCGCCGGACGAACGGGAAACTGCGCTTACCAACAAGCCGCTGGAAATCCGCGAGCGCATCCTGGCCAAGGTCGCCGAATATGAAGCGCTCGACCCGGACGCGCGCGAGTTGCGCCTGCGCGCGACGGAATTGAGCTACTATTTGACGCCACTGCTGCGCGCGGCACCGGCGGATCGGGCCACACTGCTGGCGAAGGTGCCCGACGACCTGCGTGAACTCGTGCAAAGCCGGCTTGAGCAATGGATTATTTTGCCGCCGCCGTTGCAGCAGGAATTTTTGGACAACGAATCGGCGATTCGTTATTTCGCAACCGTTGATGCGGCAAGCATTCCGCCGCCGCCGGATCCGCGCCAGCATTTTTGGTTGAGCAACGACGACCAGACGCGCTGGGCGGCGCTTCCAGAAAATCAACGCCGCCAGATGATCGCGCAGTTCAACCAGTTTTTTGAACTCACGCCGGACGAGAAACAGGAAGCGCTCAACACCTTGTCCGACGCCGAGCGCGCGCAAATGCAAAAAACCCTGCAAGCCTTTGGCAAAATGCCGCCGGATCAGCGCGATGAGTGCATTCGCGCCTTCTCAAAATTTTCCGCCATGAGCGCGTCCGAGAAGGACGAGTTTTTGAAAAATGCCGCGCGCTGGTCGCAAATGACGCCGAAAGAACGCCAGACCTGGCGCGATCTGGTGGCGAACGTGCCCGAATGGCCGCCGCTGCCGCCCGGCTTTATGGCGACAATGCCGGCGCCGCCAACGCCACCAACGCCGGAAGCGGTTCACGCCACCGTTGCCACCAACCGCAATTGAACGATTTGAAATTCGCCATTTTCCCCGCCGCGCTTTAATCTTTTTCTGTGCATCCGATTTTGTTTCACCTTGGCTCGTTTCCGGTTCATTCCTACGGCGTGATGATTGCGCTAGCGTTCCTTGCCGGCCTGTGGACGGCGACGTTGCGCGCGCGGCGCGAAAATATTTCCGGCGAACACATCGCCGACATTGTCCTTTGGCTCATGGTCGGCGCGATTCTCGGCGCGCGAATTGTTTATGTGACGACGTATTGGCGCGAGGAATTTGCCGGACAGCCGTTCATGGAAGTTTTTGAGATTTGGCACGGCGGGCTTGTTTATTACGGCGGGCTGATCGGCGGAATTGTCGCGGGAATGATTTATATCCGCTGGAAAAAAATGCCGTTGTGGAAAACAGCAGATGTTCTTGCGCCGAGCATCGCGCTGGGAAGTTTTTTGGGGCGCGTCGGCTGCCTGCTCAACGGCTGCTGCTACGGAAAGCCGACCGATTTGCCGTGGCCGTGGGCGATTCAATTTCCCAATGGTTCCTACGCGTGGGACCAGCAACTCCAGCAGGGACTCCCGGGCGTTGGGCCGAGCACGCCGTCGCTGCCGGTTTATCCGACGGAAATCTACGACGGCCTCTTGAACCTGGCGCTCTATTTTTTTCTCGCGTGGCTGTTCCGGCACAAAAAATTCGACGGCCAGATTTTTTCGACCTATTTGCTTTGCTACGCCGTCGCGCGCGGAATTGTCGAATGTTTTCGCGGTGATTACACCAATCTCCATTACCACCTCGGTCTCACGCCCGCGCAATGGATCGGCGTGCCGATTTTCATCACCGGCCTCGCGCTCGCGGCGATTTTGTCGCGGCGCACGCCCGCAAAATGAATCTGCCGATCTTCATCGCCGGGCCGACCGCCGCCGGCAAATCTGCCATCGCGCTCGCGCTCGCCGAACAAATCGGCGGCGAAATCATTTCCGTGGACTCAATGCAGGTCTATCGCGGGCTCGACCTCGGCACGGCGAAACCATGTGCGGAGGAGCGAAAAAAAATCCCGCACCACCTGATTGACATTTGCGATTTGACGGAATCTTTCGATGCCGCGCAATTCATCCGACTTGCGCAAAAGGCGGTCGAGGAAATTCAGGCGCGGGGGAAAATCCCGGTTTTTTGCGGCGGCACCGGACTTTACTTCAAGGCCTTTTTGAGCGGACTTGGCGAAGCGCCCGCCGCCAATTCCGAACTCCGCGCTGAGCTGGAAGCCGCGTCTTTTGAATCATTGCTAAAGGAATTACGCGAACGCGACCCGGCGGCTTACGGGAAAGTTGACAAACAAAATCCGCGCCGCGTCATCCGCGCGGTCGAAGTAATCCGGCTGACGGGAAAAAAGTTTTCCGAACAGCGGGCGGAGTGGAAATCGGAAGCCGGAGGTCAGAAGCCGAAAAACTTTTTTGCACTTTCGCGGCTAGCCGGTGATTTACACGCACGCGTCAGCGCCCGGGTGGATGAAATGTTCCAGCGCGGGCTGGTGAACGAGACGCGCGAATTGCTCGGGCGCGGCCTCGAACAAAACCGGACGGCGATGCAGGCCATCGGCTACCGGCAGGCGGTGGAGCATTTGCGCGGCGAACGTGATCTGGCCGAAACCATTGAACAGGTGAAAATCCGCACGCGGCAATTTGCCAGGCGGCAACTGACTTGGTTCCGCCGCCAGCTTGACTTGGAATGGATTGAGTTGCCACCGGGCGAACCGCCGGAGCAGTGCGCGCGGAACCTTTGCGCGCGAATTTCCCGGCAATGAGCCGCGCCAAGCGCGCCGATAAAATTGAAAACTTGCAACTTTCAACCCGCGACTTGAAACTGAATCCTGTGAGCAAACCATACGAGGAGATTCTGGACGGCATGTCGCTGCCGCGTTCCGCGCCCGACGTGCGGCACGAAATGATCTGTGACCGGCTGCATGCGGCGATGATGGCCAGTGTCGCCAATCTGTCCACGACGCAATTGCTCGCGCCACGGACCCGAATCCAGGTTTCGCGCGCCACCGCCATCCGCCCCGATCTCGCGCTGCTCACGACGGCGACGCAAAAACTTTTTCTGGCCGTGGAGATCATCACGCGCGGCGACCACAATGCTGACACGGTCGTCAAAAAGGAAATCTATGAGCAAATCTGCGTGCCGCGCCTGTGGATGGTGGATCCGCGCTACGACAACGTTGAAATTTATCACAGCACCGAGTGGGGGCTGAAATTGCAGGGCATTCTGGCCGGCAGCGAAATTTTGTCCGAGCAATTGATTCCCGAGTTTCAAATGGTCATTGTGGAATTGTTTGCGGCCGCGAAAGCAGATTGAGCTTGCAAAATTCGGTTTGAACGCGATTTTATATCGAATTGTCTTATTTATTCGATTAACCGCACTATAAAACCTATGAAAATATCAAAGTTAATTCCCGCTCTCGCCGCCGGTCTGCTGCTGATGGTTGCCGCGCCTCGGCTCTTCGCGGACAACAGCACAAACGAAGTCACCATCACCGGTTCGATGGTGTGCGGCAAATGCACGCTGCATCTCACCAAAGAATGCCAGGATGTTGTCCAGGTCGAAAAAGACGGCAAAACGGTCAACTATTTTCTGACGCCAAATGACGTGAGCAACAACGCCCATGAGCCTATTTGCGACCCGGGTAATTCTGAAAAGGTCACCGTCACCGGCACCGTTGCGGAGAAGGACGGCAAGGAAGTGATGACGCCGACCAAGATTGCCGTGAACAAATCCTGATTTTTCGGTGCTCAACCGCCGCCGGTTTTTTCCATCTGGCGGCGGTTGAACTTTACACAGTCCTCGTAATTCACGCCGCTGCCGCCGAAGATGTCCAGCGCCGAGCCGATGGTCAGATCAATTTTGCCCTGCCCCAACTTCGTGACTTCTTCCAAATCGGAAATTGAATTCGCGCCCCCGGCGTAAGTAGCGGGAAGCGGCGTCCATTTGCCAAGCTTCTCGACCAGTTCGCGGTCAATGCCTCGGCACAAACCCTCCACGTCCACGGCGTGAACCAGAAACTCGGCGCAATAATTGGAAAATTGTTTGAGCGTTTCCTCGTTCACGATGAGTTCCGTGAACTTCTGCCAGCGATCGGTGACGACAAAATAATTCCCGTCGCGTTTGCGGCAGCTTAAATCAATGACCAGTTTGTCTTTGCCGATTTTTTTGATCAGTTCGTCAAGCCGATCCCAATCCACGCGGCCTTTGTTGAAAACCCAACTGGTGACGATGACATGCGACGCGCCGGCTTCGAGCCAGTCGCGCGCATTTTGCAAATTGATTCCGCCGCCAATTTGCAATCCGCCCGGAAACGCGGCGATGGCCGCGCAGGCCGCGTTCACGTTGCCCGGCCCGAGCATGACAACGTGGCCGCCGGTCAAGCCGTCGCGTTTGTAAAGTTCCGCAAACCACGCCGCCGGTTTTTCCGAGACAAAATTTGTTTGCGCGTGGTCGTCGCCGAGCGTGCCGCCGACGATTTGCTTCACTTTGCCTTCATGCAGGTCAATGCAGGGACGAAACATGTGGCAAAGCTAAAATTAAAAAGATGCCGGGGCGAACATTTTTTGCTTAAAAAATTGACGGCGACCGCGCAACAGAGAATCTTGTGCGGATTTTATTCGCAAATGCCGTTTTTGAAACAGTGCCGTCCGCTTTCGATTTTCGCATCGCTGTGCTTTGCCGTCTTCATGGCGCACGCCCAACCCTACGGCCTCGACTCGCGTCCGCAAATCGGCGCGTTCCTGAACGGCACGATGCCCGAAACCGCGCCGGGCATTTCAGGAAACTGGTCGGCCGTCGTCGCGTTTCCCAATCTGCTGTTTACCAACGCCGTCGGTCTGACATTCGTGCCGGGCACGGACAAACTGTGCGTCTGGGAACGCGAAGGCCGCATCTGGACGTTTGAAAATTCTCCGGGCGTCACGCAAAAAAAACTCGTCCTCGACATCCACAACCAATGCCAGGGCTGGGACGATTCCGGCCTGCTCGGCGTGGCCTTTCATCCCGGCTTCGCGACGAACCACTTCATCTTTGTCTTTTACACCTGGGTCAAGTCTGGCACGGTCGCCGGCGACCCGAACACGCGCCCGAATCCGGTTTTACCGGACACTTATCACGACCGGCTCTCGCGTTTCACGCTCGACGCGAACGGCGTCGCGATTCCCGGCTCGGAACTGGTTTTAATTGACCAGACCGACCAAACCGTCTGGCACCATGGCGGCGGAATTTTCTTTCATCCGACAAACGGATTTCTTTATCTGACCATCGGTGACAATTCCGTCGCCAGCAACGACCAGGTCATCAACAAAAGTTTGTTGGGCGGCGTGCTGCGCATTGACGTGGATTGCCGCGGCGGAAACATCAGCCATCCCATTCCGCGCCAGCCGTTCGATGGCCGCACGGCAAATTATTTTATTCCCAACGACAATCCCTTCGTCGGCCAGTCGAATGTGCTGGAGGAATTTTTCTGTCTCGGCCTGCGCAGTCCGGACCACATGACGATTGACCCGCCGACCGACCGGATTTTCATCAGCGACGTCGGCGGCAGCGCCCGCGAGGAAATTGACGTAATTGAGCCGGGCGAAAAAGGTTTGAATTTTCAATGGCCCTATTGCGAAGGCACGCTCGGCCAGATGCCGGCGTCCTATATCGGCATCAGCCGCGGGCCGCTTCTCGATTATCCGCACAGCGACGGCCGCGCGGTCATTGGCGGCTACGTTTATCGCGGCAAAAAATTCGCCGCCGACCTGGGCGGCAAATACATTTTTGGCGACAACGTTTATCACACGGTCTGGGCGATGGACGAAACAACCACGCCCGTGAAGAAAAATCTGCTGTGCATCATGCCCAAGGGCGCCGGGCCGAATTCCGGCTCGGATTACACCGGTCTTTCGGCGTTCGGCACGGACGCCGCCGGCGAAATTTATTTCTGCCAGATGAGCAGTGTCGGCGGATATATTTTTACGCTCGCGCGCGGCGGCCCGCCGCCGCCGAGCCATCCGATGCCCAAACTCCTTTCGCAAACCGGCGTGTTCAGCGACTTGAAGACGATGCAGCCGGAAGGCGGTTTGATTCCTTACAACGTCAACACGCCGTTGTGGTCGGATGGCGCGGTCAAATCGCGCTGGATGGCGCTGCCGGAAAATTCCCAAATCCATTTCTCGCCCACCGGCGAATGGCAGTTTCCCGCCGGAACCGTTTTCGTCAAAACGTTTCAACTGCCCGTGGACGACACGAACCCGCAGATTCTCCGCCGCCTTGAAACGCGCCTGCTCGTCCGCGACACGAACGGCTACGTCTATGGCGCGAGTTACAAATGGCGCGCTGACGGTTCCGACGCGGATTTGGTCACGGCGGGAATCACCGAGCCGGTTCAAATCAAGACCGCCACCGGCATTCGCGTTCAAAACTGGTTTTATCCCGGCCGGCAGGATTGCCTGACCTGCCACACGCCCGCGTCCGGCGGCGTGCTCGGCGTCAAAACGCGGCAGCTCAACGGCGATTACACCTACCCGAACGGCGTCACCGACAACCAGCTCCGCGCGTGGAACCACGCCGGCCTTTTCGACGCGACATTGGACGAAAATGAAATTCCGCATTTTGCCAGATTGGTTTCCGTCACCAACACCGCCGCGCCGCTGCAACTCCGCGTCCGATCTTATCTCGACGCCAATTGCGCGCAATGCCACCGCCCCGGCGGCGTCGAGTCGTTCTTTGACGCGCGCTTCGACACGCCGCTGGCAAAACAAAACCTCATCAACGGCCCGATTGCCGACGCGCTCGGCATTTCCGGCGCGAAAATCATCGTGCCCGGCGACACGGACAAATCCGTTTTGTTCCGGCGCATCAGCGTGCTCGGCGCTTCGCAAATGCCGCCGCTGGCGAAAAATGTCGTGGACGCACAAGCCGTGGCCGTCGTCGCGGACTGGATCAAATCATTGCCGGCCATTTCCGCCACGCTGCCGGAAAACTGGCTGCACGCGGACATCGGCGACGTCGGGCTTGCCGGCGACGCGAGTTATTTGGACGGGCAGTTCAATCTCATCGCCTCCGGCGCGGACATTTGGGACACCAACGACGAATTTCAATTCGCCTGCACGCCGCTGACCGGCGACGGCCAGATTGT
The DNA here is from genome assembly GCA_035504945.1 of Candidatus Aquilonibacter sp. Taxonomy (GTDB): domain Bacteria; phylum Verrucomicrobiota; class Verrucomicrobiia; order Limisphaerales; family UBA11358; genus UBA11358. The sequence continues at coordinate 8,422 of DATJRH010000017.1, read as the reverse complement.
CGCGCGCGTCATTTCCATGCAATTCACCGACCCGTGGGCGAAGGCGGGCGTGATGTTCCGCGAAACGCTCGCGCCGGATTCCCGCCACGCCATGATGGTGCTGACGGCCGCCGGCGATTCCGCGTTCCAATGGCGTCCCCAAGCCGGCGATTTGAGCCGCACCACCGGTCAGGCGTCAACGCGATTTCCGTATTGGGTCAAGCTGGTCCGCCAGGGCGATATGTTCAACGGTTACGTTTCCGCCGACGGCAAAAACTGGCAGCGCGTGGATAGCGAAACCGTTCCGATGGCGAAAAAGATTTACGTCGGCCTGGCGCTCACCTCGCACAACAATGCAGCGTTGAACTCGGCGTTGTTCGATAATGTCGCCGTCTCGCCGTGACCCGCCGCGCCGGTTTCCAACGGCGCTCCTCCAAAACTTCAAACGCCTCCCCCGACTTTTCCGCCATTCCCCCCGATTTTGAAAATGGCCCCTCTGATTTCAAATGCCGTGCCTCGGCCTTTTCCCGCTGCTCCTCCGATATCCAAAATCGTTCCTCCGCTATTTTTGCCATTCCTCCGTTTTATTGAAGGGCTCCTCCGGTTTTTTTCGACACTCCTCCGATTGATTTTGCGGCTCCTCCCGCTTTGGCTGCCACTCCTCGGTCTTAAAAACCGCTCCTCCGATATGTTTTACCTCTCCTTCGGCCTGAAAACCTGCTCCTCCGGCAAATTTTGGCTCTCCTCCGATGTTTTTTGCCGTTCCTCCGGCCAATAAACTCCTCCTCCGACGCCCTTTTAAGCTCCTCCGGCATCAATTCGCGCTCCTCCGCCTGCATAAACTGCTCCCCCTAAGCTAATTTGCATCAGAACGTCGCGATTTTTTTCAAAAAGCCTGCAAATCAGGGACGGCGCAGCAGCACCGCCCTGCCAAATCTGCCGTTGCCAATTGCGCGCTTGCCAATTTCCCGCAAACGGGCTATCCCCGCCTTCGAGCGTGCCATGAATCCCATCTACCAATTTGACATTCGAGTTACCGCCGAAGTGGTGGATCGAAACGGCCACGTCAACAACGTCGCTTACATCCAATGGCTTCAGGACGCCGCCGTCCGCCACGCGCAGTCCACCGGCTGCGTGCAGGCGACGACGGCGCTCGGCGCGAGCTGGGTGGTGCGGACGCATCACATCGAGTATCTCGCCCCGGCATTTGCCGGCGACACGCTCACGATGTTGACGTGGGTGGCCAACTTTCAGAAGGTGCGTTCGCTGCGCAAATATAAAATCATCCGCGCCGCTGACCAGGCTGTCGTGGCGCGGGCGGAAACCGACTGGGTGTTTGTGAACGCCAAAACCGGCCGTCCGCTGGTCATCCCCGATGAAATCAAAATCACACTGCCTTTGGTGGGCAAGGAAATGGAACCGTAGCGGGGAGCGCGCCCGCCTCGGGTGCGTTTTCCAGCGCCCCGCTGGAAACATCAGGTGGAGAAATGTGTTCGACGAGGCGTCGAACACGGCACGCGAGGCGCGTGCGCTCCCCAATCCCCAATCCACATTCCGCAATCTGAAATTGAAAAGCGGCGCTTGCAATTTCCCGCAAAGGGACTATTCCCAAGACATGAATTGGAAGTTTGCCGTCTTGCTGGTCACGCTTGCTTGGAGTAGTGGGTGCGTTTTAGGCACGCCCGCGCCAAGTATGCCGCCGCCTGCTCCGCCCGTTATTCATAGAGCGGCGGGCAGTGGTGAACTAGAAAAGGTTAAGGCAATGCTTAAAGCCAATCCTGATTTGGTTAACAGCAAAGATTATATTGGACGGACGCCTCTATTTTACGCAGCGCAGGGAGGGCACAAGGATATGATAGAGTTGCTGCTAACCAACAAGGCCGATGTCAATGCAAAGGATGGTTTTGGCAACACGCCTTTAGAAATTGCGGCGAATCAAGGTAACAAAGACGTAGTAGAACTGCTCTTAGCCAACAAAGCTGATGTCAATGTCAAGTGCAGCAACGATTGGACGCCTTTGATTGCGGCAGCGTATATGGGCAAAAAAGATGTGGCGGAATTACTGTTGGCTAACAAAGCTGATGTCAACGCTAGGGACAAGAACGGCTGGACGCCTTTGCTCGCGGCGGCGCAAGGGGGTCACAAATATATGCTGCAATTGCTGCTTGACCACGGAGCCGACGTTAACGCCAAGGACAACAGAGGCAATACGCCTTTACACATAACGATTGCTGAAGGCTATACAGAAGCAGCAGATTTTCTTCGCCAGCACGGCGGCAAGGAATAATTTGCTTCATTCGATCTCCACTGAACATTCCCCCTTCCCGCCTCGACAATGGCGGATTTTTTCTTAAATTGTCCAGAACGTCGTTTGTCAACCAACCGTTGATTATCGCGGGAAGAATCTTCCGGTCGCGCCTCGGCAAAAGAAAAGTTGGATTGGCGCGGCAAGGCGGTTAAATTGTTGCCATGAAAACGCTGGATCGAATCACGTTTGACCCGCAGGTCATGGGCGGGCGGCCTTGTCTGCGCGGCTTGCGCGTCACGGCGGGAACGATTGCGGGCCTGGTTGCCACCGGCCACGCGCGCGCGGAAATTTTGAAGCTGTATCCGTATCTCGAAGAGGAGGACATCGCCCAGGCGCTCAAATATGCCGCGTGGCGCGCGGAAGAAGTCGAATTGCCGCTGCAACCGGCATGAAGCTGCTGGTGGACATGAATCTGTCGCCCGACTGGGTGGCGGTTCTCACGCAAGCGGGTTGGGAAGCGGTTCATTGGTCGGCCATCGGCAATCCTCGCGCCGCTGATTCTGAAATCATGGCTTGGGCAAGACAAAATGGCCATATCGTTTTCACGCACGATTTGGATTTCGGAACGTTGCTGGCGCTGACGCAAGCCGAGGGACCGAGCGTGATCCAAGTCCGCACACAAGACGTGACACCGGCCGCGATTGAAAGGCTTGCGGTCAATGCGCTGCGTCAGTTTCAAACGGAGTTGGAAAAGGGCGCGTTGATTGTCCTCGATGAAGCAAGCGTTCGCGCGCGGATTCTGCCGCTGAAGGTTTGACGACGATTTCCCAGAATTACTTTCGCCTTCGCGCCTCGACAAATCGCGGCGATTTTCTAAATTGATGCGATGTCGTTTGCCAACCAATCGCTGATTATCGCGGGAAGAATCTTCCGGTCGCGCCTGATTCTAGGCACGGGAAAATTTTCGTCGCCGGAAGCCATGCGCGACGCGCTGGATGCCAGCGGCGCGGAAATGGTCACCGTCGCCCTGCGCCGCGCCGATTTGTCCGGCAAAGGCGATCCGTTCGCGAACATTTTGGAGTTCATTGACCCAAAGAAATATCTGCTGCTGCCCAACACGAGCGGCGCGATGAACGCCGACGAGGCCGTCCGCCTCGCGCGCCTCGCCGCCGCCGCCGGATTGCCCAAATGGATCAAGCTCGAAATCCATCCCGACCCGCGCTTCCTGCTGCCCGACCCAATCGAGACGTTCAAGGCCGCCGAAATTCTGGTCAAGGAAGGTTTCACCGTGCTGCCTTACATCAACGCCGACCCGGTGCTGGCGAAACGGTTGCAGGACGTCGGCGTGGCGACGGTGATGCCGCTCGGCTCGCCCATCGGCTCGAACCGCGGCGTCCAGACGCGCGACCAGATTCGCATCATCATCGAGCAGGCCGCCGTGCCGGTGGTCGTGGACGCCGGCCTTGGCGCGCCGAGCCATGCGGCGGAAGCGATGGAAATGGGCGCGGACGCGGTGCTGGTGAACACGGCCATTGCCGTCGCCGCCGATCCGAATAAAATGGCGGTCGCGTTCCAGATGGCGGTGGAAGCCGGACGCGCGGCGTTTGAATCGGGCCTGGCCGCGCAAAGCGAAACCGCCGAGGCGACGAGTCCGTTGACGGCGTTTCTTGATCAGGCTTGACGCATGTTGCCGACACGAAAGTTTTTCTGTTGACAACCCCGACGGAGTTTTACATGAATGGGCAAGTTTCCATTCAGGAAACCTGCAAACAAATGTGACAACGCGGGTGCGTTACCTTCAAAACATTGAAAAATTATGAAAACAATCGCTTGTTCAATCGCAATCGCGTCTCTCCTGATGTCCGCCGCAGGTGTGCGCGCGGGAGACCTGGCTTCAAACTTATATTTTGTGGAGGATGCCGGCGCCATCTTCCAACAGGACACGACGCTTCGTCAAACGACGACCCCTACTTATACTGCCACGTTCCACCCTGGCGTTCGCGGCGATATGATGATAGGCGCCAATCTGAATGATACACTGGCCTTGGAACTCGAACTCGGCTTCATGTGGAATTCCATGGACAAAGTCGGCGGGGTGTCTTTGAGTTCGGTTGATCAAACCCTTGACATGTATTCCGTGCCCGTCCTGGCGAATCTCGTCTATAGGATTCCGACCAAGAGTGCCTGGACGCCCTATCTGGGCATCGGCGCCGGCGCGAATGTCGGCATCATGGATTTCAAGGACAGCGGTTCAACTTACGCCGACGCCAATGTCACGCCGGCTTTTCAGGCCGAGGCGGGATTGAAATATTCGTTCAGCCAGCACGTGGCCATCGGCATTGCCTACAAATTCTTTGGCACGCTTGACCAGCGCTATAACTTGAGAAGCATTGATGATCGCGTCACGTTGAGCGGCGTCTATGTTCACGGCGTCTATGCCACGTTCACTTTGTCGTTTTAAGCGCATTTGACTCACGCCGCCGGTCTCCCCAAAAGGGCCGGCGGCTTTTTTATTTCCTCGCCGCCCAACTCCGGTTAAAAGATGGGTTGTGAATCGCACAACCTTGTCGGCCAGCCGCGTCAAACAATTGCTGTCCGCCGCGGACAAAACCCGCGTGCTCGTCCTCGGCGACGTGATGCTGGATCATTTCATCTGGGGCGGCGTGTCGCGCATCTCGCCGGAAGCGCCGGTGCCGGTCGTGGATTTTGAGCGCGAAAGTTTCATGCCCGGCGGCGCGGCCAACGTCGCGCGCAACCTGGTTTCGCTTGATGTGCCGGCGGAACTTTTTGGCGCCATCGGCAACGACGGCGCGGCGCAGCAATTGAAAAAGCTTCTCGCCGGGCAAAAAATCGGCTGCGCCGGGCTGGTCGCGAATCCCGCACGGCACACGAGCGTCAAGACCCGCGTCGTCGCGCACAAACAACAGGTCGTGCGCATTGACCGCGAGACGCGCGACGGTCTGGACGCGAAATTGACGGGCAAATTGCTGGACGCGCTGAAACCAAAATTGAAAGGCGCCGCTGCCGTCATCGTCGGCGATTATGGCAAAGGCGTCGTCACCCAGTCGTTGCTCGATGAAATCAAATCGCTTTGCCGCGAACGCGGCACCTGGTTGAGTTTCGATCCCAAGCCGGTGCATCATTTGAATTTGAGCGGCCTGTCGCTCATCACGCCGAACCGCAAGGAAACATTTGAACTGGCGAATCTGCCGGACGAAACAAAAAACGCCAATCCGCTCGCGGATAAAAATCTCATGCTGGCCGCTGACCGACTGCTCGACGAATTGCGCCCGGCGGTGTTGCTCATCACGCTCGGCGAACTGGGAATGCTGCTCTGCCAGCGCGGGCAAAAGCCGTTTCACATTCCGACGGTGGCGCAGGAAGTGTTCGACGTTTCCGGCGCGGGCGACACGGTAATTGCGACGTTCACGCTGGCGATTGCGGCAGGCGCGTCGCCGCACGAAGCCGCGATCTTATCAAACCACGCCGCCGGAATTGTCGTCGGCAAAATTGGCACGGCGACCACGACGCCGGAAGAACTTCTCAAACGTTTTAACCACGGATGAACACGAATAGACACGGATTTTGTAAATAAATTTATCCGTGTTAATCTGTGTCCATCCGTGGTTGCAAAATGAATTCCAAAATCACAGTCGAAACCATCGGCGCAATGAAGGTGCGCGGCGAAAAAATTGCCGCGCTCACGGCTTACGATTATCCGATGACGAAATTGCTAGATGAAGCCGGCATCCCGCTATTGCTCGTCGGTGATTCGCTCGGCATGGTTGTGCTCGGCTATCCCGACACGACGCATGTGACGATGGCGGAAATGGAACATCACGTCCGCGCCGCCGCGCGCGCGAAACCGCACGCACTGTTCGGCGCGGATTTGCCGTTCAAAAGCTACGACACGGTTGAAAGCGCGGTGGCCAATTCAAAAAAACTTGTCGCGGCGGGTGCGGAATTTGTGAAGGCCGAAGGCGGTGCGGAAATTTTGCCGCAGGTGCGCGCCATCATTTCCGCCGGAATTCCCTTTTGCGGTCATCTCGGAATGTTGCCGCAAAGCGTGATTGAAGAAGGCGGCTATCACATCAAGGGCAAAAAGAACGCCGAGCACCGGAAATTGCTCGATGACGCAAAACTTTTGGAAGCCGCGGGCGCGTTTGCCATTGTTTTGGAACTCGTCACGCCGCCGGTGGCCGGAGAAATTTCGGAGGCAATTTCCATTCCCACCATCGGCATCGGCAGCGGCGAAGATTGCGACGGGCAGATTCTGGTCACGAACGATTTGATTGGAACCTTTCCGTGGTTCACGCCGCGATTTGTGAAGTCGCGCGCGAACTGCGCGGCGGAAATCAAACGGGCGGCGGCGGAATGGAAAGCGTCCATCGCGAAATCCTGACCGGAACTTTTTATCGCCTTGGGTTTTGATTAAAGTAGGCTAGGCAAATGGAATTGGAGTCATTGATAGAATCAGCGGCGGGCCGCGGCGCGAGCGATTTGCACCTCGAAGCCGGGATGCCAGCGGCGGTGCGCGTTCGCGGCGCATTGCAGGTTTCCGGCGAACCCGTCGCGCCCCAATCGCTGGCGGAAGCGGCGCGGCGGCTCATCGGCGAGGAACAATGGCCGGTTTTCTTGGAGCGGCGCTCGTTTGATTTGTCCAAAACCATCCACGGCGTGCGCTGCCGGATCAATGTGCTCCAGACCGCGCGCGGCATCGGTTTGGCAATTCGTTTGTTAAGCTCGTTTCAGGCGACGGTCGAAAAATTAAACCTGCATCCCGACCTGAAAAAAATCGTCAAAAACACGCACGGCCTAATTTTGGTCAGCGGGCCGACGGGCAGCGGCAAATCCTCGACGCTGGCCGCGTTGATCCAGGAAATCAATCTCACCGAAACGCGGCACATCGTCACGGTCGAAAGCCCGATTGAATACTCCTTTCGTCCGCGCCGCGCCTACATCCGGCAGCGCGAAGTCGGGCGCGACACGCCGAGCTTCGAGCAGGCGCTGCTCGATGCATTGCGCGAAGACCCGGATGTGCTGATGGTCGGAGAAATGCGCGACCCGGAGACGATGCGGCTGACGTTGAGCGCTTCGGAGACCGGCCATCTGGTTTTGGCGACAGTCCACTCCTCGACCTGCGCCGAGGCATTGCAGCGCGTCGCGTCGGCCTTTTCGCCGGAAATCCAGGGCGGCGTCTGCGCGCAACTGGCCGACTGCCTCGTCGCCGTCATTTCCCAGCGGCTCCGTTTCCGGGACGATTTGAAAATCCGCGTCCCCGAATGTGAAATTCTCATGGCGACGCACGCGGTGAAGGCGTTCATCCGCAACCGCGATTTTTTCAAAATTGTTTCCGCCGTCGAAACCGGCGCGGACCACGGCATGTGGAGTTTTCAGCGCTACGCCAAATGGCTGGAGACGCGCGGCAATTTTTTTGTTCCCGGCGAAAGCCCGGAGCCGCCCGACAGCGAACCGGCGGAAGCCGCGCCTGTTTTTGCGCCGCCGCCGTTGCGCACCGCCGCCGGCGGCGCGCCCAGAATCGAAAGGAAAAAAATCCACAGCCGCGTGCGGGCGGGGACGGACGGATTGAAATCGAGCCGGTGGAAGGCGAGTTTGGGAAAATTCTCAAGCCGCCGGAATGAAATGGACTGGCGGCGAAAATTATCTTGGATTGCACCGGCGATTTTGATGGCGGCGCTGGCCAGCGGTTGCACGACCCAATCGCACGCGCGGGCGCAGGCGCAGGCGGCTTACCTCGCGGGACAAAACGCGGCGCTACGGCAGCAGTTGCAGGATCAAACCACCGGCGTGACGGTGGACGGCCCGGTGAAAAACCCGCATGTGCCGTGGGTGGCTGGCCTGACGCTCGCGCAGGCCATTGCCACGGCGGATTACCTCGACTCACGCCCGCCAAAAACAATCACCATCACGCGCAAGGGTGAAAGCGCCACGCTCGCCCCGAAAGTTTTGCTGAATGGCACGGACATTCCGCTGGAGCCGGGCGACGAGATCAAAATCGAGCCGTAAACTGGCAATTTTCCGCCTTCAAAATTTTTTTGGGATTGTCTAGTTGACAAACATAAATAGTCGCAACTGATTGATTGCAAGGATTTAGTATTTTTTCAACAGGATTTCCCGCCAAGTCTAACCGCTCTGCCCTTCCGTTTTGGCAGTTTGACATAGGCCGCGCGCCGC
>DATJRH010000016.1:0-66225 GCA_035504945.1 Candidatus Aquilonibacter sp. | reverse complement strand
GATGGATTGGTGGCTCATCAAGGATGTTCCGGAGCAGGCCGGTTTTCCGCACCTCGACACCTGCGATGCCTCATCCGGCCAGATGCATGTGGAATTTTCCGTCCTTGATTTGCTGAAGAAAATTTTTGCGAGCCGCCTGATGATTTTTATCGCCTGCGTCGAACTGACCTCCGGCATTTTCCGCTACAGCATTTGGACCTGGTATCTGCCATTCAGCAAAGGCGTGACACAAACCGGCGCGGAATTTTTCGCGCAACATTGGGGCTGGTTCATCTGTGTTTTTGGAATCATTGGCGGCTTCACCGGCGGAATCATTTCAGACCGGGTGTTTCAGTCACGCCGCGGCCCGCCGGCGGCAATGCTTTGCGGCCTGGTTTTGCTTCTGTCAATTTTCATTGCCGTGTTTCTTTTTTCCGCGCCACTCGTTGTCGGCTGGTCGTCGGTGTTGATTGTCATGTCGTCCATCGGCATCACGTCGCTAATGTCCGGCACGGCGGCGACGGACTTCGGCGGGCGCAAGGCCACCGCGACCTGTTCCGGCATCGTGGACGGCTTCGCCTACCTCGGAAGCGGACTGCAATCCATCTGCATCGGTTTTTTGGTTCCGGACAAAAATGCGCCCGCGAGCGGACGGTTTGTTCCTTATCTCCATTTCATCCCGCGCGACTGGCATTGGTGGCCGGTTTTTATCATGCCGTTTGCCGTCATCGGCGGCGGCCTCGCGCTCTGGATTTGGAATGAACTGCCTGCCGCCACGCGCAAATACATCGCCGAGGTGGAGCAAAAAAAGGTTTAAAATTGGCTAAATCTGGTGCTTGACCCGGCCGATAATTGAGTTAAACTAAACCCGCAATGTTGAAAAACGTTTTACAAGCCGTTAACTTGGTTGTCGTCGTAGTCGCCGACGCCGTTGGCGCTTGTTGAACTGAAACAAATTTAACAAGAACCCGCGGCTCGCAATGGTCGCGGGTTTTTGCTTTAATCCGCGCCATCAGCCGCCAACGAAAATGATTAAGATTACGAGAAAGATTATGATTAAGAATTGGCCACGAAACCGATTTCTTAATCGCAATCCTAATCTTACTCTTAATCTCAAAATGAAATTATGAGCAAAACAACTGAAACCAAATCCGCGACGAAAACGGCTTCGGCGCGGCAACCAAAAACTTCAACCGCGCCCCGCGCCGAAGTAGGCCCCGCGATGTTCGGCCGCGACATTTTAGTCGAGGCACTCGAACGCGAAGGCGTCGAAGTGATTTTCGCCTATCCCGGCGGCGCGAGCATGGAAATCCACCAGTCGCTCACGCATTCCAAAATCCGCACGATTCTTCCGCGCCACGAACAGGGCGGTTCGTTTGCCGCCGAAGGCTACGCCCGCGCGACGGGCAAGGCTGGCGTGTGCATGGGCACCAGCGGGCCGGGCGCGACCAATCTCGTCACCGCCATCGCCGACGCCTACATGGATTCCTGCCCGCTCATCGCCATCACCGGCCAGGTGAACCAAAACATGATTGGCCGCGGCGCGTTTCAGGAGACCGACATCATCGGCGTCACGCTGCCGATTGTGAAGCACAGCTATCTGGTCACGGACGTGAACGATATTCCGCGCATCGTGAAGGAGGCGTTTTACATCGCGCAAACCGGCCGCCCCGGCCCGGTCGTGATCGACGTGCCAAAAAACATTCAGCAGCAAAAAACACAGCCGGTCTGGCCGACCTTGGAGCAAATCAAAAAAGGTTTGCCCGGTTACACGCAGCCCGATTTGCGCGCGGACGAGGTCGCGCTCAACGAAATCATGGGCTTGATTGAAAAGGCCGAGCGCCCGGTGATTTACTGCGGCGGCGGCATCATTTCCAGCGGAGCGGCGGAGGCGTTGAGAAAATTCGCCGAGGCCGCGAACATTCCCGTAACGACAACCATCATGGGCATTGGCGCCTTTCCGGAAACGCATCCGCTGTCGTTGCGCTGGCTCGGCATGCACGGCGCGGCGTTCGCGAATTGGGCGGTCAACGGCGAATACGAGCATCGCAAATCCTTCAACGACCCGATGGTGAAGCTCAAAGACGGCGCGGATTTGCTGCTCGCGTTTGGCGTGCGCTTCGACGACCGCGTGACCGGCAAGTTCGAGGAATTTTGCAAGCACGGCACGATTGTTCATTTGGACATTGACGCGTCGGAATTAAATAAAAATCGCCGCGCACATCTACCCGCGGTCGGCGACATCAAGGACGCGCTCACGCGGCTCAACGCGATGATTGCAAAACGTCCGCTCACGAAAAAGCACACCGCCTGGCTCGAACAAATTGCCGAATGGAAACAAAAAGCGCCGTTCGCCTACAAAATCACCAGCGAAATCGCCGGCAGCGACCACATGAAAGACCATATGCAGGGACACGAGGAACAGGTGATCCTTCCACAAATGGTCATCGAGATGCTTTACGAACTTACGAACGGCGAAGCGTTCATCACCACCGGCGTCGGCCAGCATCAAATGTGGGCCGGACAGTGGTTCAAATACAAATACCCGCGCCAGTTCATTACCAGCGGCGGACTCGGCTCGATGGGTTTTGGATTTCCGGCGGCGCTCGGCATCAAGGTCGCACTCCCCGACAAGGAGGTCATTGACATAGACGGCGACGGCTCGTTTTTGATGAATATCCAGGAGCTCGCGACTGCGCATGTCGAAAAGATTGCCGCGAAGGCGATTATTTTGAACAACCAGCACCTCGGCATGGTGGTCCAATGGGAGGACAAGTTTTACGCCGGCAATCGCGGCCATACATATCTTGGCGACCCCGACCATCGCGCGGAGATTTATCCCGACTACGTCCGCGTGTGCAATTCGTTCGGTGTGCCGGGCGAGCGCGTGATGTTCAAAAAGGATTTGCGCGCCGCCCTACAGAAAATGCTCGACGCGAAAACGCCTTACGTCCTCGACGTGATGACGCCTTACAGCGAGCACGTGCTGCCGTTCATTCCGGCGGGCCGCACTGTCGCGGACATGATTTGGAAATAATTCAAATTCTTAATCAGAATCCGTTCAAACCGGAGGATTACGATTAAGCGCAAGATTATAATGAGAACCGGGCGCAAATGCTTGTCGCCCGGCTCTTTTTTGTTAGGTTGTGCGGAATGCGAAAATTGTTTTTCTGCCTCTGCCTTGTGTTTGCCGCGTCTGCTTTCGGCGCCGAAATCAAATTTGATTTCGACGATTTCCCGGCCGGCCAGACGCCGTCCGGCTTTCACAGCGCGCTGGCGGGCGGCGGCCAGCCGGGCGACTGGAAGATTATCATGGATGCAGTGCCCTCGGCGTTCACGCCGCTGACGCCACAGGCGCCCGCCGTCATGCGCCAGGGTGTGCTCGCGCAATTGAGCCAGGATCCGACTGACAACCGGTTTCCCATGCTGATTTACAACGGCGAGACGTTCAAGGATTTCACGCTGGCCACGCGGTTCAAAATTGTCAGCGGCGTCGCGGAGCAAATGGCGGGCATTGTCTTTCGTTACCAAAATGAATCGAATTTTTACGTTTTCCGAGCGAGCGCGCTGGGGCACAACCTGCGCTTTTACAAAGTTGTGAACGGCCAGTTTGCCGATCCTTCCGCCCCGCTGGACATGAACATTTCCACGAACGTGTGGCACACGCTGACGGTGCAATGTGAAGGCGATCAAATCAATTGCTCGCTGGACGACACCACTTTGCCGGCCATTGAAACCCCAAATACGTTCCCTGAAGGAAAGATCGGCTTTTGGACGATGTCAGATGCCGTGACTTATTTTGGAAATACCACCATTACTTACAAACCGCTCGTGCCGGCGGCGCAGATGCTCGTGCAAAACATCATGGCCAAGGAGCCGCGCATTTTGGGACTGCGGATTTTCGCGCTCGATGACCAAGGCCGGCCGCACATTATCGGCAGCAAGGATGAAAAGGAAATCGGCCAGCCCGGCACCGACGGGGAAAAAGCCGCAATTACGGACGGCACGGTTTCGTTTGGCCGCGGTCCGGGCACCGTCGCGGTTATTTTGCCGTTCCGCGACCGCAATGGCATTCCGATGGCCGCCGTGTGGGTCCGGCTAAAATCTTTCTTCGGCGAAACCCAAGACACCGCAGTGACGCGCGCCACGATGATTGTCAAGCAAATGGAGGCGCAAATCACCTCGCGCCAGGACCTGATGCAATGACCCCCACGTCATTGGTTGGTGGAAAATGGCAATTCATCCGGCGTTTCTACGACCGGCAAACTGGCGGGGTTGACACGGGGCACGCCGCCGACCACCACCACGTTGCCGGCGTTGTCCACACCGAGTCGCGGGCGCGTGTCGAAATAATCATAGACTGCCTGATGGATGACAACGCCGTTGGGATTCACCACCGAATAATCGAAAGCCTTTGCGCCAAACTGCCAGATCACATGCAGGTTGGAAAAACGGTCCAGTTGCATCTCCGGATGGCTGAATGAAATCATCGGGCCTATCGGAACCACCCTGAAAACGTGCGATTCCGATGCATCGGTCACCTTTACATACAACTCCGGTTGCGAGTGCAGATAATTCGCCTCCTCCAGCGTGTATTCCCGGACTTCCGGCGGGACGTTCGTCATGCTGGCAGGCTCGGGCACGCCGAAATCCTGCGACCATAATTTCGCGCCGCTGATCACGTCGAAACTTTCTGGCGGACTCACAACCTGCGCACCCCAAGCCTTGATATGCACCGTCGCGACGATGCGGTAACGTCCGCGTTGCGTCAGATCAAAATACGGCTGCAAATCCACGCGCTTGGTCGCCATCTGCGACGAAGGCAGATCAAACGCGCCCATGACCGGCACGTCGGCGTATTTGACGACTACGAAGCCATCCGCTGATTCCACGTCGAACGTCAGCCAGTTCGGGTCCGCGCCCAGATGCAGCGTCTGGCCGGAAAGGTTTGTGATGCGCACTTCCACCGGCACTGATTCGTTCGGCAGAAACTCATCCTGGTTCATAACAACCTCCACACTGACATCCTGTGCTGGCGCGCTGAAAAACGCCAGCAGCGTCAAAGCAAAAATGGGCAATGAAATTTTCATTTGAACTTGGACAATTTAAGCCTCCGCGCGTTCGTGGCAATCTTAATTGCGCATGTCCGGACCGGCCCCTTGGCGGCGAATCGCCCTTGGCCTGTCAAACAAGGTCGCTTTTCTTTCCAAAATCTAGGCTTGCAAATTTATGCACAAATGATACTTTCCGCGCTCTTTTGAAAAATTTATGTCTGTAAAAATTCGCATGAAACGGGTCGGTACCAAAAACACGCCGGCTTTCCGAATTGTCGTGGCCGATGGTCGCAGCCCGCGTGACGGCAAGTTTATTGAGGAAATTGGCATTTATAACCCGCTGAAAAAGGGCGATAATTTCACGCTCAAACTGGACCGTGCGCAGTATTGGATCAGCAAAGGCGCGCAGCCGAGCGAAACCGTCGCCAGCTTTATCAAAAAGGCGGCCAAGGCGGCGGTGGCTCCGGCGGTGGCTTGATTTTCCACGCCATGCAAGAGTTCCTCGAATACGTCGTCAAAGGGCTCGTGCAAAAACCCGAGGCGGTAAGCGTCACGCCGGTGGAACGCACAGGCATGACGATTTATGAATTGCGCCTCGACCCGTCGGACGTGGGCAAAATCATCGGGCGGCAGGGTGCAACGATCAATGCGATTCGCTCCCTGCTTTTGGCCGGTAGCGCGAAAAAAGGTTTGCGGTGCGCGGTGGAGATTGTTGAGGACAAAAAATAATCATTCTCACCGTCATCCTCGTGTTTATAGACTGAATTTGAGAATGAGAATGACGATGAGAACGAGGATGAGTGCGAAATGAAAATTGACGTGCTCACTTTGTTTCCGGCGATGTTCGCCGGGCCGCTCGATGAAAGCATCATCCAGCGCGCGCGCAAAAAGGGCCTGCTGGATTTGAAAATCCACAACCTGCGCGATTGGACGCATGACCGGCATCGGACAGTGGACGACAAACCGTTTGGCGGCGGGCCGGGAATGTTGCTGAAACCGGAGCCGCTGTTTGAAGCGGTCGAAAGTTTGCGGCGCGAAAAAACGAAAGTGGTTTTGCTTTCACCGGCGGGACGAAAGTTCAGCCAGCAGATCGCGCGCGAACTGGCGGAACAAAAAGATTTGTTGCTCGTCACCGGCCATTACGAAGGCTTTGACGAGCGCGTGCGGGAAACACTGGCAGACGGTGAGTTGTCCATTGGTGATTACGTGCTGACGAACGGCGCGCTGCCCGCGATGGTGGTGATTGACGCGGTAACACGGCTGTTGCCCGGCGTGCTGGGCGACGATGAAAGTTCGCGCGACGAATCGTTCAGCCAGGGATTGCTGGAATATCCGCAATACACGCGGCCCGCGGAATTTCGCGGAATGAAAGTGCCGGATGTTTTGGTTTCCGGCAATCACGCCGAAATTGAAAAATGGCGGCGCGGGCAGGCGAAATCGCGGACAAAAGAACAAAGACCGGATTTGCTGAAATAAATTGTGAATTTTTTGGTGTTGAGTTTTGAATTGAAAACGCTGCCACTAAAAATTGGGAATTAAAAACTAAAGTTGAATTTAATATGAACCAGGCATTGTTGAAAAAAATTGAATCGGAGCAGTTTCGCAAGGACGACCCGAAATTCGGCGTTGGCGATTCGGTGAAAGTGCATACCAAAGTCGTCGAAGGCGACAAGGAGCGCATCCAGATTTTTTCAGGCGTCGTCATCGGCAAACGCGGCGCGGGCTTGAATGAGACGTTCACCGTCCGCCGCATCAGTTACGGCGAAGGCGTCGAGCGCATTTTCCCGCTCCATTCGCCGCGCGTGGACAAGATTGAAGTCGAGCGCCATGGTTCGGTGCGCCGAGCCAAGCTGACTTATCTCCGCAAACGCCTCGGCAAAGGCGCGACACTGGTCAATGAAAAGAAGGAAAAGGAAGTTGCGGAGCCGGCGGCAAAATAATTCCACAAATCAAATTTCAGAAAGGCGGGGCAAAAGTCCCGCCGTTTTCATTTGCAGCGTTCCCGCAGCGCGGCCTTGTGAATTTCCAGCGCGCCCGCGCCGAAGCAGACCAGAGTTACTTTTTCCACCGGCGGATTTCGTTCCAGAAAACTTTTTGTCTCGCGCACGGCAATCTGCGTCGCGCGTTCCATCGGAAAGCCATACGCGCCGGTACTGATGGACGAAAATGCCACGGTCTTGATTCCGTGCTGTTTGACGAGCGCAAAACAGCTCCGGTAACAACTCGCCAGCAATTCATCCTCGCCGTGATGGCCGCCACGCCAAATGGGACCGACGGTGTGAATGACCCATTTGGCAGGCAGTTTGTAGCCGCGCGTGATTTTGGCCTGGCCGGTCGCGCAGCCGCCGAGTGCCCGACATTCGGCCAGCAATTCCAGACCGGCGGCATGGTGAATCGCCCCGTCCACGCCGCCGCCGCCGAGCAGCGTCGTGTTGGCGGCGTTCACAATCGCGTCCACGCGCTGTTTTGTAATGTCGCCTTCCAGTGCGACGATGCGATTTGAAAATGTCTTGTCCGTCATGGCAGATGTCCAAGAGTTCGATGCCAAAATCGGTTTTGAAAACAGCAAAAAAAGGTTAAACTCAAGTGTCCGATGCCGATATAGTATTGCCAGCAAACGGTGACGGGCAACTTGATTATTAATCGGCAATTGCGGTGCGGAAATTGCTTTATTTTTAAATTTGGATCAGCCCGTTTCAGCCTGGGGTTTCAGACGAACCCGGGGAATTGTTTATGAAAACCGAACAGTGCCAGTGGTCTGCGGAAAAAGGCTGGGAACCGTTGCCGTCCGCAGGAACTTTGGGTGCTGCCGCCCAAGTTGTTCTTCTCTTCGGCGGCGCTAAATCATTGAAACAATCCCGCTGTCTCGAAACCGTCCGCAAGGCTTATCCAAACGCGCATATGTTTGGATGCAGCACGGCCGGGGAAATCCAGCCCGGCGGCGTTGAGGATGAAACCATCGCGCTCACCGCGATTGCTTTCGAGCTGACAAAAGTGGCCACGGCGCAAACGCGCATAGAAAGTCCCGCACGGAGTTTTGAAGCGGGCAAACGGTTGGCTCGTCAATTTGATCCAAACGGCTTGCGCCACGTCTTCGTGTTGTCGGAAGGTTTGAAGGTGAATGCGAGCGAGCTGGTCAACGGGATCAATTCCTCCCTGCCGCGCAGCGTGAGTACTTCGGGCGGATGCGCCAGCGACGGCGGCCGCATGCAAACCACGCACGTCTGGTGCGATGGCGAACCGGAGGAATCAGCGGCGGTGGCGCTGGGATTTTACGGCGACCGGCTGCGCGTCGGCATGTCGGCCATCGGCGGCTGGGAACCTTTTGGCCCCGACCGGCTGATCACCAAGTCGAAACAGAACGTGCTCTACGAAATTGACCACCGTCCGGCGCTGGCGTTATACAAAAAATACTTGGGCGCTCATGCCCGCGAACTGCCGTCGAGCGGGAAAATGTTTCCCCTGGAGCTTTGCATCGGCAAGCAGCGCGTGCTGAGGGCGCTTATCGGTGTGAACGAAGCGGAGCAAAGCATCACGTTTGCCGGCAACGTGCCGGAAGGCATCTATGCCCGATTCATGGTGGGCCATGTCGAGGATTTGATCCAGGGAACACGGCTGGCGGCCAGGGAGAGCTTGAAAAGCCTGCTGGACTTCCAATCGCAACTTTCCATTTTGGTGAGTTGTTGCGGTCGCCGGTTCGTCTTGAAGCAAAGAATCGAAGAAGAAGTGGAAGCCGTGCGCGAAGCCCTGGGTTCCCGCGTGATGGTGACCGGGTTTTATTCCTACGGCGAAATCGCGCCGGTTCGGGCGGGCGGCAATTGCGAACTTCACAACGAAACCATGACCATCACCTCATTTTCAGAAATTTGACATGGAAGAGATGCACAGCCTGCTGCGCCGGCAACTCAAACGTTATTTCAGCAATGAGTTGCCCGACGCGCCGTCATGGCGCGAATTTCTTTGCGCGGTCAGTGACGTTTATCGCGATTTCGACGTTCAGCGCGAGTTGAACGAGCGTTCGCTGGTCTTAAGCTCGGAGGAACTGTACCAGGCCAACGCCGAGATGCGCGCTATTTTTCAGGCCATGCCCGATTTGCTGTTCCGGCTGGATGATCAGGGCACAATTCTCGATTTTAAGGCCGGCACGGCGGACGATCTGCTGCGACCGGCGCAGGAATTAATCGGCAAAAAAATTCAAAGCCTCCCGTTCCGGCAAATTGGCCGGCAATTCAAAGAGGCCATCCGGCAGGTCGTTGCCAAAAAATTGCCGGTGACGATTGAGTATTCCCTGACGTTGCAGAGCCGGAAAAATTTTTACGAAGCCCGGCTGGTTCCACTGTCCAAGAACCAGATCGTCGTCATCATCCGAAACGTCACCGCCCGCAAGCGAATGGAGGATGAATTGCTTACCTCGCAGGCGCTTTATCATTCGTTTGTCGAGCATCTGCCCGCCAGCGTTTTCCGCAAGGATTACGAAGGCCGCTACGTTTTCGTCAACACCATGTTTTGCCGGCTTAAAAACCTGACCCCGGAGCAAGTGCTGGGCAAAACCCCCGCGGAACTTGCCGCTTATGAATCGTCTTGCAGAAGCGCCGGCCTCATCCCGCCGGCGCGGCAAGCGACGCGGATTCAGGGAGAAGATCACCATGAATTGATTCTGCGCACTGGCAAATCCATCGAGCTTGAGGAAGCTTATCTCCAGCCCGATGGAACCACTGAATATTTTCATGTCGTGAAATCGCCGGTCTTTGGCCCCGATGGCCAGGTCATTGGTTCGCAGGGAATCCAATTCGACATCACGGCGCGCAAACGGGCGGAAGAGGAATTGTTCAAATCCCAGCAAATGCTGCGCGCGATTTTGGACACGATCCCGACCCGCATTTTCTGGAAGGATCGAAACGGCGTTTATCTGGGCTGCAACAAGCCGCTCGCAAAGGACTGTGGCTTTTCCGATCCCGACCAGATCATCGGCAAAACCGACTTCGACATCACCTCGACGGAAATGGCCGAGCGTTATCACGCCGACGACCGTCAGGTCATGGAGTCCGGCCAACCGAAACTGAATTACGAAGAACCTCAAAGGGACGTCAACGGAGGGCAAAAAACATTGTTCACCAGCAAGGCGCCGTTGTATGACAAGGACGGCCGGGTCATTGGCATTCTGGGAAGCTACGAAGACATCACCGAACGCAAACGTTTGGAAGAGCAGCTTCGCCAGGTGCAGAAAATGGAGGCTGTCGGGCAATTGTCCGGTGGCATCGCCCACGACTTCAACAACATCCTGACCATCATTCAAGGACACGTGTCGCTCATGGAATTCAGCGCGGCCCTGACCAGCGAATTGCGCGACTCCATCACGGAAATCCGGCAGGCATCCGCCCGCGCGGCCAATCTGACGCGCCAGTTGCTCGCCTTCAGCCGCCGGCAACGGATGCATGCCGTCACCTTTGACCTGAACGAGGTGGTGTCCAACATGACCCGGATGCTGCAACGCATCGTGGGCGAAGACGTCGCCATTCAAATTGAGTGCGCTCCCCGGCCCGCCATGATTCATGCCGATGTCAGCATGGTGGAACAGGTCCTGATGAATCTTGTGGTCAACTCGCGCGATGCCATGCCCAAGGGCGGCCAGCTCGTCATCCAGACTGCCATCGTGGAAATCAATCCGTTCGTGGCCGCCCTGTCGCCGCAGGCCCGTTCCGGAAATTTTGTTTGCCTGACCGTGAGCGATTCCGGCGCCGGCATTCCGCCGGAAGTGATGCCGCGGATTTTCGAGCCGTTTTTTACCACCAAAGGCGTTGGCAAGGGCACCGGTTTGGGACTCGCCACCGTCTATGGCATCGTCCAACAGCATCAAGGCTGGATCAACGTCGAGAGTGGAGTCGGCAAAGGCACCACCTTCCGCATTTACCTGCCTTATTCGGAAAAAACCAGCCAGCAGGAAGCCGAGCCGGAGACGCAACCGGCCACGCCGGGCGGCAAGGAAACCATTCTTCTGGCCGAGGACGAACCAGCCGTGCGCGCGTTGGTGAACAACGCTCTGGCCAAACTGGGCTATCGCGTCCTTCAAGCCCGCAATGGCGTTCAGGCAATGGAAATCTGGAAGCAGCACCGCGATGAAATTCAACTGCTCCTGACCGACATGGTCATGCCCGACGGCGTCAACGGCCGCGAACTTTCCGAAAGATTGCGTCAGGAAAAACCCGGTCTCAAGGTCATTTACGCCAGCGGCTACAGCGCCGACGTGGTCGGTCTGGATTTTCCGCTGGAAGAAGGCGTGAACTTTCTCGCCAAGCCGTTCAATCCCCTCAAGCTCGCCCAGATCGTGCGCGCCCGGCTCGATGCCTGACCGTTTCAGCCACGGCGCGACAAATGGTTCGCCGCGTCGGCAAAACCGGTGACAATTTCATTCCGCGTTTTCAAATTGCGGATGCAAACGTAAGCGTCGCTTTCCAGTTTTGCAGTGAACGAAACTTTCAACTCCTGCGCGCGTTTGAATTGCTTGTCCGGCTTGGCCGCCGTGAGCGAATACTCGACGGCAAATCCCGCCGCGCGCAAATCCTGCACCAGCTTCAGCGATTCCGGGCGCAGGCTCTCATCTTCAATCAAAACAAAAACATCCGCGTGCGAATCAAACATCGGCAGCAATTTTCTCGCCTTGAGCAATTCCAGCAGCACCACGTCGCCCATCCCAAAGCCGAGCGCGGGCAAATCCACCTTGCCGCCGCTGATGAGCTTGACCAGATTGTCGTAGCGCCCGCCGCCCGCGATGGCGCGAAACTCGCCCGTGGCGTCAAACGCCTCGAACACCACGCCGGTGTAATATGCCAGCCCGCGGATGACGTGATAATCCACCTTCACAAAATCCTTCAACCCGCGCGCGGCGAGATTTTTCAAAATACTTTCCAGTTCGGCGGTCGGCTTGCCCGATTCGATGAACTCGTTCACCTCCGCCAGCGAAAATCCGAGCGCGGCCAGTTTTTTTTCCGATTCCTCCGGCGCGACCCGCTCCAGCTTGTCCACAATCTGGAAAAACTCGTATTCGCCGTTTTCCGCCTTCCGCTTTCGGCTTTTATAAAATTCCGCCCACGCATTGCGGCTGCTCAAGCGGATGACGAAATCCTTTTCCGTCAAACCAAACGCGCGCAGTGTGTCAATCAATAGCGCAATCAACTCCGCGTCCGCCGCCGCGTCCGTTTCGCCGATGATGTCGGCGTTGAACTGGAAATGCTCGCGCAACCGGCCCTTCTGCTGGCGTTCGTAGCGGAACAATTGCGGGATGGCGAACCACTTGACCGGCTTTTTATAATTGCGCTCGTGCGCGGCGACCATGCGCGCGAGCGTCGGCGTCATTTCCGGCCGCAACGCCACGGCGCGCTCGCCCTTGTCCGTGAAATTGTAGAGCTGCCCGACGATTTCATCGCCGCTCTTGGTCGTGAACAATTCCAGCGGCTCCAGCGGCGGGCCGTCGTATTCGCGGAAATTGTAGCGGCGCGCGACCGTGCGCCATTTTTCAAAGATGAATTGGCGCGCGTCGGCGCTCCACAAATCGGTGTGCGGAATAGGTTCGGGATAAAAATCGCGGAAACCGGGCAATCGTTCCATAGGATGAGGATAAAAGATTTGGGTGAAGCGTTAAAGCGATAAAGCGTTGGAGGTTTGAATTTTCCTCCAACGCTTCAAGTTGTCGGATGCGGCGCCTGGACTGGTTTCTACTTCATCGCGCGATTCGGCGGCAGTTTGAATTCCGCGCGGATGGGGGCGTTGGCCGGAATGCCGGCGGGCCAGACCGTGTCGGCGGCCAGTTGAAAATCCCGGCGAACTGCGGCCACTTCCGTCATTTTGGCGTCCAGCGCCTTGAAAGCCGCGCCGGTGTCGCTTTTGCCGCTGCTTTGCGCGCCCACACCGGTCTTGAAATTGGTCGCCGCCGTCTGCAAATCCGTGATGGTGGCGGGCTTGACGCCGGGCAGCGTGTCCGTCGCCAGCGTTTTGCCGATGGCATCGGCGGCGCTGTTGAGCAGGCCGTGATTGCTTTCGATGTCCTGCCCGATGAAATACTTGGCGCGGTTCGGATCCTTGGCCCCGTATTTGCGCTTGGCGCGCTTCTGGATGGCCTGGATTTGGGCAACCAGCGTGTTCTTGAGACCCTGCTCGGTTTTCGTGAGGATTTTCTTGCCGGACTTGCCGCCGGTGGCTTGAAAAATCAAATCATCCGCCTCGCTGATTTTGGTGGTCAAATTCTGGACGGCGGTGGCATCAATGTCCTCGTTGGCCAGCGACGGGGCATAACCCAATAATTCTTTACGAAGGCGTCGAAGACAAAAGTTTTTTGGAAAAAGTGTTCGAATCTTCAAGCCTCGCGGGGAAATTTGATTTTCACCCAAGCTGTGGCGGTAAAGATAAATTCGCACGAATTCTTACAGGTCTAGTTGCCGAGAGCAGCGCCAGTCCGGATGAACAACGCAAAGCGATAATCGTTGTTGCAGATAATGACGGCGATCCCAAAGGAGCATTCAAAAACGTCCAAGATCAAATCCAGACCGCTGGATTTGCGGTTCCCAAAAAACCGCGCGAAATCGTAACAACGCCCAATTTACCCTTTCTGTGCGTATTGATGATCCCGTGGGACAATGATTCGGGTTGTCTGGAAAGTCTTTGCTTAGAGGCTGCAACAAAAATTATTCTGACCAACTGAAATGCGCTGGTGAACTCATTAAGTGCAATAAAGCAGAAGATCGGGACATTGCTAAACTTTCAAAATTGAGGATGCGAAGTTTTCTGGCTGCGGTTTGTAAATCCGACCCTAATACGGGCCTTCGCTGGGCATGGAGCACATCAAATGGAAGACCGGGTGACATATTCTCGCCAAATTCCGCCGCATTTAAGCAAATCACTGATTGGTTTTCAGGACTTGCTACAACTTTTGACCTAGCGGAAGTCTAATCAAGTCTGGTCGGCGCGGTGGCGACGGTCGGTTTTCCAGATCCCGCAGACGCGGGACAGGGGTTCGCGCCCAAGCTGGCCGGGATTTAACGCAAAGGCGCAAAGCCGCCAACATATCAACTACGAACTCTTGTTTGCGACTTCACTTGATCACACCCCAAGAATGGTAGCGCTGCCATAAACGTTTCCGTTGTTACGGATAATTCTCCATCCCCGCGCAGGAGCAGACCGGGTTGCGGTCGCCAAAGACGTTGTCCACGCGGCTGACGTGCGGCCAGAATTTGTAGTCGTGCAAATCCTTCGCCGGAAACGCCGCCTGTTCGCGCGAATAGGGCCGGTTCCAATTGTCGCTCGCAATTTGGTCGGCCGTGTGCGGCGCGTTCTTGAGCAGATTGTTCTTCGCGTCGGCGTTGCCGTTTTCCACGGCGGTCATTTCGGCGTGGATGGCAATCATCGCGTCGCAGAAACGGTCCAGTTCGTATTTCGATTCGCTTTCGGTCGGCTCGACCATCAGCGTGCCGGCGACCGGGAACGACAGTGTCGGCGCGTGAAAGCCGTAATCCATCAGCCGCTTCGCCACGTCCTCGGCGGTGGTGGCCTGGAAGCCGCGCAAATCCAGAATGCACTCGTGCGCGACAAGGCCGTTGCTGCGATAAAGCGTCGGGAAATAATTCTCCAGCCGCTTGGAGATGTAATTCGCGTTGAGGATGGCGTATTTCGTCGCCTCTGTCAGGCCGTCGGCGCCCATCATCGCGATATACATCCAGGAAATCGGCAGAATGCCCGCGTTGCCCCACGGCGCGGCCGCAACGGGACCGATGTGCTGCTTGGAATGATTTTTTCCCAGCCGCGACGTGAACACCGGATGGCTCGGCAGGAAAGGCACGAGATGTTTCGCCACGCCAATCGGTCCGACGCCCGGACCGCCGCCGCCATGCGGAATGCAAAACGTCTTGTGCAGATTCAAATGGCACACATCCGCGCCGATGAAACCCGGCGATGTCAGCCCGACCTGCGCGTTCATGTTCGCGCCGTCCATATAAACTTGGCCGCCGTTTGCGTGAATGGTTTCGCAAATCTCGCGAATCGTTTCTTCAAAAACGCCGTGCGTGCTCGGATACGTCACCATCAGGCAGGACAGATCATTTTTGTGCGCGTCGGCTTTCGCGCGCAAATCAGCCACGTCAATGTTGCCGTTGTTGTCGCAGGCAACGGCGACGATTTTCATGCCGGCCATCGCCGCGCTGGCGGGATTCGTGCCATGCGCGGATGTCGGGATGATGCAGACATTGCGATGCGCCTCGCCGCGCGATTCGTGATACGCGCGGATGACGAGCAGCCCGGTATATTCGCCCTGCGAACCGGCATTCGGCTGCAACGAAATTCCTGCGAAGCCGGTGATTTCCGCGAGCCAATCTTCGAGCAATTGAAAAAGCATCTGGTATCCGCGTGCCTGCGCGAGCGGCGCAAAGGGATGAATTTTTGCAAACTCCGGCCATGATACCGGCATCATTTCCGCCGCCGCGTTCAGCTTCATCGTGCAGGAGCCGAGCGGAATCATCGAAGCCGTGAGCGACAGGTCGCGCGATTCGAGCCGCTTGATGTAGCGGAGCATTTCGGTCTCGCTATGGTAACGGTTGAAGACGGGGTGTCGGAGGAATTTGCTAGTGCGTTTGAATGAACCGTAGTCGAGCGAAATTTTGTTTTCCCCAGTAACTCGGTTTAACTCTTCCGCACAACCCATGCCCCACACAAAAAAGTCCGGCAATTCGACATTGTCAGCAGGTGTGAATACCTCAGACAACGCCCACAATTCCGCTTTGCCTACAGTTTCATCCAACGAGACGCAAACTGAATCTGCGCCGCAGTCTCGTAGATTGAAATTCTTCGCTTGAGCGCGTGCGTAAAGTTCTCTTGTAGTAATCGGGCCGCCATGAATTTTAAGCGTGTCGAAATAAGGTTTTTCACCGAGTTTATAGCCTAAATTCAAGAGAACCGTTTCAAGCAATATTGTGCATCTGTGAATTTTATCTGCAATCTTTCTCAATCCATCCGGCCCATGATAGCACGCATAAAGCGATGCCATGTTTGCGAGCAGCGCCTGCGCGGTGCAGATGTTGCTCGTGGCTTTCTCGCGGCGAATGTGCTGCTCGCGCGTGCCGAGCGCAAGGCGCAACGCCGGTTTGCCGCGTGAATCCTTGGAAACACCCACGATGCGTCCGGGCATCTGGCGTTTGAATTCGTCGCGCGTGGCAAAGAATGCCGCGTGCGGTCCGCCGTAGCCGAGCGGCACACCGAAACGTTGAGCGCTGCCGACGGCAATGTCCGCGCCAAATTCGCCCGGCGGCTTGATGAGCGTGAGCGCGAGCAAATCTGTGGCGACGGTCAGCATCGCGCCGGCGGCATGGGCTTTTACCGCGAAGCCGGAGTAATCGTAAATCACGCCGAACGTGTCGGGATATTGAACCAACGCGCCAAAGATTCTGTCGCTGAACGCAAAGGTTTCGTGATTGCCGACGACAACTTCGACACCAAGCGCCGCGCCGCGCGTGCGGACGACCTCGATGTTTTGCGGATGACAAGCTTCGGAGACGAAGAAAACATTTCGCCCGTCTGCGGCTTTCAGCCGATGCGACATCGTCATCGCCTCGGCGCAGGCGGTCGCTTCGTCGAGCAGCGAGGCGTTGGCGATGTCGAGCGCTGTCAGATCGGTGACCATTGTCTGGAAATTCAGCAGCGCTTCGAGCCGGCCTTGCGAAATCTCGGCCTGATACGGCGTGTATTGCGTATGCCAGCCGGGATTTTCGAGGACGTTGCGTTGGATCACCGGCGGCGTGATGCAATCGTAATAGCCCTGGCCGATGAATGAGCGGAACACTTTGTTTTCGCCGGCGATTTTTTTGAGTTCCGCGAGCGCTTCAAATTCACTTTTCGCGGCGGGCAGTTTTAATTTTTTATCGAGCCGGATTTTTTTCGGCACGGCGGCATCAGCAAGTTCGTCGAGGTTCTTGAAGCCCAGCAGCGCCTGCATTTCGCCCGTTTCCTTCGCGTTCGGGCCGATGTGGCGGCGGACAAATTGATCGGGATGCGACAATGAATTTTCAGCAAAAGCCATTCGCAGAAAATAGAATTGGCAAACACAAAAAGCGAGATTTTTCGCTTCCGGCAGCGCCACAATATATCCGCCGGTCAAGTGAAATCCGCACAACTAATGGTGTTTTTTTGTCAAAAATTCCATAAAAAAACGTTGTGTGAAACGGGCGGTTTTTTTACAATTTTTGTCATCGTCCGGCGTGGAAAAATGGCGTTGGCGCGACTCGATTTTATGGCGAAAAATTCTGATTCATCCGAAGAAAAAATTGTTCCCGCAGGCGCGGTGAAAGGCAGTTACGGCTCCGCGCAACTCGGCAAACTGGAAGGGCTCGAAGCCGTCCGCAAGAAGCCCGGCATGTATATCGGCGGCACGGATGAACGCGCGCTGCATCATTGCGTGAGCGAGGTTTTGGACAATTCGGTGGACGAACATCTGGCCGGCCATTGCGATAAAATCGAAGTGACGATCCACGTGGACGGCTCGATTTCGATTCACGACAACGGGCGCGGGATTCCGGTAGACATCCATCCGCAATATAAAATTCCCGGCGTTG
This sequence comes from Candidatus Aquilonibacter sp., assembly GCA_035504945.1. Classification (GTDB taxonomy): domain Bacteria; phylum Verrucomicrobiota; class Verrucomicrobiia; order Limisphaerales; family UBA11358; genus UBA11358. The sequence continues at coordinate 48,602 of DATJRH010000016.1, read as the reverse complement.
AACTGGTTCTCACGACGCTGCACTCCGGTGGTAAATATGGACAGGGCGGCTATAAATTTTCCGGCGGCACACATGGCGTCGGCGCGAAATGCGTGAACGCGGTGAGCGAATGGTTTGAGGTGGAAGTCTCGCGCGGCGGCGAAGTGCATCAGATGGAATTTGAGCGCGGCAAAACGATCAAAAAACTTCACGTCATCGGCAAGGCGAAAAATACCGGCACGTTGATCACCTTCAAGCCGGATCCGGAAATCTTCCGCGACACGACGGAATTCAAGGCGGACATCATCGCCCAAAGATTGCGCGAACTGGCGTTTTTGAATTCGGGTTTGGAAATTGTTTTCACCGACGAACGGCAGAGCGGGCGAAAGCCGGAGAGTTTTTTTTATCGTGACGGCATTGAGCAGTTTGTGAAGCAGCTTAACAAGAGCAAGGAGCCGCTGCATCCAAAGCCGATTTCGTTCCGCAAGGAGACACAGGAAGATTTGGACGGGAAAAAAATCGAAGTCCACGTCGAGGTCGTGCTGCAATACAATGACAGCTACAACGACCAGGTGCTCTGCTACACGAACACGGTCTACAATCCCGATGGCGGCGCGCATTTGAGCGGCTTTCGCAGCGCGGTCACGCGGGCCATCAATCAATACGCGAAGTCGAACGAGTTGTTGAAGGAGAAGGACCCGCAAATCACTGGCGACGACGTGCGTGAAGGTTTGACGGCGGTGATTTCAGTCAAACACAGCGATCCGAAATTTGAATCGCAGACCAAGGTGAAATTGCTTTCACCGGAAGTGGAAAAAATTGTCGGTTCGGTGACTTACGAGGGGTTGATGACTTATTTCGACGCGAACCCGCCGGTTGCAAAACGCATCATTGACAAAGGGCTGAACGCCGCGCGCGCCCGCGAGGCGGCCCGCAAAGCGCGCGAAGCGGTTCGCAAATCCGCGCTGACCGGCGGCGGGCTGCCCGGCAAGCTGGCGGATTGTTCCGACCGCGACCCGGCGAACACGGAGCTTTACATTGTCGAGGGTGATTCCGCCGGCGGCTCGGCGAAACAGGGACGCGACCGGAAGTTTCAGGCGATTTTGCCTATTCGTGGCAAGCTGATCAACGTCGAGAAGGCGCGGCTCGACAAAGTTCTTCAGAACAATGAAATCCGAACGATGATCACGGCCATCGGCACAGGCATCGGCGACGGCGAGGGCGAAGGCGCGTTCGACATCGCCAAGCTGCGCTATCACAAAATCATCATCATGACCGATGCCGACGTGGACGGCTCGCACATCCGCACGTTGCTGCTGACGTTTTTTTACCGGCAGATGCCAAAGCTCATCAAGGACGGCTACGTCTATATTGCGCAGCCGCCGCTCTACAGCATCACGCGCAAGAAAAAGACTGATTACATTGACGACGACGTGCAGCTTAACCGAATCCTGCTGCAAAACGGCGTCGAGGAAGTGAAGTTGAAAAATCTCGTGGACGGACGCGAACTGGCACCAAAGCAACTCGAAGAAATTTTGACGCTGCTCGAATCGCTCGACAAATACGCGACGTTCATCCGCCGTCAGGGCGGCGATTTCGGCGATTACGTCGAGAAGCGCACCAAGAAGGGCACGTTCCCGGTTTTCATCATCAAGGTCCGCGAGGGCAACGACGAGACCGTCCATTATTTTGACGACCTCGACGACGTGCAAAAGTTCAAGGACAAGAATTCCGATCTTTACAGCAACGGCGACTCGAAGGAAAAATCCGACAAGCCAAAAAGCCAGACGCGCCGCGCGGTCGAAGCGGATTTGCACCTTGAGAGCAAGGCCATCGCCGATCTGCTTGGCAAACTTTCCAAGAAAGGCCTGGCGGTTGATCATTACGCCGCGCAGGACAAGCCGCTGTATGAATTGATCGAGGGCGAAGGCGACAAGGCGACCGTGACACCGCTGTTTTCCATTCCGGAAATATTGAACAGCGTGAAGGCCGTCGGCAAAAAAGGCATCCAGATGACCCGCTTCAAGGGGCTCGGTGAAATGGATGCGAAGGAGCTTTTTGAGACCACGATGAATCCGGTGGTGCGCAAGCTGTTGCGGATTGACCTGACCGACGCGGTCGAAGCCGAGGAAATGTTTTCGCGGCTCATGGGCGAGGAAGTGGAGCCGCGCCGCCAGTTCATCGAGGACAATGCGCTCAACGTGCGCAATCTGGACGTTTGAAGAAAAGACAAATTGGAAAAACATTGACTAAGTAGTCACATGTGACTACATTGGCGCATGAAGAAAGAAAAACCATTATACAGGCGGCGTATGCGGCCTTTGAAAATGAAAATGGAAACAGTGGAACCAATGGTCATGCGCGAAGTGGCGACGATGCCGGGCGTTGGGGAAATCATCAGCGTCCGTTCGGCAAAGGCTCATTTGTCGGCGCTGCTGGATTTGGTTGCCAGCGGCCGCGAAATTACAATTACGAGCGACGGCAAGCCGAAAGCAGTTTTATCGCCGGTGGAAAAGCGCAAGGCCCGCAAAGTTTTCACCGGCATGGGTGACCATTTGAAATCCATGCCGATGCAGACCGAGGAGCCGTTTGCGGACGAACTTGTCCGCGCCGACCGCGATGGTCGTGGCTGGTGACATGTATCTCGACACGGGCATTCTGGTGAAGTTGCTGGCTCCCGAATTGGAGACAGCGTTTTTTGAACGCGAACTCCGAGGGCATCCGCTGACGACATCGGAACTCGCCGTTGTCGAGGTGAAAACGGCTTTGTGCGGAAAAGAGCGGGCTGCATTTATTACTGCGGCGCAACGCACGCGGGCAGAAACAAAATTTGCGGCAATGATTGACGATGGAATTCTAGAATTGTTCGAGTTGAACCGTCGCACTTTGCGCAAGGCGACGCAGGTGGTGAACGGTTGCCATCCGCAAGTGCCATTGCGCGCGCTGGACGCCTTGCACCTGGCCGCGTGTGATTTGGCGCAGGAATTTCCGCTCTGCACGACGGACGCGCGAATGCACGCGGCGGCGCGATTGATTCACGTGCCGGTGTTTCCAGAAAAATTGCCGTTGAAAATTTAATTCATTTCCAAAATGCCTGACGAAAAAAAATCAAAAGAGTCGAATGATTTGCCGGTGAGCAACACGCCGCTGTTCGCCGCAAACGAGAAGATTGCGAAGATCAATGTCGCGGACGAGATCAAAAATTCGTTCCTTGATTATTCAATGTCCGTGATCATCTCGCGCGCGCTGCCCGATGTGCGCGACGGCTTGAAACCTTCGCAACGCCGCATCCTTTACGCGATGCACGAGCTGTCGCTGTTTCCCGGACGCAAGCCTTACAAATGCGCGAAGATCTGCGGTGACACGAGCGGCAATTACCATCCGCACGGCGAAGCGGTGATTTATCCGACGCTCGTTCACATGGCACAGCCGTGGGCGATGCGCGAGCGGCTCGTGGACGGCAAGGGCAATTTCGGTTCCATTGAAGACGATCCGCCCGCGGCCATGCGTTACACCGAGGCGCGGCTCACGCATCTCGGCGCGGCGCTTATGGAGGACATGGACCGGGACACGGTGGATTTTGTCCCGAACTATGACGAGCGCATGACCGAGCCGACAGTTTTTCCCGCCGCATTCCCAAATCTGCTCGTCAACGGCGGCACGGGCATCGCCGTCGGCATGGCCACGAATATGCCGCCGCACAATCTCGGCGAAGTCGTGGACGGCATTTGTGCGCAGATTGACAACCCGGAGATCACCATCGCGCAGTTGATGAAGCACATCAAAGGCCCAGACTTTCCGACGGGCGGCATGATTTGCGGCGTCGCGGGCATCAAAAATTATTTCACGACCGGCAAGGGCAGCGTGAAATTGCGCGGACGTGTCGGCTCGGAGGAGCTTCGCGGCAACCGCGAGCAGCTTGTCATCACGGAAATTCCGTTCAACGTCAACCGTGCGGCGCTCGAGGAAAAAATCGCCGAGCTGGTGAACGAAAAAATCATCACGGAAATTTCCGCGATGCGCAACGAGTCCGACGAAAACACGCGGCTCGTGATGGAACTCAAACGCGACGGCAATCCCAAGGTCGTCATCGCCAACCTTTACAAGCACACGCAACTGGAGGTTTCGTTCAGCGTCAACTCGCTCGCCATTGACCACGGCAAACCCAAGACGCTCAATCTCAAGGAAATCATCCAGTGTTACATCGAGCACCGCCGCGAAGTCATTTTGCGCCGCACGCGGTTTGAATTGCGCAAGGCCGAGGAGCGCGCCGAATTGCTCGAGGGTTATCTCATCGCGCTGGCGAACCTTGATGAATTCATTGCCATCATCCGCAAGTCCAAGACCCGCGAGGAAGCGCGCGTGAAACTGCTCGCGTTTGAATGGACGCAAAAACAGGTTGAGCGCTGGGGCATATTGATCCGCAACGAAGCGCGTTTGGACAAAGGCCGCTACGCTTTGACCGAACGGCAGGTGGACGCGATTCTGGAATTGCGCCTGTATCAACTGACCGCGCTGGAAATTGACAAGGTCGAGGCCGAATACAAGGAACTCATCGAACGCATCAAGGATTTGCTCGACATTTTGGCGAAGGAATCGCGCGTGATGACCATCATCAAGGCCGAGTTGAAGGTCATCAAAGATAAATATGCCACGCCGCGCAAGAGCCAGATTGTTCCCGATGAAGGCGAAATCGCGATTGAAGATTTGATCGTCAACGAAGGTGTCATCATCACGCTCACGCACAACGGCCTCATCAAGCGCACGAACGTTTCCAGCTACCGCTCACAGCGGCGCGGCGGCAAGGGCGTCATCGGCATGACGACACGCGAAGCCGCCACCGACGAGGACAAGGATTTCATCGAGCGCCTCTTCACCGCGAGCACGCACGATTACCTGATGTTCTTCACGAACACCGGCCGCGTTTATGTCGAGCGCGTGCATGAAATTCCCGACATGGGCCGCGCGGCCAAGGGCCGCAGCATCGCGAACCTTTTGGAGTTGAAAGCCGGCGAAAATGTCGCCGCGCTCATCCGCGTCATTTCCAAGACCGATGCCAACAAGGAAGACACGACCTGGGAGCAGGACGGTTTTGTTTTATTTGCGACGAAGCAGGGCACCGTTAAAAAAACCGAACTCAAGGATTTTGCCAACGTCCGCAAGGGCGGCATCATCGCCATCGGCATCGAGCCGGGCGACACGCTGATTGACGTGAAACTGACGACCGGCAAAAACGAGGTCGTCCTTATCACGCGCGACGGCATGAGCATCCGCTTCAACGAGGAAGACGCCCGCCCGATGGGCCGGCCCGCCGGCGGTGTGCGCGGCATCAACCGTTACAAGGGCGACGAAGTGGTCGCGCTGGCCATTGTCGTTTCCGACGCAAAACTTCTGGTCGCCGGGGAAAATGGCATCGGCAAGCGGACAGATTTTGAGGAATACCGCATCCAATCGCGCGGCGGCAAGGGCATCATCACGATGAAGACGAACGAAAAGACCGGGGCGGTCATCGGCGCGCTGACCGTTCGCGACAATGACGAAATCATGCTCATCACCTTCAAGGGCCAGATGGTGCGCATCTCCGTGAACGGCATCCGCGAAGCCGGCCGCAACACGCAGGGCGTGAAATTGATCAATCTGGAAACTGGCGACAAGCTGCAAGCCATCGCGCCTGTCATCAGCGAGGACAAGGAAGACGCCGCCGCCGAAGAAAAATAATCGCGGCGGCTTGAGGATACGGAACCAAAAGGCATACGTTGGGAATTTGACGAACCAGACTACGAGCATGTGTTTGGCGACATGTATATTGTGCAAACAGCAATCTATCTTGGAGCAAAAATATTGACGAAGGACAGGAAGCTTTCCCAAATGGCACGTTATGCCGGGATCCAATGCTGCCATGTTCCCCAAGTTAAGTAAGTTCAGAATTTGCGCTGAGGTGTGAGCGGAGTTCGGCTTGAATGGCAGCAAGTTCCGCGCGCAGTTCATTGAGCGGCTTTGAGCCGTTTCTTTTCCCGGCTCTCGACTTTCTTGATGCTCTCGGCGACCGGCAGGTTTTCGGGCATCGTGCCGCCGAGTTCGTGGATGGTCTTGCGGACTTTGCGGCCCGCGTCATGGTGAATCCGGTTGGCGTGGTCCTTGTGCCGCACGTTTTCGCGTCGCAGCTTTTCCTCGGTCTGCGTGGCGCGGAAAAGATTGGCCGCCAGTTCAGTGCTGCCCATGTGGTCGAGGATGTTTTGTTTGGGCTTGAGCCGCTTGCGCTCGCGGAGGTCGCGCATGCGGAGTCCGCCGTAAAGTCCGCGATAGCCGTGGTCCATGAAAATGGCATAGTCCAGCGGTTGCACGACGCCAGATTGCTTGGCGGCACCCGCGAGTTTTTTGTTGTGCTTTTTCATTTCGGCGCGAAGTAGCAGGCGCATCTTACCTTCCTTCAACGCCTCGTCGTCAGCCAGTTCCTGCCGACGCGTTTGCACGGCGAAATAAGTCTGGCCCAGCGCGACGAGCGGCTTGCTGGGATCCGCGTTCTGAATCACGAGGTAACAGGCGTAGCGGGAGAGCGCCCAATCCTCGACTTCGCGTTGCGCACCGGAACCGATGGGAACCATATTGCGCATTTGCGCAAAATGGTCGGCGACCACATGACCGCTCTTGCGCGCACGCTTCTTTCGCCTTCTGAATCACCGGCTCAAAATTGCGAAAGTTGAGGTATTCCAAAACTTGCGCCAAGTCGCGCGCGAACCAGAATTCATGGCCTTGCTCATTAATCCGCTTGATTCGCTCGAAGGTATTGCTGCCGGTTGGTGCCGGAAGTTGGCTGCTCATGGGAATGGTCTACACCAAGCGGGGATTCAAGCGAAGGACGAATTGTTCACAGGATCATTTATTGAATTGCATCCGTCCCGCCGTGGCGGGATCAGTGTTCATCCGTGGTTAATTCGGCCCGAATCGCAGCCAGTTCCGTGCGCGGTTCATCTTCAACGTGCTTCATCTGGTCGGCGTGGCGATACCAATAGCGGGCGTTGCCGGGGTCACCTTCCATCTTGTGCAGCACGGCGTGAATCCACGCGGCGGTGCCGTCTTCGTATTGCTGGACGAGTTGATGCGCGGCGTCCCAGTCGCCGACAAGGGCCAGTTCCACGGCTCGGAGTAATTCATGGTTCAGGTCGTCTATGGCCCGTGTTTTACCGTCAAACCGGCCCGGCGGCAAGGCTGACGGTCTTTGCCGACTGCCACCACGGCGCTCGCAGAGCGCCGCCACAGATGCAGATTTGTCAAATGCGCCGTTATTGACAATTTTGCAGGATTTGCCGGTTATTTCACTGGTTCTAAGTGGTTTAAGCGCAGACCGAGCGGGTTCCCGCAGCCGTTTAAGGAGTTGTTTTAGCGGTTAAAACAATTGTTTCAGCCGTTGATACAATTATCCCAGCCTTCCGTCGGGTTATTGCGACGGTAAAAACAACTGACCGGAAGCCCGGTATAACTTCCGCAAGCTCTTGGATAATTGTTGCAGGCTTCGGGATAATTGTCCAAGCCGTCGCAGAAGTTGCTTTAGGGGCTACACAAGTTGTTTCGAAGGCTGCAGAAGTTGTATCGGTCGTTACAGAAATTGTTTTAGACGCTTGCGAGAGTTCATTCCGCCAACGGCCAGATTTTCCGGGACGGGAAGATGCCCGGGCGCGGCAATGAAAAATACCGGCAATAGCCGGTAACCGGCGGTTAATAAAAGCCAACAGAGGTTTAGCATATTTTCGTGGAAAGTGTGATTTCTATGGTGCGTAAAAATTCGGCCATGAAAATTACTGAAATTCTGCTGGCGGAACACGCAGTGTTCCACAATTTATTCGACTGCATTGAAAAGGCCGCGCCGCGGCTCAAGTCGGTGGCGGAAATCAAATTGCTTGGCGCGCTTTTGGACGCCGCCATGCGCCCGCACGCGAAAACCGAGGATGATTTGTTGATGGAACCGCTGGAGCACAGCCTGGCGCAAATCGGCCAGAGCGAAACCTTTCACGACGAGCACGAGGAAATTGACGCCAAACTGGCGGCAGTGCAAGAAGCGCGGCAGTTCAAGCAGGCGCGGACGCTTTTGCTTCAGGCCGTCCAGCGGTCGCGCGAACATTTTGACAAGGAAGAACGCATCGTGTTCCCGCTCGCCGAGGAATTGCTCAAGGCCAAGACGCTTTCGGATTTGGGCGAACGTTGGCTGAAACGCCGCGAGATGACCAGCGCCGAGACCAGCGCCATCAAAATTCTTTCAGTACGGCCTGCACTGCTGCAACCAGTGCATTGACACGCACGGGCAGCGGAAAATCCGACGGTGCCTCGAGTGTGCAGCCTTGCCGCGACTTGTTCATGATCAGGTAAAATGCCTCCGGCCATTGCGGGCGCGCGGCCGGATCAAGATTTGGGCGGATAATTCCATTTTTGGCCGGCCGGCCTTCGATGAGTTCCGAACGGTCAATCGGGCAGACCGGCTCGACCGCCGCAATTATTTTTTCCGCCAGCGGCGGTTTTGAATCCGGGTTTTGTTCATAGACGTAAAAGCCGTGCGACTCCCAGTCTTCGTGCAGGCAGAGATACAAATCAAACCGAGGCTGCCGTTCCAGCCAGGCGATGTGCGCGCGGACTTCGGCGGTTTGCGGCTGGCGATAATCGCGGTTGAGGTCAATACCGTCGGCGTTCTCGCGCCGGTTCAGGGTAAAGCCAACGGGATTCAGGCAGGGCGCGAAAAACATTTCCGCGTTCGCCGGCCAATTATTTTCCCGCAACAGGTGCAGCGCAGCGAGCGGGCCGGCGGGTTCGTCACCGTGGATGCCGGTGGAAAGGTAAGTGCGAAGTGAGAAAGGCGAAGGGCGAGCCGGTTTGCGATGCAGCGCGAACCATTTGAAGCCGTCCGCCTCGTGAAAAATTTCCGAAGTCCAACCGTGCGCTTGCGCTGCAATTTCCACATCGCGCCGAACGGTATGGATGTCAATTGTCTCGCCGTGATAGCCGCCGTGATTTTTGCCGAGCCGCTCCATCGTGGCATTTAAGCTGCCACAGGTTCCGTCTCGCAGCCAGTCTTGCCGCAGCCGCAGCCGGTTTCTTCCTGATCGCTGAAGCCGTGATTGTCCCAGCTCGGATCGAGGCCGAGGTCCTTGAGTATCTGCAAATCTTTTTCGACGGGCTGGTTCAACGTGGTGAGATAGTTGCCGACCATCAGCGCGCTCGCGCCGGCCATGAAAATCAGGCTCTGCGCATCGCGCAGATTCACGGTGCGTCCGCCAGCAATCATGATTTCCTGTCGCGGCAAAATAAAACGGAAGCACGCGATGGTTTTCAGAATTTCCATGACGGGCAGCGGCTCGTTTTTGGCGAAAGGCGTGCCGGGAATAGGATTGAGGATATTGACCGGCACGACGTTCGCGCCGATGGCCTTCAGTTCAAACGCCAAGTCGCAGCGGTCTTCGCGCGTCTCGCCCATGCCAATGATGCCGCCGGAACAAATCTTGATGCCGGCCTTTTTCAGATGGCCGATGGTTTGAAGCCGGTCCTCGAACGTGTGCGTGGTGCAGGTCTGCGGAAAAAAGCGGCGGGAGCTTTCGAGGTTGTGGCCGTAACATTCCACGCCGGCTTCCTTAAGCCGGTCAGCCACCTTCTGCGATTTGATGATGCCGAGCGAAACGTCCGGCCGCGTCTTGCCGACGGCTTTCAATTCGCGGACGCGGGCGCAGACTTCATCGAGCATCGGCCCTTCGTTCAGCCCTTTCCACGCGGCGACGAGGCCGACGGCGGTGACGCGGTTCTGGTTCGCCTCCTTGGCGGCTTCGGCGACGGGTTCGGGATCCACGAAGCCGTATTTCGGCGAACCGGTCTGGTAAAATGACGATTGCGCGCAGAAGCTGCAATTTTCCGAGCACGCGCCGGCCTTGGCGTTCACAATCGAGCACAAATGGATTTTGTTCCCTTTGAATTTTTCGCGGATGCGGTTCGCCCACGAGAGCAAATCAAAAATGTCGGCAGACGATTCGAGATTAAACAAGAACAGCGCCTCGTCGTGGGAAATTTTTCCGCCGGACAGAACACGTTCGCCAAGCCGGGAAATTCTTTGATGATTTGTCGCGTCAACCAATGTCTCCGTCATGGTTGACAGCGTAACGCGCGATTTAATTTTTGCAAGCGGTCATTGCGGCGGCGGCGGAATGTGCGGCGGAATTGCGTAGTCTAGGTAGGCGGCGAGCGAGGCGATTTGCATGTCGGAGAGCGGGCCGCCGTCGCTTTGCGCGAAGGCCGGCATGAACGAGCCGGGTTTGCCGTGCGCAATCCACGTCCGCCAGAAGTCGTCGTTGGTCGGGACTTTGAGATTATGCAAATCCGGCACCATGGTCGCGCGCGGTTCGGCTTCGTGGCAGATGGCGCAGTCGGCCTCGTAAAGCGCCATGCCATATTTCCCCTGGCCGCGCTGAACATGGCACGTAGCGCAATCCGCGCGAAAGACCGCCTGCCGGTCGATTTTTGCAGCTTCGATTCCCTCCGCGCGTTGGGCGGCGGTCATCGTCGGAACCACAGGCGGCATCATGTTGATTTGAAAAGACAATTCTTTCAAGCCTTTGTCGGTGGAAATACTGATGAACTTGAAGAGCGATCCGATTTTGTCCTCAACGTTCACCGTCACGGGAATTTCTCCACTGGCGCCAGGCTCAATCACCCACGGCAACGTCGGCAATTCCGTCGTGGTGCAGCCGCAGGACGGATGCACGTCCAAAATAGCCACCTTGCCGTCGGAAACATTGGTGAAGCCGACGATAAAATGCACCAGCACCTGGTCGGCGGCGGCGTTGGTGCTCTGCCGCAAGCTGTTCCACGCAAGAACGCCGTCCGGCAGTTGCTGGTTAATTTGCGACATACTCGGCACATAAACCGGCTGGCTGACGACTTCGCCGTTGGTGGATTTGATGCCGGCGGCGAAAATTCCCGCCGCGAGAAAAACAATTCCCGCAAGTGCAAACAAAACGGCGCGGCGCAATTTCATAAGTGTTTGGAAACACTAAATTACTTCCGCAGTTTTGGCGAGCGCAATTTGAAATTACAAACGGTTCAACGCGCTCAACACGGCGCGCACGGACGCGAGTTCAATGTTCGTGTCCACGCCCGCGCCCCAGCGGGTCTTGCCGTCGGCGGTTTTGATTTGGATGTAAGCAATCGCCGCCGCTGTTTCGCCGCTGCTCAAGGCGTGTTCACTGTAATTTGAAATTTCAAAACGGACGGCGAGCGTGCCCAAGCCATGAACGAGCGCGGCGAGCGGGCCGTTGCCCTGGCCGTTGAATTCAACGACTTTTCCGCCGCGCAAGAATTTCGCACGGCATTTGACAATGCCATTTTTGCTCTCGGTCTCAAATTTCTTGAGTTGCCACGGCGAACTGCGCTCGACGTATTCGCGCCAGAACATTTGCTTGAGTTCTGCTCCGGAAACTTCGCGACCGAGTTTGTCCACCTCGTCGTTGGCAATCGGGCCAAATTCACGTTGCATATCCTTGGGCAACTCGATGCCAAATTCGCTTTCGAGCAAATAAGCCACGCCGCCCTTGCCGGACTGCGAATTGACGCGGATGACTTCGCGGTATTCGCGCCCGATGTCCGCCGGGTCAATCGTGAGATACGGCACGTCCCAATGCTCGCGCCCTTTGTCCGCCCATTCCGCGAGGCCCTTCTTAATCGCGTCCTGATGTGACCCGCTGAATGCCGTGAAAACCAATTCGCCGGCGTAAGGCTGGCGCGCCGGCACGGTCATGCCGGTGCAACGCTCGTAAATTTCGATGACGGAATTGAGATTTGAGAAATCCAATTTTGGAGCAATGCCGTGCATGTAAAGATTCAACGCGACGGTTACGATGTCCAAATTGCCGGTACGCTCGCCGTTGCCGAACAAGGTTCCTTCGACGCGATCTGCGCCGGCGAGCAAACCAAGCTCGGTCGCGGCAACGCCGGTGCAACGGTCGTTGTGCGTGTGCAATGAAATGATGAGTGAATTGCGGTTCTTGATATTGCAGCAAATCCATTCAATTTGATCCGCATAAACATTCGGCATGGCGACTTCGACCGTGTCCGGCAAATTCAAAATCATTTTGTGCTGTGGCGTCGGCTGCCAGACATCCATAACGCCTTCGGAAATGTCTTTCGCAAATTCCACTTCCGTCGCGCTGAAACTTTCCGGCGAATACTGGAGCATGACCTCCGTGCCTTTGAGCCGCGGCAAGCGGTCTTTAATCCATTGTGCGCCGCGCACGGCAACTTCAATGATTTCCTTTTTCGATTTGCCGAACACGACGCGGCGCTGCGCCGGCGAAGTGGAGTTATACAAATGGATGATCGCCTTCTTCGCGCCGACCAAAGATTCAACCGTGCGCTCAATTAAATCCTCGCGCGCCTGTACGAGCACCTGGAGCCAGACGTCGTCCGGCGTGCGTTTTTCCTCGATGAGCCGGCGGTTGAACGTGAACTCGGTGTTCGATGCCGACGGAAAGCCGACTTCAATTTCCTTGAAGCCGATCTTCACGAGCGTCTGGAACAATTCGAGTTTTTGCGAAACGTTCATCGGCACGGCGAGTGCCTGGTTGCCATCGCGCAAATCCACGCTGCACCAAATCGGAGCGCGCGTGAGGACGCGGCCGGGCCATTGCCGGTCGGGCAAGCTGACCGGCGGGAACGGACGGTATTTCTTGGACGGATTTTTTTGCATGTTGTGTTCTTTCTTATTATTGCCGTCTGGCGCTGGAGTTAAAACAAAAAACCCACCGCCGTGCCGGCAGTGGGTTGATAAATTTCGTGAACGAATCAGAACCCGACCGCCGCGCGGCAAAACAGCAGCGCGTTCAGCAGCAGGTTCAGATTCAAATTGCGATTCACGCTGACAAAGTAACAATTCAACTTTAGCGGGTCAAATTGATTTTTTCTTTTCGAATTGCTGCTTTTGCCCGTTCCATTCCACACTGATTCTCAAAGTCGGGCCCATCAGCGGTGCAAGCAAGCGAATTGCGTTGTTTAAATCGGCAGCGTCTTTAAATTCAAATTTGAATTTTTCTCCATGTCGCACCAAAAGAATCAGACGTCCGGCTTTGCCGCTCGTCGAAATAAAAGATGGAGGCTCGATGGAAGCATCGCGAATCTCGGCTAGATACAATTTGAAATTCTTTCCGTTTTCACGGAGCAAGTCTTCGGGGTTTCCTTGCTTGATTCTTTGAAGCCGTTCTTTGGCTTTCTTCTTCGTGAACAACCACAGCACCAGAGGAATCAGATTTCCAAGCGGACCGAGCAGAGGAGCTAGGGCAGCCAAAATGGATTTTGATCCACCTTCAAGCTGAATGAAAAGAAGGTCGTTGCGCTCAATAAAAATACGATAGGCTCCAGCGGAAGAAATGGGAGAAATCAGTTTGACGTCAAATATGTTTCGTGTGGCGGCAGGTTGAGGCGTAATCGCCTTTCCGATCTCTTCACGATTGATGACTGGTTCTCCGTCCAGCGGGCAAACAGTCACATCATCGGTGTATTCCTTCCTGCAATAGGAACAACGTTTCATTTCAGCCGATGAACGCCGCGTGAACGGCCTTCACCGCCTGTTCACCCTTGGCCAGATCAATCACGACGGAAATTTTGATTTCGCTCGTGGAAATCATTTCGATATTCACTCCGGCTTTCGCGAGCGTCTCGAACAATTTCCCCGCGACGCCGGTGTGTGATTTCATGCCGACGCCGACGATGGACAGCTTGCCGATTTTTTCGGCGGTGATGACGTTCTTGAAGGCGATTTCCTTTTTCAACCCGTCAATCACCTTCTGCGCCTTGAGCAAATCCGCCTTCTCCACGGTGAACGAAATGTCCGTTTGCGGTTCGCCGGCGCCGTGGCTGATATTTTGCACAATCATGTCCACGTTCACCGCCGCGTCGCCGAGCGCCTTGAAAATGCGCGCGGCCACGCCGGGTTTGTCCGGCACGCCGACGAGCGTGACCTTGGCCTGATTTTTGTCGAGCGCGACGCCACGCACGACGACGCCTTCCATGCTTTTGGTTTCTTCTTTCACAATTGTTCCTGGGTTTTCGTTGAGGCTGGAGCGGACTTCAAACACGACGCCAAATTTTTTCGCAAATTCCACCGAGCGGCTCTGCATCACCTTCGCGCCGAGGCTGGCGAGTTCGAGCATTTCGTCATAGGAAATTTCCTGGAGCTTCTTCGCCGTCGGCACAATGCGCGGGTCGGTGGTATAAACGCCATCCACGTCCGTGTAAATCTGGCAAAGGTCGGCCTTGAGCGCGGCGGCGAGAGCGATGGCCGTCAAATCCGAACCGCCGCGACCGAGCGTGGTGATCTGGCCTTCGGGCGTCTCGCCTTGAAAACCCGCGACGATGACGACGTTGCCCTGCTTGAGATGCTCGTGGACTTTCTTCGGCGTGATGTTGTGAATTTTCGCCTTGGTGTGAACGCCGTCGGTCATGATGCCGGCCTGCGCGCCGGTGAGCGAAACGGCGGGAACGTTCAGCGATTGCAGCGCAATGGCGGTGAGCGCGATGGTCTGCTGTTCGCCGGTCGCGAGCAGCACGTCCATTTCGCGTTCGCTGGGCAGGGGCATGATTTCCTTGGCGAGCTTGATCAAATTATCCGTGACGCCGCTCATCGCCGAAACAATGACAACAATCTGGTCGCCGTTCGCGCGGTATTTCGCCACGCGCGCCGCGACGCTTTTAATGCGATCGGGATTTCCGACCGACGTGCCGCCATATTTTTGGACAATCAAAGCCATGTTGAGAATTGTCGAAACGGGAAAAATAGCAAAACCGGGCGCAAAAGCAATCTGTCTGGTGCCGCGTCAAGTCATCAGCAGCACCCACATCAGCAATCCGGCCAGCGCCGCCAGCGTCACCGGAATTCCCAGCCGCGCGAAGTCGCGGAAGGAAATTTTGATTCCCAGCTCGCGCGCCTGCTGGACGACGATGATGTTCGAGACGCTGCCGAGGATGATGAGGCTGCCGCCGAAACTGTTCGCCAGTGCGAGAATGTAAGCCACTGCGGGTGATGAAAGGTTGATGACTTTGAGCAGCAGCATCACCGCCGCCGAGTTGTTGATCAAATTGGACAGCACCGCCGTCACCAGCGCCAGATTGACGGGCGCGTTGAGATTGAATCCGCCGTGCGCCAGCGATTGAACGGCTTGATCGCCGTAGCCGGTGGCTTGAAACGCACCTGTGACCACGAACAGACCCATGAACAAAATGAGGATCGGCCAGTCCACCAGCTTCAACAAATCGTCCGTGCGAAATTTCGTGCTGGCCAGATGAATGCCGGCGGCAGCCAGCGCGATGACCTCCTTCGGCAGCGACGTGAAAAACAAACCGATGGCAACGACAAGAATCACAATTCCTTTGACAGTGTGAATTTTGTTGAATGGATAGCTTTGCTGCGGCGATTCGGTTTGCGCGGGCGAAACCAGTTGCAGATTTTTCCGCGACATGAACCAGATGATGCCGTAGCTGGCGGCCATCGCGAAAACGACCGGCGTCGCGCACCAGAGCAGATAGTGGCCGAAGTTCAATCGCGCGATCTGGCCAATCATCATGTCCTGCGGATTGCCGATGAGCGTGGCTGCCGCGCCGATATTGCTCGCAATCGCCAGCGCGATTAAAAACGGGATGGGATTGAGCCGCTGGCGGAGCAGTGCGGTTCCGACGACGGGCGCGAAGACGTAGCAGACGATGTCATGATTGAGAAAGGCGGAAAGCCCGCCGGTTGCCAGCATCAGCACGAGTAAAAACCGCGCAGGATGGCCGAGCCGCGCGGAAATGCCGCCGGCCACCTTGTCATAAAATCCCGACAGCCGCAGTTGCGCGGAGATGACAAAAAATCCGAAGAGCAAACAAATCGTCGGCCAGTTGACGTAGGAAACGGCGTCCTTGGTGCCGATGTCGCCGAAAACCATCATCGCAATGGCACCAAGAAGGGCGATGCCGACACGGTTGAGTTTCAAGCCGGGAATACGCCCCATCGCGATGCCGAGGTAAGTAATTGCAAAAATTGCCAACGTCGCCGATTTTTCCTCAAACCCGGCTGGAATGGCGGCGAGCAGGCCGGTCATTTTATTTTGTGAGTAATTTGCGGATGGCCAGCAACTCTTTGTGGCGCGCCTTGCTGGTTTCGGGGTAACTCATCTTCAAGGATTTCAAAGTGTCGAGAACGATTTGCGAAATGAGGAGCCGAGCGTTTTCCTTGTCGTCGGCTGGAACGATGAACCATGGCGCGTGTTCGGTGCTCGTTGCGCTCAAACAATCTTCATACGCCTGCGTGTATTCCTTCCAGAATTTCCGTTCGGCGAGGTCAGACTGGCTGAACTTCCAATTTTTTTCCGGGTCGTCAATGCGCGTGAGAAAACGTTTGCGCTGTTCCTCCTTGGACAGGTGCAGGAAAAATTTGATGACGCACGTGCCGTTGCGATACAGGTGTTTTTCCTGGTCGTTGATGGAACGATAGCGGTGTTCCCAGAATTTGTTGTCCGCGAGCGATTCCGCCGGCAGCTCCTGCGCGCGCAAAATTTCGGGATGCACGCGCACGACGAGCACTTCTTCGTAGTAGGAGCGGTTGAAAATGCCAATGCGCCCGCGCTCCGGTAAACAGCGCGTCGTGCGCCAGAGAAAATCATGCTCCAAATCTGTTGCGCTGGGTTTCTTGAAACTGAACACCTCGCAGCCCTGCGGGTTGACGCCGGACATGACGTGGCCAATCGCACCGTCTTTGCCGGCGGCGTCCATCGCCTGAAAAATCAACAACAGCGCATGGCGGTTAAGGGCGTAGAGCAAGCTTTGCTGCGCGCTCAATTCCTTGATGTGCGATTCGAGAACGACTTTGTAATCCTCCTTCGATTTGTAAAACGGTTTGACCTTCGTTGGCCATTTTTTGAGTTTGACCCGTTCGCCTTCGCGAACGCGGAATTTTTTGGATTCGATTTTCATGGATTAAAACAATGACGCGGTTTCCGGCGGCGGCTTTCAAGAAATATTCGCTTGCAATGGTTTTTTGATTTGTTCCAAAAATTTGCGATGCCGCTTCGCATCCAGTTCCAAGTGATGATACACATGCAGCTTGGCCCAGTCTTCGATGAAAATCCACACGATGCAATAGGTCCAGACCAGACCGATGATCGGCCATGAAATCGGCGTGACCAGACCGAAGCCAAAAGCCACGAACACCGTAACCAGGGCTTTGGTCCCGATGGCCGACCACAACAGCAGCGGCGAGGGATACGGCTTGGTCAGGAACGGCCGCCGCGTGCGCGCCACGAACAAGGTCAGATGTCCGGCGACCGCCAGCTTCAGGAAAATCAGCGTCCGAATCTGGTCGTCGTCCAGATTCAGCCACGATTTGGCCAGCACGAGCAGGCCGAATGTCTCGAACACGCCCACCAAGCCCAGCACGGTGGAAACCATCAGCACACGGCGCATGTTCCAGCGGACGGGTTTGGGGTCGAGCCAGGTGTTGTCGTAGGCGATGGCCAGGATGGGCACGTCGTTGGCAAACGCCAGCAGGATGATCATGACGGCGGTGATGGGATAAAAATTGTAGGCGATCATCGCCGCCACCACGAAGAACATGATGCGGATGGTCTCGGTGATGCGGTAAATCGCGTAACTGTTCATCCGCTCGAAAATCGTCCGTGCCGTTTCCACCGCCTGAATAATCACCGACAGTCCCGGCGCGGTGAGCACCACGGCGGCGGCGGCCCGCGCGGCATCGGTTGCGCCGCTGACGGCAATGCCGGTGTCCGCCTGCTTGAGCGCGGGCGCGTCGTTCACGCCGTCGCCGGTCATGCCCACGATGTGTCCCCGGCTTTGGAGCGCTTTTACGATGAGATATTTGTGCTCGGGAAATACCTGGGCAAAGCCGTCGGCCGTTTCCACGGTTGCGGCCACGGCGGGAGTGAGGTCCGCGCCCGACGTGTCCTTGAAAAACTCGCCGGCAACATGAATGTTCGTGCCCAAGCCCAGCTTGCCCGAAATTTCCTTCGCGATGGCCGTGTTGTCGCCCGTGACCATCTTGACCGCGATGCCGTGCTCGTTCGCTTCGCGAATCGTTTGCGCGGAATCCTCGCGCGGCGGATCGAACAGCGGCAGCAGTCCGAGAAACTGCCACTTGTCCGAGCCGTCGGTGCGGGCCACGCCGAGCGTGCGGTAGCCTTGGGCGGCAAACTCGTTCACTTTCGCGTCCACGGCCTTGGTGAGGTCCGCTGCCGGCTGGCACATTTCCAAAATAATTTGTGGCGCGCCCTTGGTCACTTTGAAGGCCTTGCCGCCGGAATCCTTGACCTCCGCCTCGGTGCGTTTGTGAACGGGATCGAAAGGAACAAATCGGGTCTGATTGAACGCCTTGAGCGCGGCGGGATCTTTCAATCCGTTCAGCACGGCCAGGTCAATCGCGTCGCGGTCCTCCGCCTTCGAGGCGAGCGCGCCGGCCAGAATGAGTTCTTGTCCATCCTTCGCGCCGAACAATGTGGGTTCGCCGAGCGTGAGTTTGTTCTGCGTGAGCGTGCCGGTTTTGTCCGAACACAAAATGTCCATGCCGGTCATTTCTTCGATGGCTTCCAACCGAGTCAGAATGGCCTTCATCCGCGCGAGCACCACCGCGCCGACGGCCATCGCGACCGACAACACCGCCGGCATCGCGACGGGAATCGCTGCAACGACTAGGATTAGCACAAACTGAAACAGTTCCAGCACGGGTTTCCCGCGAATGATCATCGTGAGGAGCAAAATCGCCGCCAGTCCCAGGCTCAAGTAGATGAGATAGTCACCGATCATCAACACCGCCTTTTGGAAATGAGAGACTGCTTTGGCGGACGAAACGAGCTTGGCGGTTTTGCCGAAATAGGTGTTCGCGCCCGTGGCCGTCACCAGCGCCACCATTTCGCCCTGTTTGGCCACGGAACTGGAATAGGCCAGGTCGCCGATTTTTTTGTCCACGGGCAGCGACTCGCCGGTCAGCGCCGATTGGTCCACGCTCAAATAATCGCCTTCGATCAATCGCACGTCGGCGGGAATGATGTCGCCGAGACGCAACCGCACGATGTCGCCGGGCACCAGATTGACGGAGTCAATCTCGGCCCACTGGCCGTCGCGTTTGGCGCGCGCCTTGAGCGCCAGTTGTTTCCTGAGCGCGGCGACGGCGTTGGCCGCCTGGTGTTCCTGCCAGAAACCGACGATGGCGTTGAAGACCAGCAACGCGGAAATGATGATCAAGTCGGCCCAGTGCTGCAAAACGCTGGAAAGAATGGCCGCCGCCTCGATCATCCACGGAATCGGCCCCCAGAAATAACTGAAAAACTTGAGCAGCGCGCTTTCGGTCTTTTCCTCCAGCGCGTTGGGGCCGTGCTGCTCCAGCCGTTTTTTTGCCTCGGCGCTGTCCAGACCTTCAGGACTTGACGCCAACTCGCGGAAGAGCGCATTCAAGTCGAATTGTGCCGATGGCGCTTTTTCTTCCGTTTGGCTGGTTGCGTTCATATCACAATGTTCGTTGAACAAAAGAAATTGTTAACGTGTTGCATTTGCCACGCTGGCTGACAAAGGGACTTTACCACGTCAACGCAATTTGTATCCTTTGAAGACGGAACGTAAAGCAAATATCTGCTGAATCCCTTGGGCGGAAATTATTATGCCTGCCATGTTGGAAAAATTTCCTTCGTCGTGGACGCAGCCGACCGTCCGACGGAAGGAAGTTGATTTGCGCCTGGTGCCGTTGGGATTTCTCGCACTCATCCTTGTCGGCGCGATTCTGTTGAGGCTGCCGTGGACGCACCGGTCAGGCGAATCCATCGGCTGGCTGGATTCATTTTTTCTGGCCACGTCTGCGACATGCGTCACCGGATTGACGTCGGTGAACGTCGCGCAAATTTTCAACGGCTTCGGGCAGGCGGTGCTGCTCTGTCTGATTCAACTGGGCGGCCTGGGCATTTTCACGGCGGGCATCCTGCTGGTTTTGTTGAGTGGACACCGATTGTCGCTTTCTGACGAACTGACGATTCACGCGACCGTCGGTAAATTGCGCCGCGTCCGGCCAATAGACGTTTTCATTTACGGCTGTCTCTTTGTGCTGCTGATTGAACTGGCCGGAGCGGTGGCGCTCTTCGTTCAAATCAATCCCGCCGCGCCGGATAATTCCGTCTGGCAAAACGCGTAGGAAGCGATCTTTCATTCCGTCAGCGCGTTTTGCAACGCGGGCATTTCCATTTATCCCGACAATCTCGAACACTGGCGTAATCACCCTGGCATTCTGGCCGTAGTGGACATTCTGGTCATCGCCGGCGGCATCGGTCTGATGACGCTCATCAATTTGCGCTACTACTATTTCTGGCGGTGCGATCCGCGCCAGCGCGGTTATTTGACGTTGCAAACGAAACTGTCGCTGCTCATGGCCGGGCTGTTGTTGATGACCGGCACGCTCGTCACCTTGATTTTTGAAGACCATCACACGCTGGCCGGCGCAAGTTTTGGCCAACGCCTTTCGTGGTCGTTCTTTCATTCCACCATGTCGCGCACGGCGGGTTTCAACGCCGTGGATGTCGGCAACATGAATCCGCCGACGTTGCTGTTCACCTTGTTTCTCATGTTTGTCGGCGGCGCGCCCGGCTCGATGGCGGGCGGCATCAAGACCGTCACCTTCGCCGTGCTGGTGCTGACGGCGTGAAGCGCGCTGCGGCGGCGCGAAAACATTCAGGCGTTTGGCCGGCGCATTTCGCCGCAAGTGGCGGGACGCGCCGTGATGATTACTTTGATTGCAACGGCGGTGCTGATGACGGGCGTGGGTTTGCTGATGTTCACCGAACAGCAACACGCGGCGTCGGAATCGTCGGAACACTGGCTGGCCTTGGTTTTCGAGGCAGTGTCGGCATTCGGCACGGTCGGCCTGGGCACCGGCATCACTCCGCTTTTGACCCCGCTCGGAAAAATAATTATTATGCTGCTCATGTTCACCGGTCGTGTCATGCCGTTGATGCTGTCAATTTATCTCGCCCGTCCGACTTATCCGTGGCATATCAGGACGCCGAGCGAAGAAGTGGGACTCGGCTGAATTTATGGCGCAACGCATCATCATTCTCGGCGCGGGACGTTTCGGAACGTATCTCGCCTCGAAACTTTCCGAATACGGCTGCGAAGTCGTGCTCGCCGACCACAACGACGACCGCGTCAAGGAACTGGCCGAGGACGGTTTTCACACCTTCGAGATGGATGTCGAAGACGAGGACGCCTTGAAGGAACTGGGCGTGGCGGATGCGGTTGCCGTGGTGGTGTCCATCGGCGAAAACATGCAGGGCAGCATCCTTGCCACGCTGGCGCTCAAGGAACTCAAGGCGAAGAAAATCATCGCGCGCGCCCAGGACGCCAAGCATGGACAGGTTTTGGAAAAAGTCGGCGCCGATCTGGTCGTGCTGCCGTCGCGTGACATGGCTTATCGGCTGGCGGAACGTCTGCGGGACGACGCCGGGAATGAACGCCAGCTTTTGAGCGGCGAATATCAACTGGCTCAGGTCCACGTCGGGCGCAAGTTGGACGGCCAGACGCTGCTCGGTGCCAAGCTCCCGCAGAATTACAACATCACCGTTGTTTTGGTCATTCGTCCGGACGGCGAAGATAAAACGAAAGTTTTCGAGCCGGGCCCCGAACTTGCCCTGGCGGCCAATGACACACTGATGGTTGTCGGCAAACGCGAAAACATCAATCACTTCGAAGACGACTGCGGTGTAAAAGACTGAACCGCTTTTTGAGCCGCAGCCGGAGCCTTCTTTGTATTCACGGTGAGCGAGTCAATGTAGGTCAACCACCGCATTCCCACCAGCACCCGCGACCGGATTTGATAGGGATTGTGCGGCTTGACCAGATAATCATCCACGCCCGTGGCCAGCCCTTCCCGAATTTCCTTGACCTGCCCCATGGCCGTGCGCACCAAAATGTAAATGTAAGGAAGTCTGAAATTCTTGCGGATTTCACGCGTCAAGGCCAAACCGTCGAACTCGCCGCCAAACTTGCGGTCGCTGATGATAAACCGCACCGGACGCTCCTGAAAACATTTCCAAAGCTCCTGCGCGCTTTTGAACGAGGAAACATTCGCCCCGTCCAAAACCAGTTGGTCTTCCATTTGCGAACGTTCGTTTTCATTCCGGATCGCAATGTAAATGTGAATGGATGAAAGGCTGGCCATCAGTTGTTAAATTGGCAGCCCGCATTCAACACCAGCCGGGTTGCTTAATCAAGCATTTCGACTTTGCCATCCGCTGTAAAAAAAATCCACAAAAATGGAAAAACTTTTAGCGCGTCTGCCGGACATGAACTATTTTGTGCCAGGAGGCGTTTGCACGGTTGCAAGCCGCCTCGAACAAAACTGGAAACGAGAAAGGAAACATTATGACCAATGAAGCCAACATGGAAAAACTCGGAACCGATTTGAAGGAGCTGTCGCGCGACGCCGAGGCGATGTTGCAGGCAACCGCCGGACAGACCGGTGAAAAAATGAGCGCCTTGCGCGAGCGTTTGTCATCAGCCCTCGAATCGGCCAAAACCACCTACCGCCGGGTCGGTGAAAAAACGGTCGCCGGCGCGAAGGTTGCGGACAAAACCATTCGCGAACATCCGTATGAATCCATCGGCATCGCGGCCGGGGTCGCCTTCGGATTGGGACTGTTGATCGGCGTGCTGGCCGGACGCCGTTAAGTGATGGAGGAAACCCCTCATCGCCGGGGCGGCCTGTGGGCTGCCTTCATGCGCATGCTCAACACGCTGGGCGATGTGGCGGGAAACCGCGTCGAACTGTTCGTCGTTGAATGGCAGGAGGAACGGCGGCGGTTGCTGGACATGCTGGTGCTGTTGCTCGCGGGTGCTGTGTGCGCGTCAATGGCTCTGTTCACCATCACGCTCGCCATTGTGGCGGCGTTCTGGGACACGCAGCGCGCGCTGGTGTTGGCGTTGCTCATCGCAGCTTACCTCGGCGCGGCGGCAGCGGCGTTCTGGGTGTTGCGTTGCCGGTTGCGGCGATGGCAGGCGTTTTCGGCAACCATCGAACAATTAAAAAAAGATCGCGCGTGTTTCAAAAATCAGAACTAGAACAACTGCGCTTGCGCAAGGAACAGTTCGTGGCCCAAAGCGAGGCCAACCGCCAAGCGCTCGCCGCCGACTGGCAGCGCGTTTGTTCGCCGGGCAACTGGCTGGATGAAGCGGGCGGTTTTCTGCGCCGTCATCCTGCCTCGACAACAGCCGCCGCCGTGGCCGCCGGAATGTTGATGGTAAAAATCCTGCGCAAGCGAAGCGGGGTTACGGAAATTATCGGGCAGGTTGGGAAAGTGGCATCGCTCGCGCTGGCGCTCTGGAAATTATTCCGTCGAAAAGCAGAAAAATAGCTGCGACTTTCAGGCGTGCTTTTGGAGCAAATACTTTCTGAACTTTTCGTAATCCGCGTCCATCCGGTCGAAATCTTCCGGCAATTTCAGCACGGCTTCCATTTGCGGCGGAACATCCGGATCCCAGTCCATCATTCGCCGGATTTCTTCCGGAAATTTTGCCGGATTAGCCGTCTCCAAAATTACGGCAGGCGCGTCACTTAATTTTTCTGCGGCCAGCCAGTCCTCAAAACCGCGCCACGCCACCGCGCCGTGCGGTTCGAGCAGCAACCGATATTTGTCCCAGACTTCCTTGATGGTCGTGCGCGTGCGTTCGTCGGAAACCGAACTGGAAAACAAGTCGCGCCGCATCGCGGCCAGACCAGGCTGACGATGAATTTTTCCCGTCTCGTCCATTTGACCGCCGTAAATCGCGACGAGCCGTGCGAGGTTGCTCGGATGGCCGACATTCATCGCGTTGGAAACCGAGTTGCGCGAAGGTGAAATTTTCTGGTAGCTGCCGCTGGCCAGAAATTTTGGAAAGGCGTCGTTGTCGTTGACCGACGCGATGATTTTTTTCACCGGCAAACCCATTTCGCGCGCGACGACCGCACCCATCATGTCGCCGAAATTGCCGCTCGGAATCGAAAAGACCATCGGCTCGCCCGGTTTCGCCAGCCGCGATGCGGCGTAAAAATAATAAACGCTCTGCGGCAGGAGCCGCCCGATGTTGATGGAATTCGCCGACGACAGCGGCAATTGCTTCAACTCCGGATCGGCGAACGCACGTTTCACCATCGCCTGGCAATCGTCGAACTTGCCGTCAATCGCCACAGTGCGGACGTTGTCGCGCAGCGTGGTCATCAATTTGCGCTGGCTTTCGCTGACCTCGGCAATCGGAAACAACACGATGACGCGGATGCGGGGAACTTTATGAAAGGCGTGCGCGACCGCCGCGCCGGTGTCGCCGCTCGTCGCGGTGAGAATCGTCAACTGCCGGCTGTCCTGCTGTAAAAATTTTCCCAGGATGCGCGCCATGAATTGCGCCGCAAAATCCTTGAACGATGCCGTCGGCCCCTGGTCGAGCCGCATGACGTGGACGCGGTCATAAACTTTTTCGAGCGGGACGGGGAAATAATTGTAGGCGCCGCGGCAAATCGCGGCCAAATCGCCGCCGGAAATAATTCCATCCGTGAACTTCGACAAAACGCGGAAGGCAATTTCGTGATACGGCAAGCCGGCGAACGCGACGATTTCCTCCGGTGCCAGTCGCGGAAATTCCTTCGGGAAATAAAGCCCGCGATCCGGCGCCTGGCCGGCGAGCAGCGCCTCGCGCAAATTGACCGCGGGCGATTGTCCGTTGGTGCTGTAAAAAAGAAGCATGGGGAATCGTGCGTCGCGCTCTTCGCACGACATTCATTCCAAACTTTCCACCCGGATCATCACAGGCTTGCCTTTGACGACGGGCAGCTTGCCGATTTTCTTCAACGCGCCGTTGACCGCGCCGTTGGTCGCGTAGTGCAGCATGAAAATCAACGGCACAGCCGCGCCTTCATGACCTTCGGGCTGGATGACGGATGAAATGCCGATGTTCGACTGGCCGAAAATTGTCGCGATTTTGGCGAGTACACCCGGTTTGTCCACGACGTTGAGCCGGACAAAATACTGCGAAACCACTTCTTCAATCGGCAGCACCGCGCCGGAACATTCATGCGGCACGAACGGCGGCACGCGATGGCCGTTGCCCGATTTCAAATCCAGCGCCGCGTCCGCCAGATCGCTCAGCACGGCGCTCGCGGTGGCGTCCTTGCCCGCGCCGCGCCCGTAAAAGAGCGTGTCGCCCACGATGTCGCCGCGCACGAACACCGCGTTGAACACATGATTCACGCCAGCCAGAACGTGCGCGTTCGGAATTAATGTCGGATAAACCGAAACTTGCACGTGACAGCAGTTTTTATCTGCTTTCCACTTTCCGCTTTCCGTTTTTTTCACGATGGCCAGCAACTTGACCGTGTAGCCGAGTTCGCCGGCGAACTTGATGTCCAGCGCGGAAATATGCCGGATGCCCTCGACGTAAATGTTTTCCGGTTCCACCCAGAAGCCGTGCGCGAGCGACGCAAGAATGCCGATCTTGTGCGCCGCGTCGTGGCCGTCAATGTCCAAATCCGGCGGCGTTTCGGCGTAACCCTGCTTTTGTGCATCGGCGAGCACGGCGGCGAAATCCGCGCCTTCGAGCTTCATCCGCGTCAAAATATAATTGCACGTGCCGTTGACGATGCCGTAAAGCGCGTCAATGCGGTTGCCGACGAAACCTTCGCGCAACGATTTGATGATGGGGATGCCACCGCAGACGCTGGCTTCGTAATAAAGATTCGCGCCGGATTTTTTTGCCGCGGCAAAAAGTTCCGGGCCCTGCGCGGAAAGCAGCGCCTTGTTCGCAGTGACCACCGGCTTGCCAAGCTTGAGCGCGAACAAAATGATTTCGCGCGCCAGCGTCGTGCCGCCGACCAGTTCGGCGACGACGTGAACGTCCGGGTCGTTGACGACTTCCTTCCAATCCGTCGTCATCAGCCCGCGCGAGATTTCGTAGGGACGCAGCTCGTCGAACGCCTTCACCGCGACCTTGCGGAGGGTAACGGCGATACCGATGCGCGAAGACAGGAGGCCGCCGTTGCGCTGGAGCGCGTGAAACACGCCGCTGCCCACCGTGCCGCCGCCGATCATGCCGAGGTTCACCTGCTGCATAAGGACGCGCAGTTTGCCGCGAAACAAAGCGGCGGACAATTTAATTTTGGAAATTCGCGGAATGCTTTGGTTGAATGCCACTGGCCGCTGGTCTTGCACCCCTTCGAAGTAAGTTATTTTTGGAAACTTATTGACGAAGCAAAAGCCAATTTGCTTTGCCCCAAGCGCATTTCCAATTATCCTTCCAACCTGATTCAATTTGACATGACACATTCAAACGCCAATGACATCGCCGCCCTGCCCCCCGGCGTCAAACTCACCACGCTGGACAACGGCCTCGCCATCATCGTGCGCGAGGACCACAGCGCGCCGGTGGTTTCGGCGCAGGCGTGGTGCATGGCCGGCAGCATCCACGAAGGCCGCTGGCTCGGCGCCGGCCTTTCGCACGTGCTGGAGCATATGCTGTTCAAGGGCACGACGACACGACCCGGCAGCCGGATTGACCAGGAAGTGCAGGAAGCCGGCGGTTACATGAACGCCTACACAAGCTTCGACCGCACGGTGTATCACATTGATGTGCCCAACACCGGTGCGCGCACGGCGATTGACATCCTCTGCGACATCATGCAACACGCCACGCTGCCGGGCGACGAACTGGCGAAGGAAATGGATGTCATCCGCCGTGAAATGGACATGGGGCAGGACAATCCCGCGAGCCGCGCGAGCCGCCGGCTGTTTGAAGTCGCCTACACGCGCAGCCCGTATCGGTTCACCATCATCGGTTACCCGGACATTTTCAACGAACTCAGGCCCGACGACATCCGTGATTACTACACGGAAAAATACGCGCCGAATAATTGCTTTTTCGTCGTCGCCGGCGACGTGAAGCACGACGAAGCCGTGGCGCAAATCCGCGAGGCGTATGCCAAAACTAAATCGCGCGCGATTCCACCAATCGTTTTGCCGGCGGAACCGAAACAGACCGCGCCGCGTGAAATCATCGAGGAAGCGCCCATTGAACTCGGCCACTTTCACTTCGCGTGGCACATCCCCGAACTGCGCCATCCCGATGTGCCAGTGCTCGACGTGTTGTCCGTTTTGCTCGGCGGCGGGCGCAGTTCGCGCCTTTTCCAGCAGGTCCGCGAGAAACAAGGATTGGTTCATCACGTGGACGCGTGGACTTACAGCCCCGGTTTGCCGGGCGTTTTTGGCATGAGCGCGATTGCCGACGGCGACAAGTTTTCCGCCGCGCGCGACGCGATACTCGCGGAAATCGAACGGATAAAATCCCTGTCGGTTTCCGCCAGCGAAGTCCAGAAGGCCGTGAAGCAATTCATTTCCGCCATGCTCGCCGCGCGCAAGACGATGGAAGGCCAGGCGCAAAATCTCGGCGGCAACTGGCTCGCCGCCAGCGACCTGAATTTTTCCGAGCGTTATCTCGCCGCCATCAAACGCGTCTCGCACAACGACGTTCAGCGCATCGCCCGCGATTATCTCACGCCGGAAAACCGCACGCTTTACGCGCTGCTGCCCGAAGGTGCGACGCCGAAGTTGACAGCGGAAATTGAAACGAACGCGGATCATCCGATCCAAAAAATCGAACTGGCGAATGGATTGAAGCTGCTCGTGAAGGAGGATGCGCGCCTGCCGTTCGTGGAACTTCGCACCGTGTTTCAAGGCGGCGTGCTGATGGAAACCGCCGAAAACAACGGCATCACACAATTGCTCGCCAAAATGCTGCTCAAGGGAACGGCACGCCGCAGCGCGGAAAAAATCGCGACGGAAATCGAATCGGTCGGCGGCCACATTGACAGCTATGGCGGCAACCAGAGTTTCGGTGTGAACGCGGAAGTGCTGGCGGAAGATTTTGCAATGGGCCTGGATTTGATTGCCGACGTTTTGCTCAACCCGGCTTTTCCCGCGAACGAACTGGAGCGCGAGCGCGAAATCCAGATCGCGAGCATTGCCGCGCGCAAGGATGATTTGCTCAAAAGCGCGGGCGTCGCCATGCGCCGCGCCTTGTTCGGCGAAACCGGCTACGGCCTCGACCCACTCGGCAGCGAGGAAAGCGTTTCCAAAATTTCCGCCGTGGAGTTGAACCGCTTTCACAAAAAACTGGCTGTGCCGGACAACTGCGTGCTGGCGATTTACGGCGACGTGAAAATGAGTGAAGTCAGATCGGCGATCGAAAAAACGTTTGCGAATTGGAGAAGTGGCGGGGCGGGCGTCCTCGCGAGCCGGCTCGTCAGCAGCCCTGCCCCACCGGGCTTGCACAACCGCGTGGAAGAAACGCGCGACAAAAAACAGGCCGTGCTGGTCATCGGCTTTCCGGGAACGACGATTTTTGACGACGACCATTACGCGCTGGAATTGATCCACGAATCATGCAGCGACCTCGGCTCGCGGCTGTTTCTGCGGATTCGCGAGCAGCTTGGGCTGGCCTATTACGTCGGCGCGCAAAATTTCGCCGGACTGGCGCCGGGCTACTTCGCCTTTTACACCGGCACCGAACCGGCCAAGGCGGAACTGGTCGAAAAAGAATTGTTGAAGGAAGCCGAACTGCTCCGGACCGAAGGCTTGAGCGCGGACGAATTGAAACGCGCGAAGGCCAAAATCATCGGGCAGAAAAAGATCGCGCGGCAGGATTTGGGCAGTCTCGCCATGCTGACCGCGCTCGACGAACTTTACGGCCTCGGCTTCCAGCGCACGGAATTGGACGACGCCAAATACGAAGCCGTCACCCTCGAACAAATCAAGGCCGCCGCGCAAAAATATCTCAAGCCGGATACATTTGTCGTTTCCGTTCAGAAGCCGGAAAAATAAAATCGCTGAAGCTCACTCGCAAAAACGGCGCAGAACGGAGTTGATGAATCCAAAGCGGGAAATGGAAACGTCGCGGTTGAGTTCCTTTTGTTCCTCCATGTCAATTCTTTGAAGAACCGAGTCGTATTTTCCCGCGTCCTTGCCTAAATCTGATTTCCAGCCGTCAACCAGCTCCTCGATTTTTTTTAATTCATCCTTGTCCATCCAGATGCCGCCGCATTCGGTGCATTTGTGCAGGATGATTCCGCTGGTGTCGCCGTAATTGAAGTGTTCCATCCGCACGTCTCCGCACACGGGACAATTCAATTCATCCTGGTCGTCTTTTTCGGCGGTGAAAATTTCCTGGTTGACCGCGTCCAGCGAGGCGATTTCCTTCGGCGTGAAAACTTCGTCGTGATGCTCGACGATTTTTTGCAATTCACCGGCGTGAAGCCATTCGCCGTGGCAATCGGGACAGACTTCAACGATCTGGCCGTCGTATTCGATGGATTCAAGAACGGAACTGCAGCGCGGGCATTTCATAATTTGTTTTCAGACTAAGCTTTTGCCACCAACTGGCGCAGCACGTAAGGCAAAATGCCGCCATGCTGGTAGTAATCAATCTCAATCGGCGTATCAATCCGGCATTTCAAAGAAACATTTTCGGTCTGGCCGTTCGCGCGGGTGATTTTCAAAACCAAATCCTGCTGCGGTTTCAGTTTGGAATCCAAGCCGAGAACGTCGAACGTTTCCGAGCCGTCGAGCTTCAATGTCTGCGCGGTCGTGCCTTCCTTGAATTGCAGCGGCAGCACGCCCATGCCGACGAGGTTGCTGCGATGAATTCGCTCGAAGCTTTGCGCAACGACAGCCTTGACGCCAAGCAGGTTAGTGCCCTTCGCCGCCCAATCGCGCGATGAGCCGGTCCCGTATTCCTGCCCGGCCAGAACGACGAGCGGAATTTTCGCGGCGTGATATTTAATGGCTGCGTCGTAAATCGGCATCTGTTCTCCCTGAAATTTTGTCACGCCGCCTTCGACTCCGGGCACCATGAGATTTTTGATGCGCACGTTGGCAAACGTGCCGCGAGTCATCACGCGGTCGTTGCCGCGGCGCGATCCGTAGCTGTTGAAATCCCCTGCCGCCACGCCGTTCTCGATGAGATATTTTCCGGCGGGCGAGGTTTTCTTGATGGAGCCGGCGGGTGAAATGTGGTCGGTCGTCACGCTGTCGCCGAAAATCGCCAGTGGGCGGGCATTCTTGATTTCGCGGATCTCGCCGGGCTGCATCGAAAAGTTTTCAAAGAAGGGCGGCTCCTGGATGTAGGTGGATTTTTTGTCCCACTCATAAACGTTGCCGGTGCTGGACGGGATTTCGTTCCATTTGGGATTTTGCGCGGCGAAGTCCTGGTAAAGTTTTCGGAAAACTTCCGGCTGCAACGCGCTTTGCATCTGGTCGCGGATTTCCCGCAGCGTCGGCCAGAGGTCCTCGAGAAAAACGTCCGCGCCGATTTTGTCTTTGCCGAGCGGTTCTTTGCTCATGTCAATGTCCACGCGCCCGGCGAGCGCGAACGCGACGACGAGCGGCGGCGACATGAGAAAGTTCGCCTTGATGTTTTGATGAACGCGCGCCTCGAAATTCCGGTTGCCGGACAAAACCGACGCGGCGACCAAATCATGCCTGGAAATCGCCTCGTCAACCGGCGCGGCGAGCGGACCGGAATTGCCGATGCACGTGGTGCAGCCGTAGCCGACGAGATTGAAGCCGAGCGCGTCGAGATATTTTTGCAATCCGGCCTTCTGCAAATAATCGCTGACGACACGCGAGCCGGGCGCGAGCGAAGTTTTGACGAGCGGATTGACGCTCAAGCCGCGCTCGACGGCTTTTTTCGCGAGCAACCCCGCCGCGAGCATCACGCTGGGATTGCTCGTGTTGGTGCAACTGGTGATGGCGGCGATCAAGACCGAGCCGCTGCGGATTTCCGCCCCGCAAATTTTTCCCATCGTTTCGTGCATGGCGTCGGGCGTCGGGCGGTTGTTCGCCATTTCCAATTCCGTCTGCGGATTGGTGTTGTGCGCCCGCGATTCCTTCTCCGAAACCGGCTCCTGGCTTCCGCCGCCGGAACTGTCGCCGTTGCCGCACTCGACGCGGAAGGTTTGATTCAAAACTTCCGCCGGTTTTCCAAAACCATTTTCCGTGACCGGCTTCGAAAAGGTGGAAATGAATTCCTGTTTCAATTTCGGCAATTCAATCCGGTCCTGCGGGCGTTTGGGGCCGGCGACACTCGGAACGACCGTTGCCAAATCCAATTCCAATTCCTGCGAGTAGGCGATTTCGCCCTTCTTCGGAATGCCGAAAAGATTTTGCGCGCGGTAATAATTTTCGTAGAGCCGGCAATGCTCCTCGCTGCGGCCGGTGGCGCGGAGATAATTCACGCACTCGGCGTCAATCGGGAAAAAGCCCATTGTCGCGCCGTATTCGGGCGCCATGTTCGCGATGGTCGCACGGTCCACGACGGGCAACGCCGCCGCGCCGGGGCCGAAAAATTCCACGAACTTGCCGACGACTTTCGCCTTGCGCAGCATCTGCGTGACTGTGAGCGCAAGGTCGGTCGCAGTCACGCCTTCGCGCAATGCGCCGGTCAAATGAACGCCGATGACATCCGGCGTCAGAAAATAAACCGGCTGGCCGAGCATCCCCGCCTCGGCCTCGATGCCGCCGACGCCCCAGCCGACAATGCCGAGGCCGTTAATCATCGTCGTGTGCGAATCCGTGCCGACGAGCGTGTCGGGATAGAAAATTCCGTTCGCTTCGAGAACGCCCTTTGCCAGATATTCCAGATTCACCTGATGAACAATTCCGATGCCGGGCGGGACGACCTTGAAGGTGTCGAACGCCTGCATTCCCCATTTCAAAAACTGGTAGCGTTCGCGGTTGCGCTGGAATTCGATTTCAAGATTTTGCCGCAGGGCGTCGGCGTTCCCAAAAAAATCCACCTGCACGGAATGGTCCACGACCAAATCCACCCGCACGAGGGGCTCGATGATTTTCGGATTTTTGCCGAGGCGCGCAACGGCCGAGCGCATCGCCGCCAAATCCACGAGCAGCGGCACGCCGGTAAAATCCTGCAACACAATGCGCGCGACGACGAATGGAATTTCCGCCGAGCGCGCCTCGTTCGGTTTCCAATTGGCGAGCTCGCGGACATTCGCCTCGGAAACTTTTTTGCCGTCGCAATTGCGCAGGATGGATTCGAGGACCAGCCGGATGGAAACCGGCAATTTTGAAATCGGACCGACGCCGGCCTTTTCAAGCGCGGGCAGCGAGTAAAAATTTCCCGATTGGCCGTTGCCGAGGTCGAGTGGTTGCAGTGAGTTGAATAAATTGTGCACGCTCATGTCATTTCCTCCAAGTAAAAATGGCGGCGAAGCGCGCGTGTGTCAAGGTGCGACCATTCCCAATCTTAATTCCGTTCTTGAGCGTAATCGGATCAAGCCTTTGCCGGTTCACCTTTCAGCAATTCGCCGATGCGCTTCACAAGGCGCGGCAAATCCAGCGGCTTGGTGAAAAAATCGTCAGCCTGCATGGCCACAGTGCGCTTGGTCACGTCGCTCGATAGTGCGCTCATGAAAATAATCGGGATTTTTTTCGTGGCCGGCTGGCGCCGTAAAATTTCGCAGACGGAAAGACCGTCCAAATCGGGCAGCAGAATGTCGAGCAGGATCAAGTTGGGCTTGAACTGCCGGGCCTGGCTCAACGCCTGCACGCCATCGTTGGCCACGAGAAACTCGTAGCCGAGCGAGTCGAGCCGGAATTTCATCAGCTCGATGAAATCGCTTTCGTCGTCCACGATTAAAATTTTTTGCGGCACGCTGGCCAGAGTATCTGGTCTCGCGCCGCAAACAATGACGGCGCGGTTAAAGCGGCGTGACGAAATGGAAACGAAGGCAAATCGACGCCGGCAAAAACTTGTCCGGCGGATTTCGGTGTGGCAGACTTTACAAATGCCGACACGACAAGGCTCCATTCGATTGTTCCAACTATTTGGAATCACCGTCTATTTGCACTGGGCCTGGTTTCTGGCCGCAATCTATTTCATCAACGGCGCAAAAGGTTACTCGTCTCCGGTCTGGAGCGTGCTGGAATGTCTTGTGTTGTTCGGCATAGTGCTGATCCACGAATTCGGCCATCAACTCGCCTGCCGGTCGGTCGGCGGCCAGACTCATGACATCATCCTCTGGCCGCTCGGCGGCGTGGCTTACGTGACGCCGCCGCAACGTCCCGGCGCACAACTTTGGAGCATCGCCGCCGGGCCGCTGGTCAATGTAATTCTGTTTCCGATTTTAAGCGGGATGATCTGGCTTACCCGGTTGGCAAATTGGGAAGAAATCATGCCCAACGCGTATTTTTTTGTCCTGTCAGTTTGGTATATCAATCTCGTTTTGTTGATTTTTAATATGCTGCCGATTTATCCACTCGATGGCGGGCAGATTTTGCGCTCGCTGCTGTGGTTTGTGTTTGGCCGCGTACAAAGTTTGATGATTGCCAGCGTCATCGGATTTGTAGGGGTGGCCGGACTGATTGTGTATGCGATTTTCGCGCAATCCTTCTGGCTTGGCATTTTGTGCGTGTTTATTTCCATGAATTGCTGGAACGGATTTCAGGGGGCGCGCGCGATGGCGAAGGTAGCCAAGTCGCCGCGCCACGAAGGCTTTGCCTGTCCCGTCTGCAAGGTTGCGCCGCCGCAGGGCGCATTTTGGATGTGCGGCAAATGCCGGAAACCGTTCGACACGTTTGAAACACAAGGCGTCTGCCCGCATTGCGGCGTCCAGTATTCCGCGACTTCCTGCCCGGAATGTGGCAGCTTGCGGCCCATCAGCGAGTGGATGACTTCCTCGAACTTCTCGCCGAAGTTGTAAAAATTCAGGCCGCAAACTTTGCGGCCTGAATAAAACGCTGGCCGGAAAATTTACTTCAACTTCGCCAGCGTCGCCTTGACCGCCTCAAAGTTCGGCAAATCCTTCGGCGTCGGCGTTTGCTCGCTGTATTGCACCACGCCGTCTTTATCAATCACGAACGCCGCACGCGCCGCCGTGTCGCCCACGCCCGCGAGCATCGGGAACACGACGTGATATTTCTTGATGACTTCCTTGTTCAAATCGCTCGCGAGCCTGACCTGAATGTTGTTTGTCTTGGCCCACGCTTCCTGCGCGAACGGGCTGTCCACGCTGATGGCGATAAAGTCGGCGCCGGGAAAAGCGCTCAAACCGTTGGTCACGTCACACAATTCCGCCGTGCAGACGCTCGTGTAGGCGAGCGGGAAAAACAGCAGCACGGTATTTTGTTTGCCGAAGTTGTCGCTCAATTTCACGTCCACGAGGCCGGACGCGGTTTTGGATTTCAAGGTGAAGTCGGGGGCTTTTGAGCCGGTTGGAATTGGCATAATTATCCTTTGGTTTTTGGTTAAATCTTTTGTCCGTGCAAATTCTGTAAATTCATTTGGCGCTTGTCAATCGGTTTGGCCAAAATAACTTCACGGTTGAATGCTTTTTAGAATTTTGATTTTCATGGCCATCGCCGCAATTTCCTCACCGGCCGCGGGCGCGCAGGAAGAAGTGATTTTGCTGCACGGCCTCTGCCGCACCAGCCGTTCGATGGTGAAAATGGAACGCGCGCTGACGGAAGCCGGTTTCAAGGTGCGGAATATAAATTATCCCTCGCGCACGGCGTCCGTTCAAACGCTGGCCGACGACGCGATTGGCCCGGCCGTCGCGGATTGCCGGAAGGACGGTGCGACAAAAATTGATTTCGTGACGCACTCGCTCGGCGGCATTCTGGTCCGCAGCTATCTCGCGCGTCACGCCATTCCAAATCTTGGCCGCGTGGTCATGCTGGCGCCGCCCAATCAAGGCAGCGAAGTCGTGGACAAGCTCGGCGGCTGGTGGCTGTTCCGCAAAATCAACGGCCCGGCGGGAACTGAACTTGGCACGGGCACAAATTCCACGCCGAACAAACTCGGCCCGGCGAATTTTCCCGTCGGCATCATCGCCGGCGACCGTTCCATCAACTGGATCAACAGCCTGCTCATTCCCGGTCGCGACGACGGAAAGGTATCCGTCGAACGAACCAAACTCGCGGGCATGAGCGGCTTCATTATCATCCACACGGCGCATCCATTTATCATGCGCAACCGCGAAGCCATCCGGCAGACGATTCAGTTTTTGCACGCGGGCAGGTTCAGCCGCCCTTCATCCGCTGCAGGCAGTGCGTGAGATACGGCAGCAATTGTTTCTTGCGCGAAACCACGTCGCGCAATTCAAACACGCCGGGCTGCGGTTCGGGATAATCAATTTTGTCCGTAAATTTTTTCGCGCCGGCCACAAGCATGAGCGATTGCTGGCCGACCACGTCCGTGACCATCAGAGCGGAAAAAAGAAAATTTTTAGTCCGCCGAAAATCTTCGAGCGCCGCGAGCAGTTCGTTCTTGCGCTTCCAAAATTGCTCGAAGCCGATTTCTTCGATTTGCGCGACGCTGAACGCCTCGCCATCCTCGCGGTATTCCTTGCAATCAGTCGTGACCGCCTGCGGCGCGGGCTTGAGCGTGAGCAGCGAACCGGACGCGAACAGCTTCTCCGTAAATTCGCGCGCGTTCACGCCGGAAATTTTTTCGAGGCGCGAAAGAATTTCGCGGTCGCGCGCCGTCGTCGTCGGCGAAGTCAGGTTCAACGTGTCGGAAACCAGCCCGGCCAGCAGCAAGCCGGCGATGGGCGCGGGCAGTTCGACTTCGTTGCGGAAAAATTCGCCCGCGACAATTGTGCAAGTCGAGCCGACGGGTTCGTTGCGGAACAAAATCGGCTGTGGCGTCGTCAGCGCGCCGAGCCGGTGATGATCAATGATTTCGAGAATCTCCACCTCGTCCGCGCCTTGCACGGCTTGTGACAATTCGTTGTGGTCCACGAGAATCAATTTGCGCTCAACCGGCTTCAGAAAGTCCGTCTTCGACAAAATGCCGACGGTGTGTCCCTCCTCGTCCGTCGCCGGAAACGCCGTCAAGCTGGCATCCATCGCCTCGATTTTTGCGGCGCTCAACGAAGCATCCTCGCGGAACGAAAGAAATTTCTCATGCAACATGTGCCGGACCGCGACCGCCGCGCGGCAAAGCGACGCTGTCGTCGAGGTGTCGTGCGGCGACGTGATAACACCCACGCCGTTCTGTCGCGCGGCGGCAACGACTGTCTCGCTGGGATCGGTCTCGCCGGTGACAATCAAAACACGAATACCCGCGTGAATGGCCGATTGCTGGACGTCCTCGCGGTCACCAACGACCACCACGAGCTTTTCCACCGGAAAGGTTTCGAGGCGCTCCGCAAACGTTTCCAATTTCATCGCGCCGATGGTCAGAATCAATTCCTCCTCGCGTTCCGTTTCATTGCCGCACAAAAGCTTTCCGCCGAGCGTCCGCGCCAGATTGTCCAGCGAAGACCAAACGCGGCGCGTGTCCATCAGGCGGTTCGCCGCCGGGAAAAGAAACTTGCTCAATTTGAACAGCGAAAGCAGACCGAGGCATTTTCGGCGCCCGTCGAGCACGGACAATGTACGGACGTTGTGCTCGTCCATGAGACCGAGCGCCTCGGCGGCGGTCGCGTCGGTCGTGACGCTGAAATTTTCCGTCCGCATCACGTCGCGGACTTTCGGCGAAACATCGGCGACAAATTTCGGCGCGGGCACGCCAAACGTTTCGAGGACGAAATCAATGCGGTCATTCGTGTCGCCACAACGCGCGGCCACGGCTTCGGGCATGCCCGTGCGCCGTTTGAATTCCGCGTAGCCGATGGCCGAGCAAATCGCGTCTGTGTCCGGGTTGCGATGGCCGATGACAAAAATCTCGCTCATGGATCAATCCAGCGCCGCCAAAACTTCCTCCGCGTGCTCGTCCGGTTTCACCTGCGGCCAGATCTTTTTGATCTTGCCGTCCGGGCCGATCAAAAACGTCACGCGGTTTGTGCCCATATATTTCCGGCCCATGAAACTTTTCTCACCCCAGACGCCGTAAGCCTCGACAATCTTTTTGTCCTCGTCCGCCAGCAGCGTGAAGGGCAGCTTGAATTTCTCCACGAACTTGTCGTGCGACTTTGCCGAATCGGTGCTGACGCCAAGCACGACCGCGCCACGTTTTTTGAATTCGGCAAAATGGTCGCGGAACGCACAGGCTTCCTTCGTGCAGCCCGGCGTGTCGTCCTTGGGATAAAAATAGAGGATGACATTTTTACCCTTGAAATCGGCGAGTGAAACTTTTCCGCCGCCGTTGGTCCTCGCGGAAAATGCCGGCGCCACGTCGCCTTCCTTTAATTTGAGTTGTATCTCCTTTGCCATAATTTTCAATCACGAATAAACACGAATGGGCACAAATGCAAAAACAATTCGCGTCTATTTGTGTTCATTCGAGGTTTTCTTCGACGCCGAACTGGACGGATGCGAACCCAATTGCTTTGTCCCGTCCCAAACGTAAAGCAGCCCCGAAATGCCGGTAAATATGCCCGCGCCAAAAATCCAGACCTGCAAAAGTTTGGGTTGAGAATCAAACTGCAGCAAAATCCAAGCGACCACTAGCATTTGAAAAACCGTCGCCAGCTTGCCGGTCAGCCGCGGGCGCACGGTCATTTTTCCGACCACCAGATGAATCACCACCGAGCCGATGCCCAAGAGCAAATCGCGCCCGATGATGGTGCCCATAAGCCAGAGCGGAATCTGCTGGAAATACGGCGCGTTGTTGAAACTCAGCGTCACGATGCCGGAAACGAGCAGCAACTTGTCCGCGAGCGGATCGAGAATCGCGCCCAGTTCGCTTTTTTGATTGTAATGGCGCGCAATGTAGCCGTCCACGCCGTCGCAAATCGCGGCGATGGCAAAGGAAAGAACGGCCAGCAGCCAATGAATCTCATTTCCCGTGCGGACGTAGTAAATCAGTTCGACGACGAAAAACGGAATCAGCAGGATGCGAAGAATCGTGATTTTATTCGCGGTCGTCATCGGCGGAGGATGTTGACACGGATTTCACGAATTTGCACGAATTCAATTCTTGCCAAACGCCCGATTTCTTCGCTCAATTTCCGCGCATGAGCAATTCAAAAAATCCTTTGGTCGGCATTTTGATGGGCAGCGATTCGGACTGGCCCGTGATGAAAACCGCCGCCGATGCGCTGGCTGAATTCGGCATCGTCAGCGAAGCTAGGGTCATTTCCGCCCATCGCGATCCGCGCGGGTTGGAAGCCTATGCGAGCGCGGCGGAAAAAAACGGCCTGCGCTGCATCATCGCCGGCGCGGGCGGCGCTGCGCATCTGCCCGGCGTCACCGCGGCGTTCACCACCCTGCCCGTCATCGGCGTGCCGATTGAAAGCAAATCGCTCAAGGGCCTCGACTCGCTGCTTTCCATCGTGCAAATGCCGCCGGGCGTGCCGGTGGCCACCGTCGGCATCGGCGCGGGCCGCAACGCCGGTTTGCTGGCGGTGCAAATCCTTGCCGTGGGCGACGCGCAATTGAAAAAGGCGCTGGCGAAATTCAAAGACAAACTCGCCGAGGAATCGCGCGCCAAGAACAAGACGCTCGCACAGCAAGTCTAAGGGGGGTGGCGCGCTACGCCAGCCATTCGGATAAAGATGATCCACTTTTCATCTGCGGCTAAGTCAAATTTTCCGCCACACGCTGAATTTCAACCGCCTTGCCGCTGGCGTCGTCAATTTCGATCATGGCACCATGAAGCAGCACATTGTTTCTCGCCACTTCAAACCGTTGTGGCATCCCGGAAAGAAATTTTTTTATGACCGGTTCCATTTCACGGCCCAAAACGCCTTCGTGCGGACCGGTAAAACCCGCGTCGGTCAGATAAGCCGTGCCACCGGAAAAAATCTGCTCGTCCGCCGTTTGCACGTGCGTGTGTGTGCCCACCACGGCGCTCACCTGCCCGTCCAGAAACCGCGCGAACGCAATCTTTTCCGAGGTCGCCTCGGCGTGAAAATCCACAAAGATGATTTTTGTCCGCTCGCGCAGTTTTTTTACCTCTTCCGCCGCGAGCAGAAATGGATTGTCCAGCGGCGGCTGCATGAAAGTCCGGCCTTGCATATTCAAGACGGCGATTGAAACCAGACTTTGGATTTCAAACACACCGCTGCCGCGTCCGGGAACGTCGGCGGGATAATTGAACGGACGAAGAAAGCGCTTTTCATTCGCAAGCAGTTCGATGACTTCCTTCTGGTCCCACAAATGGTCGCCGCTGGTGATGACGTCCACGCCCGCCGAAAAAATTTCCTCCGCCGTCTTGGGCGTGATGCCGCTGCCGCCGGCGGAGTTCTCGCCGTTGGCGATGACGAAATCGAGCGCGTGCTGTTCGCGAAGTTTCGGCAGAAGGGTTTTGACCGCGTTGCGTCCGGGCTGGCCGACAATGTCGCCGATGAAAAGAAGTCTCACACCGCAGATTTAACCACGAAAAGCGTAAAAGTAAATTTACGATTTGAAATGTGCGAAATCCAGGTTTGTAAGTTCTGCGCATCAAGCGAACAAATAATGGAGAGGTTCACAACATGGCGAGCGCGCCAATCATTATGGCCATCAGCCAGAGCAGTAACACGGCGCGCGTACGGCTCAGGCCCGCGCGCACGAGCCGGTGCGAAAGATGGTTCGTGTCGCCAATCCAAAATGGCCGGCGGTTGAGCGTCCGTAAAATGACGACCTCTGCGAGGTCAATCAGCGGAACCGCCAGCACCAGCAGCGGCGAGAGCACGGCGAGCGGATGCGGATTTTGTTTGTTGTAAAAATGCGGCAGAATGGCCATGACTGCGAGCAGGTAGCCGGTGAGATGGCTGCCGGAGTCGCCGAGAAACGCGCGGGCGTTCGGAAAATTCCACGGCAGAAAACCAATCAACGCACCACTCATCAAAAAGCCCATGAGCGCGACGAGATATTCACCGTTGTTTGCGGCAATGAACGCGAACAGCAGCGCGCCAATCGCGCCGAGGCCGGCGCAGAGGCCGTTCATATTGTCCACAAAATTAAAGGCATTGATGACCGTGACCAGCCACAAAACGGTTACGACGTAGCTAAAGAGGATGTTTGGCACAAACAGCGTGACGCGCACGCCCGCCGCGGCGACGAGCAAGGCGATGACAAATTGACCGGCGAACTTTGGCAGCGGCTTCAATTCGCGCTTGTCATCAAACAAACCAAGTGCGGTGATGCCGATGGCGCCGAGGGCGATGGCGAGGAGCTCCACGGCGCGACGATTGAAACCGTAAGCAATGGGCGGTAGGACTTCCGGGTTGTGAACACTGGCAGCCGTGAAAAACATTCCCGCAACGAGCGTCGCCAAAATGCCGGCCAGCACCGCCAGCCCGCCGGCAAGCGGAATGGCGCCGCTGTGAATTTTCGGCGCGTCGTAATTTTTTCCGTCGCGCGGATCGTCCATCAGATTGGTTTGCAAACACCATTTGCGCCAGAACGGCAGGCCGAACAATGTTGCGGCCAACGCGCCGGCAAACGCGGCGAGAAAATAGTTGAAAGGAAAGCTCACAACTGAGTGCCGCGCGCGGCGGCCAATTTCAGGTAAAGATTGTAAGTAGCGTCCACCATTTTTTCGACGCCAAAGTTTTCGCGCACAAAACTCTGACCCAGGCGTCCAAGTTTCTTTCGAAGCGAAACATCGCCGTCGAGCCGGAGAATTTTCCCGGCAAGATTTTTCAAATCGCCGGGACGGAGCAAATATCCGGTTTCGCCGCTGTGGCAAACTTCACGCGCGCCGTCGCAATCGTAGGCAATCACCGGCTTTCCGGCGGCGAACGCCTGCGGCAACGCGCGCGGCAGACCCTCACGCAACGACAAATGAACGAGCACGTCCATAATGCCGACAAATTTCGGAACCTCATCCGGCGGAACGAGACCGGCAAAAATGAAATGCTTTTCCAGCCCAAGAGACTTCGCGAGATTTTCAAAACGTCCGCGCCATTCGCCGTCGCCGACGAGCAGGAATTTGATTTTAGAATTCTGGCGAACGAGTTCCGGCGCAACGGCAAACAAATCGTCGTGGCCCTTGAGCTTGAACAGCCGTGCGATCTTGCCGACCACGAAATCATCAGGCGCAATTCCAAGTTGCTTTCGAAAATTTGAATCATTGGTCGCGGCCTGAAACGGTTCAAGCGTGAATCCGCTGAAAATTTTCTTGTATTGCTCCGGCTGGCCGATACCAGCGGCGAGATATTGATTTTTCATGGCGTCGGCGACAACGATGAAATGGGTCGTGGCGCGCGCAGCGTATTTTTCAGCGGAACGGAAAATGAAATTGCTGAAACCATTTTGGAAATTGCCGAACGACGGACCATGAATCGTATGAATGACAATCGGAACGCCCGCACGTCTGGCGGCCAGTCTTCCCAGAATTCCAGCCTTGCCGCTGTGCGTGTGGACGATGTCCGGCTTTTGTCCGCGGAAAATGTTTTCCAATTTCCGTAGAGCGAGAAAATCCTTCAGCGGCTGAACCGGGCGGACGAGTTCGGGAACGATGGTGAGAACTCCCGGCGCCTTTTTGAATTCAAATTCCAGCGAGCCTTCCGGGCCGGTGGCCGGGCCGGAAATCAAATTCACCTCGACGCCGGATTTCTGGCGCAGCCCCAAAACGGTGGCGATGGTATTTTCCTGAGCTCCGCCAACAATCAAACGGGTGATGACGTGAGTGACGCGCACGCGCGGCAGGATGATTTACTTTTGCAGTTCGCGCAACCGTTGAAGGACGTTTGTGGCTTCGTCGGTGTTGGTTTGCGCGACGGCCAGATATTTTTGGTAGTCCAAAATCGCCTCGTTCGTGTCATGCCGGCGCCAGGCGATTTCGCCCAGGCCGTAGGCGACCTGAACCGAATCAGGGTAAGACTGGCGCAGCGTTTCGTAATCGGCGCGCGCAGCGTTAAGGTTGCCGCTGTCCAGATAGGCGACGGCGCGATTATAGAGTGCCTGCGGATTATTGGTTTCGATTGTAAGCACGCGGGTTAACGCGGAAATGGCCGTGCTATAATCTTTCACCTGAATGGAAACAAAACCCTTGGTGAAAAGCCAGGTCGGGTCGTCGGGCGTGAATTTCAGCTTGTGGTTGATGACGGCGAGCGCGTTTGTGAACAAATCGCGTGCCAGATAGATTTGCGCGGCGGTGACCAGCAAATCGTTGTTGGTCGGGTGGCTGGCAATTTCGCTCTGAAGCAATTGTGTTCCGCGTGCGTCGTCGTTTTTCTGAAAATAGGCGGCGGCTTCAAAAATGTTGAGCTGGATCGCGTTGGTTTCATTGATCGAAAATCTCTCCGGCTGGTCGAGCGGGGCGCGAATGGCGTCGAGCGCGCGGTCGGGCAGGTGGGAGGCCAGGTAAAGTTGCGCGAGCCAGAGCCGCGCCGGCAAATTATCCGGCGCGAGCTGACGGACACGCTCAAACGGCGCGATGGCCTGGCGCAGCAACCCGCCCCGCGCGCAGATGACGCCGTCCTCAAAGCAAAAACTCGGTTCGTCGAACGGCCCGTTGGCGTTGAGCACTTCGTTCCAATCGTGATATTTGCCGAATTGATCGCTGGTGGTTTTGGACAAGTCCACCGGTGTGGTGCCACCGGCGCGCAAGGTCTGGTTGAACTGGAGGTTGATTTCGGCAACCACGTTGTCGGGATTGAGTTTCAGCGCCGTTTCAAAACTCGCAGCGGCGTTGGTCAAATCGCCGGCGCGTTGCAGTTGCACGCCCCAAAAATCCAATCCGCGCGAATAAAACGTCCCGGCAACAATGGCATCTAGGTCAGGTTCCGGCGAGACGTGCAAGCGCGCGAGCAATTTTTGTCCCAGCGAAAGCGGCTCGTCCGGGTTCGGCAGTGCAAGAGCTTTTTCAACCGGGGCAAACGCGGTTTTATCCGCCTGCGCCCAAAATTCTTCGTTTTCGGCAATTTGATTTTTGTCCGGTAGCGGCGGCAGCAGGGTGTCCTTCGGCAGCGGATTCAATTTGTAAATCAGGCCGTGCGGTTCAAGGTAAAATTCCTCAAAGTAATAACCGAAACTCGGATGCAAATAATAAAGCGCGTTGGTCTTGGCGAGAGCGGTCATAAGACCGACAAGATGGCGCGGACTGACGCCGTTGGTCAGCTCGGCGGCGGCGACGGTGTCCGGCCATCGGTGCGGATAGTTTGCGTGCAAAAATTTGTGATACTCGGGAAATTCCAGTGCCGCCGTGTCCAGCGGCACAAAATCCTTTGCGCGCCCGTCCCGTGTCAGGGCCGCCTGAACCAGGAACAAACGGCGTGGATCGTCGCTTAATAAAATGCCGCCCGCCGCCGGAAGTTTTTCCTCGACCAACGAGGTGTAACGCCGGAGCGAATCGCCGTTGACGCTTTGGATTTGTGACGCATTTTCGTAAATCAGCCCTACCGTCGTCAAAATGGCCAGCAGCCAGACGGCTGCAACAATCGGGCGGTTCAAAAATTCAAATTGCGACGGTCTGGCCCGTGGCGAACGGCTAACTGGGGCTTTGCCAAACACCAGCAAAAAATATCCGCTGTAATAGCCGACGCTCAACGCCCCAAGATAGCAAAACGTTAGCCCGAAACCTTTTTCCTGCGGGCTGAACGGCGGGCCAAACGCCATCCACAGGCCGACACACAAAAGCATCGCATACACCAGGTGAAACAGGAGATTCGCCACCGCCATGCCGAGACGGCTGCGGTCGCCGGTGGCCTTCCAGCGGATGGACAGCACCAGAACCGGCATCAGATAAACCAACAACAACGCCAGATATTGCAAATATAATTGCGGATGAAAAAGGCAGAGAAAATATACCCGCAACGCTTCATACTGCGGAATCAGATTGAGTTTCAGCGCCTGCCAGAACGTCCACGGCGACTCGCCCGAAGTTACCGCCAGCAAGGGCAGCAAAAGAAATAACAACATTCCCGCCAGCCCGCACAGCGACATCCGCCTGAGAAACCGCAAGTTGAAAAAATCAAAACCCCGAGTCCAGATGATGGCCACGATGAACAGCGGAAAATAGCAAGTCATCGCCCAATTGTTCGCCATGCCCGCGCCATAAACGGCGGCTGCGAGAAACAACCGTCCTTCACGCTCGTCCAGCCGGTATTCCAGCAAGGACCAAACCACGAACGCAAACAGCAGCAGGTCGAACATTTCGCCCGAATAATTCGTCGCATTTTGCCAGAATGTGAATTGCAGACCGCAAGCCAGCACGGCCAGAAGCGGCGGCAGCCACGCGCTGCCAATCGTCAGAAAAGAAAGATCACTTTTCTCGCGCACGCGCTGCGCCTCCGTGCGGTCGTGCGGTAAAATGGCAACTGACCGCGCAAGCAGTCCGAGCGTCAACGCAGCGCACACGGCGGAAAAAATATTCAACGTCAGTGGAATCACTGGCGCGGGCAGCCAGCGGAACGGAAACAGAACAACAAAGGAAAGCGGATTCAACACCTGCGGCTGCCATGTCCAGCCCGAGGTGATGGCGACCGTCGGCAGATTAAACAGCG
The DNA here is from genome assembly GCA_035504945.1 of Candidatus Aquilonibacter sp. GTDB lineage: Bacteria > Verrucomicrobiota > Verrucomicrobiia > Limisphaerales > UBA11358 > UBA11358. Next base: position 4,222 of record DATJRH010000016.1, on the reverse strand, counting down.
ACACCCAGCGGTTCACCGTGAACGCATAAAACACCAGCGCCGCCGCCGCCAAAAGCCACGGCAGCAGGCGCGGAGCAAAATTCTTCCGTGGATCGCTCTGGTTTTCCATTGATTTCATTCAGTTGAGACGATATTTCGCGGCTTGGCAAGATTTTCCACCGCGCGCAAGTCCGCCACGCATTCGACGTGCTGCGTCTGCGGAAACATGTCCAGCGGCTGCACGCGCGCCAACTCAAAGACACCCTCCCCGCATAAAATGTTCAAGTCCCGCGCCATCGTTGCTGGATGGCATGAAACATAAACGACTTGCGACGGTCTCGTTTCGCGCAACAATCGCAAGGTCTCTGGCAAACAACCCTTGCGCGGCGGGTCGAGAATCACCGCCGTTCTTTCCGGGGAGAATTTCTTCAGCAACCCCGGCAGGACTTCCTCGACCGCTGCGGAAATGAATTCGCCGTTGGCAATCTTCCGCGCCGCCGCATTTTTTCGCGCGGCCTGGATCGCCAGCCGGTCGTATTCGACGCCGGTGAAGCTTTCCATCGCACCCGTCAATTCGATGCCGAAAAATCCCACGCCGCAATACAAATCAATCAAATGCCTCACGCTGCTCGCGCGCAACAATTCGCGGACGGTTTCCACGAGCTTCGGCAGCAGGAAAAAATTGTTCTGGAAAAACGAATCCGGCGGCACGTCCCAGCCTTCCGGCTGCACGCGCAGCACGACTTTGATTCCGCCTTTCGGCGGCGGATTTTTTCGGACGCGCTGGATTTGTTCGTTCAATGCCGGCTCGGCGATTTTGCACTCCTCGATGTCCTCGACCAGCCCGCAATCCCAGCGCACAAAACCGATGTTCAATTTCTGCTCCGGCTTGTTCCACTGGCTGCGGATCATGATGCGGTTGCGATAACCGTAAGATTGCGGGCTTGGAATGACCGGCGTGATTTTGTCCGCCGGAATTTTTCCCACGCGCTCGAATAAATCCGCGATTTGTTTGTGCTTCAACTTCAACTGCACCGGATACGCGACGTGCTGATACTGGCAGCCGCCGCATTTTTGAAAATAACGGCATTCCGGCTCAACACGCTCCGGCGATGATTTTTCCACGCGCAACAATTTTGCCCGCGCAAAATTCTTCTTCACCTCCGTGATTTCCACCCCGACCATTTCGCCAACGAGGACGAACGGGACAAAAATGACAAAATCATCCACGCGCCCGACGCCTTCGCCGCCGAACGCGATGTCGTCAATGGTCAGGGAAAGGTTGTCGCCGATTTTGAATGGCACGCGGGAAAGTTTAGGAACAAACCGGGCACACGAAAGGTTTTTCGCCATCACTCCTATGCTCGTCCTTCGACTTTTTTGTCGTGCTTTTTCTGGCGAATGATTTTTAATGTGGACATGACCATTTGGATTCTAGCTCTGGTTTTGCTGGCGTCGCTGGCCGCAGTGGGCTACCGGCAGGGCGCGATTCGCGTGGCCTTTTCGCTCGTCGGCATTTTGATTTCCGCGCTGCTGGCCGGCCCGCTGTCCGGATTGCTCAAGCCGTTGCTGCCGCATTTGGGCATTCACAATCCCATCGTGGTCTGGCTGCTGTCGCCGTTCATTGTGTTTGTGATTTTATTGAGCCTGTTCAAGTCGGCCGGATTTTTTGTGCATCGCAAGGTGGAGGTTTACTACAAATACAAGGCGGACGAACTACAGCAGATATGGTGGAAGCGGGCGAGCCGCTCGGTGGGACTCTGCCTCGGCCTTGTGAACGGTCTGGTCTATCTCGTCCTGATTTCGTTTGTGATTTACGACTTCAGCTATTGGACGGCGCAGGTCGCGCCGTCGGACAGCGAGGCGCGGTCCGTCCGGCTGTTGAATCAAATGGGGCGCGATTTGGAAAGCACGGGACTGGCGAAGGTCGCGCGCGCCGTTGACCCGCTGCCGGACAATTATTTCAAGGCCGCCGACCTCGCCGGGCTGCTTTATCAAAATCCGCAGTTGGGTGACCGGCTGGCGGGTTATCCGCCGTTCATTTCGCTGGGCGAGCGCGACGATTTCCAGCAACTCGGACAGGACGCCGATTTTCAGAGCGCCTGGAAGAGTCACGCGCCCGCCGGCCAGTTGCTGAATTATCCACCGGCCAAGGCCATCTGGCAGAACAACGACACGATCAATTTAATTTGGAACCTCGTAACAAACAACCTGGATGACCTGACAAACTATTTGGTCACCGGCCAGTCGGCCAAATATGGTTCGGAAAAAATTCTTGGACACTGGGACTTCAACTTGAGCACCACGTTCGCCATGTTGCGTGTGTCGCGCCCAAACATTTCGGCTTCTGAAATGATGGCCGTGCGCACCTGGATGATTACCAATTATGCGGACACGGCGTTTGCCGCCGACAGCGACGGGCAGGCTTTTCTGATAGACATGCCGCACCTTGTCCCCGGCAATCCACCAACCACGGAAACCGCCACCTGGAAGGGCACTTGGACGGCGGACAACACCAATTACGACCTCTCGCTCACCAGCAACGGCCAAACCAAAACGATGACCGCTCAGACGGACGGCACGCGGCTGACCATCAAGGATGACAGCGATTTGCTGATTTTCAATCGCGGGGATTGACGCGCGCGGGACGACGGGAAAATGGTCGGGGCGGCGAGATTTGAACTCGCGACCTCTTGCACCCCAAGCAATAAAACCGCCTTTCATGTCATTGCTCATAATTTTATTTTGTTGCACCTATCCGCACACAGATATACGCGAAACACATTGTAAATGCAAGCTATTTATGCAACTGCGTTCAACTACGCGCAAAAAAATGTTTGGAAAAGTTTGGGCGGCAAAGTGGCTTTGGGGAATGTTTGGTGACGACATGAACGGCCACAAAGGTTTGGGAAATGTTGGGGGCGTGACCTCTTGCATTTCCGACAAGAAGATCAATAACCGCATTCCCGTTTGCGAAAACCCAAAGCCCAAAGATTTACCAAACATTTCGGATGCGTGCGAAATCCGCGCTGGGCTTAACGCAACACCCGCAGCAAACGTTTCGGGTGTGCGTGATGCCGCCTAACGATCCAAAGCTGAGCCACGCCGACCGGCGAGTGGCTCCGCAAGCTCGATAACCGTTTTATAACTCAAACCGTCCATAAACTCAAGGGGCAGTCGGCGTTGGCTCCAGCGCGGTGTTAGGCGGCGCGATAAAACTCAACCATGCAATAAAATCAGCCACGTTCCCAGATATGCTGTCAAAAATGTGATTGGAATGATTCGCCACCCCCATCCCGGCTCATGCCGACGAAATGAAACAATCAGACAAACCAAACTCAATACAGCGGAAATAACACCACCCGTTATGATAAAAATGGCAATCCCATCAGAACTTCCAGCGGGTGTGGGCTGTGCAGATTGTGAGTGCGGAAAGAACATAAACGGCGGCATGAGCCACATCACGCGACCGTATGCTTCACCTACCGCTTCACTTACCGCTTGAATAATGAAATAAAAAAGAAAAGCCTGTGCAGTCAACGCGGCTAATCCGAACGGCAAAGATGCCAGAAAGAATGTTCGTTTTTTCATAATGTGTATGCCGCCTAACGTTCCAAAGCTGAGCCACGCCGACGGGCGAGCGGCTCCGCACCAAAATAATAACTTTCAACCTTCAACATTCAACCCTCAACTTTCATCGGGCAGTCGGCGTTGGCTCCAGCGCGGTGTTAGGCTGCGGCTTTGCTCCGTTGAGCACACTGTTCGTGCGAGAAAACATCTGATAACCTGCAATCAGCGAAGCGGAACGCCGCTCGATGTGCATATACGGATACCTCTTGTCCCAATACTCAACGTCGCTTGGAAAAAACGTAATGTGATTGCTTGCGCTGAATATCAGCAGGCGCTGCGTAGCGGGGTCTGGATAACTCATGTAATTCAAAACCCGCTCGCTAATCATGGCCTGCTCGTCATCCATGCTTAAATAACCGGCGGCCATCTCAATCTGACATCTGACCAGAAGCACGCACCAAACTGCCGATGCGATTATGGCTCCGGCAAGAAATGCAAGAATGACTGGTAATAGCTTCATGGTGTCGAGCAGCCTAACGAAAAAAGCTGAGCCACGCCGGACCAAAAACCGTTAACCGCGAAGCGGAACTGCCAGCGCCAACCGGCGTTGGCTCCGGCGACTTGTTAGGCGGCAACTCTCTCATATCACTGATTCAATTTGGGTGGCTTCCGT
>DATJRH010000015.1:0-262857 GCA_035504945.1 Candidatus Aquilonibacter sp. | reverse complement strand
AAAATAAAATCAAACAGCCGTGAGTGGAAAATTTATTTTGCCGGCCGGAGTATTTCTGGCGGCGTGCGTGCTGGCGGTTCATTTTTGGAAACCGGTAGTCGTCGCGCCGCCGCCAGCCACCGTAATCCGGACGATTCACTTTTATTGTTAAGCCGTTAGCTGTTTATTGGAAAGCAAATGGAGCGCAGGCTCGTTTACTCAAACCTTATTTGGAGCGATGGCTATTGTTCGTTTGGTTTACTGGTTGTCCTGTCGGTGAGTTTGAATATCAAGGCCATCGCCTGCCAGTTGCTACAAGGCCGGACCAAGTTCGATTGACTGCTATCGCGCTTTCCATTCTCTCGTTACGAACTGATAACGATTTCTTAAAGACAGTATCCTGTCACGATTTTGTGGACAACCAGGTGCGGCTGCAACTGTTCGTGCTGGCCTCCCAAGCTTCGTTTTTGGAGTGTCGGTGCGGCTAACAGGGAAATCCTTCGCCTTGAGAATCGTGTGTCTGAACTTGAATCATTGTTAACATCGCTGTCCGCTTCCCAATTGCAGACAGTAACGCCCCAAACTGCACTACTCCCCGCCAAGAAACTTTCCGCCGATGAAGAAATCCGACAGAGGCTAGCAAGCTCCCAAGGTCAATGCCAACCATGTTGCTAACTGAAATGCTAACCTTGATTTCATTAAGGGGATGGTGTCTATCCAAAATGTTCCGGTTTTCAATTTCAGAAAACCGCCGCCATTCACGTTCGACTGGACGTATCAAATTGGGTGATGATTGGCGCAGTGAATGTCCGTTTCTGAAATCGGAGCGGACGCAACGGCTGTGGAGTCGCGGGATTTTGGAAACTGACGTTGACTGCGCTGCCGTCTAGGTTCAATTGTGAGGCGATTTGTCTGTTCGGTTTCCGTCGCGTCAGCCGGAAAGCCGGACAGTCAAAGCGCCGGCGATTCGCCAAAAATACTGTGACGGATTGAGTTGATGGAAAAGTCCCCGGCAATTTCCAATGTCACATAATGGAGTTTGAAATCAATCTGGCCGGGTTGCAGCCATACCGTTTTTCCGACATGGGCAATCCATTTTCCATCCGTTTGATAGGGCGACTCATGGATGTGTCCGCTACAGCCAAGCAACGGCTGATTATCAGTGGCGAATTGAAGCACTGTGGGCGACCCGACATGTTGACCGTTGCCGCAAATGTCCATGCCCAATTCCGTCGGCGGCTGATGAACCATCCAGATGCTCCGCCGCATTTCACTCTCGGCCAACTGATTTTTAAGCCGTTCCAATTCCTGTTTGATGGACGGTTTGGCGGACAGATGTTCCACCAAATTTTTCAACGGCACAAATTCGCCGTGCTCATTCACGGTCAACCCTTCGCCGCAGAATTGTTGCGGGCAGGCTAGAAATTTTCCATCCGGCACGCACCAGTGCTTGTAGCCGAACGGATAATCGCGGACTTTGTTCATGCCGCAGAAAATCAAATTCTCCTCGCGGTGAATCCGTCCGTTCAAATTGATGCACAGCCCCTTGGCCTCCAGGTTATCGAGCATCGGTTCAAGAATGTGAAAATCATCGTTGCCCAAATATATCAACACTGTGGCCGAGGCGCTGCGTTTCATTTTCTGGAAATAAGTTCCCATTTCCGAAAAGAATTTTTTCTGCGCCGCATAACCGCCGGTTTTTGGCAACAAGTCGCCGGCGATTAAAATAAAACGCGGCTTTTCCTGACCTACGACTTTCACCAAATCCTTCCACTTGGGAATCCACTGATGCAGGTCGCTGGTGACGAGGATTTTCATTTGAATCTTGGAAATTATTGATCCTTCGGCCAGTTCAAAGTCAGGCCCGCCGGAAAAAAACGAGATGGTGGAACTCTAAAAGCCGCAGCAAAGAATGCGATTCGCTTGTCAGTTACGGCAGAGCGGCGGGTTTCAATATTGGCAATAATGTCGCGGCTTATGTAACACCCAAGCACTTGCATTTTGGCGGCGAGAAATTCCTGCGTCCAGCCTGCTTGATACCGAAATTTGGCGACGTTTCTTCCGATGATATTTGCATTTCGTGGCATACCATTTTAATTGATTCCTTTGCTCAATCCTCCGGGCGCTCGCCGCTCGGTGCCATTTTCACCAGCTTGGGGTCAAACTGGCCGAGCACCGTGACCAAATCGTTTTGCGCCGCCATGACTTCGCGGATGTTTTTGTAGGCCATCGGCACTTCGTCGAGGCCGGCGGAAATCAGCGTCACGCCTTGCTGCTTAAGAAAGCGGTTCACGTCTTTCCAGTTGAATTTCTCATTTGCGGACTTGCGGCTCATCGTTCGGCCAGCACCATGCGATGCGGAGTTTAATGATTCAGAATTTCCCTTGCCGCTCACGACGAATCCCGGCGTTGCCATCGAGCCGGGAATGATTCCCAACACACCTGCGCCTGCCGGTGTCGCACCTTTGCGATGCACGATGACTTCGCGTTCCACGCCTTCAATGGTGTGTTTTTCCTTCCATGCGAAGTTGTGGTGATTTTCCAAATCGAGCAAAACTGTTGCGCCGAGATTTTCCGCGATGTGTTCGTGGATGCAGGCATGGTTAGCTGCGGCGTATTGTCCCATCAACTCCATCGCGTTCCAGTATTCCTGCCCCTCCTGCGAATCCAGCGACAGCCACGCGAGCCGCTTCAGTTCGCCCGGCAGATCAGGAAATTGGCTGAACGCAATCTTGCTGTAATAATCACACACCGCCGCGCCCGTGCCGCGACTGCCGCTGTGTGACAGCAACGCCACATAAGTTCCTGCTTCAAGGTTATTGATTTTGTTATGCGCCGTGAACAGGCCAAACTCCACAAAATGATTTCCGCTGCCGCTTGTGCCGAGTTGCGACCAGGCTTTGTCCTTATTCTGTTTCGTGATCGGGCTGACCGACCAATCCGCGTCCAGCACATCATGCGCGCGACGTTCTCTGAAATTTGCGCCCACACCGAAGCGCGTCTCCGACTCAATGGCGCGCGCGAGGCGATCCTGCTTTTGTTCCAGGTCGCGCAACGGAATATCCAGCACCGTCATCTTCATGCGGCACGCGATGTCCACGCCTACGGCGTAAGGAATCACCGCGTTGTCCGTGGCCAGCACGCCGCCGATGGGCAGGCCGTAGCCGACGTGCGCGTCCGGCATGAGCGCGCCCGCGACCGACACCGGCAACAGACACGCCTTTTCCATCTGCATCACCGCGTCGTGTTCGAGACCTTCGCCCCACTGTCGGTATTTCACCGGCTCGGCGCGCGGCGGTGGCGGCGCGTTGAGCAACGCCTTCGCAAACTCGCCGCGCAACGGGTCATCCACGAACGCCGACGGATTGGCGACAATGGCCGCGACTTCCGCGTGCAACCGCGACTTGTCGCCGCCGCCGAGGATGAGTTTGGAAATAAAATCAGTCGCGCGGCGGGTCGCCTGTCCCAATGGCACGCCGAGACGGAGAAAATCTTTGGTGTTCATTTCACCCGGCTTCTGCTTTTGCGGAAACAAAGTCTCTCAACAGTTCAAAACGCCGATTGATATGTTTGTTGCACAAAGCGGCCTTGACGCGTGGGTCGTTAGCCGTGTCGAGCAAATCTTGTTCAATCAAATCGCGCGCCGCTTTGAACAATTTTTCGATTCGAGGTGCGGCCACATTGCTATAGAATACAGCCCGATTGTGCCCCATGCCGTAACCACCCGGCTCGCCAAGATAACAAAGTGTAAGCCAGAGAACGATGCCCTTGCGCGGTCTTTCGGCACATGTTACCAAACCACCTACATCTTCAAAATCGTCGAGCAAGTCGCTATGCTTTTCGTGGCGAGTCCAACCATGCCCAACATCGACAAAACGCTTAAGAAACCCATCAAAGAATTCTTCGATTTGCCGCTGTTTTAGATATGGCATTATCCCACCGACATAAGAAACTTTCGCCACCGCCAGAACGATGGGCTTGTTCTTGATGCGTTCCTGAAATGTTTTTGCCAGATCAATTTTTACATTATTGAGAGTGATCGGCTTGAAATGTCGCAGCATTTCCATCGCATTTTGGCGCGTGATGTCAGCTTTTCCAGAATCAAGTGCTGTATTGATGAGCAATTCCATTATTTGTATCTGGCGAGGATGCGGAGCGACTTGGTAGTTCTTCAAAAATTCAGCCGAGGCCGTAACTGGCGTGGGCGAACTAATGGTATCTCTGACATCGGAAACGCGGATGATTTCACAAGCGTCGTGCTTGAGCACTACTTCTACGCAGGTTTTGAAAATGTAAACGATGTCTTCAACTGTAGCCTCGTATTCGTTGTCCTCGTGCTCTAAGTCCCGACGAATTTCGTAACAGCGACTCAACCTTCTCCACTCAGGCCGAAGCAAAATTCCCATTCGATATGCTAAGTCAATAATGTTAGAAACAGAATACGACTCTGAAATGTCCTCGGTTCTTTTCACGGACGGCAGCTTAAACCTGGTCGCCGCTTCATCCGCGATGTCTATTCCAGCAACCACAATTTTTTGGCGAAGATCATGAATCGCCGCATTAAAGATTCTTTGGCAAGCACTGCTTGGGTCAATCGGCAGGAGTTTCTTGACACGCTGAATAAGTGAGCGGTCAACCCATTCGGGACGAATTTGCTGAAGCAGCAAATCAACGCCTGAAGCGACAACCATTCCACCCTTCGCTTCAATTGGAACGATTTCAAAATTTTCTTCGCTCATAAAAAATTGATGTCTTGTTCGCCAACAGTTTGAATTTTAAACATTTTTATCCGGGAGAGCGAGCTTTTGACACTCGCCCTCCCGTTGTTTCATTCATTGAGGAACAATTTCCATTCCGCGATGCCGTGGGCGTTGCGGATGAGTGCCGACACCGGCAGTTCCTTCGGCGCGCGCGGTTCGTGGAGCAGCTTCAAGCCGGCTTCGTGCGGCAGGCGGTTGCCCTTGCGGGTGTTCACCTGCTTGCTCGACCACACGAGGTTTTCCCACGTGTCCGGGCCACCGCGCGAGCGGGGCACGACGTGGTCGAGGCTGCCTTCGTCCGGGCGCAGCAACGCGCCGGTGTATTGGCAGCGGTTGCCGTCGCGCTCGCGGATGGCGCGGGCGCACAGCTTCGGGCGCTTCTTCGGCACGCGCGCGTAGTTGACCGCCACGATGACGGTCGGCACGCGGATCGCGCCGCGCGTGGTGCGCACGGCGTTGTCGCCATCGCGAACCGGCAGCGTGATCCATTCGTCCCATGCGACGGGACGAATGTGTTCTTTGCCGTCAATCTCCAGCGCGGTCGCTACGTTCGTCGCCATTTGGCAGAACGCGTCGGCTGGCGTGCGAATGTTGATCGCCTGCCAGTTGCGGTTGAGCACGAGCACGATTGTTTTGTTCAATATGTCGGACATAAATTTTTCGGTGTTTGTTCTTTATTGAAAATTGGCTGCCTCGCTTGGATTCGCACCAAGACCGCAGGTGTCAGAGACCGGCGCACTTCTAGTTATGCAACGAGGCATTGAATGGTCGCCTAGGAAGGTTCTGCCCCCTCGACTTCTGGGTGTAGGCCAGACGTGATTCTATTTCACCACCAGGCGAAATTGGCTGCGGGAGCCGGATTCGCACCGGCAACTACGCTTTCAAAGAGCGCCAAGTTGCTATTACTCCATCCCGCAATGAATTGGTGGCCCGCCAGGGTAACGCGCCCTGTTCTACGGATTAAAAGTCCGTTGCATCACTTTAATGCTTGCAGGCCAAAATTGGTGCTCGTGGTCAGATTCGCACTGACACCGGCGACGTTCTCGACGTCGTGCCTCTTCTAATTGGGCTACACGAGCAAAAACACCTCCGGCCGGTCTCGATTACCGGCTTGGTTCCCGCAGAGCGGGGCCTTTCGAGCGACGCGCGCTCAGAGATGTAAAATGTGGTCGGCGTGCCGGGTAACGCTCCCGGACTCGGCACTGATCTAGTGCGATGCGGGGTATAAAGCCGCCGGTTCTCTTTGAACTACACGCCGAAAAATGGCGGAATGTCGTGGACTCGCACCACTTGCCCGAAGGCACGCACTCGTTAGCACCGAGGCCCGGTCGCTCGTCCGGTTGACATTCCAAATTGGTCCGCGTGGCAGGATTTGCACCTGCAACCTTTCCGTCTTGAGCGGAACGCCTCTTCATTGGGCTACACGCGGTTGGTGCCCACGGTCGGACTCGCACCGACATTGTGCGCGTTTTAAGTGCGCCGTCTCTGCGTTGGACTACGTGGGCAAAATAAATTTGGTAGCGCGTGAAGGATTTGCACCTTCAACCTTCCCGTCCTGAGCGGGACGCCTCTTCTGTTGGGCTAACGCGCCGATAAATCTTGGCGCATCCGGCAGGACTCCCACCTGCAAACTCTCCGTTCGAAGCGGAGGATGATAATAATTTCACCACGGATGCGAAATGGGGCCGACGGAGAGACTTGCACTCTCGTGGGGCAATGCCCGGCAGTTTACAAAACTGCTGCTGTCGCTGCTGAGCCACATCGGCAAAATGGTGGGTCGCCACGGTGCCGCCCCGTGCTCTGCGGTTTAAGAGACCGCTGCATCGCTGCAATGCTTGCAACCCAAACGCGAACGCGAAGGCGGAGTTGAACCACCGCAGTCAGGCCTGTGAAGTCCTGACCGGCACCGGTGTTCGCGTCGCGAAAATTGGTCGAGCATCAGGGTAGCGCGCCCTGTATTCCGGTTTGGAAGACCGGCGTGTATCTCTCAACACCTATGCTCGTTGGAATCCCGTGCTGGAATCGCACCAGCCTCTGCGGTTTTGCAAACCGCCGCCTGAACTCCTCGGCCAACGGGATTTGAAATTAAAGTGCGGGCGAAAGTTTTCGCCTTTGCCCGCGTTGTTATTCGGTTTTATCTTCTTCAGCATTGCGTGCAGGTGCGCCTGCTTTCAGCGGCACGAAACCGCCGGGCACGCCGAGCACCAATGTGTTGCCCGCGTTGTGCGCCGCCGTCAGCGACTGCATCAGGCGCAGATTCTGCAACGCCGGGTTTCCATCGAGCAGCCGCGCGGCATTGGCAAGATTACGCAACGAGGCACTTTCACCACGGGCACGCTCCAACGCAGCTTGACCTTCTTGCTTTGCCTTTAGCACATCGGCGAAGGCGCGTTTCAAGTCAGGCGGGAACATCACGTCCTTCACTTCGACAGCGAGAGCGTTGATGCCAATCTTCGCAGCTTCCGGCTGCACGCGCGCCAGAAGCTGTGTGCCGATTTCGAGTCGCTGATTGAGCAGTGCTTCGACGGCAACTCCACCTACGACCGCGCGCACAGCGAGCTGGGCCGAGTTGTAGAGATCGCTCACCCAGTTCTGCGTTTCGTGAGCGGCCTTGGCTGGGTCGGTAATCTGGCTCGTGACGACCAAGCTCAATTTGAGGCCGACATTATCAGCCGTGAGGACTTCCTGTCCCGCCACGAGCAGCGAAGTCTTTCGGAGGTCTATCAATTTTACCGTCCAGCCAAAGCCCCAGATGACATGACGACCCGCGTTGTTGCGCCGCACAAACAGGCCGTGGTGATACACGAGTCCCGCCCACCCTTCGGGCACGTCAAACGCGCGTCGCAATTTCTTGATGACAGGCAAAGCAATCACGCCCGTAAAAATGGCGGCGACAATAATTGCAAACAGTATTTCGTAGTTCATGGTTATTTTCCTTTCTTGAGTTGTTAAAAATTGGAAGTCCGAGACAGCAGACCACCGTCCGGCGGCGGGAAAACCGCTCGCGCGATTTTCACAGAGCCGACTTCGGGCTGCGCTTGCGCGCCGGTCTTGCTATCTCGAACCGTGGTGGGATTTCTCCCGTTCCAGCCAATGGATCGGTTTTCAGCCGAGTGCGGATTCGAACCGCGATTGAACCAGCGTAATGCAGGACACTCTCGGCGAACTGCCGAGAACGCTGCGAACTGGTTCAAAGTCTGAAATGATTTTGACAGTTACTCACGGAAGTAATAATTCCGCTGGCTGCCGTCGTAACGACCGGAGCGGAGGCAACAGTTTTTGAAAGCTGCGTCCTGAACCGCAGGGGCATGGGTCATTGCGACCGAGCTTCTCTTGAAGCTCTTTTTCGCCATGCACGATGCGGAAACCGCGCTTCACGCGAGTCTCGGACGGGAAACCTTTGCGACGTTTGCTGGTGATCTCGAAAAAACGAACTGTCTTGATCGAATGATTGATTTGCCATACGGCCTCCGGGTTGAGGGTTTTAGTTGTAAAACGACGACGCACTCGCGCCGCCGAAAATTTGGTCAGGATGCCGGGGTTTGCACCCGAACCGTCTCCTTCACGGGGAGAGATGCTGCTAATTACACCACAATCCTGATGGAGCCTCCGGTCGGACTTGCACCGACGAATAGCGGTTTACGAAACCGCTCCTGTAGCTGCTGAGGCACAGAGGCGAAATGGTGCTCTCACGTGGACTTGCACCACGAACCTCCGCCTTCGCAGAGCGGCGTGCAGAACTAATTACACCTTGAGAGCAAATTGGTATCCGTGGCCGGACTCGCACCGGCTAGGTTCTGCTTGAAGGGCAGAGCGCTCGACTGCTTTGCATTCACGGACTACTTGCGTAGGGACAACAATTGGTCTCCGAAGTCGGTATCGCGCCGACGTCTCGGCTTTTTCAGAGCCGCGCTAATCTGCCTCAGCTATTCGGAGAGAGTGGTCGTCCCGCGCGGTAACGCTCCGCGTTCTCTCGCTTATCGGGCGAGTGCTCTGCTTTTGAGCTACGAGACGTGGCGGAAGGCGTCGGTAATGCTCCGACCTCGGCGATGCCGATCTTGTTTTCGGGACAAGTGCAGCCAGCTTATATCTGCCTGCCTTCCGTGAATTGGCTGCCAGAGTTGGACTCGCACCAACACCGCGCGGCTTAACAGGCCGGCGTGCTACTTTGACACTACCTGGCAATGGTGCTGCCGGCAGGATTCCCACCTGCATCGTTCCGTTTAGAAGACGGATGCCTCATATATTCGGCCACGACAGCATTTGAAATTGGTCAGCGCGGCAGGATTTGCACCTGCGATCCCTCGGTCCCAAGCCGAGTGCGTTGGCTACTACGCTACGCGCTGATTCGCCCCGATGATTTGAAGAAAATCGGGACGGGAGAAACGCGACGCTAAAACCCTGGGAATCAGCTTCGCGGTAAGATTTGAAATTGGCGCTCTCGATGGGACTTGCACCCACACTCTTCCCGCAGACAACGGGCTGCTTTTCTATTCAGCTACGAGAGCGAAATGGTGGGAAGTGCTGGTAACGCTCCAGTCGTCGCTTCCGGATTTATTTTGCGACACCCGATTTACAGTCGGGCAGCCGGATCACTTCCCATATAGACATTTATTGGTTGCGGGGGTGGGAGTTGCACCCACAGAGGTAGAGCTTATGAAACTCACCTGAATCTGATTCTCCCCGCAGTTGAAATTGGTGGAGTCGGTGGGTAACGCTCCCACATCAACTTGCTTGCAAGGCAAGTGCATTGCTTGTCTGCCACGACCCCGGAAAAAATTTATGATTTTGGATTTACGATTTACGATTTGGCAGGCCGCCGTGGTGCTGCCCCACGCTCGTTGAGTTTTGGAAACTCTACTGCGCAAGCTGGCGCGCGGCCTATGAAGAAAATTGGTGCGGTTGCCGGGAATCGCACCCGGACGTGCTCCTTGGCAAGGAGCCATTCTGCTGTTAAATCACAACCGCGAAAGTAAAAGGGCCGGGAGCTTTGTGCTCCCGGCCCATGCCATTTCAATAAAGAACAAACACCTCTTGGCGATCTATTCGATCCCAACCCGCGGTTTCACGGCGGCTGTTTCGGTGTTTATGGGCACACCTCCTGCGAAGCCCTTAATATGTAAAAGCGTTTCAAACCATCTCGGCGCGCTTATCAGCGACCTGTGGACAGACCCCACCGGTGAGGAGTTTTGCATCCTCTGCGCCATTATTAGTTTTATGCTGTCGGACATCATTTAGACGTCGCTGTTTTCTTGTTCACAGATTACTACTCTTTCGTTTGGTTACTTTCACACTGCCGGTTATGCAGGGAAATAAAAAACCCTGCTTACCTTCCAGTAAGCAGGGTTTGAAAAATCCTCTTTCGATTCTTTACCTGCTTACCGTGAGTCTATCCAAATTGGTTTCCGTCTTTTGCCCGGAATACGCGATGGATAGGCCAAGGCTAAACACACAACCCTGGCTTAACCGGCTATGACGTGTCGCTTTCGCGACCGACATAATCGGCCAACTCGTGGTTGATATGTTCAAGCAAGTTTTCATCGAACGGGAAGACGAATACCATATAAGGATGGTTACAGTCAAGTTATCTTTGAAAGAATTTCGCGCAACTGTCGGAAACCTTTCAGCAAACTTGGTCCGGGCTGAAGTATGTGCGCCGATTTGATTTCGTGAATGTGGCCATTGCGAACGGCAGGAATGACGTTCCAACCCGGTCGCTGACAAATTTCATTGAAGTTGACTTTCTTACCGCACCAGCTTGCGATGATGATGTCCGGCTGGCGGCGGATGATTTCATCAGTGGTCACAACCCGGTCAGGAGCGCGTGAACGGCTTCGCAATTCGGGGAAAATATCTTCACCGCCCGCCGCCTCAATCAATTCACCCACCCAACGGACGCCGCTGATGAGCGGGTCATTCCATTCCTCGAAATAAACCTTCGGCTGTTTTGATTTGCGTGGGCGACGGCGAAAAATTTCCGCGCGCATTTTGTCAGCGAGTTTTTGCGCCTGCGTTTCACGTCCAACGACGCGGCCAATTAACAAAATCGTCTCAAAAATTTCGGCCAGCGAACGTTGATTTGTCGCCAGCACCGTATGTCCGCGCCGGATCAATTCTTTTGCCGCCTCCGCCTGCACATCGGAAAACGTGATGATGAGGTCGGGCTTGAGCGCGTTCACCTTGTCAAAGTTGACGCTGGAAAATCCGCTGACACGAGGTTTGCGCCTCACGGCAGGTGGTTCAACGGCGAAGCCGGTGACGCCGACAATCCGGTTGCCGGAGCCGAGAGCATAAATAATTTCAACTGCTTCGGCGCTCAAGCAAACGATTCGGGATGGATAATTCTTTGCCACGCAGGACGAATAGCAGGCGAACCGCTTGGGTGCAAACATCGAAACAATTTCCATTTCTTGCATAGCTTGCAGCTTCACCGCTCCGAATTCCGCCAGGCTGACAGCTATAAATCTTCAAAAGCCCGGATTTCATTTTGTGCCAAAATGAAACAAAACGGATTCGGTAATCTGGGAAAATACGCCGTGAATCATTTTGTTCAACGCTTGAACCAAATGGGTGGCGATTCGGGCAAAATGACAAACGGTGAATGTTAACAGAAAGATATAAAGCGATTGTGCAGCCCGTTGCACAAAGGCGGACGGCGCATCCGGTAAAATTGCCGCATGAACAATTTTTGATTCAACCGGGCAATGACATGGCAAAAGCGAGAGAAGCATTTTGTGTCCCAAAGACAACTTTGGCGATTCGCCTTCGCGTAAAATAACAAAACGAAAAATGAAAACATTCGGGAAATTAAAAGTTGTTCGGAAAACGAACAAAGCATTTTTGAAAACAGATAATGTTGTGTTTTATGTTCACAGCCGTTGCCCATAAAAATCTGGCCGATGCCGAGAACTACTTCGACGAGCATCTGGCGCAGAACGATTATTACGCCGCCGGTGAAGTCCGGCCCGGCCAGTGGATCGGCGCGGGAACGGAACGATTGGGTTTGAGCGGGCAGGTCACGCGCGAACAATTTCACGCGCTTTGTGAAAACCAGCATCCGCAGACTGGCGAACAACTGACCTTGAGGCAGAACGCGAACGACCAGCGCCGGGTGTTTTTCGATTTCACCTGCTCGCCGCCCAAATCCGTGTCGGTGCTGGCGGTGACATTGAATGATGAACGGCTGGTGGCGGCACATGAGGAAGCCATGCGCGTTGCATTCCGTGAACTTGAAACTTTCGCGGCAGCCCGCATCCGCAAGAACGGTAGCCAGCGTGACCGCACAACCGGCAATCTGGTCGCTGCCGCGTTTGTCCATGACAGTTCCCGCGAACTTGACCCGTTGTTGCATACGCATTGCACCGTGTTCAACGCCACGTTCGATGAACACGAACAATGTTGGAAGGCGCTTCAAGCCCGACCGATGTATGACGCGATCCGCTATGCCACGGCGGTATATCGGAATGAACTGGCGCAACAGATTCTGGCTGTCGGCTATCGCATCCGTCCGGCCAAGCATGGTTTTGAAATCGAGGGTGTGAGTGACGAGGTGTTGCAGAAATTTTCCAAACGCGCGCAACAGCGTGACCAGGCGGTAAAAGAAATGGAACAAAAGCTGGGTCGAAAACTTACCAACACCGAAATCTCCCATGCGGTGCATCAAAGTCGCGCGAAGAAACTCAAGGGCGTCTCAACGGCTGAAGTGCGCAAACATCAACTGGCCCAATTATCTTCGGATGAAGTGCAATCGCTCCGCAGAGTTTCGGCATCCGCTCGAATTGGACAAATCCTGTCGGATTCAAACAATGAACCCAAAATGCTGGCGTATGCCGTCGCTCATGTTTTTGAGCGCAAGTCCGTCGTGCCGGAACATGAATTGATGGCGGTTGCACTTTCGCGTCGTCTGGGCGAAGTGAATTTGCCCAGGCTAAAAGCATCGGTGCAACAATCGCCGGATTTGATGCGAACTCAAAACGGTTTTTCCACGCGGCAGATTTTGGCGACAGAACTGGATTTGATTCGGACAGTCAACACTGGATGTGACACGGTCGTGCCGGTGCACGCGAATTATCAACCTGCCAAACGGCTCGGCGAAGACCAGCAACGGGCAATTCTGCACATCCTGAAAACCAACGACCGCATCACCGGCATCCGTGGACTGGCCGGCACGGGCAAAACCACGGTGCTACGCGAGCTGGTCAACGCCTGCGCTGGAGTGAAGATTGAGCCGGTGTTCTGTGCGCCGACGGCGGCGGCGACAGATGTTTTGCGAAAAGAGGGATTCGATGCGGTGACGTTGCAAAGTTTATTGCAGTCAAAATCTGTGCTGTCCGCTCGTAAATTAGTTGTCCTCGATGAAGCCGGGGCGGTCGGCATTGATGATATGAAACGTCTTTTTGAGATGGCCAGTGACGCACGCATCGTTCTGTCGGGCGACACCGGCCAGCACGCTTCGGTGGCGCGTGGCGATGCGTTACGGATTTTAGAGCAGCATTCCAGCTTTCAATCCGGCCAGTTGACGCGCATCCGTCGTCAACGTCGTGCCGAGTATCGCAAGGCCGTCGAACTGGCGGCACAGAAACGAACAACTGAAGCGTTCGCCCAACTGGAACGCATGGGCGCGGTCGCGGAATTTCCAAATGACAAACTTCACGACTCGGCTGCGCAGGCGTATCTGAAGGCGTTGGGGCGAAATCAATCTGCGTTGCTGGTCGCGCCAACGTGGAATGAAATCGAGGCGGTGACGGAGAAAATCCGCGACGCATCGAAAACGTCCGGTCGGCTGGCCGGTGATGAAAGGGAATTTCAAGTCTTTGATTCGCTCTCGTGGACGGAAGCGCAGAAACGGGATGTGGGGCAATATCATTCCGGCATGGCGATACAATTTCACCAGCGAAAAGCCGGTTTTGACAAAGGTGAAACGGTCGCGGTGGTCGCCATCGAAAATGATTCAATCAAAGTTCAACGTGCCGATGGTTCTGAAACTCTTTTCCCATTGGGTCGGGGCTTCGCCTCGTTTGATGTGGGGGAGAAACGGAAATTGAAAGTCGCCGCCGGAGACAAACTGTTGCTGCAATCTAATTGGCAGAAGAAATTTGTGAACGGCGAATTGGTGGAGGTGAAAGCAATTCAAGGCGATTCCGTTTTGCTGACCGATGGCCGGGTGATTCCTGAAAATTACCGCACGTTCACACACGGCTACGCCGTCACATCCCACGCCGCCCAGGGCAAGACTGTGGATGAAGTTTTGGTGGTCGCGTCATCGCGTTCGCTGCCCGCCGTCCATCAGGAGCAATTTTACGTTAGTATCTCGCGCGGACGGGAGCGTTGCCAGGTCTTCACCGACGATGCTGAATTGTTGCGTTCGCACGTCACCCGTTCCAGCGCGCGGCTGGCAGCTGTTGAAGTTGTTCCGCACGTTCACCGGCGGGAATTCATCCAGAACATTTTGCAGCGCGGCAATCGTTTCATAAAACAATTCCGCCAGCGTGTCGCGCAATCTCTTTCGCTCCGTAGAAACATCCAACAAATCCATGAATCATCCTATGAACACCAAAGTCAATCCCGACGCGGCATCCGCGTCTAGCCCGCACAACAATCTTTGTTTCGACATTGATCCCGCCGTGGCCGCGCTCAACGCGCTTGCCGATGATGAACGCAGTTATCAACTGCCTTACGCGCAATTCCTGTATGCCGAGTGGATTTCCAATCCCGCTCTGGAACGCGAGCCGACTGCTCCATCCGAAAAATTAGTAATCCGGTTTATCAAAGCCGAAGTCGTGGTGCTGGGCAGCGGCCTTAAGACTCTTATGCGGGCGATTCAAAAATATGAATTGAAATTTGTGAAGTCGGCGGACCAGCGCTATGCCGCCACGTTGAAAACCCACATCACCACCGTTACCGTCACTTTTATCAAGGAGAGCACATGAATCCAGAATTATCATTAAAATTACAGACTCTGTATAAATTGCCGGTCTGCATCACCAAAGAGAAAATCGCCGAGGTGTTGGGCATCGCCACGCATAACATTCCGCCCTTGGTGCGTGCGGGTCTGCTCAAGCCGCTCGGCCATCCGGGGCGTTATTGCGTGAAGTATTACTCGCGTGATGAACTCGCGGAAAAATTCCAAGACGCGCAGTGGCTCAACAAAGTGGTGGCTGCTGTCAGTCGTCACTGGCGCAACAAGAACGCGCGTCGTCGGGCACGGCAGGCGGGCGAGTCCGTTACGCAGTAACGAGCGGCAACGCGGCGAGCCGATTTTCTACTCCGTGTTCAACAGTCTAAAAAGTTCCGTGCGCGGAATGAAAAATTTCCCGCGCAAAGCCCGGCACGCTTTTAACTTTCCCCGTTGGATGAGCCGATAGACGCTGAAATACTCCACGCCCAGCATATCGGCGGCCTCGTGAATCGAATAGGCTATTCGTTCTTTTTGCGGCGACTGTTCGGTTGCATTTGATTTGCTGTCGTCCATAGTATTTTGCTGTATTTTGCCATTTTGCGAAAAGACGGTTGTTACGGTTTCATAACAATTTTTCGTTTTTCAAAACCAACGAAAAGATCAGACACATTCACTCCCAAAGCGCGGGCTAAATGGGGAATATGTTTGTCTTTGATACAGTGGCTTTGGCATTCCATCTGTGCGAGCACCTCACGACTAATATCCAGCCCATTCAATTGAAGCCGAAGCACAAACCTGGCCTGCGACCAGCCGCGAGCGTATCGCAATCTGCGGATTTGCGGCCCCGCAATGTTGCGACGGCATTTTTCGGCGGGTCGGGTCGGATGTTGTTCCTGCGTTGAGGACATACGAATTGGCCGTGCAGTTTCTCCTCAACAACCAGAAATGTATAACCAGAATTTCCAATCTATTTTATCAGCAGATAGGCGCGGTCGCCGCAAGTTCGCGTTGATTTACATTCGTCAGTGAAATTATTTTTTGTTCGTATTCCTCCAACGGCGGCAGGATGACCTGCGCTTTTTTGGCGTAAGCCCGGTGAATGGCCTTGCTGTTGTGACCCAACGCCTCCTGCGCGAACCGTTCCGGGTAGCCCGCAGTCTTTGCCCGTTCCGCCCACGCATAGCGATAGGAATGCAACGAGATGCCGGTGATTTTTGTGCGGCGGCAAGCCCGTTGAAAATGCGCAGCGCGATGTTTTTCGTCCATTGCGGCAAGGCGCGGGAACAACAAACCGCTGTCTGGCAGTCCCCGCAAGGTTTCTGCAAACGCTTCGCCAAAGCGCACAATTTGCGCGCTGCCGGTTTTCGCGCGGAAGAAGCTCACCACCTGGTTTCGCCAATCAATGTCCTCCGCCTTGAGATGCGCCACGTCGCTTTGCGCGCCGCCAAGATACCAACAGCACCAGAGAAACGCGCGCATCTCGGCATTATTTTCACGGCTGATAATCAAATCGTGTTCGTCGCGCGTGACGGCCCGCTTCTCCTTGTAGTGAACCGGCGGCCATTGTCGTTTCGGCAACACGGGCCACGGCAACCAACCCATGTCTTGGGCGAAATTATGAAACCGGCGCAAATAATTGTTGGTCGAGACCTTGCCGCGCTCCAGCACCCGCAAAAAATGCTCCGACCGCGTTTCAATCAATTGAAGATCACGAATTGAATCGAAGGCATCATCCATGACAGCGCGCTCCGAGCGAGTCCGGTTGCTGCCGGTCTTGGTTTTGACGAATTCGGCCATGACCTCGCGCCAAGTGCGGCGGATGAAATTTGCATCCGCCGCCGCCAGATACGCGCGGGCGATTTGCAGATTGATGGCCGGTTGCTCAACGGCCTCATTTTTGGCGTGCAAAAGTCGTTTCGCTTTTGCGTGGTCGTCGGTGTGCAAACTCTCCTGTTTGCCGGTTCGTTCATCGTGAATGTAATACCGTCCGCCTTTCTTGCGGCGGTAGAGTCGGAATCTTTCTTTCATAGCTGTTTGTCACAGCGATGAGGTTACGGCAGATGATTTCGACTCCGGTAGGGAGCTAGTGTGAGTTTCGCAAAATACGCCAGAGTATAATTTTGCTGGCACTTCTGCTGGCACTTTTGCGTCCAATTTTCACAACTCTCTGATATTCAGTTATCAAAGAGTGGTGGCTGGGGGCGGAATCGAACCGCCGATTCAATTCCGCGTCTTTCAAAGTGATAAATACATTGATTTTATTCATCTTTGAACATTGACAACCTTCCCTGTATGTCTTACTCTGTGTCTTACTTATGGCATACGTTTGGAAACATCCCAAGTCTCCGTTCTGGATGGCCGTTTATCGTAACGAGCAAAACCAGTGGCGGAAAAAAACCACCAAGAAAACCGTCAAGACCGCCGCACTCGCGCTCGCAATCGAATGGGAACGCGCCGCGCAACTAGGCCGCGACAAGATTCTCACGGAATCAATCAGCCGTGAAGTCATCGGCGGCATTCTGGAGCGCACGACTGGCGAAAAGCTGCGCCAGTCCACCGTGCGCGAGTTTTGCGCCGAATGGATGCGCGGCAAGACCAACTCGCGGCAGGCGGGCACGGCCACGCGCTACGAATCATCCGTTGCCCGTTTCAATGAGCTTTTGGGCGTCAAAGCCGACCGGCCAATTTCCGCCGTAACGCCGCATGACTGCCAGAAGTTTTACGACCAGCTTGCCGAAAGGAAACTCGCCCCGGCCACGATGCGCGTGGAAATGAAAACCATTTCCAGCGTGTTCAACTTTGCGCGGCGTCTAGGACTCATTGCGACAAATCCGGCGGCGGCGGTGCAATTGCCCGAACGCATCAAACAGGTGAAACGGAAAGTGTTCACGCCCGCGCAAGTGCAAATGCTGATTAACGAGGCCACGCCCGAATGGAAAACTTGCGTCCTGTTAGGTTACTACGCGGGACTCCGTTTGTCTGATTGCGTGATGCTCACATGGGAAGCGGTGGATTTTGCTGGTGAAAAGCTGGTGGTGGAAACGCACAAGACCGGCGAGACATTGGAAATCCCGCTGCATCCGACGCTCAAAGCACATTTGTCCAAACTCGCGGGTGATACCAACGGCGCAATCTGTCCCGCGCTTGCCGCCGTGCCAGTTGGTGGGCGTAGCGGCTTATCCAAGCAATTTCTCGCCATCATGCGGCGGGCGGGCATCGGCAATGACGCTGTGGACACCGGCGGGCAACGGCAACTGTCCCGCCTGTCATTCCACGCGCTCCGCGCCTCATTCAATTCCACGCTGCACAACAAAGGCGTGGATCAGGAATTGCGCCGCAAACTCACCGGCCACAAATCCGACGCTATGAACGACCGTTACACGCGGACGGAAATGCAAACCTTGCGTGACGCCGTGAACAAACTGCCCGCGCTCAAATCCTGATTGGGGAATGAAATCATGCCACGGGTAAAAACAAGTCAACAGTTCGTTGGCCTTCATCTTGCCATACTTTATCATCAAGAAGTCAGAAAATTTGCTGCAAAGGCGGCGGGAAAAATTCATGGGAAAGAGGAATATCTCGTTTTAATTAGAGTGGCCATGACGCCGTATTTTTTCGCCGACGCTCATTGGCAGGCGCACGTCAAATCATTCGGACGGATTTACGCACGGCAGCCGGACGAGGTTCTCGACTTCATGCGTCTGGTCAGGAACATTTTATCGAAGTGGAACAGGACACAAGCGGGTAAAGTTATAAAATTTTGTTACGAGCACCGAACGGCCATTGTTGAAGAACGCAGGCGACAATATGATAACAACGGTAAGCTGACAGCCATAATTGTAAGAGACAAATTATGGGATAAAGAAAAAACAATTCCAGTATCCAATTTGCCAGCGGACGAGGCGGAAAAAATGGCGTTTCCGAAATTGGTTGCCGTTGGTTCACTACTGGACAAAGACCTTGCGAAACTCCTCGATGTAAAAACGGATTCCGTAAAGAAAGCCCGTCAAGAAATCGCTCGCATAGACAAAGAAATGGCCTATTGGGAACACCCCGCAGTGGTGCATTACATGAAAACGGGTGAGATTACACCGGAGCTAAAACGCCTTCAGGAAGCCCGTCGCAAAGGGAAAATTTAAGGCGCTTCGTTCCCTTTGAACTTCTGGAATGTCCCCGCACATTCTCGGATGGTAGGAACATGCCAGAAAATTCCAATGTTGATCCAGCAGGCCGGCAGGCCGCGCCAACCGACACGGCGGCGAGTGTGTCGCAACCTCAAATCCTTCAACCTCATTTTGTCCGGCTTCCCCGTAGCGGCGAATTGTGTCCGTTCACCGGGTTGTCGAGAACACAGATTTATCTCTTGTGCAAATCGGGCAAGGTGAAATCCCACAGTCTGAAACGGCGCGGCACTTGTCGCGGTGTGAGGCTGATTGATTTTCAAAGTCTCGTCGCGGCAGTCGAAGAATTTGCCAGCGCGGAGCAGCAAGAAGCCAATCCTAAAAAATGAACACTGCCATTTCATCATTTGACCGAGCGCGAGCTTACGTCGCGGAAATGCCCGGCGCAATTTCCGGCGCGGGTGGGCATGACCAAACTTTTGCTGTCGCGTGCAAACTGGTGGAGTTTGGATTGTCGCCTGATGACGCATGGCCGTTGCTGCTGGAATATAACCACCGCTGCCAGCCGCAATGGAGCGAGCGTGAGTTGCGGCACAAACTGGAAGATGCTTTTCGCAACACGAATCCGCGCCACAATTTTACTTCCCACGCTTCGCGCTTCCGATTCACCCGCGCGCCCAAAGTCAAAATTGATCCGGCAACGGCGGTGGAAAATTTTCTGCGTTGCTTCAAATGCGATGAAGTGGATTTGTGGGAAGTGTCGCCCGTGCGCCCGCCGGATGATTGGACACAGGACGCAATTGCGTTGCTGGAAACACTTTATCTGCCCGGCGAGAAAATCAATTTCGTCACGGCCTATCAGTTGGACTGTGACAAAGCGCGGCCAAATGGCATTGGTGAAACAATTGAACGCAACGCGCTGATTGTCCGCTGGCGAAAACAAATGCCACACAGTATCGCGGGCGGCTGGTTGCGGATGAATCCAATGGACGGGCAAGGCGTGGCCGACGTGAACGTGACGGCGTTCCGCTTTGCGCTGATTGAATGCGACGCGATTCCGTTTGAACTGCAAATGCCGTTGCTCGCCAAGCTGCCATTGCCAGTCGCGGCAATTCTCGGCAGCGGCGGGCGCAGTCTCCATGCGTGGATAAAAATTGACGCCTCAAACGCGGATGAATTTCAGCGCGACGTTTCGCGGATGCTTGCCTTGCTCGCCAAATTTGGAGTAGACACGAAAAACAAAAATCCGGCGCGGATGTCACGCTTGCCCGGCGTCATTCGACGTATCGGCGCACACGGCGATGGACGGCAACGATTGTATTATTTGAACCCGCAACCCAAACAGAAAGCAATTTTATGAGCGCAGTAGATTTGGAAGTTTTGGAAAAAGAAGTGAGCGCAAACGATTCAACCGGGCAACGGCCAACAAAACCGATGCTGGAATTTTTCACGCCGTCGGAACTGTCCGCATTCACGCCGCCAGAAGGATTTAATCTTGCGGGTGAGTATCACATTCAAAAGGCCGCGCCGTTCGTCATTGGCGGTGCGCCAGGTATCGGCAAAAGCCGCGCTGCGGTTGCGCTGGCCGTCGCGGGCGCAAAGGGCGGCGAGTGGTTCAGCCTCAAGGTGCATCGCCAGTTCAAAACGATGATTTTGCAAGCGGAGAATGGCCGCGTCCGTCTGAAAAATGAATTTGCGAACTTGGATTGCGCCACGCTCGATGAATTTGTGCGCGTGTGTTCGCCGCCGCCGTTTGGATTCGCTTTTGACAAGCTGGCGTTTTGCGACTTGCTCCGGCAGGAAATAGGAAAATTCCAGCCGGACGTTTTTATTCTCGATCCGTTCAACCGGCTGGCGCGGGATGACAAGGCGCGGGATTACGCGGAGGCTTTTGAAGATTTGTTGTCCGTGCTGCCGACCGGCGATGACACCCCGGCATTGGGCATCGTGGCGCACACGCGCAAGCCGCGAGCCGAGGAACGCGCCAGCGGACGGGCGTTGCTCAATTTGCTGGCGGGCAGTTACATCATTGGCAGTGTGCCGCGAACGGTTTTTATCATGCAATCCGCGAGCGATGACACGACAGACAACCGCATTGTGTGGACGTGCTGCAAAAATAATGACGGCGAACTTGGCTCACGCTCGGCATGGGAACGGCGGAATGGCCTGTTTGTGCCGGTTCAAGATTTCGACTGGAAAACTTTTGACAGTGACGGCGAGAAACGCCGCACGGTGAGTCTTGATGACTTGGACACGCTATTTGAAGGCGGCAAACGACAACTGGCTAGGAACGCCGCCGTTGAACAGTTAATGGAACAATCCGGCTTGGGCAAAACGGCTTGTTATCAGGCATTGAAGCTGGACGGGAAATTCAAAAACCACCTTACCGAGCATGAAGGCTTACTCAATTTCAAATCTTGAATGCTTTCCGTCCGCGAAATCCCCTAGTGACTTGGCGGAACGGAAAATTTTCCGCGAGTTTTTCCGCGAATTTCCGGGCGGAATTTGACGGAATACGGGCAGCGCATCACACCGCAACCAGATGCCGGGGCAATCGCTGGTGCATGACCTAACGCGGTGGATTAAATCGCCAAATTGAATCACATTTTGCCGATTTAGTGCAAAAAGTGCGACAAATGATGCTGTTTTGAACACATTTTTACCATGCGGGGAAGTGCCGCGAGATGTGCGCCGCTCCATGAAGTTCAAAATGGTTTTTTCTTCGCGCGCACGCGCGCACGGATGCTTGCAAAACGGGATTGTCTCCACCCGGCATTGGTGGTTTAATCGCATCGTCAGTCAAAAACCAGACCAGAAAACACACAACAAACCAATTTGCGTAGCTTCGGCTGCTGTCTGAATCGAAACTGGTAATTTCATCGCAGGGACAGCGTTTGAAGCACGCCCCAGCCGGGGCGTGCCGAAAGCGTTCCTTGCAAGGCATACCAGTGCCTGATTCAGGGCGTAAGTAAGTGCGCCCTTTTATTTTCGGCAGGCCATGCGGCGTAAGGTGGACATGGCCATGAAATTTAAAATTCTTGCGTCTCTCATCGCAATTAGAATGACGTTCGGCTGGCAAGTCGAAGCACAGACCAATGTTGCAACCATCGTTACTACCAATTGGCTGACTTCCGTGCCGTATTATCGGGAAGTCAACGGCCAACTTTACAACACCGATCGGAGCACATTGTGGAAAGATTTTCAAGCCGATGTTATGGACGTTTCGACGAACGGATTGTTGTTACAAACATTTACGATGAAGCCGGTTTACGAAGCATCCACTACCAGCATACCCACGCACGATTTTATGGGGTCAATCACCGGCTACCGAACAGTTCCGACAACGGTTCAAGTGGCTACTCAAAAAATTCCTGACTTGAAATTTTTTCTTCGCAATTATCCTCCCGGCCTTATTCCCGCTGTCGGCCAGGAAATTTCCTTTCGAGCAATGCAGGTCGGGACTATTGACCAAGATGGGAGCACTTTTCAACTTTGGGATTACGGCACGCCACACGTTGTGATGGTCGTTACTACAAACTATTCACGCGCTTTCAAAAGCGGAAAAAAACCCTGACGCAATGAACAATGCACCCAACGAAACGCGCTTTGTGGTTTGCCGTTGTCAGCATTGCGACGGCGGAATTGAATTTGACGCCAACGGTTTTGAAAAAGGTGAAACTCGCACAGCGGACTGTCCTCATTGTAATCTCGAAACAATAATCTTCGTGCCGGAACAAATCATTTTAACGATTAGGGCTTGACGCTCCGCGTGAAAACTGCGATTTTACTTGTGAATCGCTGCCAGCGACCGAATCCCGCCTCTTACGAGGCGGCTTGTTCCGCAAGGAACTAGGTCTTGGAGCGGTTCTTTTTTTGGTGACTCTGCTTCCGTTCTATTGCAACCGCCACGTCAAAAGTCCACAAATTAAACGGCGCTCTGGCCGCCGTGTCGAAAGCGAAGCCTGTCCCGGCCAATCCTTCCAAAAATTTCACCATTTCCACTTTCGCGGGCGACGCGCCCGGCTGGTTCAAATGTCCATTGCGAACGTAACCGATTGCGCCGATCAAAATGTCGGCAATTTGAATCAGCGGTTCGGCGTTTGCTCCGCTGGACTGACGCGGTTCAACATTGGCGACAAGTCCCGAAACACCAAGCTCGCGCTTTAATCCAGCGTTCAACGCCTTTTTCAAAACCGGCAGGCGGAACGGATAACGGTTCGTTTTGTCATCGAGCAGAATCAAAACATTGCTGCCTTCTTCTTCCAACGCCAGCCGTCGCACACTCTGAAAAAGCAGGTGGTAGAAAATTTTGTAAAACGCCTTTTCCCTGTCACCGTCGCCATACTGCCGATAAACGTGCGCCGACGTGTCCACGACGTGCGCGCGGAAACGCAAATGATTCGATTTCAAATGCCGGAAAAACCATTCCAGCAATTCCTTGTAATGCGCTAAATAGCCCTTGCTGACCTTGCCCCACTTGAATTCCCCTTCAGGCCGGAAGCCTTTGCTTTTTTTGAGTGCGGCCAATTCCGTTGCCAACGTCTCGTGATTCTTGCGCGGCAATGTCAAACCGCCGACAACCAAAAAACGCTCGCTCGTGCCGCTTTCGTCACAAATCAGATTGAATTTCATTCGTTGGTGCTGACAGGTGATGAATGTATGTGTGCGCCGCGATTCAAGCCAAGTATTTTTAGGGATTCCAAAAATTTTCCGCCCGTCCTTTTTCGTTTCGCTAATAGGCCGCCAAAATGTATGAGTGGCAACGTAAATTCAAATGGGGGGTGGCCATATATGTTTTTTCACCGTGCCGTTGCAATGTGCGCCAATTGTTTTGCGTATTGAAAGACGGTGAATTTGAACCGCACCCATGCCGGGGGTATATGTTTTTCAAATCCATGCCGGTTGCCAGCGTGTGCCACAATCCCGCGCCTTGCGCCGCATTTGCCTCTAGCGCGACGATTTGAATGGTGTCGGCAAAAAGACACGGGGGAACACCATTTTCATCCAGTTAAATCAATGCGAAACGGCGGATTCGTCCAGCGAAGTTCACTGATGCAATCGGGCAAGCCATGTCTTACTTTATGTCTTACTTTGACCCCTTTCAATGCCCTTGTTTTCACAATTGCATTGATTATATTACATTAAATTGAAGTGGTGGCTGGGGGCGGAATCGAACCGCCGACACAAGGATTTTCAGTCCTCTGCTCTACCGACTGAGCTACCCAGCCAAAACTATTTAAAACATTAGCTTATTTAGTGCTTTAGCTTTCACCAATTTCATCATTGCATACCGTCATTTGATACCGTATTGTTTTTGATGTTATGACAAACCCAACCGATGCCAAAACGACAGACGCAATGACCGCAAAACGTAAATTAACCACTGTCAGCAAAGACAGCAAGTGGAAATCATTCCACGGTCACCCAGGGCTGATGCAATATGTTCCCAGCGGCATTTTCTTTGCCCGCGCCAAAGTTGCTGGCATTGTGAAACGAGCCAGTTTGGAAACCGAAGTTTTCACCACGGCTCGGTTGCGTTTGCCGGACAAAATAAAAGAGCTGCGGAAGCCAAAGGCGGTCGTTGGCACGTTTGGCGATGCCCGCCTGAAATACGAGGCGGAGACGCATAACGGTTACACTTCGCGGAAAAAGCGGCTGATCAAACTCGCTCCCAAGTCCATCGAATACAGATTGCGTTGTCTCGAATGTCTGGTGCGCACGCTGGTGGAGTGCATTTACTTTCCAAACCGCTCTTGGAAGGAACTGAGTGAACAAGCTCGAATGGAGGCGCGTGCCCGGCTGGACTCCATGAAAGCCAGCGACATCACAAAAAAGGTTTGCGACGCTTGGCAGACGCGCTATTCCGGCCAGTATTCGGCCTCCGTTTTCAACAACACCCTGAATACGTTTCGCCGGGTGTTGGAACTGGCCGGACTGTCGCGGGATAATAACCCGGCCTACGACATTGGCCGGATGGACATTCTTGAAAAGCCCATTCGACTGCCACGGGCTGAACAGTTCGACCGCATCATTTTACTGGTTGAATCATCCGGCGCGGCACAGGCCGAGGATTGTGCCAATCTCATCCGATTTCTGGCCTTCACCGGAACACGAATCAGCGAGGCAAAACAAGCGGTCTGGTCCGACGTGGACTGGCAGGAAAACACGCTACAAATTCACAGCGTCAAAGTCAGAGGCGCACATGACGGCGACGTGACGCGGGTTATTCCGTTGAACCCGGCGTTGAAACAGCATTTGGAGCGGTTGCGCCAAGAGCAGAAACCACAGCCAACAGACCGCATTTGTGTTGTAGCCGAATGTCAGGGAGCATTGACTAGGGCGTGCAAGCTGGCTGGATGCAAACGCCTGACGCATCACGATCTGCGGCATTATTTCGTCACCAAATGCCTGCAAGCTGGCGTGGACGTGTTCACGCTGGCGAAATGGGTTGGACACCGGGACAACGGAAGACTGCTGCTCAAGGTTTATTCCCACTTGCAAGCGGAGCACTCACAGGAACAGGCGAGCAAGGTGACATTTGGAGCACCCCAAAAACCGGAGAATGTATTGCCCATGCCCCAATCTGCCAAAGTTCAAGGATGAAGCGGTTCCCCCCAGCGCAAAGACTTTTGGGCTGACTCGCTCCACGGTCACACCAAAAGACTTTGCGCCGACCCGAATTGAGCGCGACCGAAGCGGCATTTGCATTCTCCGAAACACTGCGCGATTTCTCCGAACACAAACACCGCTTCCGTCACGACGGGCTGCGCACACACCACGATTGCCGCCGCGCGACGATCACAATCCGCATTCCGAATTCCGCCGGGGCAACGGGGCGCGGGGCGCACGCACGAGGCCGGGCGATGACGGAAATCTGATTTGGCCGCACTCCGCACTCCTCATTTGAACGGCTCTTTTCCGGCATTCAGTTTTGTTTGGACAATAAGCGAGAGCATACTCGTCTCGTGTGCAGATCGTGGCATTACGCCAGAAATTTAGTAAGTTTTACAATTTTCAACACCCCCAATAATTTCCAATCAAGATTTCATCAAATATCATGCCTTCACCCTCAAAAGAAGTTTTGGCCTCCTTTTTTTTATTTTGAATAAGCCACCATTTTAACGAAAAGATATTTTTACGTCCTGTTTGTTTAATTTCAAGTTCTGCCAAGACGCTATCGTGATCAACTGTTTCATACCAAGTTGAAAAATAATTTCCAACGAATTTACAACAACTAGGACTTTGGGGCTTGCTGTCATCTGGCTCTGACGAATTCGGAACCGCACTCTCGGTGTAATTTCTGTCACAATTATTATTGGAAAATTCACCGATCAAATTCCCACTATCCGTAAGCTTAAAGTAAAACCGCCCAATTGGTTTGCCTATAACATTCATAATATAGATGGTGCTTATTGGTTGTTTGTAGGCCAGCCTGCCGCTGCCTTTGCCTGTGCAATTTGTGATTCGGTTGGTGGATTATCGCAAGGAGTAATCTGTAGGCTCTTGTCGAGAAAATCATTGATACTTTCTGCTACCAATGGGAAAGAAAGAAGTTCAGTCTCGGTAGCATTTTTTCCGCTGCTCCATTCTTTATATTTTAGGAAAATGAGTTGGTAATCGCCATTGGCATCTAATCGCTTCATTTCGGTTATTGCCTCGTCCGGTTCACGTAACGTCCCATGTAGGGCCATCACATATTCGGGAAGAAAAAAGGCACCCGGTTTTTGATCATCTGACGGAATCAGAACCACGTTATCCAATTGCACAAAAGTATCGTAGCCAATGAAGTAATTGTTGAAGTCGCCACCCAAATGTGGTTGAAAACTTATCCCGGTGACATTGCCCTCTATTGTTACTGCTGGCACAACTTTCTTACTTAGTGCATCCCACTTGCGAGCTTCGGTTTCGTTGCACTTGAACGTAAAATTTGCTTTCCCCCATATCCCAATATCGGGGCTGTGGTCTGTTTGATCGTCCTTGTCAATTGGCAAGATTCTGTTCGGCATTCCAGCGTAGTTCGCATGGATGCCGATAATTTGCAGACTAACTGTCCACTCATCGGGCTTTGACGTGGCATCCTCCTGATCAACATTGCACTGGAGCATACAAACATCAACACGGACTTTTTTGCCAACTAGGTTTTCATTCACCCACTTCTGCACTTTAGGCATCGTAAATTTATCCCATCCTCCCTCATCCGACAGCGTAAACTCATTGGTGGGAATACTATTCATCAGGGTATCAATACCAACCACTTCTGCCGATTGTTTTAGCTGTGGTGTGTTGGCTGCGTTGGGAGCAGAAGCGGGTGGCTGGACTGCGGGAGTCTGCGCTACGGCCTGCTGATCTGACGGGGATTGCGCGGTAGCCGAAGACGGTGCGGATTTTTTATTACAACCTGATACAACAAATACTACAGCCATAAAATACAGTGAGATTTTGTTTTTCATAGTATTAGAACCGAAATTTCCGACATTTATATCGAGTGAATGCTACTTAAAAGAAATCCATTTATTAGAAATCAATGTCAAGCTCTTTTTTTCAACATTGTCAACCGCCACTGGCAGTGACTTTTTCATCACGGACGATGGTTATTTGATTTCAAATTATCATGTGGTCAAGGATGCGACGAGGGTTCGTTTGCTCACGGGCGCGGGTTTGATTGACGCCAAGGTGGTTCAGGTGGATGCGGCGAATGATCTGGCCTTGCTCAAAGCGGACGGGAAATTTTCTCCATTGCCCATTTCATCCAGCCGGTCGGCGCAATTGGGCGGCACGGTGGCGACGGTCGGTTTTCCCGACATCGGTTTGCAGGGGTTCGCGCCCAAGCTGGCCAAGGGGGAAATCGCGTCGCTGTCCGGCGCGGGGGATGACCCGCGGTATTTTCAAATCAGCGTGCCGGTGCAGCCGGGCAATTCGGGCGGGGCGCTGGTGGATGAGCGGGGCAACGTGATCGGCATCGTGTCGGCCAAGCTGGATGCGGGGGCGGCGCTGGCGGCGAGCGGGGCGTTGCCGGAGAATGTGAATTACGCGGTCAAGAGCAGCCTGCTGTTGAGCTTCCTGGAATCCGTGCCGGAAGTGGACGCCAAGCTCAAAGCGCCAAACACGGCGGATGAGAAGTTTGAGGATGTGGTGAAGCAGGCGCAGGATGCGGCGGTGCTGGTTTTGGTGTATTAAGCGAACCGAAGCGTCCTATTTCAAAGTTGCCGCTGATGCTCCCGTTTTGCGTGCAAGATGCGAAACACAATGACACGTCGGCTTTCAACGCGATAGAAAAGCTTGTAAGGAAATCGGCGCGTGAGCAACCGGCGAAAATCGCGGTAGTAAAAAGGCCGGTGTTCAGGGTCGGTTTCCAACCGATGGATCGCCGCGCGAATTTCAATCAGCAGTTCATCACCCAAACCGGCGCGTTGTGATTCATACCACAACCAACCTTCCCGCAAATCCGCCTCCGCGTTTGGCCGAATGATAACATGCCAATTCACGGGCGGGATGATTTGCGGATGCGGGTTTCAACTTCATTCCAAGCCGAGCCGGCTTCTGGATTGCGACGGTATTCCTCCAATTCGCGGTCGAGCAGGGCTTTTTCTTCGGCTGTGACACCACCGCCGTTGAGCAAATCATGCTCCTCCATTTCGCAAATGCGGTCTAAAATTTCGCGGCGGTCCGCCAATTCCAACTTGGGCAACTCCGCCAGAATTTCCATCTTGCTCATGGCCTCAATTTAAGTTTGCCCTCGCCGATTTGCAAGCGCCAAGCGATTCCACAATTTCCGTTCAGAATCAAATTGCATAGTCAGGCTCCGCTATGGCCGCAGCCGAAACGACGGCGGCCACGGATGACGCTTCCAGGGGCACAGCCATATCCAGCAGATGCGGCAATCGTTCCAGCCAGAAATCCGCATGGCACAGACAACTCATTGACCAGCGATTGAAACGGTATTTGCGTTGTGTCACCGAATGGACGTAACGACGCATGAACCGCATCAGTTGAGTTGCCCGCCGACCCGTGCAGTAAATCCATTTCCGCTTACCCATCGGAATGTTCTTCGGATTCACAACACCCCAAAACCGGCCCGGACACTCGCATCCCGCTTCCGACTCCGCTTTTCCCATATACTTGGAAACGTAGAAAAACACCTCCCGTTTTGACGTGAGCACTTTGACGTTGGTCCCGGCGTTGTAATGCCTCAAATTGCCCGTTCCCGCCACATCATACCAGTTCCGGCTCAACCATTCCGTGAACCGATCCTGACCGCTGACCGCATTGACCACCGTGGCAATCTTGTCCCTATCATAGAATTTCACCGTTTCACGCCATGTTCCATCTTTGGCCTGGCTGATCTTCGCCCACTTGCCCGGCTCCGGCTTGAATTCGAATTGGCGCGGGACATTCCACAGAAGCCAGTGAAAGTGAGGGGCAACTTTGCCGACATTCACACCGGATTTGCGAATCTTGAACTCCAACCGCCACAGCAGACCCACCAGAGGGAAACGACGCTTGAGCCGTTCAATCAAGGTTTGCAGGTCGCGCTTAAACTTTTCGGCTTCATCGGGAAAAATATCGGGGTAAGTGGTCGTGCCGAACAACGGCAGTAATTCATCCAGACGCACTTTGGCCAGGAATTGCATCATGCGTCGGCGTGAAGCCCGGCTAAAACCATGAATCTTGCCACGCTTCTTTTGCAGTCCGGAATTTTCAGGCGCAATTCTGTGCCGTCCCTGCCTGATGACCTTGATCAAACCGGCCCCGGTCCAGACCTCAATCCGTCCTTCATCAAAGGGATTAAAGACATCCGGCGAGGAGTTATGGCCATTTAACAAGCCCGGGGTCGGGGCGGGCGCGGCTCCGCCGCGCTCCGCCTCCGACCCCACGTCCTCGATTGTCGAACGGCGATAAACGACCTGGCCGGGGTAGTCCGACGAATCCAGCTTGTTGGGACGATATTTGAGGTCCGGCCTGAGCTGATAGGTGACAGGCGGATTCGACGGCACGACCGGTTGTGGCTTCTGCCGAACCGCAATGGCTTCCGCCCGCCGTTGTTCGCGTTCGGCCAAAAACTCGTCAGCCGTCAGCCAGGTGCGTTTTGGTTCGCTCATGCGGCACCTCCCTGGGGATGTTTAATTTCAAGATAGCGGTTCAATTCCTGTTCGGTGATCCGTTTGTGCCGTATGCCCGGAATTGCCTTGAGCAATCCCCGTTGGATCAGCCGGAGCACGGTTTTGTAATCAACCTTCAGCAGGCCGGCCACCTCATTGGCGGTGTATATTTTCACAGTTTCGCTCACATTTTGGGCGTGGCGGCTCCGCACCAACAGGGCACGAAGCCGCTCACGCGTTTGTTCAGCGTGAAGGGTTTTAAGAAAACCGACCTGGTAGAAATGCACAGCCCTGGCCAGTGGATGGCTGGGCTGCTTGAGAAGACCGTTTCAGTTAATTTTGTAGTTTTTGTGAGACTTGATAAATTTTTTGATGTGCGGGTCTTGAATGAATTGGATGGTTCGCGCTTTTTATTTTATTCGGCTCTTGGCCTTGTTGTTTTTTCGATGATGCGCTTAAAAGTTAAATGATATGCCGCTATGATTTTAATGTAATGGCGTCTCGTGTTTGTTGATTTATTTTTAGTCATTTGGTCATGACTCCAACAAGAACGATTTTTCAAAGAACCCGCACACTTGAGGAATTAATCCTCACGCATTTAGACACCGCCACCAGGAAAAAGTTTCAGAATAATCTGCGTGCTCCCAATCTTTTTTTGCCGCCAGTCACATTGAGTCCACTTGGAGGAATTTGGTGGAACCACCGGCGGAAAATTTCCGGCCATTGCATACCCCATTGCATACCTTTAGGTGGCTTTTTGACGTGTTTGAAGTGTAGCTATGCTCAATAGGATCACCTAGTCCTCTGCTCTGCCGGTGTTATCATTTGATACCTACATTTGATACCGCAGGTATCAAAAATGAGGTTTTTTGGATGCAATTGGCGGAATTCGAGAATTTTTGTGATAGCGATTTCACCCTCTATTCACGGCCTTAAATCCACTAAAAGCCACTTGGAAGAAATTGAAGGAAAATCCCTGCTTCCGATTTTCAGTCCTCTGCTCTACCGACTGAGCTACCCAGCCTAAATCCACTAACTTTGACGTCTCCTCGCACTTGAATACTTTTCGCATTCTGCCGCCGCATCCCTTTGGCTCGACAGCGGGCTGCCTAGCCGATTTAGCATACGCCAAGGGAACATTCTATTGTCGCTTGAAGCCCGAAGGCAAGACGATTCGTGCCGGCCTTTATTGCAATTTCAATAAATAAAACGTCTGCGGCGACATCGGATTTTGAAGATTGGTAAAGTTAAAATTGCCACCGCCGTCAAACGCGTTCGTCGAAACGATCGTCCAATCCGTCAGTGGCAAATCCAGATTGGTCGAGGCCAGCACGTAATAGGTCCAGTTTGGCACTCCATTTGTCCCGCTGAAGATGAAATTATTTCCGTTGGCCGCCATATTTTCAAATTTCGGTGGCGGCGTTGACGACGACATGATGCTCAAAATGCCGCTGCTCAAATTGTTCGTGTTCCACGCCAGATTCACCGCCGGAATTGCCGGAACAATGTTCGTGAACGCGCCGGCATAACCGATCGCGTTAAACAATTTAAAGCTGTCTCCGGCAGCGAAGGGAACCGCGCCAAGATTTGTGATGACCAGCGTGCCGCCGTAACTCAAATTGCCCGCGACCTGCGCCAGAACGTTCGATGGCGACACGGACTTGTTAATGGCCATGACCGTCGTGCTGCCGCCGTTCAAAGTCAGATTGGTGCTGAAGGTAAGCGTGCCCAGCGGGCTTCCCGGCGCGAAGGTCGCGCCACTGCTGACTATGACTTTTCCGCTGATCGCGCCATTTCCAGTCAGGGTCTGGCCGCTTGCCAAAGTCAGCGTTATGTCGCCGCGGCCGCTTGCGTTCAGTGTCGCGCCGACGTTGACATTGATGTTCGTGCTGCTCGAAATTGAGCCGTTGCCAATTAAATTCAAACTCCCGGCATTGATGGTCGTGCTGCCGGTGTAAGTGTTCGTGCCCGACAAAATTAAAGTGTAAGTGCCATTCTTCACGATTCCGCCCGTGCCGCTGGCGGCATTGCTCAACGTCAAGGAAGTGCCGCCGCCAGCGAACACACAGTTACCATTCAGTTGCACCGAACCGATGACCACATTCGCGCCGCTCCAATTAGTCACCGTGGCCATTGCGCCGTTGCCGTAAAGGATGAAATTTTTATTCCAAGCCGTAGTCGCATTGTAAAATGAAAGCGTCGCGCCCGCGCGAACAATGAGGTTGCTGGCTGGATTGCCCATTGATGCTGTTGCGGTTTCCCAGCCCATCAAGCCTTGTTGAATGTCAATGTCGCCGAGCGCCGGGTCAACGTCCACCGCCACCAATGAAATCTGATTGGTGCCGGTCTTGATGAGTTCATAAGGATGTCCGCCAGTGCTCAAGGTGCAGCCGTTGGTAGAAGAATTTGACGCCGCACGGATATCCCAGCGATTCGTGTTTGCGGTAGGATTAAACGGACCGACCCCGCCGATGACCGTGTCGCCTGCCAGTGTCACGTTGCGCAAGGCATAGGTTTGTTGTCCGGCGGTGTTGATAATCGCGCCATTGCCACCAACGCCATAACCGGAAACCGTGACTTCCGTGCCGGTTAAAATCAGTCCGTTCACGTCGAGCGTTCCACCATTGGTGATGACGACCGATCCGCCGACAGGACCAAGTGCTGCGGTGTTGCCCGCCTGCAGGGTTCCGTTTTGAATCGCCACGCCGCCGGAAAAAGTGTTCGCGCCGTTGACGGTCAAAATGCCCGTGCCTTCTTGAGCGACAGAGCCGGAGCCAGAAATGGCGCTGGAATTGGTCACATTGTCGCTGCGATCAAAAACCAGCGCGCCATTGTCAATGACGGAACCGGTGCCCGGCGATCCATTTTGGTCTCCATTGCCCACTTGCACCGTGCCCGCGTTGATGGTCAGCCCGCCGCTGAAATCGTTGTAGCTGCCGCTGGTGTTGCCCTCGTCGAGAATCAGCACGTTCGTCCCTTGTTTAGATAGCCCAGTCACGCCGCTGATTCGACCGCCACCTTGGCCGCCAGCGCCCAGATCATAAATCAGCACGTTGTTGCTCACCGTCAGGCTGCCGGGAGCCAAGACTGTTGTCAGATAAATGTTCGTCTGCCCGGTGGCCGAGTCGTCAAACCGCACGACGTCGCCTTGATTATAAGTTGTGGTGACGCCATTGGTCTCCCAGTTCTCGGAGGTGGACACGTCCCAGTTGTTGGGATTGCTGGCATCTGTACCGGTCCAGACGAGTTGGCGGTTTGCGGCGCCGTTGGTGCTGATCACCAAATCCACATAGCCGCTGGCGTTGGCGACGTAACCCGTGACCACCATACCGCCGGGCAGCGTTGGCAGCGGGTCAAGTCCGATGTTGAATGTTCCGTTCAACGTCGTGTAGTTGATGAGATGGTAGCGCTGGGGAAAAGTACTGATCGCGGGCAGCGAGGCAATCTTGATCAAATTGGTCGCGCCGCCCAGATTCAACGAGTTGGCCGTCTCGTCCGTTGTTGGTGTCGCGGAAATCGCCAGCTTCAGCATCGCGTTGGTCAGGGAAAATTGCGAATTGGCGCAGGCCGCGGCGGCGAGGCCGGAGAGATCAAAGGTCGCGTTATTGATGGCGACCTGCACACTGCTGTTGATGCTGCCCGAACCAGTCAACGCCAGCGTGCCGCCGTTCACAAACGTGTTGCCAGTATAAGTGTTGACGTTGGCCAAGGCCATTGTGCCGTTGCCGGTCTTGATGATGCCGGTGTCGCCGGAAGAGGTGCCATGAATCAAGGTGCCGCTCACGAGCAAATCAATGCCGCTGGGCGTTCCACCGGCGGCGACGTTGAAGACGGTTCCAAGGGATTCAGTGGGAGTAACGTCCAGGCAACCGATGGTGGAAGTGTTAGGGCCGCCGTTGACCACGACTCCGCCGTCAAGGTTCCAAGTGCCCCAGCCGGGAATGTTCTGGCTGCCGCCGTCAGTCAGAGTGCCGCCGTTGAGATACAACACGCCACGGATATGGGTGCTCGTGCCAGTGTCCGTTCCTCCTCCGCTGCCGTAGGTGCCAAGACCGGTCAGCGTGCCGCCGGCGTTGATGGTCACCGGCACCGGGTTGTTGCCGTTGCCGGTCAAGGAATTGTCAATGTTGACCTGAACCGTGCCGCCGTTGTTGATGATGATGCCGCTGCTTTCATAAGGGCCGCTGTTCCCATTATTGCCGGCGGCCAGAGCCAAGATGCCGGCATTAACCACGGTCGGGCCGGTGTAGGTTTCCGCAGCCGTCAAAGTCACCGTGCCGCTGCCGCTGTTGGTCAACGAGCCGCTGCCGGAAATGGTGCCGGAATTTGTGGGGCTGCCAATGCAATTGAAGATAAGCGCGCCGTTATCCGTCACGTTAACCGAGCCCAAACTGCCGTCGGTTGTGCCATCGCCAATTTGCAGCGCGCCGCTGCCAATCATCAGCGCGGCGCCGCCGGAACTCGAAAGCGGCCCGGCCAGAGTCAGCGGGTTCACCGAGTCGTTGATAACGATGAGATTGGTTAGCAACGAAACCGGCGTGACCAGATCGTCGCCTTTGCTCGTGGCCAGTTGCGTGATGGAAACGGGGTTCACATCATCGAAGGTGAGCGAACCGCCGTTGGCCGCCAGGGTGTAACTGGCCAGACTGTTGGCATCGCCAATTTCAAGCGCGCCGAGGGTAATGGATTGATTAAGATTGATCGTTTGCGGTGCAACCAAGCCCGCATTGACGATTGCCAATTCGCCGACGGCGTTGGGAAAGACGGGCGTGTTGGTCCAATTGGCATTCACGTTCCAGCCCTGTGCCGTCGCCGTCGTCGTGTTCGTCCAGTAAGCCGTCACCGGCGCGACCGGCGTGACGCTGACCTGCGTCGAATTCGGGCTCTCACCGCCGACATTCAGCGCCGAGACCACGTAATAATAATTCGTGCCGTTGATCACCGTGGTGTCCAAATACGCCGTCGTGGTGATGTTGCTCGCAATGACGGTGTAAGGCCCGCTGTTGGTCGTTGAACGCTTGACGTTGTAACCGGTCGCGTTGGTGGCCGCATTCCAACTCAAATTCACCAGCGCGTTGCCGGGTGTGGCGTTCAGCCCCGTCGGTGTGCCGGGCGGGCCGGGCGGAGTGACGATGGCGGCATAAAACGAATAGCCGCTCTGGTTGCAATCGTTGGCGGCCGTGACGAGATAATAATTGGTGCTGCTGGCCGCCACCGGCGTGTCAGTGAAATTGGTCACCGTGATATTTGTGCCGATGAGCACCGGCGGCGTGCTGCCGGTGAAACGATAGACGTTGTAGCTGGTCGCGCCGGCGGAGGCATTCCAGTTCACAGTGACGGATGAACTGCCAGCCGCGGTCATGACGTTTGTCGGCGCAGCGGGCACATTGCAGGGCGAGGCGAAGGCTTCCATCGAATTCGAACCTTCGCCGAGACTGCTGACGGCGGAGACGACGTAATAATAAGTCGTTCCGGAAACCACATTGCTGTCGGTGAATGTGGTGATGGGAACGTTGGCGATGTTGGTGTAGGGTCCGCCAGTTTGAATGCCGCGCTTGACGTTGTAGGTGATGCCGGCCAGCGTGGTGTTCCAGTTCAGTGTGATGGCGTTGCCGGGGCTGGCCACCAAACCCGCCGGCGCTTCCGGCATTTGCGGCGTGTTGGTCGCAATAACGAGCGCGTTGGCCCAGTCGGCGTGGTCGTTGCCGGTTCCGTCGTTGTCGTCATCTACGCCCAGAGTCAACCGCCGCACGCCGGTCACGTCCAAATTAATGCTTGTCGCGGGCGTGCTGCCGGTCATGACACCGCTCTCATAAATTCTTGTGCCGTCCGCGAAGACCTCGAAAATCACCGTCCCGCTGCTGCCAACTTCATCGTCAATTCCAAGTGTTGCTTGGAATCGCGAGCAAACGCCGCCAAGATTATATTCGACACCGGAACGCGAATTGACGCCGATACCGTGGGGATAGGTCACGCCGCCAAGCGTGATGGTGTGCCCACCGATGCTTTCATCCGGCACGATTGTTCCCGAGCCAGTGTAGGCGTAAATCGGTTGGATGTCGCTCAAATAATTGGTGCCCAATCCCGGCGGCGGAATCGGCGTGCCGACAATTTTCAAAAGCATCGAACCGTAGGCTGGAATCGTGGCGGTATAGCTGTTGGTGAACGTCCCCAAATCCTGGTGCGCCACCAAATCGCGCACCGTCGCCGTCGTGCCGGCTTGGAACGCGAGATTCGTGAAGTAGCACGTGATGGTCGCCGAACTGTTGGTGCTGCGGTTGAGCAATGCCACGGCGTGTGTCGTGAAATCGTAACCCAGCGGCTTGCTCCAGACTTCCGCACTGTCTTTGACACCGCCGACAAAGGTGCCTTGTTCGCCGGCCGGGTCCTGATCCACGGCGATCACTTCAGCGTTTGTGAGAATGGCCAGACTTTGCGCTGACAAAGTCGTCAAATTATTTCCCATGACCAATGGCGCAGCCATGATGCACCACATGGTGAAGTGCGTTTGGGCCGCTACGTAATCGGTCGCGAATTCGCCGTTGCCGATTTCCATCATGTCCGGGTCGTTCCAACGGCCCGGCCCGGCGACAAAAGCGGATGTGCTGTCCGGGTCAATGTGCGAAATCATGCTGGCAAAAGTGCTGCCGATGTCGCCGGTCGTCCGCCAATAGTTGCCCACATCGGGAGACCAGGACTGATAACTCTTGGCGTTGCCGGCTTCACCACCGCAAAGACAGAAGAGAATGGGTCGTCCACTTTTCATCAAACCGTCGCTCATGCGGCTGTAAAGGGTCTGACCGTCGAGACCGGTAGCGTTGCAATTGTCGTCTTTGAGATAATCCGCACCGAACTCCGCGTAGGTGAAGGCGTCAATGTATTCGCGGTTGTAGCTGCCTGGATCCTTTGGCGGCGTCGCGCCCGTGATGCAACTGGAACAAGTGTTCGTTCCGTTATCTGTGTAGACGCCTAGCTTGAGTCCCAAGGAATGGACATAGTTAGCCAGCCACGGAATACCGTCCGGAAATTTGGTGGAAATGGAATACGCCTGAATGACACCATTGGAATCCCGCGAACTCGCCCAGCCGTCATCAATGTCCA
Source organism: Candidatus Aquilonibacter sp. (assembly GCA_035504945.1). Taxonomy (GTDB): domain Bacteria; phylum Verrucomicrobiota; class Verrucomicrobiia; order Limisphaerales; family UBA11358; genus UBA11358. The sequence goes on along the minus strand of DATJRH010000015.1, from coordinate 225,899 downwards.
CATACTGGTAACCGGCAGCCTTCAGGCCGTCGGAGACAATGAGTCCGGCATTATTCGTAACGATGAATTCGCTAATACTACAGCCATAGGCGTTCCAGTCGTTCCAGCCCATCGGCGGCGTCAGCGCCAGATTGTTCGTCAGCGCCCGGCTTACGGTTGGAAACAACAGTGCAATGAGCACCAAACACCAGACACGACGGCTGGCGATATCGTGGGAAATGGCTTTCATGTTAAGAGAAGACGCTGCCATTCAATGGGAAATTCACTCTAATTGCCAGAACTGCTGTCTCCTGTCCAAGTTCTTTTGCACATTTTTAAAATTAAACTTAAGTAACTTGGATATGTAACTTGGATATGCAAAAGGCAAGTCGTTCGCTCTAGCGTGCTCAAGGCGGATTTTGCGCGAGCCAGAACCGGATGTCCGTCGCTTGCGGATTGCGCGGGTCCAATTGCAGGACTTTCAAATAATGCGGCCGTGCCCGCGCCGGTTCGTGGAACTGCTGCGCGTAAAGATTTCCCAGCGCCAGTTGCGCGCGAACTTCGTTGGGGTTGGTGGACAGGATTTTTTCCAACTCGTTTGCCGCGTCAATCGCGTAGCCCGCCGCCGCGAGTGTCAGCGCAAAATTATAGCGCGCGTCCACCGAATCGGGTTGGATGGCCAGCGCCATTTCGTAAGCGGTCAACGCCTGCTGGTAATCGTGCAGGCGATACGACAGCACGCCGAAGTTGTATTGCGCCTCGAACCAGCTTGGATCCAATTTTGTCGCCTGCCGATATGCTTCCATCGCGTCCAGCCAACGCGAAGCCTGCTCCATTTCCCGCGCCCGCGTGAAGTAGCCCGATGCCGCCCCCCGGTTGCCGGCTTCCGGCTTGCGCGGCGAAAGATATAAATAACGCGGAAACGTCGGCGGCGCGAGCTGAACAACATGAACTGGCCGTGGCGCAGCCGCCGGCGGAGTCTCAACGAACGGATGGGAAACGGACGGCAGCAACGGCGTCGGATTTGCCGGCGCGGTTGGATTCAGCGGCGGCAGCGGCGTCACGCCGTTTTCATCATATTTTTCTTTCGGCGTGGAAGAATGAAACCAGTGAGCAGGATTAAGTTTGCTCCAAATCCCCGTCTTTTGCGGCGCTGGTGCCGGCGGCGATTCCACCGGCTGCTCGGTCGCCGACGGCGGAGCGGATTGGGTGATAATGACTGGCTCTGAGGAAACTTTGACAACTTCAGGCGGTGCGGTTGTCCGTGGCGGTGGAGTTGAATTGTGACGGACTATCGGCTCCGCGTGTGGTGAAACAGCCGGACGAAAATTATTTTGTGTTCTGGCTTCGTTCACGGCGGGCGGCGCGGGCGCGATGGTCTCGGATTTTTTTTCGGGCGGCGAAGGCGCGGCAGCGCTGGCCACCGGTTGTTCCAGACTGTTCGCCAGCGCGCTCACCTCACTCCAATCCGCCGGATGCGGTGTGAGCGCCAGATAGGCATGGTAATTTTGCAACGCCGATTTGTCGTCATGCAAATATTGCTGCTCCACGACGGCCAGATTCAAAATCGCCGGCGCGTAGTCGGGATGTTCCCGGATGGCCGCCTCGAAAAATTTCGCGGCGTCCTCCGGGCGCCCGCGCTGGATTCGCGCCAGACCCAGGCCGTTCAACGCCTCGGCATTGTCCGGGCTCAAGGAAAGCGCAGTGCTGAAACTTTTTTCCGCTGAAACAATTTCCCCCGTGCGCAATTGCGCCGAGCCCAGCTTCAGCCAGCCTTCCGGCGTGTTGCTGCGGCGGAGCGTGTAGGCAATGAATTCCGTTTTCGCCGCGTCGGGTTTGTTCTGTTCCAGCCACAGGCAGCCGAGGTTGTAATGCACCTCGACCAAATCGCGGTCCAATGCCAGCGCGCGTTCGTAAGCCGCCGCCGCGTCGTCGGGCTGGCCGTTGTCTTGCAGCGCAACTCCGTAATAATTCCACGCCTGTGCATTCGTGGGCATAAACGATGTCGCAGTTTTGAATTCCCCGACCGCCGCCGCGTAATCACCGCGATCCAGAAGTTTTCTCCCCGAGAGCAGCGCGCGCGACCCCGGCGGCGAACAGCCCGCGATAAAAACCGCCAGCAGAAAAAAGATTGCGCCATGCCAAACCCGATTTTTTGTGACCAGCATCGGCTTTGGTGGTAACATCCGCGCTCAAAAGTGTCAAGAAACGCGCTGATCCAATTTCTTTTTCTGGCGGTGTGGCTGGTGAATTTCCAAGCTCATGCCGCCAGTTCATTTCTGCTCCAACCCACCAACGTCATGACGCGCGTGATCGTCGTTCAAAACACGAACGCCATTTTTGACTTTCAGCCGGACGCCGCCGTCGTCCAATCCATGGTCGACCACGGCCTCATGGCCTTCACCGGCAAGGCGACGGTCACCGAAGCGTGGCGCAGTCTGGTTTCAACACGGGATGTGGTCGGCATCAAAGTTTTTTCCGCCGCCGGTGAATTGAGCGGCACGCGGCCGGCCGTCGTCGCGGCCGTCGTCCGCGGACTGCTCGACGCGGGGTTGCCCGGAACGAACATCATCATTTGGGACAAGCGCGCGGAGGATTTGCGTGCCGCTGGATTTTTCAAGCTCGCCGCACAACTCCACATCCGCGCGGAGGGCGTGGTGCAAACTGGCTACGATCCGACCAATTTTTATCTGCCCGACAGTCCCATCGTTGGCGAACTGGTTTATGGCGATTTGGAATTTGGAGAAAAAGGCCCGGGCATCGGGCGAAAATCCTTCGTCTCGAAACTTGTCAGCCGGCAAATTACCAAAATCATTTCTATCGCGCCGCTGCTCAATCAAAACGAAACCGGCGTTTGCGGGCAGCTTTATAGCGTCGCACTCGGCGGCGTGGACAACACCCTCCGTTTCGAAGGCGACGGCGACCGCCTTGCCATCGCCGTGCCGGAAATCTACGCGCTGCCCGTGTTCAGCGACCGCGTCGTGCTTAACATCACCGACGCGCTCATCGGCCAATACGAAGGCGGCGCGCGCGGCTTGCTGCAATACTCCTCGGTGCTGAACCAGCTTTGGTTCAGCAGCGACCCCGTCGCACTCGACACCCTCGCCGTACAGGAACTGGAACGCGAACGCCATGTCTTCAACGCGCCTGAATTCAAACCCGACCTCGAACTCTACGCCAACGCCGCGCTGCTCCAGCTTGGCGTGGACGACCCGGCACGAATTCAGGTGGAGAAAATAAAATGATTTCCAGCGCCAGCGGGCATGAAATTTCCTTTCCCGGCGCATTTTTATTTGCTACAAGGTTTTCGTGCGCAAACTTTGCTGGATTATTTTCGGCCTCTGGCTGTGCGGGTTGCTCGCCATCGCCCGCGCGAACACGTATTCACTGGCCGATGGCACGTCGGTGTCGGGTGACATCGTTTCATTCAATGGCATCGGCATCATTTTCCGCACGTCGGACGACACATATTCCGAGCGCATTTCGTGGACGAAATTTTCGCAGGACGCACTGAAGCAACTGGCGCAAAACCCCAAAGTCGAACCGTTCGTCGAACCGTTCATCGAAATTCCGGAATCGGAGCTTCCCCATAAGGCGGAGATAAAAATCCAGCCCGTGTCGCGTCTGGAATTTCCACCGAAAGAATCCCTGTTCGGTGCGCTGTTTTCCTCATCCATCGGGTTGGTTGCGTTGCTGTTGATATATGCGGCGAACCTCTACGCCGGTTTTGAGGTGGCCATCGCCCGCGCGCGACCCAAGGCGCTGGTGATGGGTGTGGCGGCGGTGCTGCCCGTTTTGGGGCCGGCCATTTTTTTGGCGATGCCGACGCACGCAGAAGCCGCAGTTCCGCCGGTTGAAGAAATCGTTGTGCAGCCGGGCGAAGGCGAACCTCAAGCTGAATCGCCCGGCGAACCTCAACCCCAGGCTCAACACCAACCTCACCGGTTTATCGTGCCGGGAGTGCAGCCGGAGCCGCCTCCGCCGCAGGAGGAAATTCACATCGTGGCGGGTGGATTCCACGGCGAACCGCCCCCGGAACCGAAAGATTCCCAACTGGAAATCTTCCAACGCGGCCAATACACCTTCAACCGCCGGTTTTTTGAGACCAAGTTTTCGGGATTTTTTGGCATCATCCGCTCGGAAGCCGACCGGGGCAAAGTGCTTCTCGTCAAGACACCCGGACAGTTGCTGACCGTCGAACGCATTTCGCGGATTGGCGCCAACGATGCGCATTTTGAAGTAGTGCAAGGCGGTGAACGGCGGGAAATCATGGTGCCCTTTGCCGACATTCAGCAGATTCAACTCAAATCCAAGTGAAGTATCGCACCATCCTGATGTTTGGCGCGCCCGGTTCCGGCAAGGGCACGCATGGCAAAATCCTTGGGGCGATTCCGGGGTTTTTTCATTGCAGTTGCGGCGAAGTTTTCCGCAACTTAAGTTCCGAAACGCCGCTCGGAAAAATTTTTGTCGAATACTCCAGCCGCGGCCAGCTTGTGCCCGACGAGCCGACCATCGAACTCTGGCAGCGCTACGCGCACGGCCTCACCGCCAGCGGGCGCTTCAGTCCCAAACACGACACGCTGGTGCTCGACGGCATTCCGCGCAATGTCCATCAGGCTGAAATGCTGGATGAATTTCTCGATGTCATCGCGGTCTTTTACATGTGCAGCGCAAACTTTGAAAACCTTGTCCAACGCCTGCAACGCCGCGCCCTCAAGGACAACCGCCTCGACGACGCCAACCTCGACGTCATCCGCGCGCGGCTGAAAACCTACGAAGCGGAGACCAAGCCTGTGCTGAATTTCTACGGCAGGGAAATCGTTCACCGCGTCAACACCGACGGCACGCCGCCGCAGACCTTTCTGAAAGTCCTCCGCCACGTCGTCAAGCTCCGCTGAATTTACAATTTGCGATTGGCGCGTAAATCGTAAATCGTAAATTGTAAATGAAGATTGTTTTCATGGGCACGGCGGAATTGTCCTGCGCCAGTTTGGAAAAACTCGCGCATGACGGATATTTTCAAATCGCCGCCGTCGTCACCCAGCCGGACAAACCCAAGGGCCGCGAACTCAAACCGCAGCCGTCGCCAGTAAAATTGCTCGCACAAAAATTGAAGCTGCCCTTCCTGCAGCCGGCCAAAGCACGCGACGAAAACTTCATTTCCGAATTGCGCCAATTGCAACTGGACTTGATTGTCGTCATCGCCTACGGACAGATTTTGCCGCCGGCGATTTTGGATTTGCCAAAATTCGGCTGCGTGAACGTCCACACATCGTTGCTGCCGAAATATCGCGGCGCAGCGCCGGTCCAGTCCGCGATCCTCAACGGCGAAACTGAAACCGGCGTGACCATCATGAAAATGGACGCGGGGCTGGACACCGGCGACATTCTCGCACAAACGCGAACGCCGATTTTGCCGGAAGACAATTCGCAAACGCTGCACGACCGGCTCGCGCAACTCGGCGCAGATTTACTCGTTGAAACAATCCCGAATTACGTCGCCGGAAAAATTTTGATGCGGCCACAGCCAAAAGAAGGCGCAACTTATGCCGCAAAAATAAAAAAGGAGGATGGAAGGATTGACTGGAACAAGCCGGCGGAAAAAATTTTGAACCGGCTGCGCGCGTTCACGCCCTGGCCGGGCGCGTTCACGTTTTTGAAAACGGAAGCCAAACCGCAATTGCTGAAAATCTGGAAGGCGGAGGTTGTGGAAGAATCCGGCAACGCGGGGGAAATTTTATCGGTGGACAAAAATGGAATTGTCGTCGCCTGCGGAAAAAATTCACTGCGGATTTTGGAATTGCAGCGCGAAGGCGGCCGGCGATTGGAAGCGCGGGAATTTCTAGCCGGAAATCCGCTGGCGCCGGGCGGAAAATTTTCTACACCTTAACCGGCTGGCTTTTTGCGATGGTGTGGCGGATATCCTGCGCTTCGCAAAGATATACGACGTCCTCGGCGATGTTCTTCGCGTGGTCGGCGATGCGTTCCAGACTTTTGGCGGCGACAATCCAGTGCAGACAGCGTCCGATGGTGGTGGGATTTTCCATCATGTGCTGCGTGAGCGCGGTGTGCATCTCGTGGTTGACCGCGTCCACTTCCTTGTCGCGCGGAATGATGGCGCGGGCGGCGGCGGAATCGCGTTGCACAAAGGAATCGAGCGCGTCCTTGACCATGGCCAGCGCCATGCCCGCGAGGCGCGGCAGGTCGAGATTGATTTTCACCGGCGGCTCCTGCGCGAGGTCGCGCGCGCGCTTGGCGATTTTTGTGGCCTCGTCACCGATGCGTTCGAGATTCTGCGAAATTTTCATGGCGACGGTGACCAGGCGCAGATTGGTGGCGAGCGGCGCCTTCGTCAAAAGTTGAATCGCCATTTCATCAATCTCGATTTCCAACTGGTCAATGGCGTCGTCGTCCGCGCGCACTTTGACGGCGAGATCATAGTCGCGTTGCATGAGCGCCTGCACGGCCTGGTTGACGGCGGTCTCGGCGCGGCTGGCCATCTGTAGCAATTTCTGCCGCAACTCGTCCAAGCCCGTTTCAAAATAATTGTCCATGATTTACATTTTATCTTGCCACTGCTTCAAATAATTGCAAACGCAACTAAAAAGTTTTTTTAACCGAATCGGCCGGTCACATAATCTTCCGTCCGTTTCTGCGCCGGACTCGTAAAAATTTTCGTCGTCGGGCCGAATTCGACCAGTTCGCCGAGGTAAAAAAACGCGGTGAAGTCGGATGCACGCGCTGCCTGCTGCATGTTGTGCGTGACAATGACAATTGTGTATTCCTTTTTCAATTGCAGAATCAATTCCTCGATTTTCGCCGTCGCCAGCGGGTCGAGCGCGGACGCCGGTTCGTCCATCAGCAGCACTTCCGGCTGGACGGCCAGCGCGCGCGCGATGCAAAGGCGTTGTTGCTGGCCACCGGACAAGCTGATGGCCGGCGCATGCAGGCGGTCTTTCACTTCGTCCCACAGCGCGGACATTCGCAAAGACTGCTCGGTGCGTTCGCCGAGAATCTTCCGGTCGCGCACGCCATTCAAGCGCAAACCGACGGTGACGTTTTCGGTAATGGACATCGTCGGGAACGGATTGGATTTTTGGAACACCATCCCGACGCGGCGGCGGACGACGACGGGCTGCACCTCGCGCGAATAAATGTCGTCGCCGAACAAATGGATTTGGCCCTCCATGCGCGCCTCGGGATTCAATTCGTGCATCCGGTTGAGCGCGCGGAGAAAGGTGGATTTGCCGCAGCCGCTCGGCCCGATGATGGCGGTAACGGCTTTGGCAGCAACGTCGAGCGAGACGTTTTTGACGGCGGTATTTTTGCCGAAGAAAACGGAAAGGTTGCGCACGGCAATGGCCGGGCTGGTGGTGGAATTGGTTTCCGGCGGCACATTGATAGATTTTCTGGTAGTTTCGAGCATGGTGATTCAAAATTTAGATTTTGTTCCGGAACCGGTCGCGAGTCAGGAAACGCACACCGACGTTGATGGCCAGGATGAGCAGGAGCAAAACGAACGCACCGGCCCACGCCTGCCGGTGCCAATCAGGATAGGGCGAGATGGCATAAGCATAAATTTGCAACGGCATGGCGGCAATGGGTTCGGTGAGACTGTGCGGCCAAAGCCGGCTGCCCAGCGCGGTGAACAACAGCGGAGCGGTTTCGCCAGCGACACGGGCCAGCGCCAGCAACGCGCCCGTAACGATGCCCTTGAGGGCGGTACGCATGACAATTTGCACGGCCGTCCGCCATTGCGCAATGCCCAGCGCCAGCGAGGCTTCGCGATAGCCACCCGGCACCAGTTGAAGCACTTCCTCGGTCGTCCGCATCACCAGCGGAATCATCATCAAACCCAGCACTACGCCGCCCGCCAGTGCGGAAAAGCTGTGCATGGGAACCACCATCAGCGCCCAAACGACGATGCCCCAATTGATGGACGGCACGCCGTTGAGAATGTCCGCCGCAAACCGGATCCACCAGTTTAATTTTGTCCCGCCGTATTCGGAAAGGAACACGCCGCCCAGCACGCCGACTGGCACGCCCACCACGGCGGCCTGGGCGAGCAAAATGAAAGTGCCGACGATGGCATTGGCCATGCCGCCGCCTTTTTCACCCACCGTGGCGGGCAGTTTCGTGAAGAACGCCCAGTTGAGGGAACTAAATCCATTCTTGATGAGATAATAGAAGACCAGCAACAACGGCGTCACCACCAGAATGGCACACGCCAGCGTGACGGCCTGCATCAGCACGTCTTTGAACTGTCGCCAACTGTGGTTCGGAGCGGTCATTTCAATGCTGTGGTTTGACGCTCGGCCCGGCGAAGGTTTTTAACAACAACTGCGCCAGCGCGTTGACGACGACGGTCACGCCGAGCAGCACGAGGCCGATTTCAAACAACGAACTCACATACAGAGGGGTCACCGCTTCGTTGAATTCGTTGGCGATGACGCTGGCCAGCGTGTACCCGGGCGCAAACAGCGAGGCCTTGATCTGCGGATCGTTGCCGATGACCATCGTCACGGCCATTGTTTCGCCCAGCGCGCGGCCAAGTCCGAGAATTACCGCGCCGAACAGTCCCTTTTTGGCGTAGCTCAACACGGCGATGCGCGTGACCTCCCAGTGCGTCGCGCCCAGGGCGTAGGCCGCTTCGCGCTGCAAACTGGGCACGGAACGCAGTATTTCGCGGGAAATCGAAGTGATGATGGGGATCGCCATGATGGCAACGATAATGCCGCCCGCCAGCATGCTGTATCCGTAAATCGTCGGACCCTGAAAAATCGGCAGGAAACCGAAACATTTCTGGAGCCACGGAAAAATGTTATCACGCAGAAATGGAATCATCACAAAAATCCCCCACAAACCGAGAATGACGCTGGGGACCGCGGCGAGAAGCTCGATGAACATGGTGAGCGGCTGGCGCAGCCATTGGGGCGCCAGTTCGGTCAGATAAACGGCGGTGGCAATACTGATGGGCACGGCAATGATCAGCGCAATGGCTGACGTGACCAGCGTGCCGAAAATAAAGGTCAACGCGCCCAGTTTGCCACTGTTCGGATCCCAGTCATTGGTGGTCAGAAAGCGCCAGCCGAATTTGTGCAGCGAAAGTTGCGAGCCATGCACGAGCTGATAGGCGATGAGGATAACCAGCCCGAAAATGGCCAGCGCCATGAGCAGCGTCAGCCATTTGAAAGCGCGGTCGCCGAATTGTCCGCCTGTTTTCATTTTCGTCGTTGTTGCGGTTCCGTTCACAATGTTGCCGCGCTAAAATCAGAAAGGACGAAGAGCGGGAGGAATGGCGCTCTTCGTCCTGCTCGCGCCCACACAATATCAAGCGCGGAGCGAAAGTCAGTATTTTACCGTGTCGAGCAAATTCACGATACGCTGCTGCACATTATCTGGCAACGGAGCGTAGTCGAGTTGGGTCGAAAGCTTCTGTCCGTCCGTCACCGCCCATTTCAAAAAAGCGACAAGTTTCTGGCCGACCACGGGGTCTTTTTGATGCTGATAAATCAGCACCCAGCTCGCACCGGCGATCGGATACGAATTTTCTCCGGGCGCGTTGACCATCGAGAAACGAAAATCGTCTGGAATTTGGGCCGTGGCCAGCGCGGCGCTCACGGTGTCCAGCGTGCAAGCCACAAAATCGCCCGCCGCATTTTTCATTTCGGCGTAGGTCATCTGATTTTGTATGGCGTAGGCCAATTCGACATAACCAATCGCGCCGGGTAATTGCTCAATCTGGCCGGCCACGCCTTCATTGCCCTTGCCGCCGAGGCCGACGGGCCATTTTACGGAAGTGCTCTTGCCGACGGTGTTCGCCCAAACCGGGCTGACGTGGCAAAGATAATCGCAGAAGATGAAAGTGGTGCCGCTGCCGTCGGAACGATGCACCACGACCAGGGGCAAATCCGGCAGCTCCACATCCGGGTTCAACGCGGCAATTTTGGGGTCGTTCCATTTGGTGATCTGGCCCAAGTAAATGCCGGCGAGCGTGTCGGCATCGAACTTGAGTTTGGGATTGCCGGGCAGATTGTAGGCGATGGCCTCGCCGCCAACGACCACCGGGATGTGCAGGATTTTGTCCGGCGCGCCGGCCATGGCCTCATCGGTCATCGGCGCGTCGGACGCGCCGAAATTGACGGTTTGATTGAGCAATTGGTGCTGGCCGCCGCCCGAACCGATGGATTGATAATTGAACTGAACGTTCGGGTCTATTTGGGCATAAGCCTGAAACCATTTGGAGAAGGCGGGATAATCGAATGTCGAGCCGGCGCCAGTGATAAGCGTCTGCACGGACTCGCTGTTGGTCGCCTCGGCAGTGCCGCCGGCCGTCGTGCCGCTTTTCGAACAGGAAACAACCGCGCACAGCAGGACTCCAAAACCAACGGCTAGAATTGATGCCTTTTTCATTTCAGCAAGAAGTTAATCAGTTCCACTCCCCTTGTTCACGTTACAATTCCGTGACGATTTGAAAACCTCTAGGCCCGCGATGAAATCAACCCGCGTTTTCCAGCGGCCTGGCCGAAATCTCCAGCATCCGCTCAATCGGCAGGCGGGCGCGCTTCAAGATTTCCGGCGGCAATTCCACGCGCGGCGAAAGTTTCTTTATGCAGTCGCGCACCTTTTCGAGCGTGTTCATCTTCATGAATTTGCACTCGCTGCAACGGCAGTGGTCCGTCGGCGCGCGCATCACGTCGAACACCGGCGCGCACAAAAATTCCTTGCCCGGACATTCCTTTTGCATCCGGTGGATGATGCCCGACTCCGTCACCACGATGAATTGCTTCGCCGGGTCCGTTTTGCAAAACGAAATCATCTTCTCCGTCGAAGCCACCGCATCGGCCATGTCGCGCACCTCGCGCAGACTTTCCGGATGCACCACCACTTTCGCACCGGGAAATTTCCGCTTCAGATCCAAAATCGCGTCGCGCCGGAATTCGACGTGCGCGTAACAATTTCCCTTCCAAAGCGTCATCCGCCGCCCGGTCTGTTCCATCACCCATTGGCCGAGATTTTCGTCCGGCACGAACAAAATATCTTTGTCCTTCGGCGCGGCCTTGACGATGCGCTCGGCGTTGCCGCTGGTGCAAATCACATCCGTCAGCGCCTTCACCGCCGCGCTGCAATTGATGTAGGCAATCGTCCAGAAATTTGGATTGGTCGCCTGCAACTTCGCCAGTTCTGGCGCCGGACAACTTTCTTCCAGCGAACAGCCCGCGTCCCGGTCCGGCAGCACCACGATTTTGTTCGGATTCAAAATCTTCGCCGTCTCTGCCATGAAATGCACGCCGCAAAAAACAATCACATCCGCGTTCGTCTTGGCCGCCTCCTGCGAAAGCCCGAGCGAATCGCCGACGAAATCCGCCACGTTCTGGATTTCCGGCACCTGATAATTATGCGCGAGGATGACGGCGTTAAGCTGCTTCTTGAGCGTGAAAATTTCTTTGGCCAGCGGCTCGAACTTGTTTTTGGCCATCGGCTGGCGGGTTTTCAACTGCTCAATCAGTTCGCTGTCGGCAATGCCTGTCATGCAACCAAATTACCGTTGCCGGACGTCAGCGTCAATGAAGGCCAATCAATAAACCAGCACCAGCACTGCCGTGTCCTGCGCCTGCTTGACCACGTCTTCAAACTTCTCATCCGTCGTGTTGGGTGCTTTCAGCTTGGCGTCCACGTCCGGCACCGACTCCAGAAAGCTCAAGAGCAGGCTGCTCTTGACCACGTAATTCACATTCGCTGCCCTTGTTCTGCGCCGCCAGCAGGTCGCGCGAGGCGGTCAAAAAGAACCGCACGGTGCCCGGCGTTTCGGTATTCGGCCCCAGCGCGTTGTCGCGGGCTTCGGTCGCCGTCTCTGCCTGCTTGGCAAAGTTCTTGGCGTCCGTGTGACTGCTGTCCGCAGTGTCCACCAACGCACTGAAGCCAGTAATGCCGTCAATGCTATTGAGCGGACTGGCCGTGCCCAGCGCGACGTGCTTGTCCCGAACCGCCTTCGCGAGCTTGATCAACTCTTCCGGATTTTTTGGAATGGGTATTCGCATAAAATCAAAAGTTTGACGGTGATGTTTGTTTCGGCATCCCGTCGCCCGGCGTTCGACCCCGCCCGCAATGGCAGAATGTCCCAATGAAAATTGATTGAAATGTCATTGCCTGCGGCGAACTCACCGTTTTTTGGCCAAAATCTGCGTTTTTTTGTCATAACGACGGTTTTTCGCGTGTGGCGGCTCAAAAGTCGCGTCGGCAGACTCAATCGGCGCATCGGAATGTTGAATCGGCGAGTCCGCCGACTCAACCGGCGGATGCAATTGTTCAATAGTTGCGTCCGAATATTAAATCGGCGAAGGCGATTATTGAGATGGCGGACGCGATTATTGAACATTCCGAACCGATTTTTGAATCGGCGAATCGGGAGATTGAACCGGCGGATGCGATTATTGAGGCGGCGGACGCAAATGAGCGGATCAACCTTCCACTGATTTGCATTCCGCAACCGACAAGACCCGCCATTTTCCCGGCGGTAAATCGCCCAGCCAGAAATTTCCAATCCGCATGCGCAACAATCGCAGCGTCGGATGGCCGATGGCCGCCGTCATTTTGCGGACCTGCCGGTTCTTGCCTTCAATCAACTCCAAACCAATCCAGCAATCGGGAACCGATTTGCGAAAACGGATGGGCGAATGGCGCGGCGGTATTTCCGGTTGAGGATTTAGAATCCACGCGCGACACGACAGCGTCTTCCGGCCTTGAATCAAAACGCCGCGCTCCAATTTCTTCAAGCTCTCCGGCGACGGGATTTTTTCCACCTGCGCCCAATACTCGCGCTCGTGCGCGCGGCGCGGGTGCAGCAATTTTTCGTTCCACGCCGGCTCGTCACTCAACAACAACAAGCCTTCGGAATCCGCGTCGAGCCGGCCAATCGGCCAGACGTTTTTGGGAAAGCCAAATTCCGCCAGCGCGCGGTTCGGCGAGCCGTCGCCGGTGAATTGCGACAGCACGCCGAACGGTTTGTGGAAGGCGATGAGCACGGGCCATTTTTAGCCGCAAAAGAGCGCAAAGAACACAAAGAATTATTCGCCTTGGCGTTCCCCGCGTTCCCTCGCGGCTGATTTTTTCGTGTCTTTCGCGTCTTTCGTGGTTAAATGTTTTTGTGATTCGCAACATCATCTTCGACTGGTCGGGAACTTTGGTGGACGATTTGCCCGCCGTTTTGAAGGCCTCCAATTTTGTTTTGGCGCAGGCCGGCAAATCCGAAATGTCGCTCGAGGAATTCCGCGCGGAATTTTCCCTGCCGTTCACAAACTTTTACGACCGCCACACGCCGGAAGTGCCGATGCCGCAGCTCGAAGAATGGTTTCACACCGAATATCGGCGCGTCCAGACTTCCGTTTGCGAACTGCCGCACGCGCGCGAGTTTCTGGAATTTTGCCGCGCAAAAAAAGTGCGGATGTTTCTCTTGAGCACCATCCACGCCGACCATTTCAAAATCCAATGCGGCGTCACCGGCTTTGACGCGTTTCTCGAAAAGCCCTACACCGACGTTTGGGACAAGCGGAAAAAAATTCGCGAAATCCTGCGCGAAAATAATTTGCAGCCGCGCGAAACGCTGTTCATTGGCGACATGGAACACGACATCGAGACGGCCAAACATGGCGGCCTCCATTCCTGCGCCGTGCTGACCGGCTACAACACACTGGAGCAGTTGCGCGCCGCGCAGCCGGATTTGATTGTCGAGCATCTCCGCGAATTGCGCGGCGTGCTGGAGCAAAATGATTTCAGCCTCAATCCACTGGCAAAGAAAATCGAAGAGTCGCGCCCGCCGCTTGCCACCGTCGGCGCGCTGATTTTCAATTCCCAAAACGAAACGTTGATGATCCGCACGTACAAATGGTCGAACAAATGGGGCATCCCCGGCGGGAAAATAAAATTCGGCGAAACGTCCGAAGCCGCGCTGCGCCGCGAAATTCTGGAGGAAACCGGGTTGAAGATTTCGGATGTTAAATTCGTGCTTGTCCAGGATTGCATCCACTCGAAGGAATTTTACCGCGATGAACATTTTGTCCTGCTCAATTACACTTGTCGTTGCGCCGGAAAAAATCCGCGCGTGACCTTGAACGACGAAGGCCGCGAATTCCGCTGGTTGAAACTGGCGGACGCGAAGAAATTAAAATTGAACAAGCCGACGAAGATTTTGATTGAAGCCGTCCCAAAAAGCAGCCGGCGCGTAAATCGTGAATCGTAAATCGCAAATGGCCAGGATTTCCATCATTGACCTCGAAGTCGCTTACCGCGTCGGCGTGCCGGAGGCGGAGCGCGCCAAACCGCAACGGCTTCTGCTGACGGTTGAAATGGAATGCTCCTTTGCCAGGGCCGCGAAATCGGATTCCATCGCCGACACGATTGACTATTTTGCCGTTTCGCAGCGGCTCTTGAATTTCGGCGAGGGAAAAAGCTGGAAACTGATTGAAAAACTCGCCGCCGACATCTGTGAAATGATTATGTCCGAATTCAAGCCGCAAAGCGTCTCGGTGGAGGTGAAAAAATTTCCAATTCCGCAGGCGCGGCACGTTTCGGTTGTTTTCACGCGAAAACGGTAGGGTCGCGCTGCCACGCGACCGGCGGCGCGGCAGCGCCGCCCTACCGACCTTCTAACTTCTGCCCGTCCATCGCCTGTAACTTCCAACCATTTTTGTCCGTGATAATTCTCACCGCGCCGGAGTCGCGCGTATAAATGACGGGAATTCTTGTCGCTGCCAGCCGGTCTTTCAGCTCGCGACTTGCGCGGCGTGTTGCTGGATAATCGGAATCGGCAATCACGATGACTTTCGGCTGAATGGCGGCAATCAAGGCATTCGCGAGCGGCTCACCTTCATTCGGCAAACCGGCGACAACAATGTCCGCGTGCAAATCATTCGTGGTTGAAAGCAATTCGCTCTGGCCGGCGCGACTCAAATCCGAAAGCAACAGAATTTTCGCGCCGGAAACATTACCGAGCAGCACGAGTGCACTGTCGTCCGCGCGCGGAAAATTGTTTGTCGCCATCGGCCAAAGAATTTTCCAGCAGCCTATTTTATCGCCGCAGTTGAAAGTTTTGTGCCGGGAAGATTTTTCAAACGTGGCGACGGCTTCGTTGTAGGCGCTGGAACGAAAATGAACCGGACTGGTCCAGAATTCGCCGACGCCGAAAAGCTGATCGAGCAATTCCGCGCCGCCGCAATTTTGCGCGTCGCCTTCAGTCAAAACGAGGCGCGGAATCGTGTTCACACCCTGTGCGCGAAGAAATGTTTTGAGCGTGAAATTCACGGCGTCCTCGTCGCCGCAATCCACCAACCAGTCGTCTTGGCGTCCGGCGGCGTCCACAAAAACCGCGTGGCCGCCGTTCAGCGGCAGAACAGTCAATTCGGTTTCGCCGCGCGAAGCTTCCCAGCGTTGTAAATAAACTGCGGCTATCAAAATCAAAACCGCCGCGCCGAAAATTCTTCTTCGTGCCGTTTTCAGCCAGCCGCTCAAGACGACAATCAGAATCGCGTAATAAATTCCAATTGAAATCCACGACGGCGCGGGGACGTAAAAGTAGGAACCGGGAATTTTGGTGAACCATTCGCTCACATCGGTCATCGCGGACATAAAAAACCACGCGGCGTTGTTAAACAATTCAGTCACAAATGGGAACCACGCGCCGCAAATCAGCGCGCCGAGGTTGCTCATCAGCGCAAGCGTGCCAAGCGGAACGGCAATCAGATTGGCGAACGGCGAAACCGGGCTGAACAAATGAAAGTAAAGCGCGCTCAACGGAATCGAGCCGAGCCACGCGGCAAGCGAGAGCGAAAAATACCGCGCGAGTATCCGAGAAATTGAAACCAAAGCGCGACGCCATTTCGGAATCAAATCATTAGGAATTAACGGATCATGCTGCAACCATTCGTTGGAAATTTTGTTCATTCGCGGCAGCAACAGACAAATGACCAGCATTACGGAAAATGAAAGTTGAAAGCTTGCTTCATAAAGCTGGCGCGGTTCGGCAAGCAAAATGACGAACGCGGCAGCGGCGAGAGAATTGAGCAAATCACCCGGCCGTTTCAGCGCCCAGCCGCCAAGAACAATCGTCATCATCACGGAAGCCCGGATGGCCGATGATTCCCAGCCGGTCGCGGCGGTGTAAAACCAAATCGCCGGAATTGCAATCGCGCCGCACCACGCGCGCGAGAGCCGCAAGACGCGCAGCAATGCGACCAGCATTCCCGAAATGAGCGCGATGCGCAGGCCATCAATCGCGAACAAATGCATCGTGCCGGCGCGCAAAAACGGATCGCCGACGTCGCCGGTGAACGCGGTGCGCCAGCCGAGCGTCATGGCCCAGAGCAACCGGAGCGATTGGTCTTCGGGCAAGCCGAGCGCGAGCGTGCGCTTCGACCAGTTCAAAAAACGGTCGGTGAGCGGCGGCGTGGACAAAATCGGCGCGCGTAATTGCCAGTCGTTCGTCGAAGAAGATTTGAGTTCGTAATAAATGCCGCGAGTTGCGAAATAATTCCGACCGTCGAAGAGCCCCTCGGCCAGCGGCGGAGGCGGTTGGGAAACGACGCCGGAAATTTCGACAGACTGGCCGGCGAAATAATTTGTCGGAAGTTCGCCGGGAGTTGAAACGGCAATTGTGCCGAGCGCGGGACACCAATTTTCATCGCGGCGAATTTCGGAGACCTTGACTTGAGCGAGCGAATGTTGGGCCTCTTCGTCATTGCGTTCGGTGATTTTGATTTGCGGCGTTTGGGTCAAAGTTCCACGAATGGAAACAATTTCCGCCTCACCGCCGATTAAATTCCGCAAATCGTTTGGAGAAATGGCCGCAGTGTGAAAAACCAGATTCGTCCAGCCGGTGAGCGCGAGCAGCAGGCTCAGCAAAACCGGGCGGAACTTTTTGAAGCTGAAGGAAAGAATGAGGACGAAAAATGATGCCACGAAGAGCGCAGCGAGCGGAGGCTGGAAAAATTCCGCGAGCAGCAATCCGATGGCATAACAGGAAACGACGGCGACGAGCGGGCGTTTCATTTTTCACGTTTTCGGCGGTTGAAAAAAATCCAGAGCGCGAACAGGCCGATGGCGCCGCCGGCGGTGTCAATCATCACGTCGGTCACTTGCGGCGTTCGCGTGGGCACGAATATCTGATGGAATTCATCGCTGGCTGCGTAGAGAAAAACAATTGAGAGTGCGAGTCCGGCTTCGGCCCAATTCCACGGACGCGGATTTTTTTTGTCCGGCTGACAGATGGCGCGCCAGAGCAACAGCGCAAGCATGGCGTATTCGGTCAGATGGCAGCATTTGCGGAGGCCTTCGTGGATGTCTTCGATGCGCGCCTGCGACAGGTGCGGAAACAGCCAGCGCAAAAGCGGTTCAACCAGGCTGCGGGAATGTTCGTAGGAATGTGAATCGGCTGACGCGGAAAAAATCAGCGTCATCCAAAGCAGGACCGGCAGCCAGAATTTGAGGAACTTTCGCAATAGGGACACAGAGAATGAAAGCCGATGAGGAATTCAGTTTCAAGTTTCAAGTTTTCAGAATTCAAGATTGAAAACTTGAAACTCCCGCCCGCATTTGGCACAGAAAGGCGTTTGATGGAAAATGTATTTTTAATTTATGCTCAAACTCGGCGTCAACATTGACCACGTGGCAACTTTGCGCGAGGCGCGCTATCGCGGGCGCGGTTTCGGCGAACCGGACCCGGTCACGGCGGCAATAATTTGCGAGGCCGCCGGCGCGCACGGCATCACCGCACATTTGCGCGAGGACCGGCGGCACATCCAGGATCGCGACGTCTGGAAATTGCGCGAGGTCGTCAAGACGAGACTGAACCTCGAAATGGCCAACGTGCCGGAAATCGTCGGCATCGCGCTGAAATTAAAACCAGAAATTGTCTGCATTGTGCCGGAACGGCGGCTGGAAGTGACGACGGAAGGCGGACTGGACGTGGCCGCCGCCGAAAAATCTTTGACCGAGACGCGCAAAAAAACGAACGGCGCGGGGATCGAGGTGAGCCTGTTCATCGCGCCGGACGAAAAACAAATTGAAGCAAGCGCGCGGGTTGGCAGCCAGTTTGTGGAATTGCACACGGGACAATTTGCGGAACACTTTGGAAATGAAAACGCACGAGCGGCGGAATTGCAGCATTTGATTTCCGGCGCAAAGCTGGCGCATTCACTCGGTTTGAAAGTGAACGCCGGGCATGGGTTGAATTACGAAAATCTGTCCGCGCTGTTTGCCGTGCCGCATTTGGTGGAATTGAACATCGGCCACAGCATCATCAGCCGCGCGGTGTTTGCCGGGCTGGAAACCGCCACGCGCGAAATGTTGGTGCTGATGAAAAATTATCGCGGCTGAAATTACTTCGTCGAGAGCAAGTCGTCCGTCGGCGGATTCACTTCGATTTGGATGTCCTTGTATTCGTCGAACAAGTCCGGCTGGTGCATTTGCAGCGCAATCGGGCCGACGAATCCGGCGCCGGCTTCCTTGAAGTCGAGATTTTCCACCGCCTTGCTGCCGGGCGGCTGGGCGACGGCCATGCGCGCCACGCCGGTTTTGGCGTTCACGACGATTTCCACCGAGCTCCATTGGGATTTGTCAAAATGCGTCTTGGTCGGGCTGCTGAAACTTTTCCCGCCGTTGTTGTGGCCGGGACGATAATCCCAATGCCCGCCGTTGGGCACTTGGAATTGAACGCCGCCGAGCGCGTCGAGCAGTTTTTGATCAGGGCCGGGCCGACGGCAGAAAACCAAAACGCACGCCTCATGCCCGCCCGAAATGTGCCGCATCTGGAACGTCAGCCGGTAATGGCTGTAATCTTTCGCGGTGAACAGCGTCCCGCGACCGGCGCCGGTGCTGGCAATCGCACCATTCTTCACAGTCCAGCCCGTCAAAATGGGAGTCTTCGCCAAGTCATCGGGATAAGCATCTTCAATGAGCATTTTGTTGAGCGTCAGCAAATCAATTCCTTGCGGATTGCTTTCAAGAAGCTTCTGCGTTTCGGGACGCAATTGGACGCCGTTGAAGCGCGCTTCGTTATAAATGGAACCGTCGGAAATAATGGCAGTCAGGTTTTTGGCCAGCAGCGAACTCACGATTTTGGCTTTGGTCGGCGGTGTCCTGGGCTTTTTGGCCGGCTTCGCTGTGGAATTGGTTGACGGCTCTTCGGTGGCCACCGCCACGAAATTTGAAGGCGAAGCCAGGTAATCTTCCAAAACCTTCATGTTCGCCTCCCCCAGCTTGTCGTTCAAGAAGGCGGAAACCGGATCCGATTTGGCAACCAGCTTTTGGGCAAAGCCATTGAGGTTCTTAATGTCGCCGCCGCCAAACTGGTTGTCGCTGTTCTCCTGATCAATCCAGCCGTCAAGATTTTTGCCGTTGAACAACGAACCGGTCGTGCCCAATTCAGCCTGGGCCTTGCCGGTTTTCATTGTCGAACAGCCGACGAACAGGGTGGCGGCCAAAATGCCGAGAGCGATGGGCAGAATCTTTTTCATAGGAATTTGCAAAGGATTAGACTCGCCGGAGAAGTTTGACAAGACAAATGTTGCGCACGGAACCAGCCGAGTTTGCTTGCGCGCCAATCGCAAATCGTAAATTGTAAATCACAAATGATCCTCGGCACCGGCATTGACATCATTGAAGTCGCGCGTATTGCGGCGTCGCTGGAACGGTTTGGCGAGCGGTTCGGCCAGCGGATTCTGCTGCCGGACGAAATGGCCTATTGCCTGTCCCACCGGCATCCGGCGCCGTTCGTCGCCGCGCGGTTTGCGGCCAAGGAGGCAATCTCCAAGGCATTCGGCACCGGCATCGGCGCGGCGCTCAACTGGCGCGACATGGAAATCGCGCACAAGGAAAGCGGCGAGCCGTTTGTGATTCTGCACGGCAACGGAAAAAAATTATTCGAAACGCGTGGCGCGAAACAATTGCACATCAGCATCAGCCACACGGAAAACTATGCGGCAGTCGTGGCGATTTTGGAAGACTGAAGGCCCCGCGCGGAGTCCGGCGGGGATATTATTTCGCGCGAAGACCGCGAAGGAAGAAACTTTTCCCTTTGTTTTTCTTCGCGCCTATCGCGCGACATCGGGTTTGTTCTTTTTTCACAAAAGATTTCCGGCACAATTCACGCATGGAATTTGCGGTGGCGGCGATCCTGATTTTCGCGGGCGCGAGTTTCTTTTTCGCGCTGGCGGAAACGGCGCTCTTTTCCCTCGGCCAATGGCAGGCGCGGCAACTGGCCGAACACCGCCCGCGCGCCGGCAAAATCATCGCCCGCCTGCTCGAACAGCCGCAGGATTTGCTCGCCACGCTCGCCCTCGGCAACACCTTCGCCAACGCCGCCATGCTCGCCGTCGCCCTCCGCATGGTCTTCGAGGCGCATTGGACGCTGGCCTTGACAATGATTGCGCTGGCGGCGTTCGTGCTGCTCGGTTGCGAGGTCCTGCCCAAAACACTCGCCGTCCGCCAGCCGGAACGCTGGGCGCTGCGCGTCGCCTGGCCGCTGCTGGTCTTCCAGAAAATTTCCCAGCCGTTCCATCGCGCCGCGCAATTTTTCGACGCGGCGATTTTGAAGCTCTTCGCGCCGAGGGCGGGCGCGTCCGGCGCGACGCTCACGGACGCGGAATACCAGGAACTGCTCGACCTCGCCTACCGGCAGGGCACGCTCGCCGAATCGGAAAAGGAAATCATCCTGCAAATCATCAGCCTCGACCGACGGATGGCGCGCGATGTGATGCGCCCGCGCGCGGGCATGGCCTGCGTCTCCGACGACGCGAGCACGGAGGAAATGATCGCCGCCGCGCAAAAATCCCGGCACCGCCGCCTGCCCATTTACGACGAAACGCCGGACACCATCGTCGGCATTTTGAACGCGCGCGCGCTGCTGCTGGACCCGAAAATTGACCTGGTGGAGGCGATTGAATTTCCATCGTTCGTTCCGGAGACGATGAATTTGCTGCAATTGTTCCAGAGTTTGCAAAAGCAGCACCGCGGCATGGCTGTCGTGCTGGACGAATTCGGCGGTGTCGCGGGATTGGTGACGATGGAGGACATCCTCGGCCAGCTGGTCGGCAAAATCCGCGTCGAGCCGCCGCCGGAGGGGTTTGTGATGGAAAAGATTTCGCCGGGCCGCTGGCGCGTGAGCGGCTCGATGCGGCTGGACGATTTCCGCCGCGAACATCCCGCGTTCGGCAATGTGGCGGACATCGAGACGATGGGCGGTTTGCTGACGCATTTGCAGGGCGTCGTGCCGGACGCCGGCGCGTCGGCGACGTTCGGCAATTTGAAATTGACGGCGCAAATCGTGGACGAGCGGCGCGTGCGCGAATTGCTGGTGCAGCGGCTGAAATAAAAATGAACGCAAACATTTTCAACGGGATTGTCCTAGCGTTGTGCCTGTTCGTTTCCTTTTTGCTTTCGGGCATGGAGGCGGGTGTCTTCGCGTTGAACCGACTGCGCGTGCGGCGGCTGGCGCGCGCGGGCAAAAAATCGGCGGCGCTGCTCCACGGCTTCCTTGAAAATCCGGAGAAATTCCTCTGGACGATTCTGGTCGGCAACACGCTGGCCAATTTCGTCATCCTCGGCTTCTCGATTGCGAAAATCCACGAGTGGTTTCTGGGAAATCGCGCGGCGGTCATCGGCCTTTTCGCCGCCGTCGTTTTTTTGTTTTACGCGTTCTTCGATTTGCTGCCGAAAATGCTGTTCCGCGCGTTTCCGAATCAACTGTGCCTGTCCGCGGCGTGGAGTTTCCGGCCGGTTTATTTTCTGTTAAGCCCGCTCGTTTCGATTGTCGGCGGCGTTTCGGAAACCCTGCTGCGGCTGACG
Organism: Candidatus Aquilonibacter sp.; assembly: GCA_035504945.1. Taxonomy (GTDB): domain Bacteria; phylum Verrucomicrobiota; class Verrucomicrobiia; order Limisphaerales; family UBA11358; genus UBA11358. Next base: position 204,083 of record DATJRH010000015.1, on the reverse strand, counting down.
GGCGGGCGCGCGTTCACGGGCCGGGTTTTCGGCAGCCGCGAGGAAATGCGCGCGGTCATGCAGGAATCCGCGCAGGCGTTCACGAGCGACGAGCGCGCGATGATCAACCGCGTGCTCGACCTGCAACATTTCACCGTCGGCCAGGTCGCCACGCCACTGGCAAAAATCGTGACGGTGGAAAAGGACACGCTCATCGCCGACGCGCTGCGGCTGGCGCGGGAGAAAAATTTTTCGCGCCTGCCGGTCTGGGAAACGCGCGACGGCCGCCGCCGGATTGGCGGGCTGCTCATGCTGGGACGGCTGTTGTTCAGCCCGCTGCTCAATCAGCAGGACGCCGCGGCAATGCACATGACGCCCGCGCTGTTTCTCGGCGACGACACGAGGCTGGAAGTCGCATTGCGCCGGATGCAGCGCGCCGGTGAGCGGCTGGCCGTCGTGCTCGCGCGCGACGGAAAGGAAATGGGTGTCGTCAGCCTCGAAGACATTTTGAAGGTCATGTTCGGCGAGGTGAAACTATGACCTGGAACACCGCCATTTTGGTCGCGCTGAAAATCCTGGCTGTGCTTGTGCTCGTGCTGCTGAACGGATTTTTTGTCGCGGCCGAATTCGCGCTTGTCCGCGTCCGCGAGACGCAGCTTGACGTGCTGGTCGCCAAAGGCCGGCGCAACGCAAAATTGGCGCGGCACATCGTCCAGCATCTCAATTCGTATTTGAGCGCGACGCAACTCGGCGTCACGATGGCCAGTCTCGGTCTCGGTTATCTGGGCGAGCCGGTTTTTGCGACGCTGCTTGCGCCGGTGTTTCACTTGCTCGCCATTCAATCGGCGACCTGGACGGCCACCGTTTCCGTCGTGGTCGGCTTTGGCGTGCTGACCTTTTTGAGCGTCGTGGCCGGCGAACTCGCGCCCAAATGGCTGACCATGCAGAAAACCTTGGTGGTCGCGCTTTGGGTGGCGCATCCGCTGCACTGGTTTTATCTCACATTTTATCCATTCAACCGGCTGCTGAACCTTTCGGCGCGCTGGTTGGTGCGGCGGCTGGGTATCGAACCGGACGGCGGCGGCGACCGGACGCAATCGGAGGAGGAATTGCGTTTGGTGCTCGCGTCCGGGAAAAGCGCGGCGGGCGGGCGCAACATTATTCTGAACGCGTTGGATTTGCGGCAGCGCACCGTCCGCGAAGTCATGCGCCCGCGCCAGGAAATCGTCGCGTTCGGCACCACGGCGACGATTGCCGAATGTCTCGCGCTCGCGGAAAAGACGCGCTACTCGCGCTTTCCGCTTTGCGAGGATTACGATTTGGACAAAACACGCGGCGTCATTCACATCAAGGATTTATACGCGCTACGAGACAAGGCGCGCACGGCGGCGGATTTGCTGCCGGCGGCGCGAAAATTAATTTATGTTCCCGAAACGGCGCGACTGGAAAAATTGCTGCAATTGTTTCTCGAACGAAAATTGCATTTCGCCGTGGTCGTGGACGAATACGGCGGCACGACCGGCATTGCGACATTGGAAAACGTTCTGGAAGAACTCGTCGGGCAAATCCAGGACGAGTTTGACCAGGAGAAACCGGAACTGGCGGCGCTCGGAGAAAATGCCTGGGAAGCCGCCGGCACGCTGCCGCTACACGAACTGGAAAAAATCATCGGCACGGTCGAACACGACGAAGGCGTCGCGACCGCGAGCGGCTGGTTGACGGAAAGGCTCGGCGGATTTCCCAAGGTCGGCGACAGGCTGACGGTCGGCGCTTGCGAATTGCGCGTGGAAGAAATGGACGGCCTGCGCGTGGCGCGGTTGAAAATAACAAAAAACGCCGCCGAAATTCCCCGCGAATAATACCGGGGACGAATTTTCTCAAAATTCCTCCGACGGCTATCGGCTTGAAAATGCGTCGGCAACCGGCATCATCCTGCCGTTATGTTGCCTTCACAAAAAGCGGCGCCGGAGTCAAACGCCGATTTGCCACCCTGCGCCTCGGTGGTAATGCCGGTTTTCAACGAGGCCGCGACGGTGGCGCGGATGGTCGAGAATGTTTTGGCTCAACGCCCGGTTCAGGAATTGATCATCGTAGATGACGCGTCGGTGGACGACACTTGGAAAATTCTTCAGAACCTGACAAGCAAGGAAGAACGCGTGAAAATTTTCCGGCACGAAAAAAACCAAGGCAAAGGCGCGGCGTTGCGAACGGGGTTTCAAAAGGCCGCCGCGCCGATCGTGTTAATCCAGGACGCGGACCTGGAGTATGACCCGGAGGAGTATTTTTTGCTGCTATGGCCGATTTTGTCGGAGCGCGCGGACGTAGTATTCGGCTCGCGTTTTCTGGGTGGCGGCGCGCATCGTGTCCTGTATTTCTGGCATTCCGTAGGCAACAAACTGCTGACCACCTTTTCGAACATGGCGACCAATTTGAACCTGACCGACATGGAAACGTGTTTCAAGGCGTTCCGTTCTGACGTGCTGAAAAAAATCAACGTGGAGGAAAACCGGTTCGGGTTCGAACCGGAAATCACAGCCAAGGTCAGCCGGCTGAACGTGCGGATTTACGAGGTGCCTATTTCTTATTACGGCCGGACTTATGCCGAGGGCAAAAAAATAAGCTGGCGCGACGGCTTCAGCGCGCTGCGTTGCATCCTGAAATACAATTTTTTCCGGAAATGAAAACTTTCACCCGCTGGCTGGAATGGTGCGCGGCTGCCGCAGCGGTGCTGGTGGCGTTGGCGGCGGCCTACGAACTGTTTCTCGCCGACCCGCAAGAAACCGGGCAGGCAAACTACGGAGTTTATTCATATTCACAATTTCAGGAGCGGGCGACGATGCTCGGAAATGAAAGCGACCCCATTAAGCGCGATGGCATGTGCATTCCGCTCTCGGCGCTTGGCCGCTCCATTGATGCACAGATTCCGACGAACGCGCGTGTTTTTCTGGCGGGAATGTTGGGTAAAGAAAATGGTGGCAATCTCGGCTACTACTATTTTTTAAACTATTATTTATTTCCACGCGAAGTCTCCATTTCGTTGGGACAACCGCCAACTTATACCGAGACCGGTTTCACAGGCCGTAATCCAACCTCTTTGGATGAATTAACGCAGGCCGGTTACGATTTGGTTCTTGAGCCTGCTCCCGACGGACGTATGGAGTCGCGCGAGCTGAAGCCGTTCACGCCGCGACAAGACGAGCCGCCGCCAATTCCAAGCGGCGATGGAATTATTGCCTTCTTGTTGCCGCTGGCCGTCGCGTTGGCGGGAACGCGCATCGTTAAATGGCTGTTCCGCGATTTGGAAAGCGTGCTGTCGTTCGGAGAACTGCTGGCGAGCGGACTGGCACTCGGCGCATTTTTCCTGACGCAAGCCATTCTCGCATTGCGCATGGCCGGCGCGCGGCTGGAACAATTCTTGGGAATCGCCGTCGCGATTTGGGCGGTAGTGGAAATCGTTTTATTCCTCCGGCGGTTCCGCGCGCGCCCGCCACAAATCAGCGTGCGCCTGGTCTGGTGGCTGCTTCTGATTCCTGCCGGTTTGATGTCGTGGTGCCTCTTTCGACTGGCTGGAACGGAAGGTCTGCTGGAATTTGACGCCGTGGCTTTCTGGGCTTTCAAGGCGAAAATTCTTTATTACTGCGCCGGCTCGCAAATCTGGACCTGGTTCAGAAATCCGGCGCTCGCCTATGCACACATGGATTACCCGCTGCTGGCGACCCTGCTGCACACGTTCACTTACGGCGTGCTCGGCCACGCGGACGAATTTGTCACCAAATTCTGGAACGTTTGGATGGTTGTGCTGCTCGCCGCAGCGGTGCTCGGCGCGGGAAAATTCCCAAACAAGAGGCCGTGGCTCATCGCTTCAGTCGCCAGCGCCATCATCCTGCTGCCATTGACGGTAGAATTCGTTCGCGCGGAAGGCGGCACGATTCCGCTGTTCTATTTCATCGTCATTGCCTCGCTGCAACTCGCCATCGGCATGGCCGAGAAACAAGTCGGACGAATCCAGCTTGGACTGCTGCTGTTGATGGCCGCAGCCATGGTGAAATTTGAAGGCATGGTGCTGCTCGCCTTCTGGGGGCTGTTGCTGACGCTGGACAAGGATTGTCGCGCCGCTTTCTGGCCGCCCCAACGGATTGGCCTGGCCGGAATCATGGGATTTGTCGGCTGGATTCCGTATGCTATTTTTAGGTTGCACCATCCTGTTCCGCATCCCGAATCCGCGTGGCTGGGCGTGTTGATAAAAAACATCGGAACGGTTTTGACCATCGCGCCGGTGGTTTGTCTGGCGTTCGTTTCCCGGCGGTTTTTGAACAACGATTTCGCTAATTGGACTTCGCCTGACAATCAACACGCTGTGTGGGCGGGCCATTGGACTGGTTTGTCGTCGCTCTTCGATCAAGCCACGCTCGGTCTGGGCTGGGCGTGCCTGCTGCTGCTGGTCGTCGCCTGCCTGCGCGGCGGCAATCTGCGCTGGACCGCGCTGCGACTGGCCCTGATGTTCTTCGTTTTTGGCACGTTCATCGGCGTGGTTTGGAGCGCCACACATTCGCAGCCGCTGGATTACAACGGCGCCATCGGCGGCAGCGAACGTATCGGCGGCGGACGTTACCTTTATCAAACGCTGATGGCATGGTTCGCGGCGGGCTTTGTCTTGCTGGTTCGCGCCACGCCAGACCAACCCGTTCCACCACCTGCGCAAAAAACAAAACCGCCCAGCCCGAAAGCCAAAGGCGCGCTGACCACTCACCATAACGCACCGCGAATCGCAAACGCGGCGGCAACGGCAAAAATGATCGCGTCCGCCGCGACCGCCGGCCAAAGCCCGCGCATCGCCGAGGCAATTCCAAAAAGCAGAATGCCGCCGAGCCACACGGCCAGCGGATGAAAATCCGGCGGACTCCGCCGGCTCAATTGTTTCTTGATGAGCGCCGGCGTGACAAACGCCAGAATCAAAATCGTCACGCCCGCCCAACTGAAAAAATTCACGAGCGGCGCGCCCAGCCAGGTCAGCGGAAATTTCGTCGGCATCCAAATCCAGTAATGCTCCACGCGCGAAGCAAACGGATCGAGCGCGAAATCCAACAACATCGTCAGCGCCGCCGTAAGCCCGATCAGCCAGAAGCCGTAAGCCCGGGTCTTCCGCCATGGGCGCAAAAACAGCCGTGCCACGCCGCGCGAATTCAAAATCGCCGCGACCCACAGCAGCGGCACGGTCCACGGCAGCGTGTGGAAAATTTGTTCTCCGATTTCAGGACCAAACGTGAACGGACCAAACGGAATGTCCGTGACAACGTTGAGCGCGTGCGCGCCACCACCGACGAGCGCCATGACCGCCGCGGCCAGCAGAACATTTTCCAGCGGCAGTTGCCGCGCCAGCGCGATGACGGCGCCGACGGCCGCGAGCACCAGCAGCAGCGCTTCCGGCCAGTTGGCGTCGGGCGCGATCCAGAGTTCCGCAAGCGTCCACGCAAAGGCTGAGACGAGCAAAAAAGTGGACAGCCAGTGTGTCAGCGTCAAAATTTTTCCGCCGCCGTCGGGCGCGGTTGTTTTTTTTGACATTGCTGGCGATCGCATGATTTGCGGGAGATTATGGATTTTTCCTCACGGGCAAAGCCAAATTTTGGCGCTTCGGAATTCCCTTGTTTCGCGGCAACAAACCTGCTTCTCTCCGGCCGTTATGACACTGGATGAAGTCACAACCCGGATCAAGGCGTGCATGGAACAGATGGACGCGCGTTACGGCAAGACCGTCTTCGACGAATGGGCGGTTGTTTCGCTGGCGGAAAACAAGGCGCGCGTGCTGGCGTATCACGGCCCGCGCAACGACGATTTCCTGAAAAATTTTGCGAAGGACCTCGGCGTGCTGCGCGCGGAATTGCACGAAGCCAGCTACGGCTGCGGCGATTTTTCGTTTGCGCGGCACGGCACGGGCACCGGGCACGAGGTCTTCATGGTTTTGGGCGCGGGGATTTACCTCATCTGCAACAACACGCGCGAGACGATGGATTCCATCACCAAAGATCCACGCTGGCTGGGCGCGCAGGTGCCGTTCGCCGAACTGGGCGATCTCATGCGGATGAATCCGCTGGCCACCGTTTCGGACACGCAGTTCTTTAAAAAATAAAACGGCTCGTTTGCGCGGAGTTCAGCCGAGCAAACCTTTCCACAAAAAGACCGCGTAAGCCGCAATCAGAATCCAGCCGGCGATTTTCGGCAATTGCCCAAAAATCAGGATGCAAAGAAAATGCGCCAGCGTCGCGCCGAGAAGGATGAACATTCCGAGATGAAAAAACGCCGGCATCGCCATCGTTTGATACAGCGCGTAAATGCCGATGCACAGCGGAATCGAAACGTGGCAGTCGCCAACTTGCGAGGCATAAACCGTTTCCGGCTGGCCGCGCCAGCCGTAGTAAAACGCCAGCAGCGCGTTCGGCAAAACGGTGATCCAGCCGCTGACCCAGCCGAAATGGCTTTGGACAAAACCGTGTTTGGCCGAGATTTGAACCCAATGCACCAGCCAGTCGGTGCTGACATAAATCACATACGCGCCGACGGCCAGCAGCGCAAGGTCCAGCGGCAGCATCCAGCCGAAAATGGATTTCCCCTGGCGCACGTTTGATTTGAGGACTTCAAAAACGTGAATGCACTGCCAGAATAAAAACAGCCCGACGAGCACCAGTCCGTCGCTGGAATCCAGCCGGCCTTTGCGTCCCAGCGCCCAGACCACGCCGGTAAAAAACAAGACCGCCGTGAGCGTCAGCAACAGCGAGAGCCGGTTCAACTCGCGGGCTTTGACCGCGCCGCCGGATTTTTTTCCTGATTTCTTTTTCGCGGTCGAGATGCCCATGCCCCAGAAAATCGCCGGCAGGCCGAGCACCAACGTCATGTTTGTGACGTTGTTGACCAGATTGTTGGCGACAATGTCCGCGCCGTTCAGGCCGTCGCGACCGTAAATGAAGGCGAGGATCAAATTGCCCATGCCGGAGCAATACGGCATGACGAGCGTACCGAGCACCGTGCCCTCGAAACCGCGCGCGCTCATCGCCTCCAGCCGCCAGATCATCAGGACCGACGCCGCGACGAACAGCGCCAGAAACAGCCACGGCGCGAAGGCGCCCTTGGCGGCGATCCAATGGATGAACGGATTGGCCACGCGCGGAGTTTAATGAAAAAAATTTCCGGCGCGAATTGTTTTGAAATTTCAGCTTTCTCTCGGCCGTTTGACGACGACTTCGGTTTCCGCCTTATTCTTGGCAATCATGTTCGCGGGCAAAATGCCGCGCCAGAAAACGTTTGGGTAAATCACCGCGCCGCGACCGAGAATGCTGCCGGGGTTCAGCACGGCGTTGCAGCCGATTTCCGCGCCGTCGCCAAGCAGCGCGCCGAATTTGCGCAGGCCGGTGTCGAAGGGCGCGCCATCCAACTCGATGAAAATATTTCCGGGCAGCAGCTTGAAGTTGGAAATCTTCACGCCCGCGCCAAGGTGCGCCCGGTGGCCGAGTATCGAGTCGCCGACGTAATTGAAATGCGGTGCCTGCGCGCCGTTGAACAAAAGGGAATTTTTAATTTCGGTCGAATTGCCGACGACGCAGCCGTCGCCGATGATGACGTTTTCGCGGAGATAGGCGTTGTGCCGGATGCGGCAATTTTTCCCGATGATGGCAGGCCCCTTGATCATCACGCCGTCCTCGACCACCGTGCCTTCACCAATGAAAACCTTTTCGCCGATGTAGGCGCGGCCTTCGCATTGGTTGCGCAACTCCGGTTTCAGATTTGCGGAAAGGTGGCCTTCAATTTTTTTGAGCGCGTCCCAGGCGAACGGGCAACCGTCAAAAATCGCGGCGTGCTCCGTTTGCACGAGGTCAAACAAGTTGGCTGGTTTGAACATGGCGGCAGATTAAGACAATCGCGCGCGGCGGAAAAGGGAAATGGCGTCGGGGGTTCAAGATGGTGCTCCCGCCCGGAATTGAACCGGGATCCGCGGTTTAGGAAGTTAAAGCTCATCACAGTAAATGACAGTAAAAACAGGTTAAAATTGCTTAAATCTGATACGTCCTCTGATACCATTTTGGGTTTTTAGTTTCTTGAACATATGCTCTATCAAGACTCTTGTGCGTATTTCCAGCCTTTTTGAACTAGATATGATACCATATTTTGATGCACATTGAAGCGCGGAAAATAGAAGGCTATGCAAAATAGTGATAGTCTCGCTTGCCCCCGTAGCTCAAATGGATAGAGCTGCCGCCTCCTAAGCGGCCGATCCCGGTTCAATTCCGGGCGGGAGCACCATTGAGCCTCAAGATTCCCGCAGTCGCGGCGACTGCGGCCAAAGGCGATAATTGAATTCGTTGAACAGATGCCCTGCTCCAGACGGTCGTGCCCGCTGTAAAAATGATAATCCGCCATTCAGTGGAGGTCTTGACGCACGGCAATTGCTGCGCGCGGAATTAGTCATCCACACCAATCAGCACGCTGGAAGCTTTGATGATCGCGTAGGCCGTCTGCCCTTTTTTCAGCCTTAACGTTGCGGCGCTTCCAGCGGTGATTGTCGAAACGATTTCGATCTTGGGCGCAATTTCCAATACGACGAGACTGCTGATGGGGCCTCGTTTGATGCTTTTGACTTTGCCTTTAAGAACATTGCGGGCGCTAAGTTTCATAATTTTCCTTTTCGGTTTCGCCAGCCATTTGCCGGCAGAAAGCGTATTGTCTCCGAGCGGCGGGCAAAACAGCAAGCCCGGGCCGGGCAAGTATCGCACTTGATTCGTTGCTTGTCCACGGACTGCATTTTCGAGATAGACCATATCATTTCACTGCAAACGCATACCACGCAGCCATGCCGGCGAGCAACAGCAGCGGCGCGGCAACAAGGCAAATTCGCCAGAGCCGTTGTTGCGCAGCAGGTGTCTTGGTGATTCCCATGACTTCTGAACCGGTGGCGACGCCGTTGGCCAGGTGATACACGGCGGCGGCGATGCCGAGCAGGTAAAGTTGCGCGACGAGCAGATTTGCCGGATGTCCTGGTGCCACGCTCCAAAGATTGTCGAGCCCATCGCGCACGGAAGCGAACGCGCGCGACGGCTCGAACAATCCACCCGCCGCATCGCGTTCCAACGCCGGCCAGTGCGTCAGGCGAAAAACCAGGTGCAGCCCCCACCGGTGCATTGTGGCGAGATGAAACGCGAGAAACGCCAGCAGGATCACGGCGGTGACACGTTGCAGCCACTGGCGCAGGTCGCTGCCGTGATGATGTTTCTCCACGCCGAATTTCAATTTCTCCCGGCGCAACGTCCGCAAGCCGAGCGTGACATGAATCGTCAAGGGAATGAAAATCAAACCGATTTCCAAGACGGGCAACGCCGTGCCCAAACCGTGAATGTGATTAACCGCTGCTTGAAATCGCGCCGGCCACAAACCCAGCATATTGACCGTCAGATGCAAAACCACGAATGCGGCGAGAATGAACCCGGTGATGGCGAGGTAATGGCGCGGACATCTGCCGCTACAATTGCATTCTTGTTCGGCTTCCTCACCAAATTTCATGGCGAGAATCTCATGTGCATCAAGCAGCGCGGCATCACGACCGTGACTGCCGCAGCCGCAGGAAGTTTTTTTGCAGCCGGATTTGGGAGCAGCTTCGACGCACATGGAAAATTATTTGTTCATAGCTTCACGCCGGCCGCAGGTGCAGCTCGGGCAGGGCTCGCCGGTGCCGTGGCCGTGCTGCGCCTGCACCACCGTCGCGCCAAGTTGCAGCGACGTCCCGGCCCATTTCCAATCGCCGCCGCCCGGGCCGCCGGTAAGCGCGAGCGTTTCACCGAGCAAGCGCGGTTTTTCCGGAACGGGAATTTCAAAGCCATTCACATAGTTCGCCGCGTCGTCGCCAATTTCCTGGTCCACGACCACAGCAAAATCCAACGCGAGTTGCGTGGAAGTGTTCGCGCAACTGCCGTGAATCCGTGACAGTTCATAAAGACAGACGTTTGTAGCGTCTTTGCCAGTGACATCGAAGAGAACCGCCAGTTCGTCCACCGCGCCAGCGAATCCGGCGAGTTTCAGCAATGCGCTCGCGCCCAGTTTCCAGCTTCGCGTTTGGTCGCCGGTCAAAGTTTTGACGTGCTTCGCGATGAGTCCGTCGCGCCCGCCGAGCTTGAGCGGCTGGAATTTTTCGTAGCGGATGGTTTCGGCGTTGCCGTATTTTTTATAGATCAGGAAGGCCATGATTTTGTTTAAGTTTTTCTGCGAGTGTTTGCAATTCCGCGTCGGTCACGTTGCGCTTGCGAACGGCGGAAAATCGTCTGACCGCCGCCAGTAATTCCGGCAGCAGCACCGTCGGAAAATCAAATTTCATCTGCTCCAGCTTTTCGCGGAGCAGGCGCGTGCCGGAATGCCGGCCAACGACCATTTCCGCTGGTGCGTGGCCCACGTCCTCGGCGGCGAACGGCTCGTAAGTGGCGCGATTTTGGAGCAGGCCGCCGCAATGGATGCCCGATTCGTGGCGGAAAACCGCCGTGCCGGTCACGGGCTTTTCCAACGCGAGCGGACGGCCCGATGCGTGCGCGACCAGATTGCCCAGTGCGGAAAGCTGCCGCGAATCCACACCGCAATTTTTTCCAAGCGTGAGCCGCGCGGCCATGACCACTTCATCCAGCGGCGCGTTGCCGGCGCGTTCGCCCAGGCCGTTGACGGTGACGCTCGCGGCGTCCGCGCCGGAAGTGAGCGCGGCAATGGTGTTCGCCGTCGCCATACCCAGGTCGTTGTGTCCGTGAAATTCCAAACTTAACTTCGGCACTGCGGCGCGCAGCGATGAAAATAATTCCGACGTTTGCAGCGGATTCAAAATTCCCACTGTGTCCGCAATCCGCAAACGGCAAAGCCCGGCGGCTTCGGCGGTTTGCGCGAATTCGATGAGAAATTCCCGGTCGGCTCGCGAGGCGTCCTGTGCGCCAACCGAAAGAAATTGGAAGGTGTCGCGGAATTCCGTGGGGAGTTCGAGTAGCGTGCGCAAAACCCAAGCGCGGTCCTTTTTCCAGGCCCGCAAATGAATTTCCGAAACCGGCAACGAAAAATGCGCGCCGTGAACGCGGCAGCGCGTGGCCGCCTGTAAATCCTCACGCGTGCCGCGACACCAAGTCGTCAATCGCACGCCGTTGACACGGTCGCTGACGGCGTTGATGTCGTCAATCTCGGCCTGGCCCATCGCGGGGATGCCAAGCTCCAATTCCGGAACGCCGGCGCGGGCGAGTGCGGTCGCGATGCTGATTTTTTCTGCGCGCGAAAACGCCACGCCCGCCGCCTGCTCGCCATCGCGCAGCGTGGTGTCAATAAGATGAATGCCGCTTGTGCTCACGCAAACAAGGTTGCCGGCGGCAGCGCCGCTTTTTCTTCGAGACTGTCAAGGATAGCTTCGGCGGTCTGGATGGTCGCCTGCTTATACCAGACGTTTTCGGGATAGACGACCACCACCGGGCCACTGTCGCAGATGTTCATGCAGCCGGTGCTGGAGACCATTACGTCGTCGAGGCCGCGGTCCTGCACCTCCAGCGTGAGATGCTGAAGGATGTGGGATGATTCTTTTTTATGGCAGACGCCCGCCGCGCCAGTCGGACGAAAACTGCCGCAGACAAATATGTGATGACTTGGTTTGCTCATAATTAATTGATGGTAGTTGGTTGAAAATGGGATTATTTGTTCAGCTTTCGGCGGAATCTCCGCCGAGAATTTTTTCCAGGTGCCGGTCCAGGTTCATCAAGGCTCCGGCACAGGAGGCTTCGCGAGTTTTAACCAGCAGCTTGTCGGACCAGGCTTCCTCTTCGACCTGCTCGCTGATGAACCAGTGGAGCATGACTTGCGCGGGATAATCTTTTTCCGCCAAGGCAACCTCGTAAGCGGTGTGAATGCCAGCAGTATTGGCGCGTTCGAAATCGTAAGCCGCCAGCGCCACTTCAACGAGCAGCTTGAAAGTGCCAGCGGGCGCCGGAATTGCGCCAATCTTCGGCACGACATCCCGGTCGGCCAGATGTTTGAGAATTTTGTTTGCGTGTTCCATTTCTTCACCGGCCTGTTTTTTGAAAAAACCAGCGAAGCCGGCGTGATGATGCACGTCGCACCAATAAGACATCGCCAGATAATTCTGGCTGGCGAGCAGTTCGTGATCGGCTTGTTTTTCAAGCGCGGCAATAACTTTGGGGGCAGGAACAGGCATGTTTCGTTGACGTTTGTTGGTTGATGGTCGGTTGAAAAATTAGCCGCAGCCGGTGCCGGTGCCTTTGCACGAAATGCCCGCGCCGCAGCCGGTGAAACGCCGTTTCATGCCGGCGGGAATCGGCTTGTCGGCAAACACCGCGCGCAAGCCCTCGTCAATCAGGCCTTCCATTTCGATGACTTTCAGACCGTGCTGCGTGAGGACTTTCATCGGCGTCGGGCCGGCCGCGTTGACGAGCAGCGCGCGGCAGTCTTTAAGCGTGCCGGCCAGTTCGGCCCAGCGCGCATCGCCGCCGCCTTGCGGTGGCGCGGGACGAATTTCTTTCAAGCGAAAACTGTCCGGCGTCCCGGCATCCTGCTCATAGACGATGAACCGTTCCGCTTCGCCGAGATGCTGATTGACCAGCGCGCCTTCCATCGTGGCCACGGCAACGAATGGGCGCGCGTCGTTCTCCGCCGGATTCAGGCTGGCGTTCGCGTAATGATTCAAGGCGTCGTGCTGGTCGGCCGTCATGTTCTCGCCGATGTAGCCGACGGCATCCGCGCGGCAGCGGGCGCAATGCGTCATTTGCGGCAAAAGCTGGCCGCACTGCAAACGCAGGCGGGCCGTGGTCAGCGTGTCCGGCGGCGGCACGTCTTCAAACACCGCACCCTTCACCGGCATCAATGGCATAAGGTTCATGATGTCAGCGCCGAGGCCGGAAACTTTTTCCGCGATTTCGGGTATGTGGTCGTCGTTGATGCCCGGCATGATGATGGTGTTGACCTTCACGGTGATGCCGCGCGCCTTGAGTTTGACAAGCGCGTCCATCTGCCGTGCGCTCAACGCCGCCGCCGCTTCCGCGCCACGCAGCGGGCGTTTGCCGTCGCGCACCCAGGCGTAAATCTCGCCGCCAATCGCCGGGTCCACCGCGTTGATCGTGAGCGTGACATGGCTCACCTTCAAGTCGGCCATCTCGTCAACGTAAGGAGTGACGTTCAGGCCGTTGGTCGCGACGCACAGAATCATTTTGGGGAATATCTTCCGTGTGAGCCGCAGCGTTTCCATCGTCTCGTCGGGATTGGCAAACGGGTCGCCGGGGCCGGCGATGCCCATGACGGAAATTTCCGGGCGCTTCCCCACCACGTCGCGCAGATACGCGACGGCCTGCTGCGGCGTCAGCACCGTGCTGGTGACGCCGGGGCGGCTTTCATTCAGGCAATCGTATTTGCGGTTGCAAAAATTGCATTGGATGTTGCAGCGCGGCGCGACCGGCAGGTGGATGCGGCCGTATTTTTTGTGCGCGTCCTTGCTGAAACAGGGATGGTTGCCGAAATCAATTTCGGTCGTGTTCATAGGTAGGCGTAACCGATGGGTGAGGCTTCCTGTTTCACTTCGAGCAGCGCGTTGATGATGCGGTCGTAAAGTTCCTGCGCGCCACGATAGCCCAGATGCAGCACGCGCTGGCCGCCGCTGCGGTCGTGAATCGGAAAGCCGACGCGGATGAGCGGCACCTTCAACCGGCGCGCAATCGAATAGCCCTTGCTGCTGCCGATGAAAAAATCCGGGTTCAACCCGGGTGCCGCCTCGGCGATCTCGGCGAAATCAAAACCCTCCTTCACAAGCGTCTCTTTCGGCAAATCGGGAACGGCGGCGCGCAGACTTTTTTCAAGCTGTTTGCTCCGGCCACCGCTGGCGCACAAGACGGGCGTCACGCCGATTTCGCAGAGCAACGCCGTCAAGCCGATGACCAAATCTTCCTCGCCGAAAACGATGGCGCGTTTTTCAAAGGCATATTTGTGCCCGTCAATTAGGCTGTCCACGAGCCGGCCGCGTTCGCGCTGATATTTCGCCGGCGTCCCGACTCCGGCGATTTCCGCGAGCGCGTTGAAAAACGCGTCACTCTCGCGAATACCCATCGGCAAACCGAGCAACCGGCGCGGAATGGAAAATTTATTTTGCAATACGGTTCCGCCGGTTTTGGTTTCGACGAGCGTGCGACCAAATTCAATCGAAGCCTGCGCCGAGCCGAGCGCGCGGATGGCCGCGATGGGCGTGCCGCCGGATTGCAACTTCTCGTATTCCGACCACGTCGCGCCATCCATGGACTCCGAATAATCCGGCAGCAAGGTGAACGGCAAATTGAAGTCGGCGAAAATTTCTTTCAAGTGCCGCAAGTCGGCGGCGGAAACCATGCCGGGAAACAGCGCCACAGATTTATTCTTTTCACCGGCCACCGCGATTTGTTCCACCAGTTCGCGCACGGCGGAATGAAAGCCGTCCATGTGCGTGCCGCGATAACTGGCTGTCGAAACGTGGACGATGGGCGCGGCGGCAGTTTCGCCGTGCTTTTCCCTGAGGTCGTGAATCAGTTGTCCCATGTCCTCGCCGATGGTTTCGGCCAGGCAGGTCGTGGCCGCGCCGATGAGCTGCGGCTGGTATTGGCGGGTGATATTCAACGCGCCCTGACAGAAGTTCTTGCTGCCGCCGAAAATCGCGCTCTCCTCGTGAAAATTCGACGATGCGATGTCAATCGGCTCGCGGAAATGGCTGATGAGATAGCGCCGGATGTAGGTCGAGCAGCCCTGCGAGCCGTGCAGAAACGGGATGCAGCCCTCGACGCCGCGAAACGCCAGGCACGCGCCGAGCGGCGTGCAGAGCTTGCAGGCGTTGCGGGTGGAGGTGAAATTCTTCGACTCCGGCTCGTCATCCATGTCTTCGTCGGCTGGGCCGACGGAAGCTGCGACCGGACGTGCAAGATTGACGGGGCATAGTGCCGCGCCCTGACAATCAGCCGGACTGTCGCAAGCTCCGGGGCAACCCAGATCGTCCGCCTGCATCTCTTGAATGTCGGTTTTCAACACAGCAACTGGTCTCTTTGCAATCGGGATGCCAACCTGTCTTGAATTCGTCTTTGATTTTGAAATGGCCGCAAAACCCAATGAAAATGGGCGTATTAAAAATTCCCTCCGTTGTCGGTCGGATTTCGGTGCCGGCGCCAAGCCGACATTTGCGTAGGTTCCAAAGTGAAAGACACCTAAACGTAGGAGCGTGTTTTTGGGCTTCATCATGCGCGAACCAAGGAAGATTTTCGGAAGCTGCCATCATGCTGGCAGATAAAGAAGCCCGGTCACAGAACGACGTTCTGCGGCAGCGGGGCGGGACGTTTTGCACGGCGCGGCGCGAATTGCCAGACGGGGCTGGCGACGCTCGCGTAAACTTCCTTCGCGAAATTCAACATGCCGATGTAGCCGGCGAGCGGTTCCTTGCGTTCGTGATTGTGGTCGCAAAAGCCGATGCCGAGCTTGTAAGCAATGGGCCGTTCCTTCACGCCGCCGATGAACAGGTCCACGTCCTTCTCCAGGCAGAATTTCGCCAGCTCCAGCGGATTGGCATCGTCCACGATAATCGTGCCGGGATCAGCCATTTCCTGAAGCTGTTTGTAGTCGTCCTTGTCGCCGGTTTGCGAGCCGACGATGGCCGTCTCCATCCCGATGAGCCGCAACGCGCGCATCAGCGAAAACGCCTTGAACGAGCCGCCGACGTAAATCGCCGCCTTCTTGCCGATGAGCTTTTGCTTGAAGCGCAGCAGTTTGGGATAAATGGCGGCGACTTCCTCGCGCACGAGATTTTGCGCGCGGTCCATGATCGCCGGGTCGTCCTTGAAAAATTTCGCGGCCTCGTAAAGCGCAGCGCTCATGTCCTCGATGCCGAAATAGGAAACGCGCTTGAACGGAATGCCGTAGCCGCGCTCCATCATTTTCGCGAGGCTGGTCATCGAGCCGGAGCATTGAACGAGATTTAATTTTGCGCCGTGCGCGCGGCGGATGTCCTCGATGCGCGAATCGCCGGTGAGGCACGAGACGACTTCGATGCCCATGCGTTTGTAGTAGTCACGCAGAATCCACGTTTCGCCGGCAAGGTTGAATTCACCGAGGATGTTGATGCTATGCGGGCTGATGTTCGCGGTGTCGCCGGCGCCGATGAGTTTGTAAAGCGCGTCGCACGCGGCTTTGTAGCCGTCCTTTTTCGTGCCCTTGAAACCTTCGGAATGCACGCCGAGCACGGGAATGCCGGCCTTGTCGGAAACGCGCTTGCAGACGGCGCTCACGTCGTCCCCGATGAGACCGACGATGCAGGTGGAATAAACAAACGCGGCTTTCGGCGAATGATGTGCGATGAGCTCGAACAACGCGGCTTCAAGCTTTTTCTCGCCGCCGTAAATCACGTCCATTTCCTGGAGGTCGGTGGAAAAACTGTGGCGATGCAGTTGCGGGCCGGACGATAGCGCGCCGCGAATGTCCCAGGTGTAAGCCGCGCAGCCAATCGGCCCATGGACGATGTGCAACGCGTCGGCAATCGGATAGAGTACGACGCGCGAGCCGCAGAATACGCACGCGCGCTGGCTCACCGAACCGGCGGTGCTCGCCTTGCCGCAGGGAATAACGGCCGCAGGCGTATCGGAGGATTTGCACACCACCTGCGGCCGGCGTTCTGGAAGCAGTTCGATCATTTTGCCACCTTCATTTTCGCGCCAACGAGGTTGCGGACTTCCTGGCCATTCATCCGCAGCAACGCCCATTCGTTCATGATCGAAGCGCCAATGCTTCGATAAAAGCGAAAGGCGTTTTCATTCCAGCGCAACGTGATCCACTCAAGACGGCCACCGCCCAGTTCCGCGCCGATTTCCGCCACCCGGGTTAACAGCGCACGGCCGATGCCGAGCTTGCGAAAAGCGGGGCGAACATAGAGGTCGTCCAGGAATATGCCGGGCTGGCCGACGAAGGTGGAAAAGGTGCGGTAGAAAACTGCGTAACCCGCGGGCTCGCCTTCCCTGCGCGCGACGAGGGCCCGGGCAAAGATATTTTTGCCGAACAATGCCGCCCGCAGCGAATCCGCCGTCACTTCCAACTCTTGCGCAAGTTGCTCAAACTCCGCCAGTTCGCGGATCAAGGCCAGCAGCACTGGCACGTCAGGTTCCATGGCGGAGTTGATGGTGAACGGCGTCATGCAATGGTAAGTTTCAACAATCCCGTTGGGATTCTGTATTGGTAATGTTCGCATTCATTTGCGACGTGTTATTGAATGAGTTCGAAGGTTTCCTCGGGGCACTCGCGGTCCTTGTGATCGAGGAGTGCGTCGTTGATTTTTTCCATGAGCCGTAGCGCGCCCATGTAGCCGACCGTGGGGAAATAGCGATGGCCCATGCGATCAAGCAGCGGAAATCCGAAGCGCACGAACGGGATTTTTTCCACGTGCGCGATGTATTTGCAGTAGGTGTTGCCGATGATGAGGTCCACCGGCTGGTTCTTGATGCGTTGATGAAGCTCGAACAAATCCGCGTTCTGCTTGATGAAGGCGTCAGGCGCGTACCCGGCGAGAATTTCACCGAGGCGGTTTTCGAAATGATTTCCGGGCGAGCCGGTGATGACGAAGGCGGGTTTCATGTCCAGTTCCACGAGGAATTGTGTGAGCGCAATGACGTGGTCGGGATCGCCCGCAATCGCGACGCGTTTGCCATGAAAATACTGGTGCATATCGCTCATGGCGTCCAGCAGACGGCCACGCTCTTCACCAATGGTTGCGGGCACATCCACGCCGCCGTGATTGCGGAGTGCATGGATGAAATGGTCGGTGTTCGTGAGGCCGTAAGGCAGTTCCAGCAACGCGCAGGGGACGTTGCACTTTTCGTCCAGTTCCGTCGCCGCCGGGTGAGAGGCGAAATGGCCGAGTGCAATCGTGCCCACGCTGTCGCCGCAGGATTTGATCTGCTCAACCGTCGCGCCGCCACTCGGAAACATCCGGTAGCGTCCATCCTGCGGCAGGTCCAGCACGCCGCTGGTGTCGGGGAACAAGATGGTTTTGACCCCCATTTCCTTGATGATGCGTTTCAGCTCGCGCATATCGGCGGGATCAATGAAACCGGGAATGACATTCAATTGCGCTTCATCCTTCAACTGCGCTTCGGTCTTGCCACTCGATTCGGCGAGGTATTTCACCATACCGGTGACCATGCTGGCAAAGCCGGTGATATGCGAGCCAACGAAGCTCGGCGTGTTCGCGTGAATCACCACTTTGCCCGCGGGAATGATGCCTTCCTCGGTGGCTTTTTTGATCATCATTGGAATATCGTCGCCGATGACCTCGGACAAACAGGTCGTGTGAATGGCGACCACTTTTGGATTGTAAATCGTAAAGATGTTGCTCAAGGCCTGCGTTATGTTGGCCATACCGCCGAACACCGACGCGCCTTCGGTGAAGGAACTGCTCGTGGCCGCGACCGGCTCCTTGAAATGCCGCGTCAAATGGCTGCGATGATACGCACAACAGCCCTGCGAACCGTGGCTGTGGGGCATGCAACCGTGGATGCCGAGCGCGGCATACATGGCACCGATGGGCTGGCAGGTCTTGGCGGGATTGATCCGCAAAGCCTCGCGTGGTTTGATTTCGGCTGTGGTTCCGTCGAGCATAATTTCAATTCGTTGAAAGGTTGAATCGTTGAATCGTTACATCGGTTCATCCGCGCCGGCGGCGGCGGGCTTGCGCCAGGATTTGGCTTCGCCGTTTTTCTTTCCGCCATTCAGCTTGGAGGCGTGAACCAGTTCGGCCGAATGCCGCGGATCCTTTTCCCACGGTGGCGTGATGAATTTCCAAACTTTCGTAGTGAGCATCCGGTCCACCTCCTGGTAAAAATTCACCGCGCCGGTGAAAGCAGCGTAAGGCCCGCTGTAGTCGTAGCTGTGCAACTGCTTGCACGGCACGCCCATCTTCTCAATGACAAACTTGTCCTTGATGCCGGAGCCGATGATGTCCGGCTTGTAAATTTCGATGAGCTTCTCCATCTCGTGATGGCTGATGTCGTCAATGACGAGCGTGTTCTTCTTCATCTCGACCATCATGCCTTCGTAATCCTTGAACGAGAAGCCACCGGCTTTGAGCGCCTCGATTTGTTCCGGCGTCTTGCTCGGCTTGAAACGCGCCGGATCCGGCTCGACGTGCAGTTCCTCGATGTTGCGGCTGTCCGCATCCACTTTGATCGTGGGCAACACCTTCCGGCCTTCGTAATCATCCCGGTGGGCAAACTCGTAACCGGCGGAAATGATTTCCATGCCGATGTCGCGGAACAAATCCTGGTAATGATGCGCCCGCGAACCGCCGACAAATAGTGCGGCCTTCTTGCCCTGATGCCGGGCCTTGATCTCCTCGCGCACCGGTTTCAGTGCAATCATTTCTTGTGCGATGACTTCCTCGACGCGGTCCGTGAGTTTCTTGCTGTCGAAAAATTTCGCGATCTTGCGGAGCGTTTTCGCCGTGGCTTCCGCGCCGATGAAGTTCACCTTGATCCACGGAATGCCGAATTTTTTCTCCATCATTTCCGCGATGTAATTGATCGAGCGATGGCACATCACGCCGTTGAGCTGGACGGTGTGCGCCTTTTTCACCTGGTCGTAGCTGACGTCGCCGCTCAACGTCGAGGTGACGTGGATGCCGCATTTGCGCAGCAGCGCGTCAATTTCCCACGCGTCGCCGCCGATGTTGTATTCGCCGAGGATGTTCATGTTGAACTCCGCCTCATCCGGCTTGTCATCCAAGCCGATGATGTTTTTGAACACGCCGTTGTTGGCGATGTGATGGCCGGCGGACTGACTGACCCCCTTGTAACCTTCGCAACTGAAGGCCATGACGTTGATGCCGAGTTCCTCCTTCATTTGCCTGGCCACAGTATGGATGTCGTCGCCGATGAGGCCGACCGGACAGGTTGCGAGGATCGCAATCGCTTTGGGCTTGAAGATTTCGTAAGCCTCCTTGATCGCCTGCTTCAACTTCTTTTCGCCCCCGAAAATAATCTGGTCCTCTTGCATGTCCGTGTTCATGCAGTATTGGAGGTAATTGGTCTGGCCCTTGGCCGGACGAACCAGGTTGCGGCGGGAAAGCCAGGCGTAAAATCCGCAACCAACCGGGCCGTGGGTGATTTGCAGCAGGTCGTAAATCGGGCCCATCACGACACCCCGGCAACCGGCATAGGTGCAACCACGCTGCGTGATAATGCCGGGGATGGTGCGCGAGTTGGCGCCGATTTCCGGCGGCGCTTCCGGCTCGTTGAGGATGATTTGCTTGGCGCGCTTCCAAGCCGTTTTGGCCGGATAAATCTTCAGCATCTCCGCCTTCACCGCCGCCGGATCGGGCATGGCCGCTGGAATCGTGATGGTCGTTTCAGACATAATGTTTCGTCCTGGTTGCTTGGTTTTCTGCGGCTGTGCCAAATTCGCGTCGCTCGCCCGTGGCTTAGTTGTAAAGTCCGAATTCCATCAGGAGTTTTTCCAACTCCGGAATGGGCAGCGGCTTCGGGATGACAAAATTCGTGTTCTGGTCAATCGCCTTGGCGAGCGCGCGGTATTCATCCGCCTGGCCACATTTTGGATTCCATTCGATGACCGTCTTGCGGTTGATTTCGGCGCGCTGCACGTCATTGTCGCGCGGCACGAAATGAATCATCTGCGTGCCCAGCAGTTTGGCGAACTGCTCGATCATTTGCTTTTCGTTGTCCACCTTGCGGCTGTTGCAGATCAGGCCGCCCAGCCGCACCTTGCCGTTCGTGGCAAATTTCAGAATGCCTTTGCAGATGTTGTTCGCCGCATACATCGCCATCATTTCGCCGGAGCAGACGATGTAAATTTCCTCGGCCTTGCCGTCGCGGATTGGCATCGCAAAACCGCCGCAGACCACGTCGCCCAGCACGTCGTAAAAAACGTAATCCAGATTTTCACTCGCGTCATAGGCGCCGAGCTGTTCAAGCATGTTGATCGAGGTGATGATGCCGCGTCCCGCGCAGCCGACGCCGGGTTCGGGGCCGCCGGACTCCACGCACATGGTGTTGCAAAAACCGCCGTTGCGGATGTCCGCCAGTTCCACGTCTTCGCCTTCCTCGCGGAGCGTGTCCAGCACGCTGCGTTGCGAGAGGCCGCCGAGCAGTAGGCGCGTGGAGTCGGCCTTGGGATCGCAGCCGACGACCATGACTTTTTTGCCGCTCTCGGCGAGGCCGGCGACGGTGTTTTGCGTGGTGGTGGATTTGCCAATTCCGCCTTTTCCGTAGATTGCAATTTTTCTCATAATAGATTTTGTTTTAATTTTCAATCCGGCGGAAACTTCCGACCGGCGCAACCATTCTCTTCGCAACCGCCATGCCAAGGGAAAAACTCCCATTAATTCCGGTGCCCGGATCCAGGAAAACCATTGGGAACAAAGGCGAAAATAATTTCTTATCGGCGCGGCACGAAAATGGCGACCCGCGTAAGAGGTTACATTTGCGTAGGAACGCGGCGGGAAGCTACATGGATGTGACCTTGGCGGGCGGCGACTCGGAGACCGTCAACAGAGCAACGTGCGCACTTGGTAATATCCACCAAGAACCAGATGTTCGGATTCTCCCGAGAGCAGGGATTTAGGCAGCAAACCACTGAAGAAGACTATTTTGGCCAACGGCACTTTTACTTCCCATGCGCTGGAGCCAAATTCCCAGGCAACCTCCGGGGCAGAAGTGAACGAGCTTAAATTGTTCAACTGCACCAGCGCGGCGCGTTTTGCGCCGGTTTCCTTTTGCACGGTGTATTCCTCGGAATCGTGCGTGCCGCGATAAAGCTTCTTCCATTTTTCGCCCGGAAATCGGCGACGCAATTCGTCCTGGCAAAAGGTGTAGAGCAGGTCGAGCTGCATCAGAACGCCGATGAACTTGGCCGCGCCGCGCGTCCGGTCGAGCAGGAAGGCTTCGCGCGCGGCAGCATCATCCGCCAGACGCCCGTTGTGGTAGGTGGCCAGAATGCCAAAGCGGCTTTCCACCCACGCCTTGAGAACGGCGCCCGCCTGCCGGTTGCTGTCCGCTCCCCAGGCGTTCAGCAAATGCACATAGCTGTAAACGGATTTCAGTTTCCCGCCGGTGGATCCGGTTTTGTTGTTGAGGCCGAATTTGACGCAGACGTAGTCGTGAAAAAGGCGGCTGCGTTCCCCGGCATCGGCGATTTCTTCCAACCGGCGGAAAAGCGAGCCGTCGGTGGTCCGCGCCCCGTCAATTTCAACGGGCAGCGGGTTGGCTTGAAATTCATCGGAACCGATGATCCAGGGCGAGAGATTGCAGCGATTGAGCGAGCAGGACGAGCGCGAGTGGTCCTGGGTGATGTTCTGATGATATAAATTTTCTGGCGGGCGCATGGAACTGAATTGAATTGTGATGCGTGAAACGTGAAGCGTCAAAGGGATTCATGGTTCGCGCTTCAACGAACCTGGGCGCTATGTCATCGGCGATGATAATCTCAGCAGCTTTGGCGCCTGGTCGCGAATGGCAGCGGTAACGGCGGGGTCGAGTTTTTTGAGCCAGCGGACTGGTATCTCTTCAACGCCATAAAGTGCCCCGGCAAGCTGTCCGGCAAGCGCACCGGTGGTGTCGGCGTCGCCGCCGCGATTCACCACGCGCACCAGACAATCTCCAAAACTGCCGGTGTTGAACAATCCGTCGAAGACCGCTTGCACCGTATCCACGATGTAGCCGCTGGTCTTGCCGGGCCAGGGTTTGAAATTGAAGTCGGGATGCCGGGCAATTAAGTCGCCAACGATTTGATCGCAAGCTGCCTGCTCGCCTTCGAGTAGGAGCCGCCGGGTCATGCAGGCCAGCGCAGCGGTGGCGGCGTCGGATTTTGGATGGTTGTGGGTGAGGTGCGCCTGCTCGATGCTCCGCCGAATGAGAAGTTCTTCGTTCTCCAAGGAGACCAGCACGACGGGCAGGTTGCGCATGGCTGCTCCGTTGCCGCCATTGTTTTCGGCAGGCGGAACACACAGGCTGCCATTTGAAATATAATTGCTGATGCCGCGCCGACAGGTGTTGCCGATGTCAGGCGGATCGCTGCGCATCCACGTTGCAAAAGCGTCGGCGATGGCGCGCAAATTCCAACCGCCGCTGGAAATCAAGGCGGAGCCTAGCGCGAGTGCCATCTCGGTGTCATCGGTGACACTGCCCGGTTTCAAGTGGAGCCAGCCGCCGCCGATGATTTCTTTGTGAATTTTATATTGCGCGGCAATTTCCCGCTCCGTCATGAATTCCACCGTGGCGCCCAAAGCATCGCCGACGGCCAGACCGAGAAAAGAACCGAGGGCGCGGCTCAACAATTCTTTGTCGTCCTCGTCGTCGTCCTCGCAATCGAAAACAATCGAGGACGAGGACGACGAGGAGGGGGATTGCGTGTTCACTCCACCGTAATCTCCCCGCGTCGGAAACGTTTGAAATCAATGCCGAAACGCTTCACGCGCAGGCCGATTTGGCGTTCGGTGAGTCCGAGTTTTCGCGCGGCGCGGGCCATATTGCCATCGAAGGCCTTGAGTTCAGCCACAATCATCTCGTATTCCAGCGCGGACACGGCGGAGTCGAGCGTGCCGGCGGCCCCTTTCTCGGCCGGGTCCTTTTTCTGCAACGTAGGCGGCAGATGATGCGCTTCAATTGAGGGTCCCGAGCACAACAACACGGCGCGTTCGATGCAATTCTCCAGTTCGCGCACGTTGCCGGGCCAGTGGTAGCTGACCAGCAGATCAATGGCGGCGGTGGATATGCGCCGGACTTTTTTGCCGCTGGTCTTGCTGAACTTCTCCACAAAGCTGTCCGTCAGGAGCGTGATGTCCGATTTGCGGTCGCGCAACGGCGGGACGTAAATCGGAAAGACATTGAGGCGGTAATACAAATCGGAGCGAAATTTTTCCTTTTCGATCATCTCTTCGAGGTTGCGACTGGTGGCCGTGATGACACGGACGTCGGAACTGATCGGTGTCTGGCTGCCAACGCGCTCGAATTCCTTTTCCTGCAACACGCGCAGCAGCTTGATTTGGGTGGATGGCGAAATGTCGCCGATTTCATCCAGAAAAATTGTGCCGCCGTCGGCGATCTCAAACCGGCCCTTGCGCATGGAAACCGCGCCGGTGAACGCGCCCTTTTCGTGACCGAACAGCTCGCTTTCGATGATGGATTCGGGCAGCGCGGCGCAGTTGAATTTCACAAACGCCTTGCCCTTGCGCGGGCTTTGCTCGTGGAGCGCGCGGGCCACCAGTTCCTTGCCCACGCCGGACTCGCCACGGATGAGCACCGTGGTGGCGCTGCCCGCCACCTGCTCGATGTGCTGATAAACCGAGCGCATCGCGGTGGAATTGCCGATCATGTTCGGCGGACGCAGGCTTGTCCGCAACTGTTCCTGCAACCGCTCGTTTTCCCGTTTCAATTCGTTGAGACGTTCCTCGGTGACGTGGTGGAAATGGACGCTTTGGGCGATCACGTTGGCCACAAGCGAAAGCAGCCGCCGATCGGCCGCCAGGCTGACCTCCGCCCGGCTGGGGCGTTCGGCGCTCAAACAGCCCACGACTTGCTCGCCAAATTTCACCGGCACGCAAATGAGCGCCATCTTTTCGGATTTCCCATCCGCACTTTTCAGTTTGAGCGATGGCTCCGCCGAAACATCCGGCACCACCACAGCCTGGCCGGTGCGAATCACGTCGTCAATCAGCGGGCGATAATGCTGGAGATATTCTTCCTTGGTAAGATGGCGTGGCAATCCGACGGCCTCGGAGGCGGAAAATTTGTCACTTTTGCGGTCGAGAATGGAAAGGGTGCCGCACTGAAGTCCAATCACCTCCTCCATTTTGAGGAGAACCGGCCGGATGACTTCGTGCAGTTCGAGGCTGCTTTCCAGCGTGTAGGAAATGTTGAGCAGCAGATTTAATTCATCCACCACCCGGCAACCTTTTTCCGCTGCCAGGGCGCACGCCCCCTCCTCCAGTCCAACACAACCGCGTTGACTTTCATTTACGAACGAATTCACAAATGTTCTTTTGCCGCAACCACGGTGCCAACCTAGCACAGGTGCGAAACCGCCGCTATTCATCACTTGTCACAACGTGGACAAAAATTGCCTTGGTTAAATTTCGTCATCCTGCGCAGTTTCAATCACACATTATTTCGCGCCACCGGCATCTGTTCAGTTCAAGCAACTTCGTGGAGCAACGCAACTTGGACTTTACAAAACCGGCCCGGACTCGGGCACTGACCGATTATAAATTGGGTGCTTTGCAAATCTTAGCTTGGTGATTATCTCGGCTGGCGCCACAATTGCTCAACAATTGTGGCTTTGTTTACCAATCTGATCAGCGTGCTGATGGACGAAATCACACTCGATGCCTTTCCTGAATTTATTGTCACTGCCAACGAGGCGTCCTACGAAGATGTTTCAAATCTGACTCCCGAAGAACATCGTGCCTATCAACGGGTGCGCGCAGGAAAACTCCTGCTTGAGCAAGAAAAAATCCCGCACGCTTATGCCGCACAAATGTCGTCTTCGCCAACACGTTGATTAAAACGGCGCACCATCTAAAATTTGCTCCAAAAAAGGCATCAAAATCTGATACCACATTTGATACCATTTTGGTTTTTTAGAGCCAAAAATGGATAATTAGAGATAAAATGATGAATTCAATTGCGACTCCGAAAAGTGAAAATGCGTCAATAAAATCAATGCGAAATGAAGATTGATAACGACGGATAAAATTCTCAAAAAATCTTTGACTTCGATTAGGAAACCGCTGCTCTATCCATTTGAGCTACGGGGGCGGACTGCTTGGCCAAAATAGAACGCCTCCGGCATTTATCAAGTTTTTCCACTTCAACCGCCACGACCTTGGCGGCTTTGATGTCGCTGCAAGGTCTTTGCAGCGGTGTCACAGGACAACATTAATTTGGTTCGCCGGCGAACTGCCGGAACGAGTGCCATTCGACGATTTCCTGAAGCAGTTTTTCCTCCGTTTCCGTGGCGATGCGCGCCAGGCTGTTCCACGTTTTGACCTCCTCCAACCGTATTTTTGCATCCTTGAGCATCGAAACCATTTCGGCGTAGCGGCTGGCCCGGCGCGAGTAATCCTGGGTGACAATCAGCAAAAAAAATGCGGTGCTCGCCAGCGGCAATAGAAGCGAAAGGTATTTGGAGATGATCAAAGCCGGCCCGGCAATTTTTGCAATGGGAAAAACCAAAGTCAGCAGCGAGAACAATGTGGCCGCCGCCGTTCCCGCAAAGGTGTAAAATTTGAGCTTCCGGTAGGCCGCCTGCGCCAGAACGCCTTTTCGTTCGAAATATTCAATTTGTTTTACCACGCGCTCGTTCAAATACCGGTCGCGGACTTGTTCCAAAGGCGGCGGCGGTGTTTGGTCGAAGATCCGAATCAGGCGCAGGTTCCGGCACAGCCGGTTGAATTTCTGGATGGAAAGTTTGGGGAAATGGTCCGCCCACCGTCGCATGTCCCACATGGCGAGAAGCGAGCGGCAGATTTCCGCGGCTATCCGGCTTTTCATCCACTCGTGATGTCTCCGGCGATGTTGCAAGGCTGAAACAAAGGCGATGCCCAGGAAAACCAGTTCCACGACCGTGCTCAAGGGATTGATGATGCTCCGGCTTTCACGGTTTTCGAACGTCAGCGCGGTCAGCCCGACCGCCGAAGCTGCGAGCTGAAAAAGAATGATGCGCAGAACGAGATGCCGCGACTTGGGCGCGTGGAGCTCGGCAGCCTCATCCAATTCTTGAAAATGTTTTTCAACTGTTTCGCGTGGATTGTCCTTCCAGTCGGTTGGCGGAGATTTTGCCGGCAATTGCTCCAGCCGTTCCTCGGAAATTTTTCCCGTGTCCGGGTCAATGATGAACAGCGGCTTCTCGAATTTTCTCATGTATGTCACCACGTCACCGGTCCCGCCAAGACCGGCGGCGGGTTTCCCGTCCCAGACAACAATCATCACATCCGCCCAGTCCGTCGTCAGAATTCCGGTTTCCATGTAAGCGCCTTCGTCGGATTCCTCGCCGGAAACTTCTTCAACGTGCGTCGCTCTTTCGATGAACGGAAGAATCCGCTGCCAGTCAGCCGGGCTGAAATCCTGTTGGAAACGATTTTTTGAAAACGGCAGAATGAGCTGGCTGGGCAGATTCCGTCGCGCGACTTTCTCGACGAATAAAGTGTCTGCGCCGCTAGCCGCGGAGGAAACGCTCGCCAACGGGCCATGATTGGCGGCAAGACGTTCGAAAACATTGCGGATGCCGGCGGCCACGATTTTAGGGTCGGCTAATTTTCGATGGCCGCTGAATCCAACCACTGTCCATTCAGGTAGCATAGATTTTTCGAGGAAACAGTTCGCAGCCCATTTTCAAAGGCTGGCATGTCACTTGTCTAATTTCACGGACTTGCCGGACGCATCGAAATATAAATCTTCGGTCAAATTGCCCTGGTCATCATAATGTCTTGTCTCCCTGGCATAGCCATCCTTGTTGTTGACCGGGTTGCCCAACGCGTCAAAGTATGCCTCTTCTGTCAAATTCCCGTTCGCGTCGTAACTCGTCGTCTCCCTGGCAAAACCATCCTTGCTATTGACCGGCTGGCCATTCGTGTCAAAGCATGTCCATTCAATCCGATTACCTTGGTCATCATACTTCATCTTCGTTGTGTGTGTCCCGTCGGAGCGATCAACAGCCGGTTCGCCATGCGCATCGAAGCACGACCATTCAATAAGATGGCCTTGGTCATCGTAACTCATTGTCACCTTGGCGAAACCATTCAAGTTGTCGGCCAGGTTGCCCGATGCGTCATAGAAGGCCTCATTGGTCACGTTCCCAGACTCATCGTAACGTGCCGTTTCCCTGGCATATCCATTGGTGACGGGTTCGTAAAAATCAGATTCTTCAACCAAATGATTTTGGCCGTCGTAATATCTTGTCATCTCGGCGTAACCATCCTTGCCGTTGATCGGTTGGCCGGAAATGTCAAAGTAGGAATCGTTAGTCAAGTTTTCACGTCCGTCGTAACCCATCGTCTCCCGGGCGTAACCGCCAGTGCTGTTGCTCGGCTGGTTGTTTGTGCCAAAGCAAGCCCATTCAATTCGATTGCCATGATCGTCATACTTAATTTTCACCATGTGCTTCCCATCAGAAAAGTCAACGGTCGGCTGACCGCTTGCATCGAAACATGACCATTCAACAAGATTGCCTTGGTTGTCGTAACTCATCGTCTCCCTCGCGTATCCATTGGTGCCGGGATTGTAAAAGAAAGATTCTTCGACTATATGATTTTGACCGTTGAAACGTTTCGTGATCCCGGCGTATCCATCACTACCGTTGACCGGTTGTCCCGAAGCGTCAAAGTAAGATTCTAAAATTACATTTCCGAACTCGTCATAATTCATCTTCACCATGGCATAACCATCCTTGGTGTTAACCGGGTTACCTAACGTGTCGAAGTAGGATTTTTCGATCACGAATTTGCGCTCATCGTAACCCACCGTCACTTTGGCATAACCATCGTCGTTATTAACTGGATTGCCTGACGTGTCAAAGTAAGATTCTTCAGTCACGTTTCCGCGCTCATCATAACCCATCGTCTCCCTGGCGTAACCGTCCATGTCAACCGGGTTGCCCGCCGCGTCAAAGTAGGATTCTTCAGTCATGTCCCCCCGCGCGTCGTAACTCATCGTTTCCCTGGCGTAACCACTGTTGCAATTGAGCGGCTGGCCGGAGGTGCCAAAGCACGCCCATTCAATCTCGTTGCCTTGGTCATCATACTTCATCTTCGCCGTGTGCTTCCCATCGGCAGAGTCAACGGTCGGCGCGCCGTTAGTGTCGAAGCATGACCATTCGACCAGATCACCGCGGTTGTCATAACTCATCGTCTCCTCGGCATAACCACCGTTGCAATCGACCGGCTGGCCGTTCGTGCCGAAGCACGCCCATTCAATCCGGTTCCCCTGGTTGTCATACTTCATCTTTGCCATGAATTTTCCGTCGGTGAGGTCAACGGTCGGCGCGCCGTTGGTATCGAAACATGACCATTCGACCAGATTGCCGCAGTTGTCGTAATGCGTGGTCTCTATGGCATAACCGCCGTTGCAATTGACCGGTTGGTTGCTTATGCCAAAGCACGCCCATTTAACCCGGTTGTCTTGGTCATCATACTCCATCTTCGTCATGTGCGTCCCATCGGAAAGGTCAATCGCCGGTGCGCCGTTGGTATCGAAACATGACCATTCAATCAGATTGCCGCGACTGTCATAACGTATCGTTTCCCTAGCATAACCATTAATGCCATCAACCGGCTGGCCGTTCACGCCAAAACACTCCCACTCGGTCTCATTGCCTTGGTCGTCATACTCCATCTTCGCCATGTGTTTCCCGTCAGAGTCAATGGTCGGATTATTGTTTGTGTCGAAACAGGACCATTCAACGAGATCGCCGCGATCGTCGTAACTCATCATCTTCTTGGCGTAACCACTGTTGCAATCGACCGGTTGGCCGTTCGTGCCAAAACATTCCCACTCAATCCAATTTCCCTGGTCATCATACTTCATTTTCGCCATGTGTATTCCGCCGGAGCAATCAATGACCGGATTGTTGCTGGTGTCGAAACAGGACCATTCGACCTCATTGCCGTAGTCATCATAACTCATCTTCACTTCGGCGTAACCATTCGTGGTGAATGTCTTCCTGCCCTCGGCGTCAAACCAAAGTTCTTCGATTACATTTCCCTGTTGATCACGAACAAAAGCTCGCGTCGTGGTTTTAGTATTGTCGCGCATGGGACGACCTTGCATGCCCAGAGACTCAATTTGTTTGGGCATACCGTTAGCATAGTCCTTTTCATCCGCGAACTGGCCGTTTGGCCCCGATTGCGGATTTCCAAACCAGTCCAAATAGGAAACATTTGTTTCCAAACCGTCCGCGTTGTATTCAATCTGGATGTAATTGGCCGATGAATGTGTGGTGGTGTCTCCCATCTTAGAATTGGATTGTGACTTGGGCAGGCCGTTGGAACCCACAAAATGCGCCTGTCGCACGGCAGGCTTGTCCGAAGTGGTCGGCGAATAATCAAGCCCCAAAACCAGGTTGGTTGCTTTGTCGTAGGCCATTTCGTAGGCAATCCGGCCCTTGGTATCGAGGACATACTCCCATTGACACGCATGTTTTGGATTTCTGCTTTGGGACGTGGCATCGAAATCGAAATAGGTTGACACATCGTTGTAAGGCGTAAGACGGTCGGAGTGATCCACCGCTTGCATCGAAATTAGCGGCCCTTTTTCCCCGCGGTAAATAAACTTCAACGACCAGCTCCGGTGTTTGACCTGATCTTCATCAAGTAATCCAACCCCATGGGGAATTCCAAAATGTTTCGTGTAATTGGCATAGTAGCGAACATACGTCCAATCATGGTCGTACATATGTCGCAGTATCCCCCCCATGGCCGCCAGGGAAACAAAAAGCAAGGCCGCGAAAGCCAACTTCCACCGGCTCTTTTGACGCCGCAATTCGCGTTCCCGCTTGGCGGCGGCAGCCGCCCGCGCCGCAATCTCCTCAGCCTGCCGTCGCTGCGCCCGGGACGCGCGGCTGCGCGACGCCGGGTCGCAGAGTAAATCGTGCGTCAACTCCACCAACACGACATCTCCCCGTTTTTCCCGGTGCAAAATGCGGCGCTTCTCCAGTTCTTCCAAGTCGGTGGCGGGCAAACCCTGTTGCAACGCGTCCTCCAGCGCAGCGGGAATACGATGGCCGGACCCCGTCAACAGTTTGTCCTCCACCCATTCGCGCACGCGCGGATCCACGTCTTTGAACGACTGCTCGTAAAACCCCTGAATGATGCCCTCGCGCTCCTGCGTCAACAGGTCGGCGGTAATGCGTTCCTGTTTGCGCTCAAGCCGGAGGCGGTTCAATTGCTCGCACAGCAGGCTCAACAAAACCGGGTCCGCTCCCGCCGGCACAGCTGTGTCGCCCGCATCCAGCGCGCCGTGTCCCTCGCGAATATTTCCCGCGACGAACGCGACGATTTCGCGCGCCACCGATTCTTCGACGATTTCCCGGCCCGGCCCGAGCACGGCCTGCAACGCCTGCTCCTCTGACATCCGTTCGAGGCGCATGCGGTTTTCCATCACGGACGGCATCCGCTGTTTGAAACTTTCCAAGTGCGCGAGAAAATCCTCCCGCAAACTGATGACCACCCGGTAATCGTCCTGCCGGAAATCATAACGCAGCGACAAGTCGGCATCGGTTTTCATCGCGCGCTCCAACGCGTCAGGCGCGCGGTTCTCCACCAGACAGGCCAGCAGTTCCTTGAAGCGTTCCCGGCGTTCCTCCATCACCCGCGTGTGGGATTCGTGGGTGAAAATTTCTTCAAACTGGTCGAAGACGAGGACGGGGAAGACCGCTTTGCCCTCGGCGTTGCGCCAGCCCGTGGTTTTGTCATGGAAATAGGCCCACAAATCCTCACCCGGTCCAGGTCCGCGCGGAATTTTCACACCGGATTGCGCCGCCAGCGGCACTTCGCGGTTGATCATTGCGCGCAATTGTTCGATCAAGTCCTCCGCTTCGGGACGGTGATCGAGCCGGATTAAAATGGGATGGAACGGCGTGCCATCCAGCCGCGGCAACAGACCCGCTTGCAGCAGCGAAGTTTTGCCCAAACCGGACACGCCGAACAACACGGTGAGCATCTGCCGGCGCACGCGGCGGAAAATTTCCGCAATTTCAGCCTCGCGCCCGTAAAAAAATTCGTGGTTCTCCACCGTGAACGCTGCCAGCCCAGGCCACGGATTTTGCGGCGTCAACCGCGGTTCGCCGGAGGTGGGAGGAGTTTGAGGATTCATGGTCATCGGCGCAGGGGATTGGCTTTGCGTTGCTCGACCAGCCCTTTGAGGCGCTTCACAAATTCCTGCGGCGGCTCGCCGCGCGGCGCCACGATGCCTTGGTGTTGCGTGAACGATTCCGGCACCGCCAGCGTCTCCCGCATATCTTCGAGCAGCACGGGCAGAATGAATTCTACGGCGGCATAACTGCTTTTGGCAATCTGGTCCGCCAGATACCATTCCTTGCGGAAGTAGGCGTTGCGCAAAATCTGCTGCGTCTTCGGAGAAATGATTGGAATGAAAAAGGAACAGTCGTTGAGATTGTTTTGAATTTCCATGTCCCAGTTATGCCCGCTCATCAACTGATCGCGGTCGAACCACACCGGAATCCCGGCGGCATCCAAATGCGCTTTGAGCGTGCGCACGGCCTCGCGATCCTCGCTCGCGTAGCTGATGAACACGCAGCCATCGGGCATCCGATCCGGCGGCTCGACGCGCGGCAGGACCGCTTGGGCCGCGCGGGCCGCTTCCGGATCCGCCGCCGTCCAGCGGCGATGCAGTTCCATCACAAAATCTCGCGGGCCGGACGGCGCCAGCTTGGTACGCGGGCTGAAGAACTTGAGAAATTTAACGAGGTCGGATTCGCGCGACGCGGCCGTCGCCGCCAGAACGTCGTAATGGGGACGCTCGGAAAGCCGATGGTCCCGGTTCGCCGTGCGCAAAAGAAACCGCACCAGCCAGTCGCTCAACGAGCCGCCGAGGAATAACAGGTGATTTTCTTCGAGCGCGTCGCGCAGGTTTGGCAGTTCTTCTTTGCGGAGACTTTGAATGGCGAGAAAAAATTCCAACAAGTCGTCGTCACTTAAAACAAACTGGTCCGGCAGCCGCTTGTTCAGCCGGCCAAAAAGATGATAAACCACCGGCGGATCGCTCGGCCCCGCGCTGGCTGGATCGTATTCGCCGCGCAAGTCTTCGTAGGGTGGTTTCAACATGAAGGCGAGCGCGGTGGTGCCGGGAGTGCCGCCGAAACGCGCCTGGTCCAGCGCGCGTTCGAGCAAATCGTCGGACGTGGTGGTGACGAGCAGCCTGAAATCGCGGATTTCGGCAAGCATTTTTAACGCGGCGGAAGGTTGCGGATTTAATGCGCGGAACAAATCGCAAAAGCGGTCATAAATACGGCCCATTTCCGGTTCTTCGCCGCGCTGTTTTTCGTCGCGCAGGTAGGCGCACATGACTTCATTCAGCGGCCGGTTCTGCTCCCAACCCGGCGACATTTCGAGGCCCAACTGCACCGCAAGTTTCTGCGCCGCCGCGAGGTAAAGCGGTTGTTCGGCGCCATCCGGCCCGGCCACGGTGTAAAGCTCCTCGCCCACGACAGGGATGACCGCACCATCCCGGATGTCATCCAGCAAGCGGTCCCAGTCCCTTTCAGACCACTTCGAGTCAGTAAGCGTTTCAGTTGTCATAGGTTCACAAGAGATTTACCGGCCACCCGCCGCGATGCCGTGCGAATTGCGTGGTGTCGGCAACAGGCCGCCGGACACTTTGTAATTCCTTGCTGACGCACACTGGCTAAGGCAAACGCATCTAATCGTCAAGTAAAGAAAAAATTCTTGCCTTCTCACCTGAATGTTGGTAATAAAGCTTCCCCTGTGAAGGAACAGAGACAACCCACATTTACGTTCCATCACTGCTTGTTGGGAAGCAGCGCAAACGAGTCTATGTCCAAGGTTGAGGCACGAAGTGGCACGTTTATCTCATTTTTCTTTCCTTCATCAAATCGGAATTCAAATTGAAGCCTATGAAAGCAGAAGCAGGAAAAAAGTGGTCGCGGATTCATTTGTGTCTGGCGACGGCAGTGTTGCCGTTGCTGACTTCGTGCGTAAGCACAACAATGCACGCGCATTTCCGTGATTACAACACCGCTTACGCCGACGCGCTCAACGAACAAATGTTGCTCAACCTCGCGCGGCTTCAAAATGGCCACCCGGCTTATTACCTCGCCATCGGCGCGATCGATGACCGAATGACTGTCAGCGGCTCGGCTTCCGTTGGCAACACCGGCACGTTCACGGACCAAAAAACCACCGTTTCTCCGGCCGGCACCATCACCCGGCTGCTTTCCAGCGTGTTCGGATACAACGTCAGTGGTGGCACAACCAGCACCGTCAATCCTGAATTTCAGTTTATTCCCATCAACAACCAGGAAACGGCCGAGCAGGTTTTGCAGCCGATGGATCCAAATGTGTTTTTGTCGTTGTATCAGCAGGGCTATCCTGTTGACCAGTTGTTGCGCATCATGGTGGAACGGGTTGAAACCCCGCGGCTGCTGAGTGGCGAACAATTCGTTTTGATCAATTCGCCAACATGTGGCACCCCGGAATACTATGAACGATTCCTGCGCGCCTGCGCCATTCTCCGCACACTGCAAATGCACGGCTACCTCTCGCTCGAAGCCAAACCCGATCTTGAACCTTTGGGTCCGGTTTCATTTGCATCCAAGCAATCGGGCCCCAGCGGGCCGCAGGGCTCCGATGGAAAACCTCAATTTTCCGGCGCCGGCTCCGCTGAAGAGGGCGATTCCAATCCAACTCTCACGGATTTTACAGACGCCGAAGCCAAGAACATGGTGCTGATGCCCACCAACCAAAACAAAGGCTGGATGGTTTATCGCAAACGGGCTGTTCCCAAATTTTTTCTCCGGTATGGCTATGTGTCAACCGTGATAGCAACCAGTGAGGCATCGCGCCAGGAACAAATGATCAGGCAAATGATTGCAAATGTGAGCCCCATTATCGAGTTTCTTAAAACCAACAGCGCCGATTATCCGGATATTGGTGACAATTACAGCGCCATCACGAATGTGGTTTGCGCCCTCTATACCGGCATTTCCATCCAGACGGACGTCGGCGACAGCGACACCAACGCGACCCGTCTGGTGCTGCGCAGTTTCAACCGAACGATGGAATCTGTCGCCAGCGAGCAGGTCGGTTTTGACGCGTTGGCCGCAGATACAGATGATGCTGCCAATTTCACAAATATGATTCCCGCATTCGAACGGCGTCCCATCCTTCAAATGATATGGAATGACAAAACGGACACATTGGAGCCGCCGCTGGAAACTGTTCATTATGCCGGCCAAACCTACCAAATTACAGATCCCATAATGAATCCATTGGATTCCGCCGCAACTTGGAATCGTGACACGTTCCGGCTGTTGGTGGGTTTGAACTCTTTGGTCACTGTTGATATTTCCAAATTTCAGCGGCAGGTGTTGGAACTTGAGCAATGACACGGCTGCCGCGGAAGCTAATCCTGATTCCGCTGCGCAAAGACCATTCTGATTGTCGTTAGCTGTCTGGGTGCCTTGATTTCCCAAACCGCGTATCCCGGTTCAATTTCGGGCGAAGGCGTCATTGAAGTTTGCGCAACCAATGGACCGGTGTATTGTTAAATTAAAGACAATCACAAACGACATAGTCCAGCTATGAAAATGAATTTTTTGGGAAAAGGCGTTTGGGGAACGGTGATTGCCGTTCTCTGTCTGACAGGCGAAAGTTCATTGCCAATTGCCAGCGCGCAGGATCAATCCGTTCCAGTCCCCGGCGATGCCACGCTCCCGGCGGACATTCAGCCGGACAGCCCGCTGGCGCAAGTCGTCCGGCTCGCGCAGGCGGGAGTGGACGAAAGCGTCATTCTCGCTTACATCAACAATTCCAGCAGCCCGTTCAATCTGACGTCCGGCGAAATTATTTATCTGAAAGACCTCGGCCTGCCGGACGACGCGGTGCAAGCGATGATGCAGCGCGATCAACAATTGGGCGCGACGGCAACCGCCGCGCCGGAGACGGCTTCAGATACAAATGCAGTGGAAACCTCCGAGCCACCGGCCGAAGTCACGCAAAATTATTTTTACGACACGCTTTTGCCCTACGGTGACTGGGTGGACATTGCGGGTTACGGGCTTTGCTGGCAGCCCATCGTGGTGATTTATGATTCCAACTGGCAGCCGTATTGCGACCACGGACATTGGGTCTATACCGACTGCGGCTGGTATTGGCTTTCGGATTATTCGTGGGGCGCGACCACCTTCCATTACGGTCGTTGGTTTCACGACCCGCGCCACGGTTGGTGTTGGTGGCCGGACACGGTCTGGTCGCCTTCGTGGGTGACGTGGCGTTACGGGAATAATTATTGCGGCTGGGCGCCGCTGCCGCCGCACACGGTTTATCGGCAAGGCGTGGGAATTTTTTACAACGGCGTGGCTGTCAACGCCGGGTTTAATTTCGGCTTGAGCGCAAACTTTTTTACGTTCGTGCCCACGCAGAATTTTTGCGACCCGCATCTGCGCCGTTTCCGGGTCGCTCCGGCACAGGCGGCGCAGATTTACAGCCATACAACCATCATCAATGATTTCAACGTGGACAGCCACAGCCACACGATCATCAATGCCGGGATTCCAGCGCGCGACATCGCCGCCGTCACGCGGACGGAAATTCATCCGGTGGCCATCCGCGAAGTGTCCGCGCCCATTGCGCGCGGCGAACAACCGGGCCGCGACAACCAGTCGCTCATCATCAACCGCCCGCATTTCAACCCCGGCGCCGCCACAACTTTGAACAATGGCGTCCGTCCGCGCGTAGTAACGGTCGTCCGGCCAACCGCGCCGCGCCCAATCATCGTCAATGGCAACGGAAACAATTTTACTCCGCGCCCGCAAATGCCGGCAGAAAATCACAACCAACCTTTTATCCCTGCGGAACAGACACAAGCGCCGCACGTTGGCGCGCCGGCTCAAACACCTGCATTCATTTATCATTCGGTGCCGACGCAAACGCCGAATTCCACTTACGATCCCGACAAGCGGATTTATTCGCCGAGACAACAACAATTTGAACAGCAATCGCCGCACGCCTATCAGCGCGACACCGGAGAACATTCAGTGCCCGCCGCGACGCCGGAGCCACAGCAGACGGAACATTATTCGCCGCCTTCATCGTCCAGTTCGCAATCATCCGGGTCGCAACAATCCAACAGACAGGGTTGGAATCAGAACAAGCCTGGACATTGATTTTGATTCCGCTTGATTCACAAAACATCGTGCCGGAAAATTCCTGTGCGCGTTTTTCCTTTCACAACTTTTCCACGCCGGGCAAAATCAGCGCGTGGGCATCTCACTGCGGCAATTTGAGCAAATGAAGGAACGCGTCGGCGGCAAATCGCCGCGCGCCATTCTTCCGCTTGTCACCCGTCCCCTGTCACCCGCCACCGGCCAAATCATCCTCGGCCTTGACCCATCTCTGCGCGGCACTGGGTTCGGCGTCATCCAAATTTCAAACCCGCATCCGCGGACACTCGCCCACGGAACCATTTCCTGCCCGAAAAATTGGGAACGCTCGCGCTGCCTCGCCAAAATTTCTGAAATGCTCCGCGACGTCTTGAAAAAAAACCGGCCGGATGTTTGCGTTATGGAAGGGCTGTTTTACGCGCAAAATCTGCAAACCGCGCTCATCATGGGCGAGGCGCGCGGCGCGGCGCTCGCGGCTGTCGCAGAAAGCGGAATTGAAATTTTTGAAATCGCGCCGCGCAAGGTGAAGCAGGCGATTGTCGGCTACGGTGCCGCGCAAAAATTCGCCGTCGCCAAAATGGTCCAGCGCCTTTTGAATCTGCCCGCCCCCCCCGCGCCCGACGCCGCCGACGCGCTGGCGCTCGCGCTCGCGCTCGCGCGGGAAAATTCGCGTTACAATTTATTGCCGCCGAAAAAAATCTGATGATCACCTTTCTCCACGGCAAGCTCATTGAGGCGCTGCCCACGCAGGTCGTCGTGGACGTGAACGGCGTCGGCTATGAAGTTTTGATTCCACTCTCGTCGTTCGATAAATTGCCGCCGCCGGGCAGCGACGTGAAATTGCTCACACAGCTTGTTGTCCGCGAAGATGCGCACACGATTTACGGCTTCGTTTCCGCCGCCGAGCGCGATTTGTTCCGCTTGCTCGTCAACACTGTTTCCGGCACCGGTCCAAAAATCGCGTTGAACATTTTAAGCGGAATTTCCGTGACGGCTTTTCGCGGCGCAGTCGCAAATGGCGACGTGAAATCGCTTTCACAAATTTCCGGCGTCGGCAAAAAAACCGCCGAACGTATCGTCGTCGAATTGCGCGACAAAATTGGCGCGGCGGGCGCCTGGGAAGCCGCCAGCGCGCAGCGCGCGCTTTCCCCCGACGACCAAAAAATCAACGACGCCGTGCTCGCGCTCATGGCGCTGGGTTTCAAGCAAATCGAAGCGCACGATTCCGTCCGCGCCGCGCAAAACTCGCTCGGAACAAAGGCAACCGTCGAGGATTTGGTCCGCGCGTGTTTGAAAAAAGGAACCTGATTGATGTCCGCGGCAAATCCGAAATCCCGAATCCGAAATCGCAAATCGGGCATCGTCATTCCCCACTCGCCCAAATGGCATCAGCGTCTGGGCGCGCGGCTCGTGTGGCTTGTCGTTGGTTTAATTTCCCTGACCATCCGTTTTCGCCTCCACGACTCGCACGGATTTTTCAAGCGCACGGACATGAAGCAGG
Source organism: Candidatus Aquilonibacter sp. (assembly GCA_035504945.1). Classification (GTDB taxonomy): domain Bacteria; phylum Verrucomicrobiota; class Verrucomicrobiia; order Limisphaerales; family UBA11358; genus UBA11358. Next base: position 165,682 of record DATJRH010000015.1, on the reverse strand, counting down.
CGGCTTTTTGTTTCTGGCATAACCGCCTGGCGCTTTGCGTGAAAATTTATTCCAAATTTTTTCAATCCAACCGCGCCGCGCCCGGCATGGCCGGACTCGTCAGCGCGAGCCGTGATGGCGCTTTTCTTTCGGCGATTTTCCAGTGTTTCGGCGTGCAGCCCGTGCGCGGTTCAAGCAGCCGGCGCGGCGCGCAGGCGTTGCTCGAATTAAGTTCCTGGGCAGAACGCGGTTACGACCTCGCCCTCACGCCCGACGGTCCGCGCGGCCCGCGTTATGTTCTGGCCGACGGCGCCATCACGCTGGCGCAGGTCACCGGCCTGCCGCTCGTGCCGGGGTCGTATCATTTGAGTTGGAAAATCTGCGTGAAAAGCTGGGACCGTTTTCAAATCCCGCTGCCGTTCGCGCGTTGCGACGTCCAGCTCGGAAAAGTTTTTCAAATCCCGCGCGAACTCACGGATGAGCAGCGCGAAAAATTGCGGCAGGAAGTCGAGGCGGAACTGCGCGCCATCACGCGCGATTGATTTTCGCACGGCACAACTCTTGACACTCACCCCTCGACTTTCGACTCTCGACCAGAATGATTGCCCGCGTCAGCCTTGAAATCGCGCTGCGGAAGGAATTTGATTATTCGATTCCGCCCGAACTCGCCGGCCAAATCGAAGTTGGGACGCGCGTGCAGGTGCCGTTCGGCGCGCGGAAAATTTACGGCACCGTCACCGCGCTCGCCGAGAAATCCGCGCACGCCAATCTCAAGCCGATTTTGAAAATCATCGGCACACAGACGCTCGTCACGCCAAAGGTTTTGAAACTCGCCCGTTGGATTTCCGATTATTATTGCTGCGCGCCGGAAACCGCGTTGAAAAGTGTTTTGCCGGAAGCAATTCGCAAGGAAAAAGAAGGCTGGAAAAAGCAATTGTTCGTCCGTGCGCTTCATTTGAGCGGTGAATTTCCAAAATTGCCGAAGCGCCAGCAGGAAGTTTGGAACATCGTCGAAGAACGGCGCGAAATTTTACTGGCGGAACTGCTCCAGCTTGCCGAAACCACCGCTGCAACTGTCCGTAAACTGGAAGATAGCGGTTTAGTTGAAATCACTTCCGAAATCTCCGAACGCGACCCTTACGCGCGCGAGCACATTTTGCCGACGCAGCCGTTGCCACTGAATGCAAATCAAGCAAAAGCACTGGTTACAATTACCAAAGTGATGGACGCGCGGATTTCTCCAACTTCCACCTTCTTGCTTCACGGTGTCACCGGTAGCGGCAAAACAGAAATTTATCTGCAAGCCATCGCGCACGCGCTGGAGCAGGGCAAAGGCGCCATTGTCCTCGTGCCGGAGATTTCGCTCACGCCGCAAACGGTCGAGCGGTTCAAGGCGCGGTTCAGCTCCGGCAAATTGCAAACGCTCGTCGCGGTTTTGCATTCGCACCTGTCCGCCGGCGAGCGGCACGACGAATGGCACAAAATCCGACAAGGGCGTGCGCGAATTGTCATCGGCGCCCGCTCAGCGATTTTTGCGCCGGTCGAGCCGCTCGGCCTCGTCATCGTGGACGAGGAACATGAGACGAGTTACAAGCAGGAAGAAGCGCCACGCTATCACGCGCGCGACGTCGCCATCATGCGCGGGCAAATGGAAAATGCCGTTGTCGTCCTCGGCTCGGCCACGCCGTCGCTGGAAAGTTATTACAACGCCAGGCGCGGAAAATACGCGCTGCTCGAACTGCCGGAGCGCGTGGACGACCAAAAAATGCCGCGCGTGCGCGTCGTGGACATGAGGCAGGCCGCGGCGAAGGACAAAGGCAGTTTGATTTTTTCACCGCAACTCAAGGAAGCAATTCATCAACGGCTCGATAAACAGGAACAAACCATTTTATTTCTGAACCGGCGCGGTTATTCGACTTCGTTGCAATGCGAGAAATGCGGCTACGTCGCCAATTGCCCGAATTGCAGCGTCTCGCTGACGTATCATCGCATTGAGCAAAAGCTCGCCTGCCACATTTGCGGATTTGTGGACAAAGTTCCGCAGTTTTGTCCGAATCCGAAATGCAAAAATCCGGCGATCCGATTTTCCGGCACCGGCACGCAACGCGTCGAGGAGGCGCTGGCGAAAGTTTTTCCGCAGGCGCGCGTGCGCCGCATGGATTCCGACGCGATGAAACGCAAGGACGATTACCGCAAAACGCTAGGCGATTTTCGCGCGGGCAAAATTGACATCCTCGTCGGCACGCAGATGATCGCCAAAGGATTGCATTTCCCGAACGTCACGCTCGTCGGCATCATTCACGCCGATTCGGCGCTGCATCAGCCGGATTTTCGCGCGGGCGAGCGGACGTTTCAACTGCTCACTCAAGTTGCCGGTCGTGCGGGCCGCGGCGACGTGGAAGGCGAGGTTTTTGTGCAGGCGTTCGCGCCGTTTCATCCGGCGATCCAATACGCGCGCCGGCACGACTTCACCGGATTTTACGAACAGGAAATTGAATTTCGCGAACAACTGAAATATCCGCCCGCGAGCCGCGTCGCGCTGCTCACGCTCAAGGGCCGGAACGAGGATAAAGTGAAGTTTTCGGCAGAACATCTAAAACGTGAATTGGAAAAAACTCTTGGCGAGTTCAAAGATTTAATTCTTTCCGGCCCGGCTGCCGCGCCGCTCGCACGAGCGGAACAATTTTATCGCTACCAAATCATGCTGCGGACGCGCGCGATGAGCAAATTAAGCCAGGCACTGGCGAAAATCGTCGCATCACTCGCGCTGCCGGAAGACGTGACGCTGGCCGTGGACATTGATCCGGTGAATTTGGGGTGAAACTTACAGTTTTTTAATTCCCCGCTGCCACAAATCAAAATAATACAGCGCGACGACGACGAGGGAGTGGCCGATTTTTTCGTCGGCAACGAGTTTCGGGATTTCCGCCACCGGCACAAGACGCGTCGCCAAATCCTCTCCGTGATCAAATTCAACACCGTGCTTCAACTGGCAGTTTTCAATCAGCACGGTGAAAGTGCGATTGCTCAAGATGGCCGGGTTGGACCAGATTTTTCCGAGCAGGCGCGCATTCACGCCTTCGTAGCCGGTTTCCTCGCGCAATTCGCGGACGGCGGTCGCCACCGGATCGGTTTCGCCGGCATCCATCATGCCGCCGGGAATTTCCAGTTCCACGGTGTTTGAGCCGTGGCGATACTGCTCAATCATTACGAGCTTCTGGTCGGGCGTGAGGGCGATGACATTGACCCAGTTAACGGAATCAAGGACGAAGAAATCGTGCTCCCTGCCCGTGCGCGGTGAAACTTTCACGTCGGAGCGCAGTTTGAAGATGCGGAAATCGCCGAGGGGCGTCGAACGGATTTTTTTCCAAAGCTGTATCATAGTCGAGAGACGAGAGTCGAGGGTCGAGGGCAAAAAGTCAAACACGCGGATAAGCTTTCGAAGCTCGTCCTTTGACTCTCAGCTATTTCGGCGCGGCCCAGCCTTGTTTCATGAGCGTGAGCAAATGTTTCAACGCGGCGTCATAAGTGCGGCCTTTTTGTTCGGCCAATTGTTTGGTGCGCCTGTCGAGTTGCGCGGCCATTTCGGCGGATTTTTCGGCGGGACAGCCGAGCGCGACGAGGACTTTGGCAAGTTCGGAAATTTCCACGAAGTTATTTCGCTGCGTCGCCCGGGACGATTTTGACGCTGATGAGGCCAACGCGTTTCTGCGGCTTGCTGCGCTCGCCGGAGCCGACGGAACCGACGGGTGTGCCAGAGATTTTGGCGAGCACGTCCTCGCCCTTGATTAATTTGCCAAACGCAGTGTATTGCCGGTCGAGGAACGAGGCGTCGCCGTCGCAGATAAAAAATTGCGAGCCGGCGGAATCGGGATGCGAACTGCGCGCCATCGAGATGACGCCGCGCTGGTGCGAGCGGTCATTGAACTCGGCCTTGATGGTGTGGCCGGGGCCGCCGGTGCCCCACGCGTGCTCCTGGCCGGCGTCCTTGGTCAGCGGATCGCCGCCCTGGATCATGAAGCCCTTGATGATGCGATGAAAACAGGTGCCGTCGTAAAATCCCTTTTTAGCGAGCGTCATGAAATTCTCGACAGTCTTGGGCGCGACGTCCGGCCAGAATTCAATGACCATTTCGCCTTCGGTGGTGGTGATGCGGGCAACTTCGCTCATAAAATTTGAAAATAGTTTTTATTTGTCCGCCGGAAGAATGGTCGCAGATTTGATGTAATCCAGGTTCGGAAAATCTTTTTTCAGGTAGGCGTTGCCTTCCATTTGGATGCGGCCTTGGTCCGGCCCGGTGCCGCTGGGGGGGCCATCGCCATATTCGCCATTGATTTTATCAACGATATCCATGCCCTCAATTACTTTGCCGAAAGGCGCAAAACCCTGTGCGTCGAGGCTGGAGTTGTCGCCAAAGTTGATGAACAACTGCGTGGTGCGCGTGTTTGGGCCGGCGGTGGCAAAAGTGATGGTTCCGCGCGTGTTGCTGCCCTTGACGGGATCGTCGGGAATGTTGGCGTCACGCCACTTCGCGGAAATGGCCGGGTCGCCATTGATGCCGAACTGGCACATGAAACCGGGAATCACGCGGAAAAAAGCGACGTCCGTGAAATAGCCGGACTTGACCAAATTGTAAAAGCGGTCCGCGCCGTTCGGCGCAAGCGAGCGGGTAACTTCGATGGTGAACTGCCCCTTGGTCGTGTCAAACAGCGCCTTGAAAGTTTCCGGCGCCTTTGCGGTAAGCTTGGCGGGATCGGCAAAAGCCGGCGTGGCGGACGAAGGCTTCTCCATTACGTTGGTATCCTGAGCATTGACCGCGACAACGCCGGCGAACAAGCCGAGCGCACAAAGCAGATAAATTGATTTCATGGCCGGAAAATTTTCCACAAGCGCGGCCAAAAGTCACGCGCGGAATTATTCCTTGTTCATCGAACGTGTGATAAGACTTGCCCCGGACTTGCGGGAACGGCGCCAGATGAAAATTCCCAGCCCGGCGGCCGCAGCCAAAAATACCGCGCCAATCGCCAGCGTGCCGCCGCTGCCAAGACCGGAATTTTCCGGCGGCGATGCCATTGCATTCGTTCGGCTTGCCGCCGCGACGGACGGCAACGCGTTGGTTTCCATGTTCGTCCGATTCACCGGCGCAACCGGCGGCGCGTTCGTCAATTTCGGCAGCGGCGCATTCGTTTGTTTTGGCGCGGGTGGCGGCAGGTTGGTTTCCACATTTGTCTGGTTAATCGGTACGACCAGCGGCGGCGCGTTGGTCGGTTTCGGCGTGGACGGTGGAGGATTTGTGCCGACGACGATGATTGATGGCGCAACAACGGACGGAGGAGGCGGTACCGGCGTTTGATTGGTTGGGGGGGGTGGCGGCGGCGGTAGCGGCAGCGGCGGAAACGGGGGTAATGCCACCTGTGCGGGCGGAAAATCAACCGTGCAGCCGACGTATTTGCCTTCTTGTGCGCGCAACACGATGACGAACGGCTGACGCGCTTTTTTTTGTCCGGCCTGCCGCTGCTTGAATATTTGATTGATCCCGTTGTCATAGGGCGTTCCGCTGACGGCGGTTTCACCGTCGCAAAAAATCAGCACGGTCAGCCGTTGCGAATTTTTCACGACATCGTCCAACCACGGCTGCAAAGCCCCGAAGTTCGCCGTTTTCGAGTAATATTGTTTTTCGACGAGCGAAGTGATGTTGGCGGTGATCTGTTCCGCTCGATCCGGCACCCAGTATTGCAGCGGAAACTGTCCCGCGCGCAATTTCTGATCAAACGTCCACACACCGATGCTGTCGCCTGTCAGCAACTGCTCACCCATGCCCGTCACGAAAAGATTGTCGAGCGCCCGCTGCACCGCCGGCACGCGCTTTTTCATGTCCGACGACGTGTCAAAAACAAGCAGATAACGGCTGTTCACCGCTTGCTGCGCGCGCGCCAACGAGGTTCCAAGAATTCCCGCAAACAACGCGGCCAAAATCCATGCGCGCAAAACAAATTGGTGGAAAGGCCGGTTCATTGATTTTATTTCAGGCGCGGCTGGTTGAAACGGTTTCGCTCCGCGCGGTTGTGCTGCCGCAATTCGTCCCGCAATTCCGTCAGCGCGTTTTCGATGGTGTGGATAAAATTTTCGCAACTGGAGACCATGCTGCCAAAGCCGCTCACCGTGTCACGTTCCGCAAAATCGTCCGTCACGACCAGCACCTCGCCGTAACTTTGAAACCGGTGCGCCGCGCGCTCGATCATGTCGTCGGCGGTCTGGCCCGCGTGCGAAAACAGAACTTCCACGTCGCGGCTTGATTCATTTTTTGGCGCGCCGGCCGGGGCGCCCGCGCCGTCGAAAAAAACCGTGATCGGCTCGCCCGTCGCGTCGTGATATTGGGTCAGGACGTAAATCAATTCAGCGCGCGCGCGTTCCGAATGGCGCGGCGCGCCCGCAGCCAGTTCCGGCCAGTTGTGCAACAGGCTGTAACCGTCCACCAAAATCCGCGCAAACGCCATGAACGAAGTCTAAAGTCCAAAGCCCAAAGCCCAAAGTCCTAAATTCAGTGTCGCGGTTGGCTTGACTTTGGACTTTGGACTTCGGATTTTGGACTAAAATGGATATTCTCCAGAAATCGAATCGCCGCATTGCCGCGCTCGCGCTGACGATTCTCTCGTTCGACCAGTTCACCAAATGGATCGTGCTGCAAACGCTTCCGAACACCTACGATGAAAAAATCATCATCAACGGTTTTTTCAAATTCGTCCACTGGGGCAACACCGGCGCGGCCTGGAGCCTCTTCCGCGGCAACAACAGCGCGCTCGCACTCGTCGCCCTGCTCGCGCTCGTCGCCCTGTTTCTCACGCGGCATCATTTCGATTCGCACACGCTGCCCGGCCAGATTGCGTTCGGACTCATTTTTGGCGGCATCGCGGGAAACCTGACCGACCGTCTCCTGCCGGGCCGCCACGCCGTCGTGGATTTCATTTATTTTTACCTGCAACAGCGTGATGGAAATGAAATCGGCTTTCCCGCCTTCAACGTCGCCGACACCGCCATTTGCACCGGCGTCGGACTGATTTTTCTCATCACGTGGAAAAACGAGCACGCGCCAAAGGCCAGTTCGTCCGCCGCAAAATGAAAAAACTCCTGTTTCGCGCGAAGACCGCGAAGCTTGCGAGGGAAGATTTTCCTTCGCGTGCTTCGCGCGACATATTTTGGGATGAATTCCCGGACTGAAAACTTCATCGTTGAAAAATCGCTGCCGAACAAGCGGCTCGACACTTTTCTGCGTGAAAAATTCCCCGCCGCCTCGCGTGGCGCGCTCCAACGGCTCATCGAAGAAGGCCACGTCCGCGTCAACGGCCAGACCGTCAAACCCACCCACTCGCCGCGTGCAGGCGAGCAGATTAAAATCCACTGGCCGGAGCCGAAATCCGCCGCCGCGCAGCCGGAAAAAATCCCGCTCGACATTTTGTTCGAGGATAAATCGCTGCTCGTCGTCAACAAGCCCGCCGGACTGGTCGTGCATCCCGCCGCCGGACATGAGGAACACACGCTCGTCAACGCGCTGCTGCATCATTGTAAAGGCTCGTTGAGCGGCATCGGCGGCGTGGCGCGGCCGGGCATCGTCCACCGGCTCGACAAGGAAACTAGCGGCTGCCTCGTCGTCGCCAAAAATGACGAGGCGCACATTGCGCTGGCGGAACAATTCGCGTCGCGCAAAGTCAAAAAATTTTACCACGCGCTCGTCTGCGGCGGACCCGCGCGCGACGCCGGCGAAATATACGCCGCCATCGCCCGGCACCCATCGCACCGCAAGCGCATGGCCGCGCGCGACGACGATTCCGGCCGCACGGCGCATACGAGCTATAAAGTTCTCGAACAGCTGAAATCCGCCGCCTGGGTTGAGGCGCAAATCCACACCGGGCGCACGCATCAAATCCGCGTGCATTTTCAATTCATCGGCCATCCGCTCGTGGGCGACGACACTTACGGCGCGCGGCAAAACGCGCGGCTCAAGGAATTGACAAATTACGCCGCGCCGCGCGTGATGCTGCACGCGAAGGAATTGTCGTTCATCCATCCGCACCGGAAAAAGCTGATGACGTTTGTAGCGCCGCTGCCGGAGGATTTTCTGGCGGCGCTGAAATCACTGCGGGTGAAAAATTAGGAAGGCAGATTTTCCTTCAGAATAAATTTGCCGTTCTGAAAACCAGTTATGCTTCGAATCAAATCTATGTCGTCGTTATTTAACGAAAACCATTCTGCATTCGGCCTTATTCTTTTACTTGCAAATTCACCGTGTAATGCAATTTCAGCTTGTTTCATGTCGTCAGCAGGAAAAGTGTGAATGGTTTCATACTCGAAAGGCGGTTGCACGACGAAGGATTTAATTCGGCCATCGGGATTCTCACTGTGACCGATTTTGTATTCGCCGGTGTAGGCAAATACAAGATAAACAAAGCCGCCTTTTTTGTTATCTTCTGCTGACATTGGATTTTTCCATGGTGGCTTACCTATGTATTTTTCCCATCCCGGCCAATCAGAAGTTGCGATTTTATTGCCATCAAGGTTTTCTCGTTCCCATGCGTGTAATTCCATTTTCTCTTTTTCAGGCATAGCCTGAAAAACTCCATACATCGCTCCATACCATGCTAGTGAACTCATAAACACGATCTCCTAATGGAACACTCCAACATAAAGCCGATTTTAGGCCATGACCAGAACACCGTCGAATCCAATTTATCATTTCTATCAAGGACGCGAGGATTTTTCAAATACACATTCCTGTCATCTTGGCCAGCAAACTGAACCCAACACATTTGGTTTGTGTCTCCATTCCAAGCCACTAAAAAGAATGCAGACTCTTGCGGAATCGTGAAATTAAAATATACACCCGTAATAGGATGAACCTTGATGGGAAAATTCTTTTCAAGAATATGAAAATTCTCTGGCAAGATTGTTCCTTCAATCTCCGAGTTTTTACCGAATGTCTCTGGGCATTTGTTGATAATCTCCTCTTGAGAAATTCCAAATGCGTTGCTTTTTAGAAAGGAAGACAAATGTGCAACAAAGCCATCGTCTTTCATATTCGGACTTGTTTTTGCATTCATAATTTTTAATTCGTTTATACCACTAAATTCAAAACCGTCAATTAGGCAAAAATACCCAGTTCTCATAATTGCGAGGTCGCGCGTTTTGAAAATTTATTCGCTTGCGGCGGGAAATTTTCGCATAGTGTGCGGGATGAAATCCATGACGGGTTACGGTCGCGGCGAGTGCGCGCGGGACGGCTTCAAAATCACCGTCGAACTGGGCGCGGTCAACCGCCGCCAGTCGGAAATTTCCGTGAACCTGCCGCGCGAACTGGAAATGCTCGAAGCGCCGGTGCGCGACGCCATCAATGCCCGCGTCGCCCGCGGCCGCGTCACCGCCCGCATTTCCGTCCACGCCAGCGAGGGAAAAACCTCCGCGCGCATGCACCTCAACAAATCGCTCGCGGAAGCTTATGCCACGGAACTGGGCCGGCTGGCGAAGCAGTTGAAATTGTCCGGCGGCGTTTCGCTGGACCAGATTTTGCGCGCGCCGGGCGTTTTCCAGAGCGACGAGGAACTGGTCGAGGCGGAGAAAATCTGGCCGGCGGTGGAAAAGGCGTTGCAGCAGGCGCTCGCGTCGCTCGTGAAAATGCGCGAACGTGAGGGCGCGCATCTGGCGCAGGATTTGGCGGCGCGGGTGGAAATCATGCGGCGCGCGGTCGGGAAAATCCAGAAGCAGGCACCGTTGACGGCGGAGAATTATCGGAAGCAATTGCTCGAACGCATCAAGAGCGCGGGCATTGAAAATATCGCGCCGGACGACGAGCGGTTGCTGAAGGAAGTGGTTTTGTTTGCCGACCGTTCGGACATTGCCGAGGAATTGACGCGGCTGCAAAGCCATTTCCAGCAGTTCGAGGATTGCCGGAAATCGCCGGAGCCGGTCGGGCGGACGCTGGATTTTCTGGCGCAGGAAATGAACCGCGAAATCAACACCATCGGCTCCAAGGCGAATGACGCGGTGATTTCGCGCGAGGTGGTGACGTTGAAGGCGGAACTGGAGCGGTTTCGCGAGCAGGCGCAAAACGTCGAATGAAAAATAACAGCCAGAAGTCAGGAACCGGAGGCCGGAACAAAAAAAATTCCGCGCCGCTGTTGATTTTGATTTCCGCCCCGTCCGGCGGCGGCAAGACGACGTTGTGCCGGCAACTGCTGCGAGCGCGGACGGGCATGACGCGCGCGGTAACTTGCACGACGCGCCCGCCACGCAAGGGCGAACGCAACGGCGTGGATTATTATTTTCTCAAGGCGGAGGATTTTCTGAAGCGTGTGCAGGCGGGAAATTTTCTGGAGCACGCGACGGTTTATGGCAACAGCTACGGTTTACTGAAGTCGGAATTGCTCGGAAAATTGCGCGCCGGAAAGGACGTTTTGCTGAACGTGGACGTGCAGGGCGCGGCGACCATCCGCGAAAAAGCCGAAGGCGAACCGGAATTGAAACGCGCGCTGGTCACGATTTTTTTGACGCCGACGACCTTGGCGGAAATTGAAGCGCGCTTGAAGCGGCGCGGCGCGGATGCCGAACCGGTGATTCAAAAACGGCTCGCGGTGGCGCGGCAGGAAATCGCGCAATGGAAAAATTTCGATTATCTTCTGGTCAGCGGCACAAAGCAGGAGGATTTGCGAAAGACGCTGGCAATCGTGGAGGCGGAAAAAATGCGCGTGGCGCGGTCGCAACCATTGGAATTTTGAGTTAGAATTCAAAGCATGAGCGCTTCGAGAAAAATTGTTCTGGGCGTGACCGGCTCGATTGCCGCGCACAAGGCGGCGGATCTGGCGTCGCTGCTCACGAAAGCCAGGTGCGACGTGCGCGTGGTGATGACGGCGGACGCACAGCGGTTCATTACGCCGCTGCCGTTCAAGACGCTCACGCGCAATCCGGTCGTGACAAATCTTTACGACGAGGAGGAAGGCTGGCAGCCGACGCACATCCGGCTGGCGGATGAGGCGGATTTGCTTTTGATTGCGCCGGCGACGGCCAACGGAATTGCGAAAATAGCCAACGGAATTGCCGACGATGCGCTGACGTGCATCGCGCTGGCGTTGAATCCGAAGGCGAAAATTTTAATCGCGCCGGCGATGAACGGCAAAATGTGGCTGCATGCGGCGACGCAACAAAACGTAAAAATTCTAAAATCGCGCGGCGCGGAATTCATCGGGCCGGACGAGGGAATGTTGTCGTGCGGCTATGAAGGCATCGGCCGTTTGTGGCCGGTGGAAAAAATTGCCGAAATTGCATTGAAGCGTTAAAGCGTTGAACCGGTGAATCGGAAGGATTCTTCATGGTTCAACGATTTTGACGGTTTAACGAAGTTATGAAACCAAGCCATGAGTGGCTGAAGCGGCTGCCCGCGCTGTTTGAGATCCCGGTGCCCGACCCGCCGCGTTTGCTTCGCCGCATCAAAATCATGGAGCGGAATATCATGCTCCCGGCCAAGGCGGTGATTATCGGGATCATTTTGTATTCGTTCCATTCGACGCCGTGGTATGGGCTGGTTTCCAGCACGCCCGACGTGCTGGTCGAGACAATTCAAGACCTGTTCCGGCTTTATGTTTGGGGAAATGTCGCGTTGGCCATACTCATTTTGGGAATGAACCGGCTGCCGCTGGCGGTCGTCCAATGGATGATGGTCACCAGCAGTCTGGTGGACGCTTTGTTTGTCGCAGGCTTGGCATCCATTTCCGACGGTCTAGACAGCATTTTATTCTGGCTGTTTGTCGCACTGATTGTCCGCAATGCGGTCAGTATGCCGCCCGGATTTTCACAATTGATGTTGAACACGGCCACCTGCCTGTGCTATGTGCTGGTGGGCGCGTTGGAGGCCGTGGTCAACGGCAATCTGGACGATACGATGCTGCGCGCACTGGGTGTGTCGCCGCACGAGGACTGGGGCGAACCTTTTATTCTACGATTGGTGTTGTTGTGTCTGACGATGGTTTGTTGCTACGGCGCGCAGGTGCTGCTCGAACGGGTCGAGGAAGCGGAGGAATTCGCGGCGCGCGAAGGACAATTGCGCGCCACGGGCCGTCTCGCTGCGGAAGTTGCGCATCAGATTAAAAACCCGCTGGCCATCATCAACAACGCCGCGTTTTCACTGCAACGTTCCCTGCGCGACGGCAAAAACGGCGGTGCGCAGCAAATCGAAATCATCCAGGAGGAAGTCGCGCGCGCCGACCGCGTCATCACCCAGATCATGGGCTACGCGCAATTGAGCGAAGGCCGCGTGGAAAAATTAAACGTGTTGCAGGAACTGGACTCCGCGATCAAACAGGTTTTCCCGTCCGCCGTGCCGACCCAAATCAAAATTCACCGCGAATACGGGATGCATTTTCCACCATTGCACATGCAGCGCATCCATTTGTCGGAAATGTTCGTGAACCTTCTGCAAAACGCGCGCGACGCGCTCGGCGACCAGGGCAACGTGTTTGTTACCGCCGAATATCGTCCCGATTATTCCATTGAAATTTCCGTGCGCGACGACGGCCCCGGAATTCCACCCGACAAGATTGAGCGCGTGTTCGAGGCATATTACACCACCAAGGAAAAAGGCAGTGGCCTTGGCCTCGCCATCGTGAAACACAACGTCGAACTTTACGGCGGCTTGGCGCGCGCGGAATCCAAACTTGGACAAGGCACGAAATTTACCTTAATTTTCCCGGCAAAAGTATTGACGAAAAAATGAACCTGCCACCCGTCCTCGTCGTGGACGACGAGAAAAACATGCGCCTGTCGCTTCAGACCTTGCTGAAGGACGATGGCTACGCCGCGCGCGCCGTCGAATCCGCCGAGGAGGCGTTGAATCTTTTGGAGCGCGGGGAATTTCTCATGGTCATCACCGACGCGAGGCTCGGCGGCATGAACGGCTACGAGTTCCTTCGAAATATTCGTTCGCAATGGCCGGACCTGCCTGCGCTCATGCTTACCGCCTACGCCACGCCCAAACTCGCCGTCGAAGCCATCAAGGCCGGCGCGATGGATTATCTGGCCAAGCCGTTCGCGCCGGAGGAACTGCTCCACGCCGTCGCGCGCTGCGCCGAACGTTACCGGCTCCTGCGCGAAAACGCTGCGCTTCGCTCGCGCGCCGGTGAAACTTTCAGTCTCGACCAGATTGTCGGTGAATCACCGAAAATGCGCGAACTGCGGAAATTGATTCAAACCGTCGCGCCAACGGACGCGCGGGTTTTGATTCTCGGTGAAAGTGGCACGGGCAAGGAACTGGTTGCCGCCGCGTTGCATGGCTTGAGCCAGAGGCGCGACGCGAGTTACGTCCGCATCAACTGCGCCGCGATTCCCGAAACGCTTTTGGAAAGCGAACTGTTCGGCCATGAAAAGGGCGCATTCACGGGCGCGTTGAAACAAAAACCGGGGCGCGTCGAGGAAGCCGACGGCGGGACGATTTTTCTCGATGAAATCGCCGACATGAGCAAGCCGCTTCAGGCCAAGCTGCTGCGGTTTCTTGAAGACGGTTCGTTCACGCGCGTCGGCGGCACGGAGGAATTGCGCGTCAATGTCCGTCTCATCGCCGCGACGAACCGAGACATCACGCAGGCCATCGCCACCGACAATTTCCGCGAGGACTTGTTTCACCGGCTCAACGTTGTGCAATTCAGCCTTCCCCCGTTGCGCGACCGCAACGGGGACATTTTGCTGCTGGCCGGACATTTCCTGAAAATTTTCCGTGCCACGATGAACAAAAACGTGGACGGTCTTGCACCTGCCGCCCGGCAAAAACTCCTCGCACACCACTGGCCCGGCAACGTCCGCGAATTGCGCAACGTCATCGAACGCGCGCTGATTCTGGAAACCACCCGCGAAATCCAGCCGTCCAGCCTGCCCGATTTTCAGATCGAGGCGCGCCTGCAAAAAGTCTCGACAGTTCAGCCCGCGCCGGACGAATCGCTGGACAATGCGCTGGCGCGAATCGAACGCGAATTGATTTCCGGCGCAATGGAACAGAATGATTTCAACCTGACGCGCGCCGCCGAACAGCTTAAACTTACCCGCCATTCGCTCCGTTACCGGATGCAGCGGCTGAACATGAGTTCCAGCGACACAAATGAGCCGGAACCATCAGAAACCTGATTGCATTTATGAATCACAACACATTGGCGGTCGCAAGCTGGTGGACCTCGGCCTGGTTTGATTACTTGGTCGTGCCGGGCGTCGTCGCGCTGGCAGCCCTTGCCATGCTGTTCTGGGCGTTGTATGCCCGCAAAAAAAGTACGCCGCGCCGCCGCCATCGCCATCATCGGCCCAGCTATCGCGAACAATTCAAAAAGAATGCCAATGAAATCCGGCAACTGGTCCAGCCGCGTCAACGCAAGCATCGTGAACATCGTCCGCTCAATCCCACCCTCGCGCAAACCGGCGGCCTGCCACCCATCCGCGAAGAGGAAAAATCCCCGGACCAAACGCCACCGCCACCACAGCCTTGATGCAGCACAGCCGCGCCATCACTAAAAAAAGCGCGTCCAATCTCGCGCTGGCCTTTGTGTTGTTGCCCAAATCCAAACGCGACGCCATGTCCGCGCTCTACGCCTTCTGCCGCGAAGTGGACGACGTGGCAGACGAAGATGCCGCGCCGGTGGAAAAACGCCGCGCGCAGCTCGCCGAGTGGCGCGCCGACGTGAAACGCGCCTGCGAAAATCAATCGCCGCAATTTCCGGTGAATCAGGAACTGCAGCCAATCATCCAACGATTCCATTTGCGCTTTGAATTGTTCGACGAACTCATCAAGGGTTGCGAAATGGATTTGGACACCAAGCGCTACGAAAATTTCAATCAATTGGAATTGTATTGTTACCGTGTCGCGTCCGTCGTCGGACTTTTGAGCATCGAGATTTTCGAATACAAAAATTCCGCGACGCGCGATTACGCCATTTATCTCGGCAAGGCACTGCAATTGACGAACATTTTGCGCGACGTGAAAACTGACGCCGCGCGCGGCCGGATTTATCTGCCGCAAACCGAATTGAAAAAATTTGGCGTCGGCGAAAATGAAATCCTTGAGTGCCGGTATTCCGAAAATTTCCGCTCACTGGCCGGCAGCGTCGCCACGCGCACAAAACATTTTTATTCGCTCGCGCGAAAAACGCTGCCCGCCGAAGACCGCAAATCGCTGGCTGCCGCCGAATTGATGGGCTCGGTCTATTGGCGGTTGCTGCAAAAATTGGAGGGCGCGCAATTCAATGTCTTCGGCACGCAGCCAGTGAAATTGTCCAGGCCGCAAAAACTCGCCTTGATTTTTCAATCGTGGCTGCGATTCACGTTTGGCGCGACGGTTTCAAATTACGGAACTCCGTAAAATGCCCGAAGCTTTCCCCAATCCGCAATCGCTGCGCCGCCTGATTGTCAACGCCGACGATTTCGGCCTTTCACATTCCGTGAATGAAGCCGTCATTCGCGCGCATCGTGAAGGCATTTTGACAAGCGCGAGTTTGATGGTCAACGAAGCCGGTTTTGACGAAGCTGTGAAACTGGCAAAGGAAAACCCACAACTCGGCGTCGGCCTGCATTTGACTTTATTGTGCGGCAAATCCGCGTTGCCGCCGGAAATAATTCCCGGCCTCGTCAATTCGCGCGGCGAATTTTCCGAAAGCCCCGTCGGCGTCGGCGTGAAATACTTTTTCCAGCGCGGCCTGCGCGAACAGCTTCGCGCCGAAATCCATGCGCAATTTAAAACATTCCATTCAACCGGCTTGCCGCTGGATCACGTCAACGGCCATTTGCACCTGCATTTGCATCCGGCCATTTTCAAAATACTGATGCAAGATTCGGAAAAACTCGGCATCACGCATTTGCGTTTGACGCGCGATTGTTTGGCGCGCAGCCGTAAAATGTCCCGCGGCCATTTGTTTTACAAAATTTCCCACGCAACGATTTTTGCGGCGCTTTCCGGTCGTGCGCGCAAAACGCTGGCGCAAAAAAAAATCCGCCACGCACAAATCACCTTCGGCCTTTTGCAAAATCATCGCGTGGACGAGGATTATCTTTTGAAACTGTTGCCGGAATTGCCGCCCGGCGATTCCGAGCTTTACTCTCACCCGTCGCTGGACAAATTTAAGCATGAATTCGATGCCCTCGTCAGTCCGCGCGTGACCGAACTGGTGAAAAAACTCGGCATCGGGCTGATTCGTTACCACGATTTGTGATATGACCAAACTGATTGCCATCCTGTTGATCGGCCTCGTGCTTGAAGCCGTGGGTGTCGTTTTCCTGAGCCAGGGCCTGCATGAAATCGGCGAGGTGAAGCAAATTTCCGCGTCTGAAATCGGGCGCATCATCGCGCGCGGCGCGGTGAACCGCAACATTCTCCTCGGCATCCTGTTCGAGGCGATGTTTTTCGGCGTCTTGATGTATCTGCTTTCGCAACAGGACGTGAGCCTCGTCTGGCCGCTGACGTCGCTGGGCTTTGTCATCACCGCGCTGGCGGCCTGGCTGATCCGGCACGAACAAGTCAGCGCCTTGCGCTGGACAGGCATTGTCGTCATCGTGATTGGCGCGGCGTTGGTGGCGTGGAGCGATAAATCCAAGGACAAATCGGCTGCGCCGCCCGCACCGCAATCGCAGGTCACGGAGAAATAATTTTCTCCAAAACTTCCGCCAACTTCTCCGCCGCGAACTGCGTCTGCTTCTGCAACTTCATCAATGCTGGAATTTTTCCCGGCGATTTGGCGATGGCGAGAAATAATTTTCCGAAATCCAGATTCTTGTCCGCCTTGGCGAGCGCGTTGAAATCCAGGGGTAAATCCTCGTTGGCCGTGTCGGAAACCACGCGAATGGTGACGCACGGAATGCTTTTCTCGGTGCAAACGCCGTGAATCGCCGCCGATTCCATTTCTACCACGTCCGCGCCCGTCTGCTCGCGCAATTTTTTCTTTTCGACAGCGGTTGTTGCAATCCGGTTGGCGCAGAAAAATTTTGCGGACTTCGCGCCAGCGAAAAAAAATTTGGTGCGTAAACTTTCGTCCGAAGCTTCAAAAATAACTTCGCCGAGTTTCAAATCTGGATTCAATCCGCCGGCGAAGCCGCAAGTGAAGACAACGTCTGGCGAATTTTTAGAAAGAAATTCGCGCACGGATTTTTCGGCATTCACCCGTCCGATGCCAGTGACCAGGATTGAAACATCATGGCCGCGGCGCAAGCCGCTCCGAAACGGCGCGGCTTCCTCTTTCAGCGCGAAGCAAATGAGTGTGGACATTGATGCAACGCGTCCATTGTGACAATTGCCGGCGCGCGCCGCAATCTCCGCGAGAACCCGCGGGAATTTAATTGGACGTCTTGGCCGAGGATGTCTTGGCCGTGCGCACGGGTTTCTTGCGCTCGCTCGTCCGCACGCCGCCGGCCTGGTCGTATTGCGCCGAGTTCGGGCCGAAGATGCCGCGAATGGCGCTCAAGGCGCGCGTGTTCAGGTCGCTTAGCGCGCCCGCCGCATCGTCCTTGTCGTCCACCATTTTTGTCAGCGTGTTCCGGGTCGTTTCGATCTGGCCCACCAAGTCCGACACCTTCGTCGTCGCCGCCTGAAAATCCGGGTAAGTGACCTTGGGATTATCAGGATCGTTGTCGCTGCCGAGCGTGATGTTGGGATTTGCGCCCCAGACCTTGTCAATGTTGGCTGCATCAGCCAACGCCTTTTCCGAACTAATTTTGGTTGCCATAATTAATTAACGGTTTAAGCGGCGAGTCTACCAGTTTTTTGGAAATGTAAAGGGGCGGACGCAAAGTATAATTCCCAATTCAACGTTAAACAAATAAACCTGATGCTGAACCTCCAAACCGTGGGTTGAATCGAAGCCGCGCCTGCGCCTGAAAAAGCAACGGCCGGTGGATGCTTAAAACCACCGGTTGAAGATTTGAGGAAGACCCGAAGTCAAATACGCGATGCCGGGCATGGAATCAACCGGCGGTTGAATGGATAATCCGAATGGTTGAAAGGTTTAACACGGGGTTGAAACATTAAACCCGGAGTTGAAACGATAAACCGCATGGTTAAAGCAATAAACCCGGCGTTGAAGGGATTCATGCCGAATTAAATTTAACGGACGCCGATTTTTTAGCCCGAAGGGCTATGGGAAATTAGCCGGGGCAACGCCCCCGGTTATCGGCCCGGCAATCATCCGCCCCGGCAGGGGTGGCGGAAAATTACCACAAATACCGTTCGTCATATTCCACTCCACTGCGCTGAAGTAACTCGACATATTCCTCCTGAAAGGTCTGTTTGTGGTGGTGTTCTTCCTGATGCGCAATGTAATGCCTGACTGTTTCCAGCAATGAAACGCTCACGGTGAAAGCACCGTAGCCATCCTGCCACTCGAAATCCTTCTCGCCAATGGTTTCATGCACCCAGGCTGACGAGGCTCGTTTCATATCCCGCATCACGTCGGCCAGCCGGTGCGTGGCCCGCAGCCCCAGCAGCAAATGGACTTGATCCGCGACGCCACCAATGGCTTCAGGGACAATGTCCAAAGTCTTTGCCGTGCCACCGAGATAGGCATGAAGTCGGGGCCGCCATTCCGCTGCAATCAGGGGACGTTGATGCTTGGTGCCAAAGACCACATGGTAATGCAGGCTCAAATGCGTGGAGGACATATTTTACTTTCCCGCGCCCCGCCGGGGCGCTTTATTTTGCGATCGTTTTACCGGGGGCGTTGCCCCCGGCTAATTTCCGGCAGCCCCTCCGGGCTGACTAATTTTGACACCGCAATTTTGTGTAGCCCTCCGGGCTGGCAGATTGGATTTGATGATTATCGAAAATCGTCCGATCTTTCAAGACCAGATTGACCGTTGGCGCTTTATTCCCGGTCATTTTAGCCCGGAGGGCTTTCGGATGTTAGCCGGGGGCAACGCCCCCGGTATGGCATCCGCAAAAAATCCCGCCCTGAAAGGGCGGTGGATCATTGCCGCGGACATGACGACGGAATATCCCATGTCATCCCGCACCCCGGCCGGGGTGCTGTTTTATTTGGGGGCGCTAACCGGGGATGTTATCCCCGGCTAATTTCCGGCAGCCCTCCGGGCTGACCGGTTTGCCCGTGCGATTTTGTGAAACGGCGCACTGCTTCTGGGCGAAGCAAATGAGGATGGGCATTTTAATTATTTCCCCGTTTGCGTTTGAACTGTTTTGTTTTCTGCAGTTGATTTTTCCTTCTTCCAGTCAATAAATAAAAGTGCGGCAGTCAAAAGAGCTAATATTATGGTTAGATAGAATAGCCCCCAAGTGACATGTCCTAATTTTTGCGATTCATTTACAAGAATTTCATTTTGGTGTGTGAGAGTTTCGGTAAGCAGAATATTTTTATCTGTTTGTTTTGTTAATTGCTTTGTGTGTTCAATTAATGTGTCGGCAGATTGGGCCGCTTCTTCTGCTATTCGCAGTCTCAATGAAATCTTAACCTGCTCTATCCAGTGCATATTATATGAAGTGCCGACATGTAAAGATAACAGCAGGAGTTCTTCCAAGTCCTTTGCTGGCGATTTTTGAATAAATTCCTTCATTCGCTTTTCCAAAACACTTCCCGACCTTATGTCTTGGATAGTGCAAATTTCGTTGTAAAATTCGTGTGATGTCATCATAAATTATTTAATCCCCGCCAGCCTTTCCTTCCAGATTTTGTAAAGCTCCACGGTGGCTCTCACATCGCGCAGGCAGTATTCGGCTATCTCGCGGAATTTCTTTTCGGCCAGCATCGTTGTCACGTCGCTGCCGGTCACGCCCGCGCTCTTGGGCGATTCGATGCCGAAGGCTTTGCAGTAAAAATCCAGGTTGAACCGCCGCGCCGCGCCGTCGCGTCCGCTCACGCTGTAAAAGGTGAATTGCTCCGCGAGGTCGCAATGCGGCTCGGTGGCGTAACGGTAGCCGAGCCAGTTCTTTTTCGAGATGGGCACATTGAGCAGCGCCGAGCGCAGGTAGATGAACGGCACGTCGAAGCCGCGCCCGTTGAAGGTGACGACGGAATTGAAATTTTTTGCTGCTTCCCAGAATTGTGCCAGCAACTCGGCTTCATCCGCACAGGCGACGAATTTAACTTCCGCCTTTTCATCGTTCGGTTCCTCAAAATCTTCGGCCACGAACAAACTTTGTCCGCGCAACGATTCGGCGTTGAGCATGGCGATGCAGACGACCTGCGAGGTGAATGGCCAGAGCGACATGAACCGGGTGATTTCCTCGCGCTTGGCGTTCTTGGCGACGGCGTCGTCAATTTTCTCCGTCTCGCGGAAAAGATATTCCTGCTGCGCCTCGTCGAAGAGGTCGAGCGGCAGCGCAGAGGTTTCAATGTCGAAAACGAGGGTTGCCATGAGGAAATTAACCGTCAAGTTGCCGCCGCCGCCAAGTTTTATTTTTTGTGAAGGCAACTTGAAGCTTGCCATTTGAATCGCGCCGGTGGCAATTTGCGTCATTCTCAATTTGAAAGCCGTTCCGCATGGAAACAAACCAGCAACCCGAATCGGACGAAGCCAAACTGCGCGAGCAATTGGAGGAGTTTCTCCGCTACGCCCGCGTGCTGGAGGAGGTCACACGCGCGCCCGCCAATCTGCCGCGCCTCAAGGATATCCGCCCGGTCGTGCCGGTGCATGAGACGTTCCTGCCCGGCTCGATCCTCACCACGCTCTTCCGCAACCCCAAAACCGGACGCACCACGTCGTTCAAAAGCGAGGAACTGGCCGAGCTCGACGGCATGACAACGGATTACCTGTTGAACTATTACCTGTCGCAATCATTATTCACCGCGGACGACATGGCGCGTTTGAGCAACAGCATCGAGGCGCACACGCGGCGGTTGTATCAATTGATGCGGAACAGCGACTGGCGCGCGCAGGTGTTCAGCTATGACGTCGCGAAGGAGAAGGCCATCCTGCGCAGCCTGCTGCAATTGCGCCTGCTGGTTGAATGCGTGCAAATCCTCACGCCGCCGCTGATGACCGTCAAACGTATCGGCGACGAGGAATTCGATTTGATTGACGACCTGCACAGTCTGGTGCGGCTGCTGACGCTGGTGTTGTGGCAGCGGCTGGCCACCGATGGCTCGGAAGTGCAGGCCTACGGCGCGCTTTCAATTTGTGTCGCCGGCCTCGCGGCCAAGGCGGATGACGCGCTGGCCTTGATTGAATCCGGTTATGCCGCCGCCAACGGCGACGAAGCCGCGTTCGCCAAATGGTTCGAGAAAGGCGGACGCAAGGCGATGGAGCGCGTGGAAACGATGTTGCAGCCCGCGGACAAACACGGGCTGGACGAGATTTTCAGTCTGTTCACGCGCCATTCGCTGGATTTGGGTTTGCAGCCGGTGACGATTGAATTCATCCGGCAGAATTTGCAGACGCTGGTGACGACGCTGGCGAACATGGACCACGAAATGTCCGACGCCTGCCGCCGCCGTTCCGCCGTCATTTCCTCGCAACTCACCGAAGTCTCGCGCCAATACGCCGTGGATTTCACCGCGCGCGCCGCCGATCCCGGCATCAGCGAGGAAGACCTCAACGCCATCTTCAAGGAATTGGACGCGCTCGTCGGCCTCGAGCCGGTGAAGAACGAAGTTCATCGCGCCACGAATTTCGCGCGCGTGCAAATCATGCGCCGGCAGCAGGGATTGCCCGTCGTGGAGGCGAGTTTGCACGGCGTGTTCTTCGGCAATCCCGGCACCGGCAAAACCACGGTCGCGCGGCTCATGGGCCGCATTTACAAATCGCTCGGCCTGCTCCGGCGCGGCCACGTCGTCGAGTGCGACCGCGGCCGGCTCGTGGCCGAATACGTCGGGCAAACGGCGGTGCGCACCGGCGCGATGATTGATTCGGCGCTCGACGGCATTTTGTTCATTGACGAGGCCTATTCGCTCGCCGGCCGGGGCGCGGAGGATTTTGGCGGCGAAGCGGTTGAAACGCTGCTCAAACGCATGGAAGACGACCGCGACCGGCTCATCGTCATCGTCGCCGGCTACACCGATCCGATGAAACAATTCATCGCGTCGAATCCCGGGCTTGAATCGCGCTTCACGAATTATCTGAATTTTCCCGATTACGCGCCGGAGGAACTGCTGGAAATTTTTCATCGCATGGCCGCGCAGAGCGGGCTGGTCTGCGCGCCGGAAACGGAGAAAAACGTTTTGGCCATTTGCAACAAATTGCACACGGCGCGCAACGCGCAATTTGGCAACGCCCGCGAAATGCGGAATTTGTTCGAATCCGCCGTGCGCAATCAAAGCACGCGGCTGGTCGCCAGCGGCAAATGCGACCGCGACGCGCTGACCACGCTGTTGCCGGAGGATTTGCCCGCCGATTTTGAAACCGGGATTTCCGCGCCGCCGGAAACCAGACCGGCAACTTCAAGGATTGCACCAAGGGCGGGTTGAAAATTATTGAACCGGTTCGGCAATCAAATCGTAATCCGTGTGGCCGATGATTTTCACTCTCGCAAATTCACCAACTGGAACCTTGCCGCGGATACAAATGCGCCCGTCAATGTCCGGCGCATCAGCTTCTCCCCGTCCAACGAAGTAGTGACCTTTCATTCGGCCGGCGTGCTTGTCCGTCTCGCGAATCAAACCGTGCTCCCACGAGCTCACGTTTGCACCTTGTAATTGTTTCGCGTTCGCCTCGCCTTCGACGAGGACTTTGATTTCACGGCCAACGAAACTCTCGGAAACGGCCACGGCGATTTTGTGTTGCGCCGCCATGGCAAGTTCGCGCCGGCGCTCCTTTATTTTGCCGGGAATTTGTCCGGCCATTTTTCCCGCCAACGTGCCATCTTCCTGCGAATACGTGAAAACGCCGAGCCGCTCAAATTTTGTTTCGCGGATGAAATCGAGCAGCGTTTCAAAACTTGTTTCTGTTTCGCCGGGGAAACCGACGATGAAGGTCGTCCGCAGCGCGATGCCGGGAATTCCGGCGCGGATTTTGCGGATCAAATCCACGATGTATTGCTGCGAAGTTTCGCGGCGCATCCGTTCGAGCATGTTTTCGTGAATGTGCTGGAGCGGAATGTCCACGTAACGTGCGACTTTTTTGCAATCGGCAATCGTCTGAATCAATTCGTCCGTCCAATGCGCCGGGTGCGTGTAGAGCAGGCGGATCCAAAAATCGCCTTCGAGTGAATTCAATTCGCGGAGCAAAGTGCAAATGGTCGTGGCGTCGGCGGAAAGCGATTTGGCCGCCGCTGAGAACTTTTCAGGTGAAGAAATCGCGCGCGAGTGATTTGGACGTAAATCGAGCCCGTAATAAGTTGAGTCCTGCGAAATCAAATTGATTTCCTTCACGCCGTCGGCGATGAGCGCCTTCGCCTCGGCGACGATGTCCTTTTGCGTGCGGCTGCGATGCGAGCCGCGCATTCGCGGAATGATGCAAAAGCTGCACGGATGGTTGCAGCCCTCGGCGATTTTCAAATAGGCGAAATGTTTTGGCGTGAGTCGGAAGCGCGGCGTGGCGAAATCGGGAATGAAATTTGGACGCTGCGTGACGTCAAAAATTGGCGAGCCGGTTTTCGATTCTGAATTTTGAGTTTTAAGTTGTTCCAGCTCCTGCAATCGCGAAATCACTTTTGACTTTGGACTTTTGGCATCGGACCGTTTGCTAATTCTTTCGCTGCGTCTGGCCATCGCGCCTCTGACAATTTCCGAAACTTGCGCGACTTGATCAATGCCCATGAACGCGTCCACTTCGGGCAGCAGTTTCGGCAGTTCGTCGCGGAACCGCTGCGGCAGGCAGCCGGAGACAATCAGGCTTTGGCCGCGATTTTTCGCGTCGCGGACTTCGGCGGATTCAAGAATCGTGTCCACGCTTTCCTCCTGCGCGGAGTCAATGAACGAACAGGTATTGACGATGAGCGCGTCGGCGGCCGCGGCGTCGTTGGTGATTTCAATTCCGCTTTTCAAAAGCGAGCCGAGCATGATTTCGGCGTCCACCAGATTTTTGGCGCAACCGAGCGAAATCAAGCCGACGCGGAGCGGGCGGGCGTTGGAATTTTTTTTCGTCACTGGCGGAAAATCATTTCGCGGGAGAATTGGTCGAGACGGAATTGGTCTGGACGGTTTCAACTGTGTTCGTTGAATTAACGGCAGCCGGCACGGCGTTGGTGGAAGCGTTTTCCGGCGGCATTCCCAATTGCGTCCGCAGTATGGCGCGCGCGGCAAAAGGCATTCCTTGTTTTGGATCGAGCAATTGCTTCAAAACGAGATGGTCGAGGTCGGCAAACGGCGGCAAATGCACGCGTTCACCATTTTCGCCGAAACCGGAAGTTTTGGCGGTGTAGTGGTCGTAAGTTTTTTTGGCGAGATTGCGGTAACCCAGGTAGTAGTCATTTTCGCCCATGACGAGCGACACATAGGACTGGGTGAGCAGGTTTTGAATAACATCAGTGGTTCTATCCTGCGACGTGTCGCCTAATTCCTCCTGAATACGCGCGATGCAGTAGTCTTCGACTGTCAGGTTTTTGGGAAGTGAGTTTGGGTCGCCGTCAAGGATCGGCTTGTCGGGAAATTTCGTCGCAAGCACTTTATACCATTTCGCCGCTTCCGCCGAACGGTTGCTGCCGTAGAGAAAATAAACCGCGTCGCGCAGGAAATTCCGTTGCGCGCTCAAGATGCCCTGTTTCTGGCCGGAATCAGTTTCCTCGGCATACATTTTTTCATAGGCGTCATTGACTTTGGCGGTGAGGTCAAGATCGGGCACCAGCGAATACGTGTGACTGATTGGGTCCAGCAGGACTCGTCCGTGATAAAACAATTGCTCCATGGACTGGTAAATGATGCGGCGCAACGTGATTAAATCGTCAGCCTGCGTTTTGCCAGGATTTTCCTCCGCCATTTTCAGCCCATACGCGCCCCAGTAAATCGCGGTCGCTTCCGGCAGCCGCCAGTCAAACGGGCCGTATTCCTCGTTCACCTTTTCCGCGAACGCCGGATCAATCTTGAATTTTTCGCGGAGCACGAGGGCGTTGGTTCTTTCCTCGAGAGTTTGCGGATGCAGCAGCGCGGTGAAATTTGTTCCATACGGACCGAAGAACGGCGTCATTTCCTTCGCCCACTGGCTTTTGTAGTAGCCGTTGGCATCGTCCATATTCTGACCCATTTTGCTCTGAAAAATCCAGGCCAACTGCTGGTAAAGCAGCACATTGTCGGGATTGTAGCGCAGTCCCCGGTCGCGCAGCAGTTCGATGCCCTGCTGCACCCAGCGCCAGCGATCGGAAAAATCCTTGAACTTGACCGAAATGTTCCAAGCCATGTTCCACGCCTGAAAAGCCCACACCTGCGCAAAGTGCGGCTCCAAATCCGTGATCCAATCCGACAATTGCGCCGCCTCGAAATATTTGTCGTTCTGCTGCAGGTCGTTCGCGCGAATCCACAGATAATTGGAAATCAATCCGCGAAAACCGCCCAGCGCAACAGTCGTGAACGCCAGCATCGGCGGCGCGTCCCGCAGCGGTCCCGCAATCGTCAAGCCCAATTGGTCGCGGTCGCGGTTCAAAAATTCCTGCACCCGGCTCGAGCCAAAGAGCAACGACGCCGCCAGCAGCAGCAAAAGAATTTTTTTAACGCGTGAATTCATTGGTTTCCTTGCGCTGTCGCCAGTTCACGCCGGTTGAACAGGATGATTCCGATGATGGCGACGATGCCGCCGAGCAGCAGGACAATCTGCCCGAACGCCGCGCCAAGATCGCCCCACAAAATCGCGCGCCCGGCGCTCAACGAATCAATCGGTGAAAAATTTTGCGCCAGATTGACGACAACCAGAATCCCCTTGAACAGCGGAATCAGCACTACGTCCACCGGCGTGTGCCCGACGGTGCTTTCCTCGTTGCCTACGCCAACCGTGCCATTGGCAACCGCTTCGGCCAGCGTCCCGCTCGACAGAACCACCACCATGACCGCCAGCGAAAAAAATGCCGCGACCGGAAACGACAGCAAACTCGCCGCCGCCAGCCCCAGCGCCGCCAGCAACGCCATCCAGCAAAAAATGATTCCCAGCCCGCGCGCAAAATTCAACGCGAAGCCGCCTTCGGGATACAGAAGCTCCATGCCGTCCTCGACTGAAAACAGCAGTGACGTGTCATTCGGGTTCGTAAACACAACGGTCAACACGCCGTTTTTGTCGAACGAATTCGGCGGGATGCTAAATTCATGAAATGTGTCCGGCGCAAGGCTCATCGGCGCAAGCTGCACATAGTTGGTCGAATCTGGATCGCCAATCTGCCACAGCGCGACAAATGTTCCTGACGGACTTTTTGAAGCCGAATTGAACTTCACGCGCAATTGCAGTGGCTTGTCGCGCAGAAAATTTTTCGCCAGGCCCAAGTTAATCTGCCATTCGCGCGTGTAGCCCGGCGGCACAAGTTGATATGGAGCCTTAACCTGTTCGCGGATTTGGTTCATCACTTGCTCCTTGTCCGCAGGAGATAAACTGGCGAGTTCGGGATGTTGCTTCAAACGCGCTTGAAACTCCCGCTCCGTTTCCGCGTCAATTTGCGCCTCCAGGTTTTCCGGCTTGGCCACGCCGCGCGCCACCAGCACCTGCTCGTGCAAAATTTGCTGCTCCGCCGGCGGCAGCTTCGTCGCGCGCCATTGCAGCAGGCCGTAAATGCACGCGCCGGAAAGCGCAAGCAGCGCCGCGTTCAACGTCACGATGCCGAGCCATTTGCCCAGCCAGATTTGCCAGCGTGCGATCGGCTTGGTCGCGACGACTTGAATCTGGCACTCCTCGATGTCGCGCGCCAGCGTGCCGCACGAAAGCCACAACGTCGAAAAACCGAGCAACGCCGTAATCGCGCTCAACGTGTAGGTCAAAATAATCTGCGTGAACCCGCGCGCCGTGCCGTCTGATTTGATGACCAGCGGCAAACCGACCACCGCTAGAATCAACAGCGCCGCGATGACGAGGAAAAGCCGGAACCGCAGCGCGGCCTTCCACGTCAGCCAGGCAATGGCGAGAATTTTTTGCATTTATTTGAAGCCACAGATGGACACAGATTCACACAGATTAAAAAACAATTATTTGCCATCAGCAAATTTTCCACCATCTGTGTTTCATCTGTGAAAATCTGAGGCTAAAACTATTTTTTATTTCCCAACAGCGACGACAATTTTTCGTCCGCTTTCGACAAATCCACTGGCTTCGCTTCTGGCGCGGGAACTGGTTTTGTTTCCGGAATTTTTGTCGCGACCTGCTGCGTCAACGCTTCCAGCTTTTTGTCGTCCAATTTCTTTTCAACAACAGGCGCGGGAGCTCGTGTTTCGGGAGCTTTTTGCGCGGCTTGCGGCAGCGCCAGCTTTTCCAAGACTTTTTCGGTTGCCGGTTTTTCCTCGGCGCCTGCACGCAAATACGCTGCGACTTTTGCGCCGGATTGCGCGCCGCTGGTTTCGTGCGCGGCTTCGCGCGCCTTTTGCACGACCGCCAGAAAATAGCTTTCGAGATTTTGCGTCGGATTGTCCACGCGCACTTCGCCGGTCGAAACGTCCTGGCGGATGATTTCCAAAACTTTTTCCAAAGTTTGTCGCGGCAAAACCGGCGTCGTAATTTGCAACGTGTCCGGTGTGGCGAGCAATTCTTTCAACGTGCCGGCGGCCTGGATTTTTCCGCCGTAATAAATCAGCACGCGGTCGCAAACATCCTCAACATCCGACAGCAAGTGGCTGCTCAAAATCACCGTCTTGCCGCGGCGCGCGAGCGCGATGATTAAATCCTTCACCTCGCGACAGCCAATCGGGTCGAGGCCGGCGGTCGGTTCGTCCAAAATGACCAAATCGGGATCGTTGATGAGCGCCTGCGCCAAGCCGATGCGACGCTGCATTCCTTTGGAAAATTCCCCGACGGCGCGCGTCTGCGTTTTGCCGAGGCCGACCATTTCGAGCAATTGTTCCGTGCGATTGCCGCGTTCGCCTCTCGAGAGCTGAAATAAATTTCCAAAAAAATCCAGCGTCTCGCGCGAATTGAGGTAACGATACAAATACGATTCCTCCGGCAAATAACCGATGCGCGACTTGGTCTGAACGTGGCGCGGCGAATGGCCGAAAACTTCGATGTGCCCTTTCGTCGGATTCAACAAACCGAGCAAAAGTTTTACGGTCGTGGATTTGCCGGAGCCATTCGGGCCGAGCAGGCCAAAAACTTCGCCGCGCCGGACTTCAAAATCCACATTGTCCACGGCACGCGCCTTGGGGCGATTCCAAAAATCCTTGAAGATTTTTGTGAGGCCGCGCACGGACACGACAATTTCAGCGGATTTTTGATTTCCGGTCTGCGATTGCGGATTCAATTCGGCGACAGGCATAAATTAACTTCACGCCAGCTTCGGCGTCAGTTGGCCCGAAATGTTCTGTGGCGGTTCCTCCGCTTCAGGATGGAAATGCTCCAGTTCCTCGCCTTTGCGCACGAGGCGCGCGCTGTTGAAAATCACGATGAGCGAACCGACGTTGTGCAAAATCGCCGCCGGAATCGGGCCGAGAATGCCCAGCGAGGTCACCGTCAGGCCAATGACGATGAACAGCACGCCAAAGGCAAAATTCTGGTTGATGACCACGCGCGTGCTGCGCGAGAGTTTCACGAGAAATGGCAGGCGCTTGAGATCGTTGTTCATCAGCGCAATCGTCGCGCTGTGAATCGCCACTTCGCTGCCCGCCGCGCCCATCGCGATGCCGATGTCGCCCGCCGCGAGCGCTGGCGCGTCGTTCACACCGTCGCCTACGACCGCGACTTTGTAGCCTTTCGCCTTCACGGCGTGGACAAATTCCACCTTGTTCTGCGGCAGGCAATCGCCCTTGGCCTCTTCGCAGCCGATTTCGGCGGCGACGCGCGTGGCGACCACCTGCCGGTCGCCGGAAATCATCGCGACGCGGCGGACGCCGTTTTCCTTCAATTCGGCCAGCGCGTCTTTTGCCTCGGCGCGGGTCTGGTCCTGCAAACCGACCCAGCCGACGCACTGGCCGTTGCGTGCGACAAAAATCAAACTCCAGCCCTCGGTCTCGTTCAAATCCATGTGCTTCTCGAAGCTGCCGTCAATGCCGTTGTCCTTGAGCCATTGCGCGCGGCCAACCAGAACATTCGCACCGTTGATTTCCGCCTTCACGCCGCGGCCGGCGGTTTCGGCAAAATCCTTCGGCTCGGCCAGCGGCACGCCGGCTTCGCCAGCGAGCTGCGCCAGCGCCTTGGCAGTCGGATGGTTGCTGTATTTTTCAGCGGACGCGGCGATCAAAAGCAATTCCGCCGGCTTCGTTTCGCCAATTGGCGCGAGGCGGCTGACCGCGAGCCGGCCTGTCGTGAGCGTGCCGGTTTTGTCAAAAATGAAGGCGTTGATTTTCGCGGCCAGTTCGATGTCGGCGACGTTTTTGATCAAAATTCCAAGGCGCGCGGCGGCGGAAAGCGCGGCGACCATCGCGGTCGGCGTCGCCAAAATGAACGCGCACGGGCAGGAGACGACAAACACGGCGATGACGCGGTTCAAGTCGTGCGTGAAGGCCCAGACGAGTGCGCCGATGACCAGCACCAGCGGCGTGTAAAAACCCATGTATTGGTCCACGATTTTCTGGATGGGCAGCTTGGTTTTTTCGGCGGCGATGATGAGTTCGCGCACGCGGCCAATGGTTGTGTCTTCGCCGGCACGGCTGACTTTGATTTCAAGGACGCCGGTGAGATTTTGCGTGCCGGCAAAAACCTCGTCGCCGGTTTTTTTGTCGGCGGGCAGCGATTCACCGGTGATGGTCGCCTGATTGAACGAGCCTTGTCCGCTTAAAATAATTCCGTCCGCAGCAACATTGTCGCCCGGGCGAATGCGAATGACGTCGCCGATGGAAAGCTCGCTGGCTGCGACTTCCTCCTCGCCACCGTCTTTTGTGATGCGGCGCGCCTTCGTTGGCGTCAGTTTGATAAGCGACTCGATGGAATCCCGCGCGCCCTCGGCGGTGCGCGTTTCGATGAGTTCGCCGGTGAGCATGAAAAACGCGACGATGCCGGCGGTTTTGTAATTGCCGGACGCGAACGCGGCGAGCACGGCGATGGCGACGAGTTCGTTGATGCTCAGGCGTCCGACGCGCAAATCCTTGATGGCGGTGACGACGATGGGATAAATCAAAATGACCGAGCCGATGAACGCGCTGGCGCTGGCGACCGTGCCGCCCGATTCAAAGAGCCAGTCCACGATGAAGCCGTTGAGGACGAAAACGCTGCCGATGAGCATCTGCCACAAATGCACCGTCGAATGTTCGTGGTCGTGGCCACAGCCGCACGAATCGTCGTGCTTGTGCTCGTGGCTTAAAAGCGATGTGACTTGCATAAAATTCAACTATTACGGCGACTGCGCCTCCGGTTTTGGCTGCGGCAACTCGCGATTTAACATTAACCGAAGTTCGGCCGGTTTTCCATTGGCATGAAGAGGCAAAAACATTTTGTCCTGCACGTGTGTCAGCGCGTCGCCGATGGCCGGCAGGAGCGTGGTCTGCACAAACAAATCCGGGTTGCTCTCATATTTCGGCAGCAAATCGCTGAAACGCTTGGCGTCGGCGTCCACGGACGCGACGTATTTCGTGCGGGCAGTTTCGGCTTCGTTGACTATGTCGGTGGCTTGCGCGCTGGCTTGCAGCAAGGTTGTATTTGCATCGCTGCGGGCGGTGTTGAGCGTCTCGTCGCGGGTTTCACGCGAGGTGGTGACCTGCGCAAAAACGTCCGCCAACTGCCGCGGCGGGATGTTTTGAACCTCGCAGTTGTCCACCACGATGCCGAGTTGATCCCGGTCCGCCAGATCGCGGACGCGCTGTTCCACGGCCTCTTGAAAACCGCCCTCATCGTTGTAAAGCGCGTCGTCCACGTCGAAATGCGCGGCGGTGTAAAGTAGCGCGTTGTCCAGAATATTTTGCACGGTGTTGGACGCGGAGGTGAAATTAAAAACGTAGCGAATCGGATCTTCGATGTGGTAGTAAAGCGTCGCGCGGGTGTGAATGATGTTACGGTCGGCGGTGATGACGTAGCCGTCGCGCGTCGGATCCAGCGACGGGCCGGGGGGTATTTCCTCGCCGCTCAATTCCGCCTCTGGCGTGGTGAAATACCAACCATTGTTGGACGAAACTTTTTGGGACTCCGTGATGGGAATTTTCACCACTTCGTCAATCGGATAGGGAAACGACCAGTGCAGGCCGGAACTCAACAAGGCCTTTTGGCCGGCGCCGACAGGTTTGCCGAAGCGTAGAATAATGGCCTTTTCCGACGGACCGACCTGGAAAAAGCCCGAACAGAAAAAGGCGGCGACCATCAGCAACATGACGATTTTGACAATCGCAAAACTGCTGCGCAACGCCTCGGCCAGCGCTTGCGAGCCGGCGTCTCCCGTTTCCGGCGCGGGCGAATGTCCGTGGTCGTGGTCGTGATGTTCGTGCTCGTCACTCATGGATTGCTGCTGGGTGAATTGGTCGGCAGATGACTGAACAAGTCAAACGGCGGCGTACGATCGTCCAAAATCAAGGTCGTTTTGTTGGTGAGCACCTCTTGCAGTGCTGTAAGGCGATCCAGATAAATCGCCAATTGCGGGTTCTCCTGGAAGATCGGCAGGGTCTTGGCGGCTTCAGCCTCGCCTTCGGCGCGAATGCGTTCAGCCTCCCCCTCCGCCTGGGCGATGGTTTCATTCGCCTGGCGATCGGCGGCGGAGCGGATTTTTTGAGCCTCGGAATCGCCTTCGGACTGGTAGCGTTTGATGATTTCCTCGCGTTCGGACTTCATCCGGTCAAACACGGTTTCGGTGACGCTTTCCGGCAGCTCGATTTTTTTCAAGCCCAGAAAATCAAGGCTGACGCCCCAATCGTTGGTGCTCAACTCGGCCCGCACCGCCTGTTCAATTTGATTTTCAATCTCGTCAAATTTCAATTGTTTCGGATCCGCGTTCACAAAATCGGACAACGGATGTTGGCCGACCACGGCGATGTTGGCGCTGCGCAACATGCTTTCAAGCTGTTCCTGCGCGTTGGGAATGGAAATGGATGGATCACCGGGAAATCTCCGCAAAAAATCCCCCGCGTCGGAAATCCGCCAGCCAACATAAACGCTCGTGATTAAATCGTTTTGGTCCGCCGTGAGCGTCTCCTCGAATTTGTCCTGAAAATTCTGGACACGGTCGTCGTATTTATAAACTTCCTGAATCGGCCACGGCCATTTGAAGTGCAGGCCGGGTTCGCGCGGAGGTCCCGATATCCTGCCAAAAGTCGTAACCACGGCGGTTTCGGACTGGCGCACTTGAAAAACAAACAGCAGCAGCAGGAAAATGACGACGAGCACTGCGCCGACGATGAAGGTTAGAACGTTTCTTTTTTTCATGGCAATTATTCGCTGGGCACGGTTAAATTTTCCAACTCGGGACTGATTTTATCTTCCAGATCAAAAATCAGGACGTTGTCCGTGTTCGTGACAAGCAAAACGTATTTGCGCGCGTTTTTGGTCGCATCAACGAACGTTTGAAAATACGCCCGCTCCTCATAAACCGACGGCGCGGCCTCGAACGCCGGAATCTGGTTCGTAAACAACGCCGCCTGCGCCCACGCCAGGGTTGCCAGCTTGATGCCGTAGGCCTCGGCGAGGTTCGTCGTCGTGAACGCCACCGCGCTGGACATCGTGTTCGTCTGGATGGCATCGGCGACGGCATTGTTCGTCTCGGCGATCATTTGCTGCTGCGCGCCAACCACCTTTTCAAAATCGCCCGCGACGGCGACCGGCGGATGGATGTCCTGCAAACCGACAAAAAGAATCTTCGCACCCAGCCCGCTCGCGTT
The DNA here is from genome assembly GCA_035504945.1 of Candidatus Aquilonibacter sp. Classification (GTDB taxonomy): domain Bacteria; phylum Verrucomicrobiota; class Verrucomicrobiia; order Limisphaerales; family UBA11358; genus UBA11358. The sequence continues at coordinate 132,899 of DATJRH010000015.1, read as the reverse complement.
GGCATCGGCTTGAATTTGCCGCTGCAATTCGCGCGCCGCCTCCAGCCGCGCCTGTGACAATAGATTGGTCAAGTCCGCGCCGGCCAAAAAACGCACCAAGTCACGCGTCGCCAAATCCTGCAGCAAATTCGACTGGCCGGCGTTGTTGTAGGCCCAGTCCATGACGTTGGTGATCTGGAACTGCACCGGAATGCTGACGGAAATCAGACCCACCGGCGGCGTTTTCGAAAATTCAGCCGCTTCCGCGTTTTCATTTTGAATCGTCGCGGCCGCGCGGTCGCCAACGAGAAAATTGACTTCGTCCGTGTGGGGAACGCTCCACAAAATCGTCTGCTCTTTTCTGCTTTGCGTATCCGGCGTGAAGCCAACGTCAAAGGTCTGAATCTGGGCGGTGCGGTAGCGATAGGCCTTGTCAATCGGCCACGGGCATTTCAGATGCGCGCCGGAATTCAGCGGCTGCGCGAGCGGTTTTCCAAAATGCTCCAGCACGACCTGCTCGCCCGGATCAACGAAAATGACGCACGTGGACAAAAATAAAACCGCCAGTTGGGCCAGAATCAAAATGGCAAGGTTGTTCTGGAGCAATCGGAAAAACCACGTCTCGGAAACCTTGAAGCCGAATTGATAGTCGAGCGTCTGCGCCGCCGTCGTGAACAGGCTTTCCGGCTGCGCGAACAGCCCGACAACGCGACTTTCGTAAAGCGGGCGGGTGATTTTTCCTCGGACACGCGGGCGGTAAATTTCCAGCAGCAGCGTCACGAGCATTTCCACCGCCATCAGTCCCAGCAAAATGCAAAACACCCGCGCGAGCCAAAGATCAGCCTTGGGAAACATGGGCTCGGCTGCCGGTAAAGAAGTTCCGGCGATGCCCAGCGCCGCCAACGCGCAAACGTAGGCGCCCGCGAGCAGGAAGCTGGAACTTGGCCGCAACAGCCGGTGGTCTCCCAGCCGCGCGATGGTCACGGAAAACCGGCCGATCAAAAACAACACCAGTGAGAAAATCGCGAAGAGCGAAAGCGCCGGCATCGCCTTGTCCGGCTCAATGCCGTTGTTTGTTTTGCCGGTCCAGTGCCAGAGCAGCCACGCGCCGCCGGCTTCGATCAAAAACAGCAGCACGGCAAAGCCGGGAACGAAAAATTTTTCAAACTGCTCGCGCGAGCGGTGCGCGGGAAAAACCTCCGATTCCTTCGTGTCGAACAACGCGGATTCGCCCTTGGCGCGCGCCATTTCCTCGACCTCCAGTTTTTCCAGCCGCTCGTTTTCTTCGAGCCGCATTTGAAACCAGCTGGCGAAGGCCACCAGCGCGCCAATTCCGAGAAAAACGGACGCCGCCTGCCCCGCCAGCGAGTTGACGTAGCACGTCACGACAAACCCAGCGATGAAAACCGCCGCCGCCGTCGCCAGATTCAGCAAACCATTTTTTTGAACGTTGCGATCCATGAAATTTCAGCCACCGATGAACACAGATAAACACGAATTCAAAAAAGAATTACCGCAAATTCCAAGGAATTTACGTTTCATTTTTGCATTCATTCGTGGCTTTAACTCAATTCTCTTTCTTCAAACAGCGCCGTGCCCACCGCCAACGCCGCGCCCGCGTAACAAACCGCGTAGGCAAACGCCTTGCCGACGTAAGCCCATTGAAACGTGTTTTTACCCGTGTCAATGGCGTCGGCGAGCCAGAAAAGCTGCCAGTTCGGAATGACGCTGTAAAGCGTCGAAGCCCACCATTCGCCGCTCCGGGCGCGCACGCCAAAAAAGTAGTCTGACATGAGACCGATCAAAAAAATTGCCGAACAAATCGCCAGCGTCGGAATCGTGTCAAACCGCGTCGAACACGCCAAAGCGACGGCGGCCAGAATCCACAGCGCTAACAAAATCAAAATCCCCGCGGGCAAAAGATTCCAGTTGACGTGCCCGACCGTGCCGAGACTTTCCATTTGCCGGGTGTATCGGAAAACAAGAAACGTGGCGAGCGTCGTAAAAACCAGCATTCCAAAAACCGCGTCGCTCACGAACGGCCGGCGCAGGAAAAAATTGCTGAAGCCCGCCAAGGCGTAGGCCGCGACGATGCCTGCCGAAAAAATTCCAATCGCCGGCAAATCCGTTCTGCCGTAGGCGTCAAACGCCATGCGACTGGCCAGCAACACGCCAACCATGTTGACATAGGTCAAAACAGTCAGCGCCGCCGCGAGGCCGGCGAATTTGGCCAGCAAAAATTGCGCGCGACCGACGGGCTTGGACAAAACGGCCAGTGCCGTGCCCGCGCGAATTTCCCGCGCCAGCGACGCCGACGCGCTCAACACCGCGCCGAACAAGCCGGCCAGCAACATCACCGCCAGCGTGGAATTGTCCACCAGCTTCGGCTCGTCGCCAAACGCGAAGTAATACGGCACTGCCAGAAAAATTTCAAAAGCCACCGAGCCGGTCATCAACAGCAGAAAAATCGGCTGCCGAATCAATTCCATGAAGGCGTTTGCCGCAATGGTGAGGAATTGTCGCATGAATCAACTCCACCAAGATTGCGAATCCGGCGGCAAATTGCCAGCGGTTAATCCATCCAAAATGCAAATCATCATCGAAGCCTCAAGAAAATGGAGCGTCTGGGGGGCGATTCCGTTCAAAATGAAAATCACGCCATCGCCCGCGCGATGGAATTCCACCAAGCATCGTGCAGTTCAGCAAGCGGCGTGGAAAATTCGCCATTCGCCGTTTTGACGTTCAATTTGTCGCCGCCAACCTTGCCGATTTGAACGGCTGGAACGCCCATCAACTTCGCGCGCTCGACGACTTTCACGGTGTCCATCGGCGCACAGGAAATGATAATGCGCGATTGGGATTCGCCGAAAAGCAGCGCGTCGAGGCGGAAGTCTTTGAATTGCGACAAATCTATTTGCGCGCCAATCAATCGCGGCGTTTCGCGCGCGACCAATTGCGAAATGCAACTTTCGGCAATTGCGACCGCCAGTCCACCTTCGCTGCAATCATGCGCGCTTTTTATCAAACCGCTTTGAATCAAGCCGAGCAAAGTTGTATGTAAAATTTTTGCCGTATCCAAATCGCAGCGCGGTGGTGTGCCGGTCTTTTTGCCGTGAACAACTTGCAAATATGCCGAGCCGCCAAGGCCGAGCAGCGGATCGTTTTTGTCCGCAATTGCGCCGAGCAGAATAATCGCGTCGCCTTCGTCCTTGAACCATTGCGTAGTAACAAATTCCGATTTTTCGATAATGCCGACAACGGCAACCGTCGGCGTCGGGTCAATCGGGCCGGCCGGACTTTGATTGTAAAGCGAGCAATTGCCGCCGGTGACCGGCGCATTGAATGCGCGGCACGCTTCGGCCAGACCGCGAACAGATTCTTTCAATTGCCAGAACAATTCCGGCTTCATCGGATTGCCGAAATTCAAATTGTCCGTGACGCCCAGCGGCACCGCGCCACTGCACGCCAGGTTCCGGCACGCCTCGGCCACGGCAATTTTTCCGCCTTCGTATGGATCGAGATAGACGTAAGCGCCGTTGCAATCCACCGTCAGCGCGACGAGTTTTTCGGGAATTGATTTGCCGCCGGACGTTTCCGGCAACGAATCCGATTTGATTCGAATCACCGCCGCGTCGCTGCCGGGGCAGACCACCGAGCCGTCGCGAACCATGTGGTCGTATTGCCGGTAAACCCAATTCTTCGACGCGATGCTCGGCCAGGCGAGCAGCATTTTCAAATCGTCGGCGGGATTTTTCGTGTCGGCAATTCCGTCCAGCCGAAACGCGCGAACGTCTTTCAAATATTCCGGCTCCTGTGATTCGCGCTGATAAACCGGCGATTCGTCAGCGATTTTCTTCGCCGGAATATCCGCGACAATTCTTCCGTGTTGCTTCACCACCATCCACCCGGTATCGGTGACAAAGCCAATTTCCGCCCACGGCAAATCCCACTTGTCAAAAATGCGCTTCACTTCCTCCTCACGGCCTTTGTGGACAATGATAAGCATCCGCTCCTGTGATTCGGAGAGCATGATTTCATAGCTGCTCATGCCCGGCGCGCGTTGCGGAACCTTGTCCAGTTCGATTTCAATGCCCGTGCCCGCGCGCGCGGCGGTTTCACAGGTCGAACAGGTCAAACCCGCCGCGCCCATGTCTTGAATTCCCGCGACCGCGCCGGTTGCCAGCAGCTCAAGGCACGCCTCGCAAACCAGTTTTTCCATGAACGGATCGCCGACCTGCACCGCGCCGCGTTGTTGCTCGGCGGATTCTTCCGTCAAATCCTGCGACGCAAATGCCGCGCCGGCCAGGCCATCGCGACCAGTCGCTGGGCCGACGTAAAAAACCGGATTGCCAATTCCCTTCGCCGCACCGCGCGCGATTTGTTCGTGGCGTAAAACGCCGAGGCAAAATGCGTTCACCAGCGGATTGCCTTCGTAAGATTTATCGAAATAAACCTCGCCGGCAATCGTCGGAATGCCGAAACAATTTCCGTAATGCGCGATGCCGCTGACAACGCCGGAAAAAAGTCGGCGCACGTCAGGATTTGAAAGCTCGCCGAAGCGCAGCGAATTGATGGCGCAAATGGGCCGCGCGCCCATCGTGAAAATGTCGCGCACAATGCCGCCGACGCCGGTGGCCGCGCCTTGAAGCGGCTCGACCGCGCTCGGATGATTATGCGACTCGATTTTGAAGGCGATGGCCAGTCCGTCGCCGATGTCAATGATGCCGGCATTTTCCTCGCCCGCGCCGACGAGAATTTTTTTTGATTTGGTCGGAAATGTTTTGAGCAGCGGCCGCGTGTTCTTGTAACTGCAATGCTCGCTCCACATCACCGAAAAAATCCCCAATTCGGTGTAGCCCGGCGCACGGCCAAGAATTTCCAGAATTTTCTGATACTCGTCCGGCGTCAAATTATGCTTGGCGACAAGTTCGGGAGTGATGGCTGGTTCGGTCATGGAAAAATATTAAAATCTCAGCTACACAATCTGTAGGCCTTCCCCCATAGAAAGCATTTTTACTTCATCATCAAACCATTTACCAGTGTGGTTTATTTCAATTTTAATTTCTTGGGGTCTAGTGTTTGTGGCAGCGATATGCAGAACTACCCGATATGTTCCAGGACCAAAGCAATAAGTTTTGGCATACGGCTTTCCTTTAAGTTGAAAAGCGAGGACGGTTTGATCCGTAGGAACTGCGAGATTAGGATTATCAAAATAAAAAGCTTTTGCCCTTTCCGCTGGGTTAACAATCACAAATAAATTGCATTCTCTTTGCATGCCCGGCGAAATTGCTTTTACAAAAACTTCTTCGCTATCTGGCCATTGCAAATTTCTGCGTGGGAATGATTTCACCTCCTGAAAAGTTCCATTTGCTTCTTTTCGAAATAGCGCGGACGCAAAAACTTCAACTTCTTCAGCTCTTTGACTTCCTTCATTGCGAACGAGCAACTTAAATATGTAAGCAGTAACAAAACTCTTGGTTTTATTATCCGCAGCTTCTGACACTCTGAGGGGCGTCTTTACATGTTCACCGACTAACATTTTTAATTTTGGTCTTTGAATCCAAGCACGAATTTTATCTTGAAAAACAGCAATGACCGCAAGGGCGAGAGTCCCAATGGCAACCAACCACTCAGCAAGTAGCTTCTGGTTTTCAGGGGCAGTCATTTTTGTAAGCCATTCTTGCGAAATGTTGTTTGCCATAATGTTGGTAGTTATGCCGCTTGCGCGACAGTTTTGCATTTGAGCGCGGCGAAGATGCTTTCAAAAATCAATTTGCCGTCCGCGCTGCCCAAAATGCTTTCACTCGCGCGATCCGGATGCGGCATGAGGCCGGCCACGTTGCGGCGCTCGTTGCAGATGCCGGCGATGTTGAACAGCGAGCCGTTCGGATTTGCCGCGTCGGTCAGATTTCCGCTGGCATCACAATATTGCCAGAGAATCTGGTTGTTCGCTTTCAATTTCGCGAGCGTTTCTTCATCGGCGAAATAACAGCCTTCGCCGTGCGCGACGGGAATTTTCAGGATTTTATCGCGCGGAATTTTACTGGTGAAGGGCGTTTCAAAATTTCCGGTCTTTAAAAAAACCTGCTCGCAATGAAATTGCAAATCGCGGTTGCGGACGAGCGCGCCCGGCAGCAGTCCGGCTTCGCACAAAATCTGGAAGCCATTGCAAATGCCGAGGACAATCCCGCCGTCGCCGGCAAATTTTTGGACGGCCTGCATGACGGGACTGAACCGCGCAATCGCGCCGGTGCGCAAATAATCGCCATAGCTGAAGCCGCCGGGAATAATGACGGCATCGGCGTCGCCGAGCGAAGTTTCCTTGTGCCAGAGCAAATCCGCCGAATGACCGAGGGCGCGGACGGCGTGGATGCAATCCTGGTCGCAATTGCTGGCGGGAAATTGGAGAACGGCAAAGTTCATTCAATTTCGAGTTTGTAATCTTCAATCACCGGATTGCTTAAAAATTTATGGCACGCCTCGTCGAGTGACTGGCGCGCGGCCTCCTTGTCGCCGTCCAGTTCGATTTCCAGATATTTGCCGACGTGGACGGCCTTGATGCCGCGATGGCCCATTTGTTCGAGGGCGCCCTGGACGGTTTTGCCCTGCGGGTCCACGACGGCTTTTTTCGGGGTGACGATGATTTTTGCTTTCATGCTCGCGCCGAAGGAGTTTCCGGTTTCAAGCCGCAAGTTTCAAGTTTGAAATTCCCCGCGTTCTGCTCCATTGTTTGTGCGTGAACAACTCCGATTCATTCAAGGAGCCGGGCTGCACCATCGTCATTTTCGGCGCGAGCGGCGATTTGACGGCGCGCAAACTCATTCCGGCATTTTACCATTTGTGCAAGGACAAGCTCATGCCGCCGGTGTTCCGCGTCATCGGCTTCGCGCGGCGCGAGAAGACCGACGACTCATGGCGCGCGGAATTGCGCGCGGCGCTGGACCAATTTTCGCGTACGAAACCCGTGGACGAAAACGTCTGGGCGGAATTCGCAAAAAATATTTTTTACTGCCGGGGCGATCTCACCGACGCGGCGGCTTATCAGGCCTTGGAGCAGAAATTAAGCTCCTTCAACAGCGCGCCGCTGCGGAAAAACCTGCTGCTTTATCTGGCCACGCAGCCGAGCCAGTTCGGAACTGTCATTGAGCAATTGCACAACGCGAAATTGCTGCACAAGGAAGCCAATGATCACGGCTGGCAGCGGCTCGTCGTCGAGAAGCCGTTCGGCCACGACCTCGCTTCCGCGCGCGCGCTCAACGCCGAGCTAACGCGCTATGCCCACGAGCAGCAGGTCTGCCGGATTGACCATTACCTCGGCAAGGAAACGGTGCAGAACATTTTGATGTTCCGCTTTTCCAACTCCATTTTCGAGCGGCTCTGGACGCGCGAATCGATTGAACACGTGCAAATCACCGTCAGCGAAAAAATCGGCGTGGGCGAGCGCGGCGGCTATTACGAGGAAGCCGGTGCGCTGCGCGACATGGTGCAAAATCACATGCTCCAGGTGCTCGCGCTGGTGAGCATGGAGCCGCCGGTGTCGCTCGAAGCCGAGGCCATCCGCGATGAAAAAGTCAAAATGCTCAAATCCATTCGCGCGCTCACGCCCGGCGACGTGGCAAGGCAAATCGTGCGCGGACAATACTTCGCCGGCGTCGTCAACGGCGCGTTGCGTCCCGGCTACCGGCAGGAGACAAAAGTGAAGACAGATTCCAATGTTGAGACTTACGTCGCGTTGAAGCTGCTCATTGACAACTGGCGCTGGAGCGGCGTGCCGTTCTATTTGCGCACGGGAAAAAATCTCCCCATGAGCGCCAGCGAAGTGCGCATTCAGTTTCGTCCCACACCGAGTGTTTTGTTCGCCGCCCAGTGCGGAAATAAATTGGATCCAAACGCCATCGCGCTGCGCCTGCAGCCGAACGAGGGAATTTATTTGCGTTTCAACGGCAAAGTTCCCGGCATGAGCCTCGGCGTGCGGCCGGTGCGGATGAATTTCAGCTACGACGCGGAGTTTGGCGCCTACACGCCGGAAGCCTACGAGCGGCTGCTGCTTGAAGCCATCGAGGGCGACGCGACGCTGTTCATCCGCCGCGATGAAGTGGAGACGGCATGGCAGATTGTGGATTCGATTCGCGCCGGCTGGGACGGCAAGCCGCTGACGAACCGGGAATTTTACGCCGCCGGAACATGGGGACCAATCGCCGCCGATGATTTACTCGCACAAAGCGGCCACGCCTGGCACGAACCGCAGGTATTAAAATAAGGACATGAAATTCACCCTGCTATTCTGCGGATTGTTGGCGCTGATAATTCCGCCGGCCATTTTTGCAAAACAGCATGATGGAAAATCCAACGCGTTGAAAGACGCGGTCATTCTGGTCATCCGCCACGCCGAAAAACCGGACGACGGCTATGGCTTGTCCACCGATGGCCAAATGCGCGCCCAAGCTTATGCTGATTATTTCAAAAATTTAACGATGGACGGGCAGTTGTTGAAGTTGGATTACATTTTCGCCGCCGCCGACTCGCAGGATAGCCATCGCCCACGCCTCACCGTCGAACCAACCGGCCAGGCGCTCGATCTTGCCATCGACAGCCGGTTTAAGGACAAGGATTTTCAGGATCTTGCCGACGAAATCCTGTCGAAGTCACATGGCAAGGCGATTCTGATTTCATGGCATCACGAGGAAATTCCGGGCCTGCTGCGCGCGCTCGGAGCCGACCCCGCTCAGGTCATCCCGAAAGCCAAATGGCCGGAGGATGTGTTCGGCTGGCTGATTGAATTGCGCTACGACGCCGACGGACGTTTGATTGAAACCAAACGCATCAACGAAAATTTGATGCCCGATGATTCAAACAAACATTCGCTGGCAGCGTCTTGAACCATGGGAAACTTTGAATTAATTTCCTTTGCCAACGCCGACGAACTCGCCCGCGCCGCCGCAAATGCGTGGCTGGATGAAATTGAATCAGCCAATCGAGCGGGCACATCGTATTGCGTCGCGCTTTCCGGCGGGCACATCGCGCAAAAATTTTTTGCCACGACTGCTGGGCTGACCAAATCCCGAAACGTCTCCTTCGACCACGTCCATTTTTTTTGGGCAGACGAGCGTTGTGTGCCGCCGAACGATCCCGAAAGCAACTTCAAACTGGCAAATGAACTTTTGCTGGCGCCGCTGAAAATTTCTCCGGCTCAAATCCACCGAATTCGCGGCGAAGAACTGCCAGCGACAGCCGTAAAAATTGCCGAAGCCGAACTTTATAGGACGGCGTCCTACAAAAACGGTCCTCCGGTTCTGGATTTGATTATTCTCGGCATGGGAGAGGACGGCCACGTCGCCTCGCTTTTCCCCGGCAGAACCGACGGGACCGGCCCAAAGGAAATCTTTTGCACGGTGGAAAATTCGCCCAAACCGCCGCCACGCAGGGTTTCGTTAAGTTATGCGGCAATTGCAGCGGCGCGTCAGGTTTGGGTTCTCGTTTCCGGCGCGGGAAAAGAAGCAGCGTTCCGTGAATCGTTGGAACCAGCAGGGAAAACTTCGCTGGCGCGCGTTATCCGGTCGCGCGCCGCCGCGAAAATCTTTTCGGAGATTAAAATTTTTTAACTTGTAACCAAACGGTTAATAGTTTAACTTTGCAAAAGTTTGTAGGGGCAGGCGGTTCCGGGGGAATGAAAATCTTTTGATTTTTTTTGAACTAAATTGCAACCGGTTGCGTCTGATATTTTAAGCGAATGCTTTCGCTGTTCGTTTAGGGTTGGCAGAGAGGTTTTGCTCGCGGCGCGGCTCGAACAGCGACCCCCAAGTTGGTCGCGTCGCCCTTCTGAGCGCCTGGGTGAAGGCGTATAAACCTCGTCACTATGAGGGGCCGGACGCAAGTCCGGCCTTTCGTTTTTTCTAACGCCGCCGGATTCGCGTTGTCAAACCCCCAATAACAGCTATTCTTTCAAACGCATGAAACATCAGCTCGATTTCGAGAAGCCGATCATCGAACTGCAAAACAAACTGGACGAACTCCGCGAACACCCGGAAAAACATTCACTGGGCATCAGTTTTGAGGAGGAAATCCAGCTTATTGAGAAAAAATTGACAGAAACCCGGCGGCAGATTTTCTCGAACCTCAATGCCTGGCAGCGCGTCCAACTCGCCCGCCATCCCAAACGCCCTTACACGCTGGATTACATCAATGCCGCGTTCACGGATTTTCAGGAATTGCACGGCGACCGCCTGTTTGCCGAAGACCGCGCCATGGTCGGCGGCTTTGCCAAACTGGGCGAACACCGCGTCGTCGTCATCGGCACGCAAAAGGGCCGCGACACGAAGGAAAATATTTTGCGCAATTTCGGCTCCGCGCATCCTGAAGGCTACCGCAAGGCGCTTCGGCTGATGCGGCTGGCGGACAAATTTAATTTGCCAATCATCACGCTCATTGACACAGCGGGCGCGTTTCCGGGCGTCGCCGCCGAGGAGCGCCACATTGCCGAGGCCATCGCCGTCAACTTGCGCGAAATGACTTTGCTCGAAGTGCCCATCATCGCCGCCGTCATCGGCGAGGGCGGTTCCGGCGGCGCGCTGGGCATCGGCGTGGCCGACCGCGTTCTGATTTTGGAAAACGCCTATTACTCCGTCATCAGTCCGGAAGGTTGTGCGGCGATTTTGTGGAAGGACCGCGCCAACGCCGCCAAGGCCGCCGCCGCGCTCAAAATTACCGCCAAAGATTTGCTTCAATTAAAACTCGTGGACGAAATTGTTCCCGAGCCACTCGGTGGCGCGCACACGGATCCGGCGGCAACCTCCGAAAACTTGAAAGCACATTTGCTCAAGCATCTCGAAGAAATTCTCGCCCTGCCCGTCGCCGAAAGATTGAAACTGCGTTACGAGAAATTCCGCGCGCACGGACATTTCACCGAAAAAGTCGAGCCTTCGGAACATGGCGTCGTGCCGCAGGCGGCCGCGTAAAAATTCCAGTGCCCTATCCGCTTACCTTTAAGCCAATTTTCAAGGAGCGCGTCTGGGGCGGACGCGAAATTGAAAAACTCTTCGGAAAACAACCACCGCCCGGCAAGCAAATCGGCGAATCGTGGGAAATTTCCGACCGGCCCGGCGACGAAAGCATCATCGCCAATGGAAAATTCGCTGGAAAAAGTCTGCGCTGGCTCATGGAAAATTTTCAGCGCGAAATTCTCGGCGACGCCAAACCAGCAAACGGGAATCGCTTTCCATTGCTTTGCAAAATTCTCGACGCGCGGGAAAAATTGTCTCTGCAAGTCCACCCGCCTGCGCACAAGGCCGCTGGACTTGAAGGCGAGCCAAAAACAGAAATGTGGTTCATCGCCGACGCTGCGCCAGATGCGGAACTTTTTGTCGGTCTGAAGCATGGTCTGACGCGCATGGAATTTGAGAAAAGCATTTCCGGCGGCAGCGTCGCCGAGTGTTTTCATCGCGTGCCTGTGCGCGCGGGCGACGCGATGTATCTGCCAAGCGGACGCGTTCACGCGATTGGCGCGGGACTCGTCATTTTTGAAATCCAGCAAAATTCGGACACGACTTACCGCGTGTTCGATTGGAACCGCGTCGGTCTCGACGGCAAGCCACGCGAATTGCACATCGCGCAATCACTAGCGAGCATTGATTTCAACGACTTCGAACCAAAGTTGGTGGAAGAAAAATTTTCTGCCAGCGGTAAAATTAAATCGCGCCTGCTCGTTCACGACAAACTTTTCAGCGTCGAGCATTGGGAAGCAAAGACCGACGCGAGCCATTTGTTGAAACCAAAAAAATTGCAAATCCTCGCGGCCGTCGGCGGTCAAATCGAAATCAAAAGCAGTTCGGAAAACGTGATTTTGTGCGCCGGGCAATTTTGTCTCATTCCGGCAAATTTGGTGCGGACGGAAATTGAGGCGAAGTCAGACGCGGCTTTGTTGCGCGTCGAGGCAAATTAATTTTACCACAAAGTTCCAGGCGCCGGCTTGCGAGCTTCCTTCTGATTCGTAGATTCGAGCCAGATTTGAAAACGAAGCCGGATTCTTTTCAGGAAATTAGCACGCGCCCATTCGTCAGAATATTTCGCACGGACGACTTCGAGCCGTTTGGCATTCTGGCCAACCGCCAATCTTTGCTCTCCGTCAGCCACAAATTTACTTCTCATAAATTCAATTCAGCGACAAATCGTCGGGTGTTTGCGAGAGCAATTTGTTTTTCCAGCCGCCCTTGCTCTTCAAAATTCTCGGCCAGAGCTGTTCGGGCGGTGTTTCAAAGACCAGTTCGAGTGACGCGGGAAACGTCAGCCACGATTTGCGCTTCATTTCCTCCTCAAGCTGGCCGGGCGACCAGCCGGCGTAACCGGCGAAAAGCCGGACTTTTTTCGCAGGCGAAAACGATTCGCCAACGTCCACGAGTTCGTCGAGAGAATGGCCGAGCGCGAGGTTCGGCAAAACGCCCGCGTCGGGAATGAAATGATCCGTGTGCAGGAAACTCAACGCGGCGGGTTGCACCGGGCCGCCAAGAAACAGCGGCGATTCCTTGAGCGCGTCGGGCAAATCGGCGACGATCATTTCACCGACGGTCTTGCCGAGCGAACGGTTCAGCACCAGGCCGAACGCGCCCTCGGCGTTGTGTTCGCAAATCAAAATGACCGTGTGCTGGAAAAACGAGCCGCCAAGCTGTCCGCTGTCCAGCAGCAGCTTGCCTTTGAGAAACTTTTGCAACTCGCTCATTGCCACAGCCAATGTGCATCAGAAATCCGAAACCCGCAAAAGAAAACCACTCAGACGCAAAGAAACAAGGCGCGAAATTTAAATCCGCGCCTTTTGTCAAAGAAACCTGCCTTCCTGGCGGTTAAAGCGACTTCACCTTTTCCACGATTGCCGCCGCGTCAATGCCGAATTTCGCCAGCAATTCCGCGGCCTTGCCGGAATGCGGCAGGCCGGTCACGGCGAGCTTGTGGACTTTGATGCCGTCCACGCTTAATTCACCCGCGACCGCGTCGCCGAGTCCCCCTTCGGGATAATGATCCTCAACAGTGATTACAGTGTTGTTGGTTTTTTGCGCGGCGGCCAGAATTTCCTTTTTGCCGAGCGGCTTGATGCTGTAAGCGTCAATGACCGTGATGCCGATGCCTTCGGCCTTCAATTGGTCCGCCGCCTTCAACGCTTCAAACAGCGTGACGCCCGCGGCAACGACCGTGACTTTGTTTCCTTCGCGCAAAACTTTCGCGCCGCCAACCGGAAATTGCTCGTCGTTGTTGTAAATGACCGGGGTTTTCGGGCGCGACGTGCGGAGAAAATAAATTCCCTTTCCGAGCGCCATTTGTTCCAGCAATTTTTCCGCGCTCACGGCGTCGCTCGGATACAAAACCGTGCTGCCGGCAATCGCGCGCATCATCGCCAAATCCTCCAGCGCCATTTGCGACGGGCCGTCCTCGCCGATGCTCACGCCGACGTGCGAGCCGACGAGCTTGAGGTTCGCCTGCGAAATGCCCGCGACGCGAATCTGGTCGTAGGCACGCGTGAAAAATGTCGCGAACGTCGAGGCAAACGGCACCTTGCCGCGCGCGCCGAAACCGACGGCGACGCTGACCATGTTTTGTTCTGCGATGAAACATTCGGTCGAACGCTCCGGAAATTTTTTGAAAAATTTGTCCGCGAAGGTGGAATTCTTTGTGTCGCCGTCCATGGCGACGACGCGTTTGTCCACCTCGCCGATGCGGGCGAGTGCGGTGCCGTAAGCTTCGCGCGTGGCAACGGAATCACCAATCTTGTAATTGAGCGGCGGATAGCTGGCGGGTGCGGAATTGTCCGGCGCGGGCAGCGGATTGGGCGCGGGAATCGGGACGCCGATGCCGGATTTTGAGGACGGTTGCAGTTCGGCAATTGCCTTCGCAGCCTCCTCCTTGTTCAACGGCTTGCCGTGCCAGCCTTCCTTGTCCTGCAAAAAGGAAACGCCCGCGCCTTTGTAAGTCTTGGCAATGATGGCGAGCGGCTTGTCGTCCAGACCGACGCCGCTCAACACTTCGACGATTTCCTCGATGTCATGGCCGTCAATGGTTTCAACGCGCCAGCCGAAAGATTCAAATCGTTTCGCATAAACGCCAATGTCGTGGCCGAACGCCGTGGGTTCGCTCTGGCCAAGACGATTCGCGTCCACGAGAGCGATCAAATTGTTCAGCTTGTAATATCCCGCGAGCGACGCGGCTTCCCAAACCGCGCCTTCGGCGATTTCGCCGTCGCCAAGCAGGACGTAGGTGTTGTAATCCAGCTTGTCGAGCCGCGCGGCGCGCGCCATGCCGACGCCGACGCCGAGACCCTGGCCGAGCGAGCCGGTGGCCACGTCCACAAACGCGAGCCGCGGCGTCGGATGGCCTTCAAGTTCGCAGCCGAATGTCCGCAGCTTTGCCAGTTCCGCGACGGGGACAAAACCATTTTCCGCCCATGCGGCGTAAAGCAGCGGCGCGGCGTGGCCCTTGGACAAAATGAAACGGTCGTTGTTGTGGTAATGCGGATTCTTCGGGTCGTATTTCATGTGCCCGAAAAAAAGCGTGGCGACCAAGTCCGCCGCCGAACAACACGAAGTCGGATGTCCGCTGCCCGCCGCCGTGGTCGCGGTGATGGAATGAATCCGCAACTGGTTTGCGATGCCCTTCAAAAGCTCAATGTCAGTTTCAATCATGGAGCGCACAATCTACGCGAGAAACTGCGAAAGCCAAGAATGAAAATGCGGAAGAAAAATTATTGCGGCAGGACGTGGCCGGGAACGGAACAAGTCGGCGCCTCGTCCACCGCGCCGATGGTGTAAGTGCCGCCGGAGGGGCAAACGGGAAAAACGCCGTTCTTGAAATACGGCAGCAGGTCCTGCTCGGATGGAGTGGCGTTGGCGGGCTTGTCGTTGTCCGAAGCCCACTGCTGCTTGGCCGCTTGAATCTCGCGGAGGTTGCTGATGCACTGATTGCGCTCCAGCTCCGCCTCCGAGACCTCGGCTGCCACACGCGCCTGCTCGTTTTCCGTCTGCAATTGCTCCATCTGCTGCTCCTGCTGTTGCGCGGCGACCAGCACGGTGTTCAACTGCTGGGACAGCACGCGATTCGTCGCCTGCAACCCCGTCGCCAAGCCGCGCAGGCGCACCAACTCCTCCTGGCTCTGGTTTTGGAGATGGGAAATTTCCGCGGCAAAGGCGGCATTGGTTTGATTCAAGTCTGCACGCAACTGGTCAGCCTCCTGTTTGGCCTCCTGCCATTTCACATTCGCCGCCTCTTTCTGGCGGTTGGCTTGAAAAAGAAAGAACTCGCTGACCAAAAGCACAGCCAAACACAGCCCCACAAACCAGTTTTTCAGGCGCATGATGGTTCTTTTTCGCGCTTTCGGACGGCCACGTCAAACACCAAATTGTGCGAAACGCTTTTTCACCCAAATCACCGCGCGGGCAAAAGCTGACAGCGAGAAGAATAATCCGCCCCAATCCACAATTAGTCCGCATCGGAAAATGATCAGAGCTTTATTTTTTTCAACACCTTGCCCAGCCGCGCGATGCCTTCACGGATGTTTTCCTCGCTCGCACTGCCGAAGCTGATGCGCATTCCGTTGTCCGGCTTGGGGCGCGACGGATCGTCGGCGTAGCACAATTCACCCGGAACATAGAGCACGTCGTTCTTCAGCGCGGTTTGAAACACTTTTGAATTCACGCCGGCGGAAATTCCCTCCGGCAATCGCGCCCAGAAATAAAGTCCGCCGCCGGATTCCCAGATTTCCACGCCCGGCGGAAAATGTTCCGCGAGCGCCTGCTTCATCACGCGCGCCTTCTCGCCGTAGCGCTTTTCGATCTTTGCGACGTGCCGGTCGTAAAGCCCGGTTTCCAGCGCGCGCGCCAGAAGCTGCTGCAACAAATTCGCCGTGCCGAAATCGTGGTTGCCCTTGATTCGCTCGACCACCGTGAACAGCGCCGCCGGCAAAATGCCGAACCCGACGCGCACGCCCGGCCCGTAGGGCTTGCTGTAAGTGCCGGTGTAAATCACGTTCGCGCCCGCGCCGGGAACCACGAGCGCGGATGGCGTGTCGTCGCCGGCAAACCGCAATTCGCGATAGGCGGCGTCTTCGAGCAGATAAATCGGATGGCCGGCGGCGCGGGAGAATTTTTTCAAAAGTTTCAGCACGCCGGCCTTTTTAGCGAACGAAGTCGTGACGCCAGTCGGATTTTGAAAATAGCTGACGAGGTAAAGCGCCTTGACGCGGCGGAGTTCGCCGGATTTTTTCAGCCGCTCCAGAACGTTTTCCAAATGCGCCAAATCAATTCCGTCGCGTTCCAGTTTCACGCCGCGCGCGCGCAGGCCGCGGCTTTGCAGAATGCTCAGGAAAACAAAATACGTCGGGTCTTCCACGAGGATGAGGTCGCCCTCGTCGCAAAGCGCTTCGAGCGTCATGTAAAGCAACTGCTGCGAGCCGCCGGTGATCATCAAGCGGCCGGCTGAATAAATCTCGTCCTCGTCCTTCGTTCTTGTCCTCGATTTATTTTTCAAGGACGACGAGGATTGCAAATCCATTTTCCGCAGGCGCCGCGCCGTCAGTTCGCGCAAATTCATTTCGCCGGCGGTGATGCCGTATTGCAATGCAGGCTGGCCAATTTTTGGATCACGCAAAATTTCGTTGAGCAGTTTGCGCGAGATTTCCACGGGCAAAGTCGGATTGTCCGTGAAACCGGCGGCGAGCGAAATGAGTTTGGGCCGCGTGAGCGCGGTTTGCATGAGCCAGGAAATGGGCGGCAGCGCGGTACGGCGGCCCAGTTTCGATAATGCCGACGATTTCATTTGAAAGGAGCGACGCTAGCAAAGATTTGCCGCGGGAAGCAAGCGGTGTTTGTTTCGCTTTGTAATCGTAATCACGCTCTTAAGCTTAATCGAATGAAGCGATTGAGATTATGATTACGGTTAAGATTTGAAAAATCAGTGGCGCGCGCCGAAAACGCCGTCAAGGATGGTTTCCTTGGTTTTCCAAATCAGCGCCATGGTCATCGCCAGCGGCAGCAGCGCGAAAAAGGTCAGCCCCCAAAAGCCAAACGTGTTGAGCCAGACAAAGAGCGTGCCCAGCGCGTCGGGCAGGCGCGGGTCCTGGAGTAAAACCACATACGCGGTGCCGAAAAACAAAAGCGCGACGAGCAGCCAGCGGTCAAGCAGCGTGAACAGCCGCGTCTCGTGCCGCAGCGTTTCGTCGGGCAGCATCGCGCCAAGCTGTTTGATGACGGCGTTCAGGTTGAACAAAAAAAGCAGCGCGGACAAAAGGAGGACAAGCACCGCCGCGTTGAAATACGGCTGGCCGGGCATTTTATTCTGCCAGTAAAGAAACGGGCAGAGGCCAAGGTTGACAAGGCCGAGCAGTTTCGCGCGGTCGAGGACGTTGCGCCACGGGCGCTCCTGTTTTTGGAAGCCGCCCATCTGCCAGAGGCCGAACAGCAGCAGCCCGTTGGCCGCGAGCGCGGGAATGATGCCGAACGGCTTGAGCACTTCGGCGCGCGTGGTCTCGGCGCAGACAATCAGCGTCGTGGGCAGGCCCCAGAACAGCGCGGACAGGCCGCGCGCGAGTTTGCCGAGCGAACGGAGCAGTTCGGCTTCGTTTTCGGGTTTGGGATTTTGGGATTCGTTCAAAACGAAAGATAGGTGTAAGCCTTCAGTCCGCGCTCGTATTCATCCAGCAGACGCATGGCTTCGTTCGGCTTCATGCGGTCGGATTTGATGGCGTCGTCCATTTGCGCCTTCATCTGGCGCTTCAATTCGTTCTCGTCGTATTGCACGGCGGCAAGCGACTGGACAATGGCGTTGCCTTCGATGATTTCCTCGATGTAATAGCCCGCCGGCTCGTCGGGTTCGAGAAAGACGTGGACCTCGTTGACGCGGCCAAAAAGATTGTGCAAATCGCCCATGATGTCCTGATACGCGCCCATCAGGAAAAAGCCGAGGTAATACGGCTCGAGGTGGCTGCCGCCGTTGGAATTGTCATTGCCATTTCCGCTGACGCGCAGTTCGTGCAACGGCAGCGTGTCGCGCACGTCGCGGAAGTCTATGAACTTGTTGACCGCGCCGTCGGAATCGCAGGTGATGTCCACCAACGTCGCCTCGCGCGTGGGGCGCTCGTTCAGGCGCGCGACGGGCATGATGGGAAACAACTGGCCAAGCGCCCAGTGGTCGAGCAGCGATTGGAACACGGAAAAATTGCAGAGATACTGGTCGCCAAGGCTGTCCTCGAGCTTTTGAATTTCCTCCGGCGCGTAAGGCTGGCCCTTGAAGCTCTCGACGACTTCGCGGCTGATTTCCCAGTAAAGATTTTCAATCTTCGCTTTGTCCGGCAAATCGAGGACGCCGAGGGTGAACATGTGCTGCGCGTCCTCGCGGCGCTCCAGCGCGTCATGATAGGCTTCGAGCTTGTTCGACTTGCCGAGATTTTTTTTGATGTCGCACAATTCCTTCACGAGCGGATGCTCGTTGTCGCCGCAGGCGGTGGAAGCGCCCGGACGGATTTTTTCTATCGAACCAAAAACTTCCACGATGAGCACGCTGTGGTGCGCGACAATGGCGCGGCCGCTTTCGCTGATGATGTCGGGATGCGGCACGCGCTCGGCGTTGCAAACGTCGGCGATGTAATAAACGATGTCGTTGGTGTATTCCTGCAGGGTGTAATTCGTCGAGCTGTCGAAATTGGAGCGGCTGCCGTCGTAATCCACGCCGAGGCCGCCGCCGACGTCAATGGATTCAATCGGGAAACCCATCCTGTGCAGCTTGGCGTAAAAACGCGTCGCCTCCTGCACGGCCTTTTTCACCGTCAAAATGTCCGGCACCTGCGAGCCGATGTGAAAATGCAGCAGCTTCAAACAGTGCACCAGATTTTCCGCCTTCAACATTTCCGCCGCCGACAAAAGTTCCACCGTGCTCAAGCCGAACTTCGCGTTTTCGCCGCCGCTCTCCGCCCATTTGCCCGCGCCCTTGCTCAACAGCCGCGCGCGGATGCCCAGCAGCGGCTCGACGCCGAGCTGTTTGGAAATGGAAATGATGTGGCGCAGTTCCTCCAGTTTTTCCACGACCATGATGACGCGTTTGCCGAGCTTGATGCCGAGTAGCGCCATCTTGATGAAGTCCGCGTCCTTGTAGCCGTTGCAAACGATGAGGCAGCCCTGGTGGTTTTGCAGCGCGAGGCCGGCGAACAGCTCCGGCTTGCTGCCGACCTCGAGGCCGAAATCGTAAGGCCTGCCGGCGTCGAGAATTTCCTCCACGACTTCGCGCAACTGGTTCACCTTGATCGGAAACACGCCGCGGTATTTTCCCTGGTAATTAAATTCGGAAATGGAATTGCGGAACGCGGTGTTAATCGCCTCGACGCGGTGGCGCAAAATGTCCTGAAACCGGATGAGCAGCGGAAATTTCAGCCCGCGGCCCTTCGCCTCCTCGATCACGTCCGTCAAATCCACCGTCGCGCCGGCGTCATGCAACGGGCGCGCGACGACGTGCCCGGCGTCGTTGATGTCGAAATACTTCGCACCCCAGCGATGGATGTTGTAAAGAGCGCGCGCCGCTTCGATGTCCCACGGGCGCGCCGCGTCATGTGAATTGCTCATCTCGGTGAATTCAAGCGAAGCGCACTATAAAACTCCGCGCGCAGAAATCAACCATCGGAATGAAAAATTTTTGCAACGCTTCGGGCTTTGCAGTTTCAAAAAAATTTGCTTTCATCGCGCCATGCCGAAAGTTCCGCTGGAAAAAATCGTCGAATATTGCGACAGGATTCTCTGCACGCGCGGAATCGGCGATTACGACGGCGCGATGAACGGCTTGCAGGTGGAAAATTCCGGCGCGGTCACCAAAATCGCCGCGACCGTGGACGCGAGCCTCGCCACGGTCAAGTTGGCGATTGCCGCCGGAGCCGATTTGCTCATCGTTCATCACGGATTGTTTTGGAGTCCGCGCCAGCCGTGGACGGAAAAAAATCACGAACTGCTGCGGCTGCTCGTTGAAAATAATCTGGCGATTTACAGCTCTCATTTGCCGCTCGACGCGCATCCCAAACTCGGCAACAACGCGCTGCTCTGCGCCGCGCTCGGCTTGAAAAAACTGAAGCCATTTTACGAAAGCCACGGCCAGACGCTTGGCTTTCAATCGCAGATCAAGATTTCGCGAAACGAACTGGCAAAAAGATTTGCGCGCGCCGTTGGCGGCCAGCCAAAAATCATTCCCGGCGGCAAAAATGTCTGCGAAAAAATCGGCGTTGTGACCGGCGGCGCTGGCGCGGAATTGAAGCAGGCGGCGGACGCGGGCCTGGACACCTTCATCACCGGCGAAGGGCCGCACTGGACGTTTGCGCTGGCGGAGGAATTGGGGCTGAACGTTTTTTACGGCGGCCATTACGCCACGGAAACCTTCGGCGTGAAGGCGCTGGCGGCGCACCTTTCCAAAAAATTCAAGCTGCCGTGGGAATTTCTCAATCACCCGACGGGTTTGTAAGCGAGAAGAAAGTGGCGAAGTGACGGGGAATTTGCCACGCTGTCCGCGCATGACGCACACAGAAAAACTTCTGGCCGAACTCATCGCGCTGCCCAGCGTAAATCCCGCTTTTCTGCCGCCGCGCCATCCGCACGCCGGGGAAAGGCGCGTCGCGGATTTTCTCGCATCCGTCGCCGCGCGCGCCGGACTTGAAGTTGAATTACAAAAAGTTTTGCCCGGGCGCTCCAATCTCATCGCGCGCCTGCTGCCGCGAAATAAAATCCGCCAAACCCTTTTGCTCGCGCCGCATCTCGATACCGTCGGCGCGGACGGAACGAAATTCATTCCGCAGCGCAAAAACGGACGGCTTTACGGCCGCGGTGCTTGCGACACGAAAGGCTCCGTCGCCGCCATGCTTTCCGCGCTTTGCGAACTGGCGGAATCAAAATCACGCCCGCTTGAAACGGAAATCGTTTTTGCCGGATTGATGGACGAGGAGCACGCACAGGCCGGTTCGCGCGCGCTGGCCAAAAGCAAATTCAAGGCGGACCTCGCCATCGTCGGCGAGCCGACAAAATTGCAAGTCGTGACCGCGCACAAGGGCAGCTTGTGGCTGGAACTGGAAACGCGCGGCAAGGCGGCGCACGGCGCCACGCCGCAGTTTGGCAAAAACGCCATCCACGAAATGGCGCGCATCGTGGATTTGCTGGA
This sequence comes from Candidatus Aquilonibacter sp., assembly GCA_035504945.1. GTDB lineage: Bacteria > Verrucomicrobiota > Verrucomicrobiia > Limisphaerales > UBA11358 > UBA11358. The sequence continues at coordinate 111,761 of DATJRH010000015.1, read as the reverse complement.
GACGGATTACGCCGCGCAATTGCGGAAGTGGAAGCATCCGCTGCTCGGCACCGCGACGGTGAACGTCGGGAAAATTTCCGGCGGCGTACAGCCGAACATCGTGCCCGACCGCTGCGCGATTGCCGTTGACCGCCGCACGCTGCCGGGCGAGGCGGACGCGGACGTGAAGCGCGAAATCGCCGCGCTGTTGCGCGCGCGGAAATTGTCCGCAAAAATTTCCACCATGAAAATCGCTCCGGCGATTCCGCTGGAGACAAATCACCGGTTGCCGCTCGTTCAGAAATTTCTTAAGTGCGCCGGCCAGTCCAAACCACTCGGCGTCCATTTCTTCTGTGACGCGGCGGTTTTGTCGGCGGGCGGCATTCCGAGCATGGTGTTCGGCCCCGGCGACGTGGCGCAGGCGCACACGACCGACGAATGGATTTCGCTGGCGGAACTGGAGCGCGGCAAAAATCTGCTTTTGAATTTTTTGCAGTCGCTTCCCTAAACCGAATTTCAACCACGGATTAACACGGATGAACTGTTGCTGCGTTTTATCTGTGTTTATCCGTGGTTAAAAAACTTTTCTCTGTCGGTTGTCTCCGGCAAGCTTTGCGCGCTCATGGCCGCTGAAAAAGTTGAAGCGATTCCGACGATTGACCACAAACCACACGCGGCGTTTTTTCGCCAAAGCGGCTGGTTGATGATGGCAAACATCGTTGCCGGCGTGATGGCTTTGGGTGTTCATCTGCTCGCCAAAAGAGTTTCCGAGGCGGAATACAGCATTTTCGGGACGATGCTGATGGTCACAGCTTGCGTGCCGATCATGCCGCTGCAGATGGTGTTCGCGCAGCAAACCGCCGGCACGCTGGCAACGAATCGCGGGCGGCAACTGGCCGGCATGATCCGGCTGGGCTGGCTGTGGACGTTCATTTTATGGGCAGTCGCGGCACTGATTATTTTTGGAATTCAAGGAACAATCGTCGAGCACTGGAAACTGAAAAATTCGCTGGTTCTGTGGGTGACGATGGCGGCGGTGCTGATGAATTTGTGGATGCCGCTGTTTTCCGGCGTATTGCAGGGGCGGCAGGATTTTTTCTGGCTCGGCTGGGGCACGATTGCCGGCGGGGTAGGACGCGTGGCGGTGGCGGTGTTTCTGGTGATGGCTTTTCACTGCGGCGCGACGGGCATGATTTTTGGCGCATTTGCCGGCCTTGCCGCGTGGGCGGGCATCGCCATCTGGCGTTCGCGTGATTTATGGTCGGCGCAATCTGAAAAATTCGACGGTCGCGGTTTGCTCGCGCAAGTGGTGCCGTTATTTCTCGGCTTCGGCGCGTGCCAGTTTTTGTTCACGTCGGACACGATATATGCAAAAGCATTTTTTCCCGGTGACCAAATGGCCTGTTACGTCGCGGCGGGAACTTTGTCGCGCGCGTTGCTCTGGCTGGTGCTGCCGCTGGCGACGGTAATGTTCCCGAAAATCGTCCACGCGACGGCAAAATCGGAAAAAAGCAATTTGCTTGGCATCGTTTTGCTCGGCACGGCAGCGCTGGCGGTTGGTTGCGTGGCGGGCTTGTGCCTCGTCGGGCCGTTCGTCGTGAAATTGATTTACACGAAACAATACGTCGCGGAGACGACCAAACTGCTGCCGTGGTATGCGGGCGCGATGATTCCGCTGGCACTGGCAAACGTGCTGGTGAACGATTTGATGGCACGCGGGAAATTCAAAGTTGTTTGGCCGATGGTGCTGCTGACCATCGCTTATGGCATCACGCTACCACTCATGCTGCACAAATTCAAATTTGACGACCATTGGGAAGATATAAATGTCATGGTAGTGGCACTGCAAACGCTCGGCGTTTTCAATCTGCTGCTGCTCGGCATTTGCGCGTGGTTCTCGTTTGGAAGTTCAAAGTCCAAAGCCTAAAGTCTGAAGTCACGAACTCACTCCGCTTTGGATTTCAGACTTTGGACTTGCGACGAAGACAGCGGCTGCGGCGCCCGGAGTTTTTTGTAAATCCAGCCTTCGAGCGGCCGTAATGGCCGCAACCATTTGTAAAACGGCGAATAAATCAGCCGCACGCGCACGACTGACAAAAACATCGTCAGCGACGAACGGAACAAAACCACTTTCGAGCCGGCCTTGTCCGTCCATTCCGTCGGCACTTCGGCAATCTTGAAACCGGCGCGCTTGATGGCGACGAGCAGATTGATGTCGAACGCCATGTCGGCGATGCGCAGAAACGGGTGAACTTTTTCGATGACCTCGCGTTTCATCACCTTCGCGCCGCATTGCGTGTCGTGGATGTTCAACTGGAACAACAACTGCACGACGAAATGAAAAACTCGGCTGGCGAATTTCCGGTTGCCGGTTTGCGCCTGATGAATCACCGAGTCCGGCAGCCAACGTGAGCCGACGACGCAATCCGCCTCGCTCATTTTTTTGACCAAATCCAGAAACGCGTGCGGCGGCGTCGCGCCATCGGCGTCCACGTAGCCGATAAAATCCGCCAGCGGCGCGAGCTTGAGGCCCTCGATGAGCGCACCGCCCTTGCCGATAGGAGCCTTGAATTCCAGCGCGCCGACGGAAAAATAATCGGCGGCCACACGCCGGACAACACCAAGCGTGTTGTCCGTGCAGCCGTTGAGGACGACCAGAATTTGAGTTTTTCCGGAATAATTTTTGCCGAAAAATTGCGCGTAATCGCGCAGCACCGGTTCGATGCGCGCTTCTTCGTTGTAAGCCGGGATCAGGATGAGCAGGCTTGGGTCGGGCACGCGGATTCAGTAGCAGAAACGACCGGGGCAATCAATCTTGGGAAAATGATAATTTGCTCGCATCAATTTCGGCGTCTCAGCTTGTTGGTCTTAAGATTTCATCAAACAAGCTTGCCCTTTGCTTGAAATCGTGCGAAATACGTTCCCGATGGAACTTGACGAATCAAGGTTGCTGATTGTTTTCAGTCAAGCCGCCGCCGGTTTTTGGCTGTTTCTTGTTTTCATGCCACTGACATGAAACCGCAGGACTGAAAGGCAAGATTTTGGCGTTTCGTGTTTGCCACGACGCCCTTATTTGGAATTTATTGCGCCCGTAGCTCAGTTGGATAGAGCATCTGCCTTCTAAGCAGGCGGTCGTGCGTTCGAATCGCGCCGGGCGCGCCACTTTCCATTTACGATTGGCGATTTTAGATTTACGATCTTCTCTCAATGCTGAAATTGGAAAATCTTGTGGAGCTTCTGGAAAAAAACCGCGCCGCCGCGTCCGCGCGCGTGAAGGAATTTTCCATCGGCGGCAAAAAATTCGACTTCAACTCCCGGCCGGCCGTCATGGGTGTCGTCAATTTATCCGCCGATTCGTGGTATCGCGAAAGCGTCTGCCTGACAGCAGCGGCGGCGGTTCAACGCGGGAAAATGCTGGCGGCGCAGGGCGCAGACATTGTGGACCTTGGCGCGGAATCCACACTCGCCCATGCCGCGCGGGCGGGTGACGAATTGCAAAAATCAAAACTGCTTCCCGTCGTCAAACAGTTGCGCGCGGGAAAAATTCCCGTTTCGGTCGAAACTTATTCGCCCAAAGTCGCGCTCGCGGCGCTCGAAGCCGGGGCGAATGTTTTGAATTTGACCGGAACCGGCGGCTCGCGGGAAATTTTCAAAATGGCCGCCACGCACGATGCCGCCGTGATTGTTTGCTACGTGCAGGGAAACAATGTTCGCGAGGTCGGTGATTTCGATTTCAGCGCTGACCCGATTAAAAGAATGCGCGATTTTTTTTCGAGGCAAATTGAAGTCGCGCAACGCAACGGCGCGGAAAAAATCCTGCTCGATCCCGGGCTCGGATTTTACTACCGCAATTTACAGGACAGCGCGCTTCGCGTGCGCCACCAAATGAACATTTTTTTGAATACGTTCCGGCTGCGCGAACTCGGGTTTCCCATTTGCCACGCGCTGCCGCACGCGTTTGAATTTTTCCGCGACGAAGTCCGCTGCGCTGAGCCGTTTTTCACTGTGCTCGCCACGCTGGGCAAGACTGATTTGTTCCGCACGCACGAAGTCCCGCGCGTCAAAGCCGTGCTGGAAACGATGAATGCGTTTTGAATCGCGGATGGTGCGGATATTTACTTGCGGCAGCAGAGAAAAACGCCTTCCTCTTCCGACTTTGCAATCCACAGTTCGCAAACTTTCAAATGGTTGTCGGCGAGAATCCTGCAAACTCGTTCGGGCGTGTGGCGATAGGAAAAAAATAACCGGATTTTCTCTCCGGCTTTGAAACGGAAAACTTCGTCCTCGATTCCAATCTGCCGCGCGTGCTTGAAATGAAAATTGGCGATAAAGCGCTTTAAACCAAAATTGCCAGTCGCAATTTCAAACTTCAATTTGCCGTCGGATTTTTCAATTCCCAAATCGAGCAGAAACGTCATCAGCCAGTCGTGCGTGGGCGCGTTATCGTATTGCGGCAGGATGCGTTTCATGCCAGCGGCATAATTTTTTCCCGGCGCAAGATTGGCGCTGAATAGCAAGAAATTCTTCGGGCGGACCAGCGCTGTGAGCTTCGGCAAGATTTCCGCCGGCTCGAAATTTGGGATCATGCCGAAGAAGGTGACCAGGCGTGAAGCGTGAAGCGCGAAGCGCGAATTGAAGGCAGCGGACAAATTGTCCGCCGTCGCCAAATCGCAGACGAGAGGGAAACAATTTTTCTCCGGCAGAACGGCGAGCGCGGTTTGGCGGGCAGTCAAAACCATTGCTGGGCTGACGTCGCACGGCGTGTAAAATATTTCCCTGCCGCGCGCTTTCAACAATCTCAGCAGCCGCGAGTCCTTTTGTCCGCCGCCGCAGCCGAGGCCGACGACGTGGACGCTTTTGGATTTTATTTTCGCGGCGGCGGCTTCAAAACTTTGTTCGTAAATCGCGCGACAATCTTCGTCGTGGCGCGACGGCGAATAGATTTGATGCAGCGCCAGCCATTTTTGCGTCTGCTTGATGCTGTCGTAGTGAAACTTGTGGTTTATTTTTCGTGCGCGGAGCGATTGAAGCAAATCGCACCGGACATTTTCGGGAAACTGGCTCGAATGAATTGCAACGTTGGCGGTGGAGTTCACGCAAAATTATTTTTGCGGGAATTTGACGTAAAGCAACCAATAAACGATCACGCCAGTCACGGAAACATACATCCACAGTGGCCAAGTCCAGCGCGCGATTTTTTTGTGCTGCTCGAAGCGCTGCTTTTTTGCGCGCCAAAGCGTGATGAGAATCAGCGGCACGATGACCACGGCCAAAATGGTGTGCGTGAGCAAAATCGTCAGGTAAATCGGCCGGAACCACAACGGGTTTTCAAAACGGGTCGGACCTTGGTGCAAAACAATGGCGAGATAGCCGTGATACGTCAGGTAGCAACTCAAAAAGGCAATCGATGTGACGAACGCCGAAACCATGCAGTTACGGTGCGCGATTTTGTTTTTTCGTTTGATGAAAATAAAGCCGGCGGTCAGGAAAATTCCGCTAAGGCCGTTGAGCGAGGCGTTGACGGCGGGCAAATCGTGGATGCTCATCCGCCGCCTTCCAATTGCTTCACGTCGGCGAGGATTTGCGGTTTGATCTGTGACCAGCTTACGCCCTGGCCTTCGGTTTGAAAAATGCCGCGGAGTTGCGCCTCCTTGTCCACGACCACGAAAATGGTGCTGTGCCAAAAAAAGTCGGTGGGCGTGGTCCGATCTTGCGGCGACACGGCCGTGACGCCAAGTTTGAGGCTACCGGTGACCAAGCCGGATAATTCCTTGTGCGTGCCGGTCAGAAACATCCAGCGTTGAAAGTCGGCGTCGTAATGCTCGCCATATCTTTTCAAGATGGACGGCGTGTCGAAACCGGGATCGCACGTCAGCGTCACCAGCTTGGCGGCGCTGTCCGGCGGCAACGCGTCCTGAAGCGATTCCATCTGTTGCGACATGATGGGACACGAAGAGGCACAGCGGGTGAAAATGACGTCAGCGACCCAGACGTGATTGGTCAGGTCGGCGAGCGTGGTGAGTTGGCCGTCCTGATTGGTGAGCGTGAAATCGGCAATCTGTCCATAGACCGGCAACGCGTGTTTTTGTTGGAGTTCCGCCAGCGAAAGCAAGCCAGCCAGCACGACGATGCCGAGCAGCAAACCCATTCCGAGCCAGAGCGTCCGGGGCAGCGGCTTGGGAGTTTCAGTCATGTGACCCTCTATTGCGCGCAATACATGGATTATTCAAACGGATTTTTCCCCGCCGGCAAAGTGGGTGGCGGATTTTTCGATTGAATCCATTTGTCATAGTCCGCCTGGCTTTCAACGGTAAGAAATCCGCCGCTCATGGTTGCGTGGCCGGGGCCGCAAAGTTGGGCGCAATTAATCTGATAAACGCCAACCCGCGTGGGCGTGAACCAGACGGGAATGCGCAGGCCGGGAATTGCATCCTGACAGACCCGCATGGAAATGATTTTCAGCGAGTGAATCACGTCCAGCGAGCTTAAATAAATGATGACCGGCTTGTTGACCACGACGTGAATCTCGTTGAGCGTTTGGATGTCGTCCTTGCCGTTAGGATCGGACGGATCAACGCCGAATTTATTTGTCGCGCTGACAAATTTCATGTCCTGTCGGCCAAAGATGCCATCCGGTCCGGGATAGCGGGCGTTCCATGCATATTGCTGCGCGACGACCTGAATGACGGTGGATTGGTCCGCAGGCGGGAATTGATCCACATTTTTCGCCCAAAGCGGGACGGCAATGAAAATCAGCAGGATGGCTTCGACGCCCGCCACGGCCAGTTCGATGTAACTGGAAGCGTGATTTTTGACGCCGACATAGTCGGCCTTGGGATGGCGTTTGCCGTGAAAGCGATAAATCGCGTAGAGAAAATACGATGTCCAGCCGAGGAACAGCACAATCATCAGCCAGTGGACATAGACAACCAGATCGTCAACTCCCTGGCCGTTTTTCGAGGCCAGCGGCGGCATCAAAAGCACTTTTTGGCCAAACCATTCCGTGAAGCTCATGCGTCAGGCTGATTGGTTGTGGTTGAATCGCTTTCCGTCTGCGATTCCTCGCGGCGAACGATGTGGACGAAAAAAAGCGTGATGCATGCCAGCACGGTCGCGATGACTCCCATCAGTGTGAAAATGCCCCAGTTGATGCCATAAGCCAGCGGTGAATCAGACCGGCCGTAACACGCCGCGCAGGCGAACAGCGGCGACGGGGACAAGACCGCGGCGGCAACCAGAACTTTGCGGAGTAATTTCATTGATTTCATAGGTAGCTGATTTTTTTCAGTTTCTTCAAAAAATAAATTCCATAAACGATGACCAGAATCCCGGTGGCGGTTCCCAACGCGCCAAACCATAGATGCCCGGCGGCAAACGCCCACGCTGTGAACCCGAACGACAGCGTCGTCAGCAGCGTCACAAAAATCAGATGGAAGGCCTTGAGCGACATTTTTCAGTGTATTTGCGTTCCCGTCGGGAAATCATTTAAGGCGTAAAGCGTCAACCCAAGCAGCCCGGCGACAAAAAAAACGGTGAAGGCAAGCAGCGTGTAGACCATTTTCTTTTCGGAAAGCAGGTGCATGAGAAATCCCGCCACGAGAAACGCATTGCAACATGCGATGGCCAGAATCATCGTCACCTTGGCCGGCCAACCGTAATGCGGCAGATAAGACACATAAATCATCAGCCCCACCGCGCAAATCACGGCAGAAAAAATAAAGGCACACCGGCGCAGGTAATTTTTGAAATCCACCGGATGCTCGTGCAATTCCGATTGCCCCGTCAACGGCGCGCCGACCTGCGAGACTGTTTTTAATTCGTGCAAATCGCTCATAAATTTTTCAGGTCAAATATAGGACGGGAAACAAAAATATCCAGACCAAGTCCACAAAATGCCAGAATAAGCCGGAGACTTCGATGCGGTTGGTGTAATGCTCCGGGTCCGTATACCAAAGTTTGCGTCCCGGCCCCCAGAGGTAGCCAATAACGACGCAGCCGGCCAAAACGTGCAGCATGTGCAATCCAGTCATCGTGAAATAAAGCGCCAGATAGTCATTGTGCCACGGGCCGTAGTTCTGCATGTCCGCAATTTGCGCGCGCGGAATTTTAATTTCGGTTTCCTGGATATTTTTCTGCGCGCGCAGGTCAATCAACGCCGACTCATCGCTCACATAGCGACCGTCAATCATGACGTAATCCTTTTTCGGATCATTTTCCAGCATGTGGCCATCGGCGATTTGTCCGTTGGTGAGATGGATTTCGTAATGGGTGAGGTGATCGTAATATTCATACGTATGAATACCGATGAACGTCATTCCCAGCAGCAGCGTGCAGGCGTGAAAAAATTTGAACTTCCCAAATTGCCTGACCTTGCACGCAACCCAGGCCATGAGCGTCGTGATGGCCGAAAGCGCCAGCACGAGTGTGTTGATGGTGCCCTGCGTCACGTTTTGCCAGCCGTGCGGCCATGTGCCGGGATCGGCGCCGACGCGCAACAGCACGTAGGCGGAAAAAAGCCCGCCGAAAAGCATCACTTCAGACGCAAGGAAAAGCCAGATACCGACCTTGGCGTTGTAAAGGCCGGTGTCCGGGCGGGCATGAACTGTGTAGGGAATATCCATGAAAATTTTTAGTGCGCTACGGGGATGGGTGAAATTTTTGGCGTCACCGGGGAAATTTCCGGCTCGTTTTGCGGCGTGAAATCCGTGTCATGTCCGGGCACGCTGTATTCATAAGGACCGCGGTAAATCCGCGGCGGTTCGGCGAAATTGCCGTGCGGCGGCGGCGTGGGCGCCTGCCATTCCAGCGTCGTAGATTGCCACGGGTTTTGGCCGACTTTTTCACCGTGTTTGATGCTCCAGAACAAATTGACGATAAATGGAATCTGCGCGATGCCCAGCGAAACCACACCCCACAAAACCCACGTGTTCAACGACATGATGAACGGACTCAAACCGCCGATGACGTCCAGGCCATTCTGACTGTTGACCGCCGCGGAATAATTCGCGCCGCCGTTGGACATGCGCCGCAGCATTCCGGCCATGCCCTGCGCAAACATCGGTTGAAACACGACATTCATGAAAATAAACGAACTCCAGAAATGCACGCGCCCCCAGAATTCATTCATTTTGCGCCCGGTCATTTTTGGAAACCAATAATAAATTCCGGCGAACAACGCGAAAATCGTTCCCGGCGCGACGACGTAATGAAAATGCGCGATGACATAATAGGTGTCGTGCAAATGGATGTCGCTCTCGTTGAACCCGAGCGGCAAGCCCGTCAGTCCGCCGATGCCGAACATCGGCAGAAATGCCAGCACAAACAGCATCGGCGTGTTAAAGCGAATCGCGCCACCCCACAGCGAAATAAAGAAGCACGTCAAAATGACCACCGACGGAATGGAAACCGCCATCGTCGTCACTTGGAAGAATGTGGCAATTTTCGTGCCCATGCCCGTCAGATACATGTGGTGCGCCCACACGATGAACGACAAAAAGCCGATGGCCAAAACCGAATACACGAGCGACTTGTAACCCCAAATCGGTTTGCGCGTGTTGTTGGCAAGAATTTCACAGACGATGCCCATCGCCGGCAGAATCAAAACATAAACTTCCGGGTGACCGAGAAACCAAAACAAATGCTGCCAGAGCAGCGGGCTGCCGCCGCCGCTGATGTGCGCCAGATGACCGCCGACGGCGAGACCGGTCGGCAAAAAGAAACTCGTATGCGCGACATTGTCCATCAATTGCATGATGGCGGCGGCTTCCAACGGCGGGAATGCGAGCAGCAATAAAAACGCCGTCACAAACTGCGCCCAGACGAAAAACGGCAGCCGCATCCACGTCATGCCCGGCGCGCGCAACTGGATGATGGTGGCGATGAAATTCACCGCGCCCAGCAGCGACGACGTAATGAGCAGAATCATGCCGATGATCCAGAACAATTGCCCGTGCGACGGAATCGAAGTCGCCAGCGGCGAATATGAAGTCCAGCCCGCCTGCGCCGCGCCGCCCGGAATAAAAAAGCTCACGAACATCACCAGCCCGCCGAGAAAATACGCCTGATAGCTGGCCATGTTGACGCGTGGAAATGCCATGTCCGGCGCGCCAATCATCAACGGCACGACGTAATTGCCGAATGCCGCAAACGCCAGCGGCACAATGCCGAGAAACACCATGATTGTCCCGTGCATCGCGCCGAAGGAATTGTAAAGGTCGGGTGAGATGGAATAGCCGATTATCTGGCCGGCGCCGCTTTTCACCGGTGCCATGGCGTCTCCCACCAGGGAGTGCAACAAACTCCCGAAAAGCGGCAGGGCTTGTCCATCATGCGCGATTTGCCAGCGCATCAACAGCATCAGAAACAATCCGAACAGCAGGAAACTCAGCGCGGTAAAACCGTATTGAATGCCGATGATTTTGTGGTCGGTGGAAAAAATGTATCTCGCCCAGAAACCCGGATCGTAATGCCCGTGCGCATGCCCGCCGTGCCCGTGTTCGTCAGATTCACGGTAAGGCGGAAATTGGTGAACGCTTTCGTCCATAAATTATTTATTTCACCTTGTCCCAGCACATGATGGCCAGCAACAGCGGCAGATAAAGAATCGAGGCCAGGAACAATTGCCGCGCGCGGGCCAGCGTCAGTTGCCGGGAAAATTGAATCGCGCAAAATAAAAATGCCGCGCCCAAAAGCAGCGCGCCGCCGAGATAAATCGTCCCGGCCATTCCGAAAACGAACGGACACAAACCCGCCACCAGCAACGCGAGCGCGTGGCTGACGGTTTGCTGGCCGGTGCGGCGGCCGTCGGCGTCCACATTCGGCAGCATCACGAAACCGGCCTTCGCATAGTCGTCGCGATACATCCACGCGATGGCGAAGAAATGCGGGATTTGCCAGAACGCCAGAATCGCGAACAACGCCCAGCCTTCGCCGCTCAACTCGTTGCGCGCCGCCGTCCAGCCCATCAGCGGCGGCAGCGCGCCGGGAATCGCGCCAATCGCCGTGTTCAACCACGTCACGCGCTTGAGCGGCGTGTAAATGAACAAATAACTGAAGAGCGTGACCGCGCCCAAAACGCTGGTCAGCAAGTTCACCGCGAGGGCGAGATAAATCAGGCCGGCGACCGAACTCACGCCGCCGAAAATCGCGACCGGCGCCGGCTGCAATCGTCCCGACGGCAGCGGGCGATCCTGCGTGCGGCGCATTTTCGCGTCATAATCGCGTTCGAGCCACTGGTTCAATGCCGCCGCGCCTGCCGCGACGAGCGCCGTGGCCGCCAGTGTGTTGAAAAACAAAATGAAGTTCATCGCGCCGCGCCAGCCGATGTAAAAGCCAACCGCCGTTGTCAGCAAAACCAGCGTCGTCAGCCGCGCCTTGACCAAATCGGAGAAGATTGCCGCCCAGCTTTTTTCAGCGGCGGTTGAACTTAAAATTTCAGCGGAGATTTCTTTCATTATTTGTTTGCGGCAAAAGTTCCGAACGCGCCAAACGGTGCGGTCGCGGATTCCAGTGATTTGGCCGAGCGGCCGAACGCGATGATGCACCAAAACGCGCCGGTCACGAGCGCCAGCGCGCCGCCCAGCAGATGCGCCGTCGCCACGTCCGCGGCCTTGTTCGACAAAACCGTCCACGCGCCAAGTCCGATTTGCGTCATAATCAACGCCAGCCAGAAAAGGGCGAACTTCGTCAACGTGTCGCGTCGGCCCAGTTGACGCCACGCCAGCACTGCGCAAACCGTGACGCAAATGAAAATGGTCAGCGCGACGAGGCGGTGAACCATTTGCAAAATGATTTGAAACACGTTGATGATGTTCATGTTGCTGCTGGTGGCGTTGTAGCGTTCAAGCGCGGCGGGACTTGTGTCCGGCCAGATTTGCCCGTAGGCGAGCGGAAAATCGGGAATCGCCAGCCCGGCGTGCTGGCCGCGCATCGTCGCGCCGAGAATGAGCTGGAAGAAAATCAAAGTCGTCGTCGCCAAAACCAACGTCCGTAAACCGCGCGGGACGTTTAATTTTTCTTTTTCGGAAATTTTCCGCCAAAAGCGGCTGGTGAACAGCGCAATCGCGCACATCAGAACGAAAAACGTCTGGCCGACGACGCCGTGGACGATGCCGAGGTCGGCATTAATCAAAACCACGCGCAACCCTCCGAGAACGCCCTGCGCGACGACGCCGAAAAACGCGATGACCCCAAGCCACTTCATCCATTGGCGCGAATCCTTCCGCCAAATCCAGATGGCAAGAATCGTCGTCAGCAACCCGACGGCGGAAGCCCAAAGCCGGTGAGTGTGCTCGTAGAAAATGCCGCCGACCCATTTCGAGGGCGGAAATGCAAACATATTGTAGCCGTAGCTGTTCGGCCAGTCGGGCACGGACAGGCCGGCGCCATGGCTGGTTACGAGTCCGCCCGCGCCGAGCAGCAAAAAAGTGGCCGCCGCCGTCAGCACCGCGAAGCGATGTAGCCAGCGATTGTCATTTTCTTTGCATTTATTGTCCATTTTGAAAAATAAAAAATGCCGTCCTCCGGCGGCGATTGCTTTGCCAAAATTATTTCTTCAGTTCAAATGTAAAATTCACCGTCACGTCCGTGTCGCCCACTTCGACGGTTTGCGTTTGCTCACCGAGCTTCCGGTGATCGGCCACGACCGTGTATTTGCCGGGCGGCACGTCTTTGATGACGAATTTACCCTCCTCGTCGCTGATGGAAAAATACGGATTGTCGAAAATGCTGACCCACGCAAACATCCACTGGTGAATGTCGCATTTGAAGGTCATGAACATTTCCGGTTTGGGAAATGTATAAACCAAATCCGGGCCGCCGGGCATTTGCGCGTCGTTGTGCTCGGGATTGCCGGCGGTGGAAATGGTGTGGACGTTGTGAACGCACTGATCGGAATTTCTGACAATCAACTTCTGCCCGGTTTGAATCGCCAAAATTTGCGGCACATACTGGCAAGCCTTCTGATCCAGCAAGGCTGACGGCTGGCTCGGCCCGGTGGATTTGCCAATGATGTCCTTGCCGTCCGCGTCCTTAAGTGAAACAACCACGTCCGCCAGTCCGCCATTGGGTCCGACGACGTAAAAATGCGTCGTGGGCGGCGTTGAATAAAACTGGCCGCAATAATCATCGTCCATGATGAGATTATTGGTGTATTCCGGCGGCGGCGTGCCTTTGAAGGTGATGACGCCGGTGATGTCCGCCGCGCGCGAAACAGAACCCGCAGCCAGAGCGGCCACCACGAGAAAAACTCCAGCAATTTTCATAATGCTTCGTAGAAGTTAGCATTCACACCGGAAGGCGACAAGCATTTTGTGAAAATTTTCACAAGCTGTTCAAGATTTTCGAAAAATTCGAACCATCGTGATGTCCACAAAGTGTCCAACTTGACCGAAAATAATTCCAAGCCAGCCCCAGTGCAGGCAGAAGATTGTCAGCACAGAAATCAAAACCGACAGGCCGCACCAAATCAAAGTGGATTCGTCCTCGAACTTCGCCGCGCGCTAATGGAAAATTGTGAAGACGATGATGCTTAGAATCGGCAAATATGGCATCGCCCGAATATGCCCGGATTTTTCAGCCGTGCAAATTTTTCATCACGCGCGCCATTTCCAGGGCCGTTTGCGCCGCCTCCGTGCCACGATTGTGCTTTCTGCCGAGGCAGCGGACCCTGGCGTGCCTTACTTTTTCAAAAACGAACACGGCGTGGATGACGGGAATTTTATGGAGCACTTGGATTTGCGCCAGCGCGTGCGTCACGCCCCAGCCAATGTGACCCGCATGGCTCGTTTCGCCCTGGAAAATTACACCGAGGCAAATGATGGCCGCGTAACGTTTCGGTTGCGCCAAGCGCGCCGCCGCAGATGGAATCTCAAACGCGCCCGGCACGCGCACGATGCGGATGTGCGCGCCCGCGCGCAGCAATTCCTCGCGCGCCGCGTGCAGCATCGCGTCCACGTATTCCGAATTGTAGCGCGACGCAACGACGGCGAACGCATCGCCGCGCGCGCGGATTTTTTTTTGCTGAATCTTGCGAAGCATCGCCGGTTATTTTTTGGAGCCGTCCACGGGATTCCACTTGCCATCGCTGCCGTCGTAAGTGGCAACCACCACAATGTCGTCGCCCAGCACGATGTGTTCCTGCCTGACGGCGGGCGGTAAAGTTTCGGATTCTTCGAAGTCCGCCTTTTTCAGTAAAACGGTTTCTTCATCGGAGGCGCGTGCGGCCTCCATCAACAAAAGTTCCCAACCGCCCTGCATTGTGCGCTGCACGGGCGGTTTGAAGGGCCGGATCTGAAATTCCCCGCCTTTGAACGACAGCAGGCGGTGAAAGGCGCGTTCACCGGTCAAATTCGCCACCGCGGCGTGAATGATGGCGCCGGCCTCGATGTAAATTTGCCCGCGCGCTTGCGGATTGCGGACTTCAAGGATGGACGAATGACGGCCGACACATTCCATCTGGATGACATCCTGCAAACTGACCGCCCGCAGCGCGCCGCTGAAACCTTCGCGTTGCGCCCACAGCAGCAAATCGTTCAGCATGTTGAAAACGACCCGGATGCCGTCGGTGGAAACTGGTTTCTCGATGAACAATTCCGCGCCGTTGGAAAGGCAGTCCGCGCGCTTGCTTTCCGTGGCGTTGCCGGTCATCACCGCGATTTTGATTCCGGGATAGCGCCGGTTGATGATGCCGAGTAACTGGAGTCCGTCCACCATCGGCATCCCGATGTCGAGCACAACGAGGTCAATCACGTTCTCCTGCAAAATGGCCAGCGCCTTGTCCGCGGCTGGCGCCGAATGAATGGTCCACGCCTTGTTGGAAAATTCGGCGCACAGTCCGCCAAACGTCTCGAGGAACGCCATGCTGTCGTCCACGAAAAGAACGTGAAATTTTTTCGCCGGTTCGGCAGCTTCCGGCTGGCTGGCCGGTTTTGATTCCGGCGGCGTTGTTTTTAGCGGCGCAGACGCGGGCGGCTCGGATTTTGCGGGCGGTGTTTTCGGCGTCGAGGTGTTTGTAACCAGATTTTTTGTGATGAACGACGAACCGGCATCCGCCGCAGTTTCAAAACTCAATTCCACTTCACCGAGCCGCAGTGTCTGGCCCGGTTTCAAGATTCCTTCGGAGATTTTTTTGCCCGCTACAAACGTGCCGTTGGTGGATTGCAAGTCGCGGATGACCAGTTCTTCGCCCTGCAAACGCACTTCGCAATGCCGGCCGGAAACCGACGGCTGAACAATCTGGAAATTGTTGCTGTCATGACGGCCAATGGTGACCCAGCTCTCGCCCAATTCATGCGACGAGGCGGGCAATCCTTTGGTAATGACAAAAAGCTTGGCCATACAACTAATTAAATGAAGTCTGAATCATCAGCCGCGCACGGGCAAATAAAAAGTCAGTGCTGTCGTCGTAAATCGCTTATCACAAAAGATGCCCCATTTTCTGCCGCTTCGTTTTCAGATATTTCTCGTTGTGCGGATTCGGCTTCACGCGAATCGGCACCTGCTCGGTGATTTTCAGCCCGTAACCTTCCAAGCCGACGACTTTTTTCGGATTGTTCGTCAGCAGCCGGATGGTTTTCAGTCCGAGGTCTGCGAGAATCTGCGCGCCGAGTCCGTATTCGCGCAAATCCATGTCGTAGCCGAGTTTCAAATTTGCTTCGACCGTGTCCAGTCCCTGCTCCTGCAATTTGTAGGCCTTGATTTTCGGCGCGAGGCCGATGCCGCGGCCTTCCTGCCGCATATAAACAATCACGCCGCAACCGGCCTCGGCCACCTGCCGCATGGCCTGATGCAGTTGCGGTCCACAATCGCAGCGGCGCGAGCCAAAAACGTCGCCGGTCAGACATTCGCTGTGGACGCGCACGAGCACATTTTTTGCGCCAGCCACGTCGCCGCGCACGAGCGCGAGGTGATGTTGTCCGTCAATTTTCGAGCAATACAAATGCAGGTCGAATTCGCCGTAATCGGTCGGCAGTTTCACGACTTCGATTTTTTCAACGAGCTTTTCGCGCGTGCGGCGGAACTGAATCAAATCTTCAATCGTGCAAATTTTTAATTTGTGCTTCTTCGCGAACTTCAAAAGCTGCGGCAGCCGCGCCATCGTGCCATCGTCGTTCAAAATTTCACAGAGCACGCCGATGGACCGGCAGCCGGCAAGCGTGGCCAGATCCACGGCCGCCTCGGTGTGACCGGCGCGCTGGAGCACGCCGCCGGGCCGGGCGCGCAGCGGAAAAACGTGACCGGGCTGGACCAAATCTTCCGGCACGGCGGTCGGCTCGGCGAGGATGCGGATGGTCTCGGCGCGGTCGGCGGCGGAAATGCCCGTGGTGATGCCGTGCGCGGCGTCCACGCTGACCTGAAAATCGGTGCGAAAGCTTTCGCGGTTCTCGCGAACCATGCGACCGATGCCAAGTTGCTCCAGCCGCTCGCTCGTAGTCGGCGCGCAAATCAAGCCGCGCCCGAACCGCGCCATGAAATTGATCGCCGCCGGCGTGACAAATTGCGCGGCGAGAATCAAATCGCCTTCGTTCTCGCGGTCGGCGTCGTCCACGACGATGACCATTTTGCCCTTGCGAAGGTCGGCGATGACGGATTCGATGGTGTCGAAGATTTTTTTCATTCGGGGTAACAAGGCTGCGCTCATTTTGTCGCTGGCGGTAACGCCGCGATTTTTTTTCCGATAGAATCCGCTAGTTCCGGCAGCATTTTTTCCAAATCCTGATAAAATTTCCGTTCCGCGTCCGTGTCGTCAAGCATTCCAATCAGCGGCGCGGCTTGCAATCCAGCTTTGTCCACCCAGAACGGATCGTTTTCTCCAAAGCGCGTGTCGAAAACGTCGAGATAATTCTTCAAAGCAAGTTTGAGCAAATTCGTCCGGTCAACGCCGCCGGCCTGCGCCGCCATTTTTTCCAGCGCCAGGCCAAAACCGATTTGCGCCTGGCTGCGCGCGGAGACACCCGCGAACGGCGAATTAAGAGCCTGCGCAAAGGCGTTTGTCATCGCGCCAAAATCATTCAATTGCAGGTCACAGTCTCCGATTTCGCCCCACGCGAGCGCGCTGATTTCATTCGTCGGATTGGACTGAATTATCTGTCCAAAAAAGTTCGTGGCCGCTTGATAATTTGCCAGCAAGTTATTCGTGTCGGACGAAGGCATTTGCATTAAATGGTCACCCCAGACAAACCGCGCCTGCGCGCTCAAATCCGGCGGGCAGTTGGTATCGGCCACAAGCGCCGTAAAAAGGGTGCTCGCGTCCGTGTCACCGCCCCAACCGATGGCCGCGCGTTCGGCCATCAACTGCGCCGGATAAAACAGCTTGGAATTCTGCCAGCCCGGGTTTTGAAAGATGAATTTATAATTTCTTTCCGCGTTCACGAAATCGCTAGCGCGATAAAAATGGTCGGCCACCCACCATTGCGCCAGCGGCGCGAGGTCGTTTGTCGGAAATTGCGCTACGAAATTGGTGAATAAATTGAACGCGTTGGTTCCGTCGCCCGCCTGGTAATTTGCCAGCGCCAGCGCGAAATCCGCCTGCGGCCGCAACGGGCTTGCCGGAAAATTTTTCAGCCAGCTTTCATATTGGTTAATGGCGGCGGTCCAATTTTGTTCCGCTTCGTAGGTTTGCGCGACGGCGAGTTCCAGTTGCGGACGGAACGGTGAATCAGGAAATTCCGACTCGATTTTTTCAAACTGCGCGCGCGCGCCTGCCGGCGAACGCAAATCCAGCAGACTTTCGCCGAGAAGAAAGGCGCCGGTCTGCGCCGCCTCGCCGGTCGAATCATTTTTCGTGATTTGCGCCAGCGCGTTGCTCGCGCCGGCGAGATCGCCCAGAGCCAGCTCCGCGCGCAAACTTTGGGACAGCGCCCGGTCGCCGAGCGTCTGGACAACAACCGGATAATCCGCGAAATCATTCAGCACCGCGCGATAATTCGTCAGCGCCCCGGCAAAATCATTTTGCGCGAGCAGCACGTCGCCGATTTTGAACCGGGCGACGGCCAAATCCTCCGACGGCGGCAGCAGCTTCGCGGCGGCTTCAAAATCGGCGAGGCTGTTGGTCGTGTCTTGCGCCAGCCATTCGCACCAGCCGCGATCCAAATACGCCTTGCCGAGCAGCGGACTGCTGGTGAACGTGCCGATAAATTGGTCAAACAACGCGCGCGCCACTACCAAATGATTCGTTTCCGGCGGATCCGCCGCGTGTTGCCTCAAATGCAGTTCGGCGAGCGAAAGCAACGCGACGTCCGCCGCCGGCGAATTGGCGAACTGCGCGAGAAATATTTCCAGATTGGTTTCCGCGAGCGAAAATTGTTTCTGCGCGGCGGCGAGCCCGGCGATTTTCAGAATCGCCTGCCGTTGCTGTTCCACCGGCGCGTTCGTCAGATTTTTCTGATATTCGGCGATGGCGGCGTCGGGACGGTTCATTTTTTCGAGAACATCCGCGCGCATGGCCACGCTTTCGGCCTGCAAATTATTATCACCTTCGCGTTTGGCGGTTTGAAACAAATTGGTCGTGGCCGTCAGCGCCGCCGGCAAATTGCCCGTCGCCAAATCCAATTGATAAAGCAATCGTTCCAACCCCGTGTTCAAATCCGGTGGCAGAATTTGCGGGTTAATCAAATTCAGAACTGCCGACTCGTTCGTGAAATCATTTTGGTTGAACAATCCCTGCGCCTCCAACAGCCGTCCACGGGAAACCAGTTCGCTGTTTGGAGCCAGTTGCGCCGCCTGCTGGAAGACGCCGTTCATTTCATTCAACAACGAAACGACTTGCCCCCAGTCACCCGCTTGTGCAAGGGCCGACACCTGTTCCACTCTGGCGCGCAATCGCAACGGCGAATCAGGAAAATCCTGCACGAGCGAACCGAACGTGTCCGCCGCCGCCGAAAATTCCCGGTTCGTATATTGCGTTTCGCCGGTCCAATAAACGTATTGGTCGGCCAGACTCCCGGCCTTCGCCAGATTTTCGGGGTCGGTGAGCCGCGCGATGGCATTTGTAAAATCTCCCTGTTCAAATTCCGCCTGCGCCGCCAGCAACACCGCCTGTGGCACGTTGGTGGACTTCGGATATTTTTGGGAGAAATTTGTCAGCTCTGTTTCCGCGCGACTCCACATTTCGTCCTGAAACGCGGCGACGGCGGCGGCGTAAGTGCGCTGTTCCTTCGTGGAAGCGTCGGCGGAATAAATTTCGCCGCCCAAAATGAGCGCAAACAGAATCAAAACCGATTGCCGCAAGAAAGCCATTGCATTGAATCTAAACGACCGGACGATGCGAAAAAAGCGGGAAATCAACCGCCGTTCAAAACACTTTTCAAATACCGCCCCGTATAGCTTTCAGGAGCTTGAACAATTTTTCCCGGCGGGCCTTCCGCGACAATTTTTCCGCCGCCGGAACCGCCTTCCGGTCCGAGGTCAATAATCCAATCGGCGGTTTTAATCACGTCCAGATTGTGTTCGATGACGAGCAACGTGTTGCCCGTCTCGCGCAATTTGAAAAGCACCTCCAGCAATTTCGCCACGTCGTGAAAATGCAGGCCAGTCGTCGGCTCGTCCAAAATGTAAAGAGTTTTGCCGGTCGCCTTGCGACACAGTTCCGTTGCCAGCTTCACACGTTGCGCCTCGCCGCCGCTCAACGTCGTCGCCTGTTGGCCCAAGTGAATGTAGCCGAGGCCGACTTCCGCGAGCGTCAGCAGCGGGTCGTAAATCTTCGGCACCGCGCGGAAAAAATCCACCGCCTCGTCCACCGTCAGGTCCAGCACGTCGGCGATATTTTTGCCCTTGTAGGAAATTTCCAGCGTCTCGCGGTTGTAACGCTTGCCGCCGCACGCCTCGCACGTCACATAAACCGCCGGCAGAAAATTCATTTCAATTTTCAGGACGCCGTCGCCCTCGCATTTTTCGCAGCGGCCGCCCTTGACGTTGAAGCTGAACCGGCCCGGCTCGTAACCGCGCACTTTTGCCGCCGGCAACCGCGCAAACAAATCGCGGATATGATTGAACATGCCGGTGTAAGTGGCCGGATTGCTGCGCGGCGTCCGGCCAATCGGCGACTGGTCAATCACGATGACCTTGTCGAGATTTTCAAAGCCCTTGAGCACGCGATGCGCGCCGGGGATTTCCTTCGAGCCGTAAAATTTGCGAAACAGTGCGCGTTGCAAAATATCGTTGACCAGCGTGCTCTTGCCGGAACCGCTCACACCGGTCACACAGGTCAACGTGCCGAGCGGAATGCGGGCATCAATGTTCTGCAAGTTGTTTTCGCGCGCGCCGAGCAATTCCAGCCAGCCCTTTTCTTCGCTCGGAGAATTTCGCTTTTTCGGAATCGGAATTTGCAATTCGCCCGTCAGATATTTTGCCGTGAGCGAATTTTTGCTCGCCAGAATTTCCGGCAACGTGCCTGCCGCGACCAATTCGCCGCCGTGAAGACCCGCGCCCGGCCCCAAATCCAAAATGTAATCGGCGTGGCGAATCGTGTCTGCGTCGTGTTCGACGACGATCACAGTGTTGCCCAAATCCCGCAGGCCTTTCAGCGTCGCCAGCAGGCGGTCGTTGTCGCGCTGGTGCAGGCCGATGCTCGGTTCGTCCAGCACGTAAAGCACGCCGACGAGCGCCGCGCCGATTTGCGTGGCCAGCCGGATGCGCTGCGCCTCGCCGCCCGAAAGCGTGCCGCTCTCGCGGTCGAGCGTGAGATAGCCGAGGCCGACGTTTTTCAAAAAACCGAGCCGCGCGCGGATTTCCTTGATGACTTCGGCGGCGATTTTCAACTGAAACTCGGACAGCTTGAGCGTGGCGAAAAATTCATCCGCCTTTTCCACCGACAAACCGCACACGTCCATGATGGACAGGCCGGGAATCTTTAATTTCCGATTTCCGATTTCCGATTTCCGATTTTCTTCTCCCAGCGTCACCGCGAGAATTTCCGGCTTCAGCCGCCGGCCCTTGCACGCGTCGCAAAACTGCGGACTCATGTATTGCTTGAGCCGGTTGCGGATGAACTCGCTTTCGCTTTCGGTCGCGTGCCGTTCGAGATTCGGCAGCACGCCCTCGAACGGGCGCGAAAGGGTGCTGACCTTGCCCGCGCGCCAGAACGAAAAATCAATTTCGCTTTCGCCGGAACCGTGCAGCAGGACATTTTTGAAATCTTCCGGCAAATCCTTGAACGGCGTCTGCAGATTCACGCCGAAATGCGACGCGACCGAACGCAGCAGCGCCTTGTAATAAATGTTCATCCGCTTGCCGGCGCGACGCCACGGTTGAATCGCGCTTTCGAGCGGCAACTCCGAGTCGGGGACGACGAGATGTTCGTCGAACACCAGCTTCTGGCCGAGGCCGTGGCAAACCGGGCACGCGCCGGCGGGTGCGTTGAATGAAAAATGCTTCGGCGTCGGCGGGTCAAAACTTTTGCCGGTCGCCGGCGAGCACATTTTGTTCGAGTGCAACGTTTCAATCCACGCTGCGGTGTCGAGGGGCGAGGGTCGAGGGTCAAGAGCCGGACGCGCTTTGCCTTCGACTTTCGACTCTCGACTCTCGACCGGAGCTTGGTGCAGCGCAAGCAGGACGCCGTTGCCCCAGCGCAGGGCGGTTTCGATGGAATCACCGAGGCGCACGCGGATTTTGTCGTCAATCACGAGCCGGTCCACGACGGCTTCGAGGTTGTGAAATTTTTTCTTGTCCAGTTTGACGCGTTTGTTTTCGTCGCCGAGTTCGACCAATTCGCCATCCACGCGGGCGCGGACGAAGCCTTCGCGAGAGAGCCGTTCCAGCACGTCGCGGAATTCGCCTTTCTGCCGGCGCACGACGGGCGCAAGCAGCATGACTTTGGTTTTGGGCGGCAGCGCGAGAATTTTGTCCACGATGTCGCTCGCGCTTTGCGGCACAATCGGCACACCAGTGTCGGGACAGTGCGCTTGGCCGATATGCGCGTAAAGCAGGCGCAGGTAATCGTAAATCTCCGTGGTGGTGGCGATGATGGAGCGCGGGCTGCTGCCGGAACTGCGCTGTTCGATCGCGATCGCCGGCGACAGGCCCTCGATGAAATCCACGTCCGGCTTTTGCAACTGGTCGAGGAACTGCCGCGCGTAGGCGGACAGGCTTTCGACGTATTTGCGCTGGCCTTCGGCGTAAATGGTGTCGAACGCGAGCGACGACTTGCCGCTGCCGCTCAAGCCGGTGATGACGACCAGCTTGTCGCGCGGAATCTGGAGCGTGAGATTTTTTAGATTGTGCTCACGCGCGCCGCCGATCTTGATGAATTCCTTGCTCATGGCTGTGAATTTCTCGTCGAAACGAAAAATTACACTACGCCACACGGCGCAGAATGCAAAGCCGGAGTTGCCGGAAATTTCCCTACGGCAGCAAAATCAACTGGTAGAATTTCATCAATAGCGGCGCATTGGTGTCCGTAAACGTGAACACGCCAGTTGGAGAAGTGATGATTTGCGGGAACAACGTCCAAGTAATGACAGGCGTAAGGTTGGTCGTCCACTGCACCTGAAACTGGTCGTTCGTCGGCGCAGACCATTGCAGGGTCACGTTAGTGGAGGTGGCAATGATGCTGGTGATGGCCGGGAATGGCGCAACAAAAATGGTGAAGGTGTTGGTCGCCTGTGCCTGAGGCACGCTATTGTCGGTGACAAGGGTGGTGAACCGGGCGGCAAGGCCATTGGGCATCGCGTTCGTCCAAGTAATAACGCCATTGGTGTTGTTGATGGTGGCGCCGGTCGGCGCGCCGAGCAGGCTGTAAGTCAAGAGCGCCGCCGGGTTGGAATCCGTTGCCGTGTTGGTCACGGTCACATTACTGCCGGCGTCCACCACAAGGTTGCTTTGCGGCGGCAATGTCAGCGTGTTGGCCGTCTGCAAAAGTATCAACCGATAAAAACGCGTCGGGCCAAACGTGCCTCCGGTTTGCGAACCGTCGTCGAAGAAATTAAACTGGCTGTTCGTCGGGCTGATGAAAACGTCGTAAGCGATGATGTTGCTGAACGTTTGCCAGCCTGTCGGCGCAAGACCCGGGGTCCATTGCACCTGGAAAATATCGCCGGTCGGCGCGAACCATGTGAGCAGGAAACCGTTCTTGCCGCTGATGTTTGTGTAGACGATGCTGGAAATGAAAATCGAATTCGTCGTCACACTGATCGAATTTGACAGACGAAAATCCACTGCGACGGCGTAATTGACGGTGATGCCGTTCGTGTTTTGCACGCCGAGGAAATAAACGCCACCGGGTATGATGTTCGTTGGCGATGAATTGATGGTCAGCACGCTCACACCGTTTGTTGCGCCTGGCATCAGATCAAAGTCATTGGGGTTGGTGATCGTCGGCGGCACATTGGTGCTGAACCAGACGTTCACCGGCAGGTTCGTCGCGAAGAGCAAAAGATTCGTCGCGGCGATGGCGTTGGTCGGCACGCTGACCACATACCAGTTGATGTCGCCGGCGGGAACGGTGTTGGTCTGCGGCTGGCCGCCCACCAAGGTTGGCAGCACGGTGACCATGAAACTATTTGTCGCGCTCAAAGACTTCGCGTTGACCGCCCACTGATTGGTGTCGGTAACGACAGTGGTGAAAAGATAATTTGAACCAATGTCCGCCATCGTGGGCGTCCAAGTAATAATACCGTTCGTGTCAATGACTGGAACATTTGCGCCCGGCACCGTGCTGGTCAGCGTGTAGGTCAATGGATTGGTTGGAATATCCGGATCCGTCGCCGTGTTGGTCACAACCAGCGTGTTCGGCGCGACGACGATTTGATTCGGGATGAACGGCAGCACCGGCGGCAGGTTGGATTCTTCCACGATGATGGTGAAGCTGTTGGTGACGCTGAATGCGCCGTTCGACACGCTGACGGCGACAGAATTCGTGGTTGGCCCTTGCGCTTCGTCCGGCGTCCAACTGATGACGCCCGTGTTCGGGTTGATCGTCATCACATTTGTATCTTGAACACCCAACAAATTTGGTTGCGACACATTCGTCACAACCGCATACGTCAGCGGCAGCGACGGCGTGTTCGGGTCCGTCGCCTGGCAGGTGACGGTGAACGGCGCCGTCTCGAGGTTGGTGAAGAAATCACCATTCGTCGGCGAATAAAAAATGGGCGGCGAGACATTGTATAACGTC
This sequence comes from Candidatus Aquilonibacter sp., assembly GCA_035504945.1. Taxonomy (GTDB): domain Bacteria; phylum Verrucomicrobiota; class Verrucomicrobiia; order Limisphaerales; family UBA11358; genus UBA11358. The sequence goes on along the minus strand of DATJRH010000015.1, from coordinate 87,673 downwards.
GTGGCTTCAATGTCATAGGTGACATTTGAGCCGGCCACATTGACGACCGCCAGATACCAGTCGCCGTTGGTCAAGGGCACCGGGCTGGAGTTCGGCGTCACCACGATGTTCTCGCTGGTCGTCCAGGAATTGGTGCTGATGTAATCGTAACTGGACAACGACGGCAACGGCAGGCCGTAGTTGGCGAGCAGGTCAACCGGACCGGACGCATTCGTCACGGTGAACAGGACGGCGACGGCGTTGCTCCCGGCGGCGTTGTTCGTAACGGTGAATTCATAGAAATCCGAACCGCCGTAGTTGGTCGGGTCGAGTTGCCCCGGGTTCAGCGTGATGATGACCGGCGGCATATTGGAGTTGATGGCGACGGGAACGGCGCTGACCACGACACCGACCGTCACCGGGCCGAAGTAAGCGACGGTATCATTGTTCGTAGCAAATACATCAAACGATGCGTAGCCGCTGAAATTAGTCGGCGCGTCAATCGGGTTGTTCGTCGGCGTGAAAACGGCGAAATTGTTGCTGTAAGCGCCGGTGTTGGTCACCGAACCCCAGACATTGGTAAGATAGACCGTGCCATTGATGGCGTTGGTCACGGAGAAGCTCAAGTTGCCGGTCTTGCCAAAAAGTCGTATCAAGTCCACGCCGACGGGTGTGTTGGTGATGGTGAGTGCGTGCGGCCCGGCCAGCCAGTTGTCGTATTCCTCAAGTTCGGTATAGCCGGAACCATCAATGGCGGCGTTGGGATTCGGCGTATAGGGATCCGTGCCGAACGTAATTTCCCAGAAATCCGGGATGCCGTCCTGGTCGGTGTCGAGATAGGGCAGTAAGGAACTCCGCGCCGGCGGCGTTCCCGCTGCATTGATGAGTGTGCCGGTCTGGGTGCGAACGTGCTCGACGATGTTGCTGTCCGCCGAGTCGCGCTTGTCCATGTCGGGTCCGGCAAAATCCAGAACTTTCTCATACGCCAGAAACGCTTCATCGGTCGGCACGGGAACCAACTGGAATGGATGAGAAAATTCCGTGAATTGATTCGTGAACATGTTCCAGCCCGAGTTCGCGCCGTCCAAAATGCCATTGGTGTTGCTGTCGATGAAATTGTTGGTCTGGAAAATCCAAGTGTTCGTGCTGCCGCCCCAAAAGGCAATGCCCTTCAATGCAGAATTGGTGCCGGCGATGAGATAATTGCAGACGTAGTTGAGTTCATTTGTAAAACCAGATGGATCATCCACGGTGCTTTCATTCGTCGAGAATCCGGCGTTGGTGCCCCAGTCATAGATGACGTTGTTGACGAAATCCAGGCTGAGGTTGTCGCCCAGGCGCGGGCTGGCGTTGTAGTTGTCGGCGTAAAGATTGTGGTTGAAGCTCAAATCGCCACAACCATAGCGCAGCCGCGAACCATAACCGGGCGAGCCGTTATTCGCATAAAGACTGTCCGCCAGAACAGACCATTGAACAGTGACATTCGTCGAATCGAGCACGGACAAATCTTCATTGGTGCTCCAGATTGCGGAAATATGATCGGCAATGACATTTGACACGGTGTCAAGTTGCAAGGGAGCGCCCGGATTGACGATGTTTGTCATCTGAAGAGAGAACGAGTCCAGCAACATTCCCGGTTCCAGCCCGCTGATTTCCAAGGGCGTGCCGTTCTGCGTGGCCGTGAACGTAATGGTTTCAACCTGCCAGTTGGTGTTCTCGCCAGAAATTGAAAAATTCATTGCGCCAACTTTGCCGCTGGCTTCCGCGAGATTTTGAGGAATTGGAGCGTTGGGGTCAAATTTGCCGTTTGTCCCGTCCTGGTAAATGGCTCCAATTTCACTAGCAGACAAGGCGCGGTTGTAAACGCTTAATTCATCAATTACTCCACCAAAGGTGTCGCCGGCGCCGTTGGGCTGTCCCGTGCGCTGGCCGATATTCACCGGATAGGTTGTCTGGGGCGTGAAACTACCAATATTCACCGAGGCAACATTGGTGCCGTTGATATATAAAACACCCAACTCGCTGTTTTTGTCATAGGTCATGGCCATATGTTGAAAATTATTTGTGCTGGACAAATAATTGAAATAAAACACATGACCATTCCCTGACGTGTCTCTAATGTTGCAAAAAAGCTGATTCCCAGACCAAAGCTCGCATCCGTCGGCCAAGTCTGAACTGGTGCTGGAATCCCACTCAATGATTGGCCCACCAAAGACATCAGCATTATATGCATCAGCCTTCACCCAAGCATCAATAGTGATGCCGGCTCCGGTTCCAACATTCAAGCTCGATGAAGCCGGCACCGGGATATAACTTCCATAGGGCTGGTGATTAAACACAAACGCCTGTCCCACTTCGCCGTTGGTATAGGTAATACCATTCATCGGAGTGCCATTGTTTCCGTTGATGCTGTCGTTTGCATTGTCTTCACCCCGCCACCAAGCCGCAATTCCCGGCCCGCGATAGGCAAACGTCAAAGTATAAACGTTACCCGCAGTCGTAGGGAGCGTGTTTGAAATAATGCCATTGGCCAGCGCCAGAAAATTGCTGCCCTGATAAGCATTGGTCGGATCGGTGACCACACTGACTTGATTTGTCAAAACCGTCCAACCCGTGACAACCTGGCCGTTCGTATAATTTGCCGGATTAATTCCTTCAAAGCTGTTTGACAGAGTTCCACCCCCGGCGCCAGTGCAGAATTGCACGTCGCGGATGATTACATCGTGGACATTCGTCACCACCGTCATTTGCCCGGCCACGGTGATGCCGTCGCCCGGCGCAGTCTGCCCGGCAATGGTCAAATATGAATTGGTGATTACCAGCGGTGACAGCAAACCGACGACGCCGGAAACGTCAAAAACCACCGTCCGGTTGGGGCCGCTGATGGCATCGCGCAACGTGCCGGGACCGGAATCATCCATGGAGATGACGTGATAAACCCAGTTGCTCGTCCCCGCGTGCCCGGCACCCACCGCGCCCCCGCCGGAACCGGTCGCGCCGGGGAAAGCCGGGAAATAGGCATTGGTGTCAATCACCGCTTCAATGGTGAAATTGATCGGGACAGTTGCGTTGTTTGGCACGCCCAGATACCAGTCGGCGGCGAGATTCGTCAACACGCTGTTGGTGCTGATGTAAATCAACTCCGGGAGGGTGCCGGGCTGCTGGCTGCTCTGGAAGAACGGCGGCGCAAACGGCGGCGCATCGGTCTGCACCGTCAAGTCGCCGTTGCCCGTCAGGTTGTAAAGCTCGAAGTGGATGGAGCCGACATAGTTCGTGACCGTGCTGGTGACCGTGTTGGTGACAACAAAGCGGAAGAAATTCGTCAGCGCCGCGCCGGGGCCGGTAGTGTAATTGAACGGCACACCGTTGGTCAAATCAATGACCGTATAGCCGTTCATCCCGTTTGTCGTGTCCAATTCCTTCGCCAGCACGGTGTAATTCACCGGGCCGCTGTCGCGGTCGAACACGCCGAGATACCAGGCTCCGGCCGACAACGGCACGGGCGACGAATTCGTCAGCACATAAATATTTTCATCGGCGTTGGTCGCGTTGAAGCTGCCGTAGTCGTCGCTATACAACGTCGGCAGCGGCGGCCCTTTGCGAACGACCAAATCCGCATTGCCGCTCAAATTCAAAAGCTGGAACGTCGCTTCGTATGCGTTCGACGAAACGTTGAAGGCGAAATAGCGCACCGAATTGGTCGCGTTCAGCGCGCCAGGCGCGCCGGTGAATGGAACACCGTTGGTCAAGGTCGTGATGCCATAATCCACCTCGACAACCGCCGTGACCGCGTGCACGCCGGGATTGCTGACGCCGAGATAATAGGTCTGTCCCGGCAGCAACGGCGGCGCACTCGGAGGATTTGCGGACAGAATTGGAAGACCGATGCCGCCGGTAGAATCCGTCAAAAGCTGGGTGTCAGGCGGAACTGTGCCGGTCGGCGTGGTCGTCTGGTTGAAATACATGTTCACCGGCGCAGTCGCCGAAACCAGAACGTTCGTCGCAAACGTTGCCCACGTCGGCACGGCAACCGAGAGATAAACGGTTTGACCGGGCGGCACGGTAATGGTCGTGGGTTGTTGCGGAACCGTCGCGAGCGGCGACGCCAGTTCATTGGTTTGCAGAACGAATTGAAGCTGCCAGTTGACCAGTTCGTTGCCGTTCGTGAGGTAGGCTCCCGTCCGGCTGTCCCAGATTTCCAAAGCCCAGGTGCCGTAGGGGTTTTCGCCGTCCAGCTCATCGAGCGATTGTTCCGGCAGATAATACAGATTGCCCAGCGGCGTTTCGGAAACGTTGAACGAATCCAGCAACATCCCCGGTTCCAGCCCGGTGATTTGGAACGGCATCGAGTTGGACGTCGCCGTGAAGGTGTAGCTGTTCACTTCCCAATCCTTGTTCTGGCCGTAGATGACGTTGGTGTCGCCGCCAAAGTCAACCTGCGCCTCGGCCAGGCCTTCGGCAGGCGTGACCGTTGGATCAAATTTGCCGATGTTGCGATTGGTGCTAAAGGCGGAAACCTGATAAATGGCCAGGATTTCGGCGTCCGACAAGGCGCGCGAGTAAATGCTCATCTCGTCCATTTCTCCGGCGTAGAAATTATTCGATTCGATGTTCATGTCACGGCCCAGCAAAACGTCGCCACCCGTCTTCGGCACAAACACGCCGAGATTGGTCGAAGCCACGTTTGTTCCGTCGTAGTAAAGATTCGCAATGCCCGAGTTCGTGCTGTAAGTGAGCGCGACGTGCTGGTAAACGTTGGACTGGATCAGTCCCGGCGCGGAATAGATTTCGTGCGTGACATTGCTCATGTCCACCAAATCCGCGTAGAGACAGCCGTTGCTGCTGACGAGTGAGTTCGTCGTGCCCGGTGTGTTGGTGACGGAAATCCAAAGCTGAACGCCGTTGGTCTGAAGGTCGTCCACTTCCACAACTCCGTAAGCGGTGTTCGTCGCCGGTGTGGTGCAACTCACGCCGTTGTTGTCCGCAACCACCCAAAGTCCCGACAGCGCGTTCGTCGCGGTGACAATGGCGACGTAATGCTCGTTGCCGTTGCATTCATCCGGCTGGCCGGTTGCCCAATCGGTATAAGTCACATTGGTCAGGCCGCTCGAATACACGAACGTTCCCGGATTTGCCGCGTCGTTCAATCCAATCCACAACGCGCCGCGGTTTGTCCCGGCATAATTTGCGAAGGTGTCGTAAATCCAATTCTCCTCGTTCGCCGTGTCCACCGTCGCCAAGTGCCCGCCGAGCGACTGCGCCCATTGTTCCGAAATCATCCAATTCGTTGCGCCGAGCAGATAATAATAATGCTCTGTCGCGGGATCCAAAAATGGTCCGGCCACGAGGTTGAAATTCGTGTCGGCGGTATTGGTCGGCACTTTCGCCAGCCATTCCACCAGCGGTTGCTGGAAAGCAACATTCGTCGGATTAATCCAGCCTTCAACCGTGAACCCGCCGCCCGCGCCGACGTCCAGCGTCGGCGACTGCCGGATTTGGACATAAGCATTGGTGCCGGCAAATTCATACGGGCCATAGGGGTTCACAAATTGAAACGCCTGCCCGACTTCTCCCGCTGGAAAATCAAACTGTCCAATCAGCGAGCCGTTGTTTCCATTGTTTTCCGGGTCGGAACTGTCCGTCGCGTTGCCCTCGCCGCGCCACCAACCCGCGATGCCGGGGCCGCGATACCAGAAAGTGACGTTGTAGAGACGATTGGGAACGGTCGCGATCGAGCGTGTAATCGAGCCGTCGGCCAGCGCCAGAAAATTGCTGCCGACATTGTCGCCCAGTGAATCGGCGGGATCCGAAACGACAGTCACCATGTTGTTTGTCCATGGCACCAGATTGGTGCCAACCAGTTCGTTCGTGCGCATGGACCAGCCGCCGAACGCGTCATAAATGTTGGTCGGAGCCAGATAATCCCCGTTGGTCGCCAGTTCAAAATCACTCAAGTCATAGTTGGTCGCCATGCCCGTGAAACTGAACGGCGGCACGGCGAATTTTATCGGCGTCGTCGTCAAATTGGTGTCCTCGGTGAACACCAGATATTGAAAATTCGTGAGCTGCGCCCCGGCAGTGTAAGTCCACGCATCCCCGCCGGCGGAATAAGGATTGCCAAACTCGTTCATGATGATGGTGATGTTGGTGTAGCCCGGCTGGGATGTGACATCAATGGTTTCCGGTTGCGTGTTTTCATCACCTCCTCCGCCGGGCAATGGCGGATTGTTGGTAAAACCGGTGTCGTAGAGGAACGTGGGCGAGCCGATGTAGAAATTTGTCGGATCGCTGCCGTCATAAATCGTCATTTCGTCGGGCACCGTGTAGAAGTTGTAGGTGATCGGCACCGTCTCGCCAGCCGGATCAACCGGCAGATAGTTGGTGTTGGCCGCCGCGCCGCCGGTTGCCGTGGAGTTGATAACATTGGTGTAAAGAAATTCGGAACCAGCGCCGTTGGTGTCGTAGCCGCCGCGATTCTCCATGAGCAGCACCCGCTGGCCGGTCGGGCTGACCAGTGTGAACGCCAAATCCGAAATGCGCGGATCCTTGACGACCATGCCGACGTTGACCGATGTGATCAGGTTCGTCGCGGGAACATAAATTGTGCTCGTCGTCACCGCGTCGTCGAGGATTGGCGGGCCGTTTGCCTCAAAGTCCGTCTGCGGGGAAGACGCCGCCCCGTTGAGGGTTGCAATCAAATACACGTTGGCTGGGACGCTTGAGGGATTGTAGATGCCGATCCAGTAAGTTCCGGACTGCAATGGCGGGCCGTAGGAAATGGAATTCCCCGGATCAATGGCCAGACCCGGAGGAAAATTGGTCAAGTCAGTCTCGAACAGATAATTCGTAAAATTCGGTTCGGTGCCGTCGTTCAAATAAAGTTGCAACGGCGGGCTGACCGTCGGCGGCAGGTTCGTCGCAAAAACACTCAAGTTGGTGTATCCCGTCGGCACGTCAACGTAGTTGTAATACCACGAGCCGGGCTGGATGGTTACGTTGACACCCTTTTGCGGGTTGAGATGCGGCTGAATCAACATGGAGAAACTCTCCACGCTGCCGGTTTGCGTCAGGGAATCATCCGTCTCGGTCAAAAGCCACGCGCCCACGGCTTGCTGGCCGGTGAACGTGGTCAAACTGCCCGGCCCATCCGAAGGCTGCGAACCGGGGAGCGGACTTTGGCTGTCGTCATAAACAAAAGTGTAGGGTCCCGGCGGATTGCCAATCGAATCGTGATTGTTCAGCACGACGCTCTTGTCATTGAAACTCAATGTGCCGATGAGGTCGCCGATGTTCTGGTGCTCGATTTCATTCGTCACGATGACGTTCTGCACTTCCATCGGAAACAGCGCGAGCGCGAAGACGTAAGCCGAGCCCGGAAGCTTCGGCGAGCCGTCGGGAATGGCCGCCGGCACCGGCACGCCATACACGACCTGGCCGTTCGTGCCATTCTGGCTGAACGGATTCTGGCTGAACACCGACAGGAAGTCGTATTCCGATGCCATCTGGTCTTCTGATTGCACGCCGACGTAATAAACCTGTCCCTGCGCGGAATTTGTATCCACCACGAACTCCGTGCCGCCACGGCTCAAGGACGAACCGTTGAAAACGCCGCTTGCCGAGGCCCCGATTTGCGTGCCGTTGACGCAGTTGGAAATGACCACCGGATCCAGATTCGTCAGCATCGGATCGGTGCTCACAAAAAGATCAATGTCTGCTTCCGGCCGCGTCGAATCGGCGTCCGAGTCCGCCAGCACGCCCATGCGCGGAATCGCCAGCGTGTCCGGCAAAAAGGTCACAAACGCCGCGTTGGCAAAATTCGTGTTGTTCTGCACGATGTAGAAATGCCACTGATTCGTCTGGCCGATGGTAACGGCGGCGTTGGTTCCAAAAGCCGTGGTCGGACCCGTGGGAATCGTGTTCGTGCCGAGCAACGGCGAACTCGCGCCGACAAACTGGTTCAGCAGCGGCACGTTGTTGTTGGTCACCACCGTGATGTTCTGGTCGCCGGTCGGATTGGAAATGACGCCGCTGGCATCCGTCACCGTGATGGCATTCGTGCCGCAGGAAATCACCAGCGCATAGTCCTGCACGATGTTCGGCGCAAAAACTCCGGCGTAATTGTTTGTCTGCGCGGTGACGGCGTTCACGTTCACCTCGCGGCCGACGACCGTGACGGAGAAATTCGTGCCGGCGCCGGGCGGCAGATAGACATTTTGCACGTTGTTGATGGTGTCCACCGGCAGCCCGTTCGTCAGTGAATCCGCATCCTCGCCCTCGTTGAAGTCGCTGCTGGCCGGAATGTCGTTGCCGAAATAGACGACGGGATTCGTCGGGTCATCCAGGTTCGTCACGACGAGGTCGAGGCTGTTGACCAGCTTGATGGCGGCGGCGGGATTGCCGGGCGGGTCCGTCCACGCCAGCGTCACGCGCAATGACTGCGTCGGCGGGTTGGTCCCCGTGTTGACGAGAAACGTGCAACTGTCGCCCGTTGCCAGTGCGTTCGTCGGGCTTTGATCCTGGAAAAAACTGCCGCACGGCACGCCCAGTTGATTGGTGATTCCCAGCGGCAGCGAATCCGGCAGATTGGGCAGCCCCCAGCCTTCGTAATTGATCGTATTATCCACCTGATAATTGTAAAAACCCGTCGGATGCGCGCCGTTGATGAGCAGCGCCTTCAACAACGCCGGGCTGGGGTTGGTCTCCGCGGTGTGGTTGATGAAATAATCCTCCATCAGCGCCAGCACACCCGAAATGTCCGCCGCCGACATGCTCGTTCCGGACTCGTAGCGATAATAATGCGGCGGCATGTCGCCATCCAGCGAGTCATTCAAATTGCTTAACACCTCTTCTTCGTTGCCGACGTTGTTCGTCGTGATGATGTCGGTAATCAGATCAAACGTGACCGGCCCCGCAGTGCTGTTGCTGATGCCGTAATTGAAACCCACAAAACTTTCACTGCTGAACACGGCCGGCAGGCCGGGGTCGTCGGGCGGCATCGAAAAAACATTGCTCGTGGTGAAGTAAGGGTAGCCGGTGTCGGTCTCCAGCCCCACCCAAATGCTCAAGTTGGTTGAATACAGGTCCGGTGAATCGGCGCTCGGCCCGATGGTGATGCTGACCTGGATCGCGTTGGTGGGAACGAACGGAAATGCGTTCGCCCACAGCGAATCCGGCCCGACCACCACGTCATCATATTCCTGTTGGTCATCGTTCAACGGATTTTCATAGTAATACGCCTGCTCGTCCCATTCCTGCGAGCGCGTCGAAATGATAAAAGTCCCCGGCGAAACCACGTCCGGCTTGAAGCGCCCATAAGTTCCTTCCGTGCCGATGCCGACGTTGCCGCGGCTCGAAAATCCCGCCACCCGATAGCCCGTGGAAGTTTCCGGCTGCCACGGCGTGCTGACCGAGCCGTCGGCGTTGGTCACCTGGTTCGTGATGTCCCGGTCTTCCTGAATCGCGCCGACCGTAATCACGTCCTTGGCCGTGGCCGGCGACTGGATCGTGTCCGCATAACCGCCGCCGGGATCGCTGGAGTCGTCGCCGTTGCCGTCGTTGCCCGCCGAAAAAACAAACAGCACCGGCTGCGAGCCGGTCACGCCGGGCAGCGCGTCGCGTGTGGCCGCATCGTAGCTCGCCGCCGCCAGGTCATAAGTGCCGTCGCCATTGTAGACCCAACTGTTGTTCGAGATGGGCGCGTTCGACAACGCGGCGGTTTCCTGAAGATCAAAATCCGAATCGTTTAAATTCATCGCCAGCATATCCGCCAGCGGCGCCTTGCCGCGAAATTGGCCGTTCGTGGCCGGCATGATCGAACCCTGCGCATTCGTCACCGTCATTGACTCGTAACCGTCGCCCGCGATTTCACCCGCGACGAACGTCCCGTGGCCGTCCGTATCATAGCCGTTGGCCGGATCGTTGAAGAAAACGCGCAACGGAGTCCCGGGACCGCCGGTTAGAAAATCTGGATGGTTCGTGTCCACGCCCGTGTCGTCCACCTCGACCAGCACGTTCGAGCCGGAAAGATTCATGTAATTCGATTGCGTAATCGAATCCACCGACACACCCAGCGTCTGACGGCTTAAATCGTTGGCCAGCGAGCGCCGGTAAGTTGGCTCAATCCGCTGCACTTCCGGCATCCGCGCCAGCGCCGCCGCGTCGCGCACATTTTGCACCGTGAACACTTCCCCGAACGGCGACGCATACTGCCCCGCAATCCTCAAGCCCGCCTTTTCCAGCGCCGCCTCGGTTTCGGCGGCGATGTTGGGATACGCCGCCACCTGCAATTCATTGATCACCTGCGGCTGGCCTTCCGAAATCACCTGCAAAAGCGAAGGTGGCGCCTTGTAATACGGCTCGTAAGGCAGCACCGAAAATCCGCTGGCCGTCAGGTCCGCCGCCGCGCCCGCTGACAAGGTGACCAGATAGGCGTCGTTCGGAATGTAGGAAACGACTTGCGCGCCCGCCCGCGCCAGCAGCGCGCGAAACGCGCTGTCAATCATCCCATGCGCCTGCACGATGTAGGCGCCCGGATTGCCCGGCGCCTGCAAATTTTTCGGAATGGCCAGGTTCAATGGCTTGCTCGTGTCAATGAACGCGTTCTCCAGCAAAATCGCATGGGGGTCGTTCATCAGCTCGCCAATGGATTCGGCCGTGTTGCTCAGGCGATAGGGAAATTGATTGGTCTTCGCCAGAGTGCCGGCTTTCAAAGCCGCCGCCGGCGGCTTTGCAACCACTGAAGTTTTTTGCCCGCCCGCAGCCGCGACCGCCGCGGAACCGGATGGCGCAACGGCGGATTTTCCCGCCGGACGGCGTTCAGCAACACGGAGGAAGAACCACACGCCCGCTAAAATCAGCGCACAGACGAAAATCCAGATGGTCGGTCGCAAGCGCATAAATCGCGGTCAAAAATTATTCCATATTTTCATTTCAAAAGCGAAATTTTAATCCGTGACGACATCTTGTGGTTAGATCGCCTCGACTGCGGACTGCGAAGGCACCACACTGCACCGGGTTGGTTCTGCAACGGATTGACTTAAATCCATGACGGACTGACTTAAGTCCGCGACAGATTGGCTTAAGTCCGTGGCTAAAAATCACCAGTTTTGAGGGAAAATGCCCAAAAACACGCGAATTTGATGATTTTCGCGCGGCGGCAAACCATTCCGCCAACTTCCAGCTTCCATTTTCCATCTTTGTTTTCATTAATACGGCGGCAAAACGTTATAGCTTTCGACCACAATATGCGGGTGCGGCGTGTTGGCGTCTTCCACGCGCACGACCGCCCGCACGGCGGTTTCCGCCACCACCTGATAATTCGTCACCATGCCGAAATAGGATCCTGCGCTGGTGACGATGGAGCCCGGCGCGGGCTTCAGCGTCTGGCCGTAACAGTAAATCACATAGCGCGGCGAATCGTTCACGGTCAACAGCGACATGATCTGCTGCGGCAGCCATTCATACATCGCGTCGCTGTTGTAATTGGTGTTCGCCAAGTTCAGGAACGGCGATTGCACGGTCAACGTCGGAGCTCTCAGAATGTCGCCGACATGTTCAAAGACGCCTGCTGTTCCGTCCACATTCACAGTTTGTGACCGGATGTCGTTGATGTTGGTCACAATTTCCACGAGCGGCGGCGGGAAGGCCGGATTATAGGCGCCCGCAGGCTGAATGACTGAGTAAGTGTTGGTGATGCTGGGCGGCGGCACGACAATGCCGCTGAGCAGCGCCGACCACGCGGCGAGATCATGCCCGCCGATGCCGACGTTGACGGACAACTGCCCGCGCGTGGCGTTGTCGTTCGGCGCGGTCGTGAATACGTCGAACAGCAGCCGGTCCCAGGTCGGCGAAGTGTTGGTGGCGTCAAAATTGTTGTTGTCACCGGTCCAATTCGTCCAGGTCAGAATGCCGCCATTGGCGGGATTAAGAACGTCCGAGCTTTTGAGATAAACCGTCTGCCACGGCGTGCCGCGATGCACGCGTCCCAGCCAGCCGACCGTCGGGAATTTGTTCGTTGGAAAATCCCAAGCATCGGAATTGATCACCAACGGGTCTTTGAATGAAAGATTAAACGGCTGGCGGTCGGAGCCCGTCGCCACCGGGTTGCCGCCCCACGGCATATACCGCTGATTTACATAACCGATGTTTCCCGGCCATTGTGAAACGGTGAAAATGCCGTTGCCGGTGGGATTGTTCAAATCGCTCGCAATATAATGAACGAGCGGATCGTTGGCCTGCCAGGAGGTGTTTTGAAAAATGGTGGCAACGGGATTGTAACCTGTTTGTGTTTGATTGGTCGAAACGTCTATGCCGATAAGACCATTGCCAGTGTTGTTATACAGCAGGCTGTAATGATAGAAAGCGCGAAATCCATCTATCGCATTCTCCTCAGTAGTCTGATCCTGTGAACCCCAGCCGGTCGGGCCGCTGCCCAAGCCATACAACCCCAGCGACACGCCGAGTTGGTTGACAAGCCCATAAGGCATGTTCTGATAATTCGCGTCTAGGCCGGTGTCCCAAAGGTCGTTGTATCCTTCGTTGCCCGTGTCCCATTGCTGCTGTATGTCCGCCGATAAATCAAGGTCACTGGTCGGCCCGCTCAATTGCACGTAATCCACAATCCGCCCGCTGTTGGCGTCCACCATATACACCTGCAAATTGTTCGTGATCTCCAAACCCCAATGCGGCTGCGGATAAATTGAGCCATTGATAACAACATTGCTTTCATACGACACGGCCGTGTTGGTGGTTAAATAAGGATTGCCCCCGTTGAAGCGATAAATCGAATCCGGCACCGGAATAAGATTGGTGTTCAAAGGAATTTGGAACGAAGCGGCTGGAGAAATTAAATTGAAACCGGGCCAGCCGTTGGCCGGGATTTGGAGGGAGCCTGAAACAATTTCATAGTTAGTGGTGAGGGGGTAGGGCGACTCATCATTTGTCAGCGTCAGGGTCAGATAATCATTCGCATAAATATTGATGGGACGGGCATAGGTGGCGGCATAAGAATTCCAACATTCCACCGCCAGTTGGTTGGAAAGGGACAGGATGAACATCTGGTTGATGGTGTAACTGCTGTCCGGCGCAATGGTCTCATTCGTGCTTGTGCGTGTGACCTGCAATTTGCGCTCCAGTTGGAAGGCTGTTTGCATCCCAAACTCGTTGAAGTTGGGAAAACCCTTTTTCGCGCCGATAATCAGCGGCACGCCAAACACCAGATCGTTCGGGTTCGCCTTCAACGTGCTGACGATGCTTGGGCCGTAATTCAAGTTGAGAATCGGATTTGCGAGAAAGTTCGTGTCGGTGACCTCGGTAAAGCCGCTGATGAAAACATTGTTGTTGTTGTCCACACTGAAAACCGGCTTGAACACGGACGGCAAATACGCCACCGGCGCGCCGCCCGCAGCCGGAACATACTGATTGGTGAAATAAGCCGCGTCATAAATGTTCGCCGCCAGTTGAAGAATGCGGTTGACGGCGGGCGCATAGACAAACTGGTTGCCGATCAAAACCGGGATGTTCGTGATGCCAAAGCTGGGCACGCCGTCACCGGTGATCCCCAGAAAGTTTTCGTTGTTCGCCTGTAAAAATTCGTAGAGGCCGGCTCCATCCGAATTGGTGTAGGGATAATTGGTGATGCCGTAGTAGGTCGCCAGATAATTGGACGGATTGGTCATGAACCAGTTGGACGAATAGTCATGCAGCATCTGGTTGGCGGCGATGGTGAAAAACTGGACCGGCTGCCACGGCACGAAATTGGTTTCCGCGCCCGGATAAATCGTGATGTTGGTGACCACGCCAGCATCGAAATAAGCGGCGGCATTGGAATAATTGAGGTTGATTTTATTTTCTTCCGGGTCGGAATCCGTGCCCAGTTGTTCGAGCAGCCGGTAAAACGTGTAGCTGTCGTAAGTGGAAACCGTGTTGCCGCCCCATTCGTTCGTGCCGGCGTTTTGCAAATGAATGCCGAAGTTGGCGGTTTCGTTCGTGTTAAACAAATCCGACATCAGGTCAAAGTAATGATTCGTGCTGTCCGCGCCCGCCCACGGCAGCGTGACGGGATCTTGGACAAGAAAATCCTCGTTGGTATCAATCGTCGTCTGCAACGGCCCGTCGCTGTAACCGTCAATGCCGTCGTATTCAAATGCCGTTGCGCCGTTCGCGCCGAAAAGATTTTGAACGCTGGCCAGCGTGTTGTAATTGCCCGCGTAACGATTGGTCAGTAAATCAAAAGCATCTTCAAAAGCGACACCCGTGTTGGCAAAAGGCGGGTTTTCAGCTTGCCTGTATTCATAAGGATCATTTGCGGGATTATCCAAGGTTGGCGGGTCCCATTCGTTCGTGTTCAAGTCCGCGAGAAACGCCGCCAGATTCAATTCCCATGAGCCAACACCTTGATTACGAAAATAAGCATCGCTCGTGTATCCCACGTTCATCGGATTCATCGAATAATTCTTTTCTGGAATCAGCGCCTGATTGTGAATGTAATTCAAATCCAGCCCGTTGCCGGCGGGCACGGCGATGAAGGCGTAGCGCGCAAGAAATTCGTTGTCCGGCCCATACGGCACGTCGGGATTTTCCAAAACGCCAATCCATTCCGGGTCGCCGACTTCAACGCCGGTGCCAAGGTAATTGCCGTTCTCATCGAACTCGCCGACCAGCCCGTTGGTGTCGAAACGCCCGTTGCGGTTCAAATCGAGATAGAAGCGGAAATCGTTCGTGCCGTTTTGCGGAATAAAAACCGGCGCGCGGGGGGCGTAATACAAATTGGCGAGATTTTGCAGAAAGTCACCTGCGGTCAGCGGGGTGCCGCCAATCTCATAATCGTAATTGACGTTGGTTGGACTGGCCACACCCGGATCAAAACCGTCGTAGTTGATGAAATTGGTGGAGACCAGCAGGCTGAAACCGAAGGGATTCGTCGCGGAAAGATCATTGGCGATGAGTTCCGCCTCGGCGTTGGCGAGCGCGGAACGGGCGGCCAGTTGCGCGGTGTCCATGTCTGTCTGCGTCGCCACCGAGCCGCGTTCGCGCTTGCTCAAGGCCAGAAACGCGACGGCCATCACCAGCGTCACCGCCAGCAGAATCAGCGTGATGATGAGGGCGATGCCGCTTTGGGATTTGCGATTGACGATTGACGGTTGACGATTGGGGGCGGCGACAGCCTCCGATTTTTTCCAAATCGTGAATCGCAAACCGCAAATCGTAAATGGAATTTTCATTGGTAGGCTGCGGGATCAGCGGCGGGAATGGTTACGCGCTCGCGGAAAAGGTGGACCTGGCCGGCGCTGTTGGTCAGAAAACTCCACTGCGCCGGACTCGTCCACGGCAGTTGGTTGGGAATCCCCAGCGATTCCGCGCGCTGCAGCGTCCGGTCCTCCAGCACGCCCATCTCAATTTCCACCGCCGCCGGCAGCATGTCGCCGAACATGTAAAATCCCGTCTCGCCAAAATCGGAGCCGGAGCCGGTGGACAGGGTTTCGATGTTGTTGCCGGAAACCTGCCCGCCTTGCAAAGTCTGGGAATTGATCCACACGCCGTTTGTGTCAAACGCGCGCACGCGCAAATCCACCACGCCGTCCAGCAAATGGCTCCAGCCGTTGGTCGAACCGCCGGGCGGCGCGGAAAGAATGCCGGCGCCGGGCTGGAGATAATTTTGAAATTCGGCGAATAAATTACCCGGCGCGCCCGCCGCCGCCACCGGACAGTTGCTGGAAAACCGGTAGAGCGAATAAAGATTGGTCGGCGACAAACAGACCGCATAGCCCGTGCCGGACCACGTGGGCACGCCGTTGTCGTTGCCGCGGCTCAGGATGAAAAAATTTTCCACCACGTTGGTCCGGACTTGCTGGCCGTTGGGAATCAGCGGCTGCAACAGCGGAAGAATATTGCCATAAACACCAGTACCAGACGGAAGCGCGACGGAAAAATTCACGGGAACAACTCCGGCGTTGGCATTGGCGATTGAGCCGATGCCGCCCTGTGACGGCGACAGCTCCTTCAAATCCGCCGTCATCAAATCCATCGTCGCGCGGCCGGCTTCCAGCACGTCGTTCTGCGTGAGGCCCGCGCGGAACGCCGTCTGCGTGCCGTTGAACACCGCCATCAGCGCAATCACGATGAGCGAGAGCAGCGCCATCGCCACCAGAATTTCGATGAGCGTGAAGGCGCGTCGAGCGTCAAGGGACGAAGGACGAGGGCTGGAGATTTCGCCCGTTCGAGCGGCTCTCGACGTTCGACCTTCGACGCTCGACATGGTCATTTCAGTATTCACGGCACGTTGGTGAACGATTGCGACTGGAAAAAATACAAAGGCGGGGTGCCGTTGTTGACCAAAAGCTGCCCGGCCACCTGTTCGCGATAGGTCTGGCGTTCGTTGCCGACGCCGCCACTGGGCAGTTCCGGCCAGAGAAACGTCAGCCGCAGTTCACGCAGGTTGTCCGCGAGCACCTGAAGATAAGCCACCCGAGTCCATTTGGATGACGCACCTGGTATATCGCCTGCCGCAGTTGCGGTGTTTGCCTCCCAGTAATTCGTTGTTTGTCCATTCGAGGAGTAGGAAACATAGGCGCCCACTGGATATGTGTTCCCGTCCCAAGGTGGTGGCGTATCATACGGCACCGGCAAGTTTTCGCAATAAATGCGATAGCTGAGGGATTCGCCAATCACGAGGTCATTGGTTTGCGGCGGTTTCTCCACTGCCGTGCCACTGATGGAATGAACATAGGCAACCACATGATTGCTGAAACCGTTGTCGGCGCTGGCGTCATCGTAATCAACCGGCTCATTACTGCTGTCCACAAATTCGGGCGTGCTCAACAGCCCGATGATTTGCGCCCCATTTGCCAGAGTTGAACCGGCATATCCGTTGATGGTGAGAGTACCGGGCAATGGCAGTGAGGTCTGATAATTCGTTATGGCATAAACGTAATTCGTCAAATCGTCGTCGCCGCGCGCGCCGGTGCTGATGGCTTGCAGAAAAATCGTCGCGTCCTGATTGATGACGGTCCGTTCGCGGTTGTCGCGCTGCGCGTTCATGCCCCACGGCAGCACGGCGATGATGGCGACCAGCGCAAAGCCGATGATCGCCAGACTGATGGCAATTTCCATCAACGTGAACGCGGAAACAGGCCGAGGGTCGAGGGACGAAGGTCGAGGGCAAAAGCCCGGTGCCCCGCCCTGTCCAGCCTTCGACGCTCGACACTCGACGCTCGACTTGTTCCTGAAAATTTTCATTGCACTTTTTGGTATTCCAGCGTCGCGCGCCCCGTCAGCCAGTCAATGTGGACGACGTTGAACGACGAGTTGGTGCTGTTGCCCGGCGGGACTTCCGAAACGTCCGGCGAATTGAACGTATAATTTTTTTGCAGGTCCATCGCCGGCAGCACGCTGCCGTGCGCCAGCGGAATGTACTGGTCCTGCTGCAACGGCTGCGGCGACAACTGCGCCGTGGTCAATTGGCCGAGATAATTGAAGGCGACGTAGGGCAGATCAACCCCGACCGGGGAGTCTTCCGTTGGAAATGGAATGTTGTCCGCGTAGTTGAACTGTGAAATCGGAAACGTCGCGCCCGTGGCCTCGTTCACAATCGCGTAGTTGCCGTAGCTGAGGTCAAATTTCTGTTCCGCAACGAACGTGCCTTCCGGCAAATATTGCCACGGCGCGAGATAATGCCAGGCGTGTTGTCCGGGCTGGTCGCCCACGCCGCCGTAAGAAATAAACGTGTAGCCAGTCAATTGCTTGTCGCACAGATTGGTCGCGGCAATTTGTTGCGCGGAAGTTTTCAGGCTTGAGATAAACGCGCTTGGATTATTGCCCCAGAAATTCGTCGGCACAAAAACCATGTAGACGGTCGTGTGGTTGGCGATGGCCAGTTGCCGCGCACGCCCGACGTCGTCGAGCAACTGGCGCGACGCGCTCAGGCCCGCGTCCGATTGGCCGAGATTTTTCAGCGCCGGCACCGCCAGCCCCGCGATGATGCCCATGATCACAATCACCACCAGCATCTCAATCAGCGTGAAGGCGAAAACGGCCGGGCGTCGGGGGTCGGGGGCCGAGAGCCTGGACTTTTGTCTCCCGGCTCTCAACTCCCGGCTGTTTTCCGGCGCTCGACGCTCGACGCTCATGTTACTGCCAGCTTAAAACGTTGTCTTTGTTGGCGCCTTGATTTGCCGGCAAAGTGGGATCAACTTGTCCATCTGGTCCGGCGGACCAGACCATGACTGGACCGCGCAACGCCCAATTGCCGTCGGGCGCTTGAATCAATCCGTTCAAGCCGCCGCCGGACACGGTGGTAGATTTGTAAAACGCATCCTCACACAAATTGTCATAATTCACATCCATCGTAATGACGTAGGGATTTCCCCACGGGTCGCGATAAACACCGTTCACGTCCACGCCGCCCACCGGCTGCCCGCCGGTCGCCGGATCGTAGCCCGACGGCTTCGCGCTCAGAAAAAGGGTCTGCTGCGGATTTTTGACGTAGCCGTTGTTCACGGTCGCCGCGCCGCTCGGATAATTGGTCATGTCCATCAAAATCGCCATGACTTCATTGTTGGTCGCCTGATAGCCCGGAGTGAACACGGAAACGCTGTTGAAAATTCCGCCGTAGGTGAAATCGGGATTCGCCTTCGCCTGGGCTCCGGATGAAACCGGATAACGGCCATAGGCCGAGTCGTAATGTTCAATGGCCGTGATGATGCCCTGCTCTTCAACTTGCGCCTGGTGCTTTTTCGCGGCGGTTTTGGCCGCCGCCAGCACCGGCAGCAGCAGCGCCGCCAGAATTGCGATGATGGAGATGACGACGAGCAGTTCAATGAGGGTGAAACCCGCGCGGCGGCGCGGCGAAGGTATGGTTGTTTTCATGGGTTTTGGAAAAATAAAATTGCGGCGCGGCGAATTCAGGCGGGAAATTGAAATGAGCGGCGCTCCGGCCATCCGCGGCGCGACGATTTGCGGAGACCAGGCGCAGTCGTGCCATTCAACGGCCACCGGCCGCCCACTGCGGGAACTTTCGAATGTTTCGTCCAGACGCATAAAATTTCAGGGCAGCGGGCTGTTGATTTGCACCTGCGAACTCCAGTTGCAGATGAGGTTGGTTTGTCCGCCGATCACGAGTTGAATCCACAAGTCGAATCCGCTGGGATTGTTGGTTCCGGGATAGACGTAGCGCCACGGGTTCGAACTGGAACCGGGCAGGGGCGTGTAACTGGGATCCGGCCCGCCGACGGAACCGGCGAGAAGCTGGACGCCCGCGCTGTTCGCCCCAATTTGATCTGCCTTCAAGTTGACAAGAAAATTCTCCGCCATTTGTGAAGTTTCGCTGGAAGGTTTGTTGGCGCTGTTGCAATTGACGAATCCGCCCACGCCGAATGTGTTCGTCACGCTGGCGGCGGTGATGGTGGCGCTGCCGTCCAGAGTTGTGAAATTGCCGTTGGTAAGAGTCGTGCCTGCCAACTCAAAATAAAGCTGGTTGACCAGCGGGTTGGATGGAGTCAGCGAATTGCCCGGCGGATAAAAACCGTAGGCGGTTTTGTAGGCGTCAATCGCCGATTCCAATTGCGCCATTTCCGCCTCGCTTTTGTTAATGTATTCGCGGCGTTTCACGGATTTCAAAACGGGTATCGTGAGCGCGGCCAGCACTCCGATGATGCTGATAACGACGAGCAGTTCCACCAATGTGAAAGCCCGCCGGGAACGCAACGTCGAGGCATCCGGCCGGCTCCCGGCTTTCGGTTTCCGATCCTCGACGGTCCGGGTTGTCTGATGATTTTTCATGGCGTTTTATTTTTCGCGCAATTCATTTTCCATCCGTTCGCTCAACCACTGCTTGATCATGCTCTGGTAATTCAAAAACCGCGACCGGGCGAGCCGCTTGATCCGCGCGAGCATCCGCGGGTCGATCCGCAGCGTGATGGTCACGGACTCGGAGGCTTCGCCGCCGCCCGCCGTGGCCGTTTCCATCAGGCGCAAAGCCGGGCGGTTCTCCGACCAAAAATCCGCCTCCGCGTCTTCGCTGTCGAAGATGGGCACGTCTTCCCAACTGGCAAAAGTTCGCATTTTTTATCTCGCTCACCCTCACGCCCGGCCTGGATGTTTTCTTTTTGAGCATGAGCGCGCGCATGAAGATGATTTTACGGCGACAACGTTTGATCCATTTTTCTCTGGTAAAAGAAACGTTCCTCGGGCTCGAACGGGCGCGCGTGAATCACGCGAACCAGCCGGCCATTCGTCCGATAGGCGCTGAAAATTCCAATACCACCCGCTGACATTCCCAGATTGAAAAAGCGCGCCTGAACGGCGAATCGCGCCGAGTCGGGCAGGAGCCGAATCGCAAACGGATCCTCAAAGGATTCTTCAATTTCCTGCTGAGTCAAAGAACCATCCAATTCAAAGGGCGGATTGTTCCAATCAAACTCCATAATGAGCTAACTGTAAATAACACGCCCATGCAATGTGATTACATTGTATTTACACTTTAACACCATATTTGTCAATGAATTTTGTTCTTTCCACCAAAGATTTCCCGTTGGGTTCCGTTGCCACTCACTGGCTCATTTGACTGATCATTGAAATCAATGGGAGGAACATGGCGACCACAATGCTGCCGACGACGACCGCCAGAAACACAATCATGATCGGTTCCAAAAGCGAGGTCATGGCGGAAACGGCGTTGTCCACTTCTTCGTCGTAGTTGTCAGCGATTTTCAGGAGCATTTCGGGCATGGCACCGGTCTGTTCGCCGACATCCACCATGCTGACGACCATCGGCGGAAAAACACCGGAGGCTTCCATCGGCGCGGTGATGGTTTCGCCTTCCTTGACGCTTTCATGAACTTTGCCGACGGCGTTGGCGACGATGACGTTGCCGGCGGTTTCCTTTACAATCGTCAGCGCCTGCAAAATGGGGACGCCACTGCTGACGAGCGTGCCCAGCGTGCGGGCGAAACGGGAAATGGCCACCCGGCTGATGACGGCACCGAGCGCGGGCATCTTGAGCTTGAACTTGTCCCACACATACCGGCAGAATTTTATTTTGTTAATCGCCAGCAGGAAGAGAATGAAAATCGCCACGATTATGCCGAACGTTGACAAAAAATGAGTTTTAATCATGTTGCTGACTCCCAGCACGAACAGCGTGAACCACGGCATTTTTATGTCCATGCCCTTGAAGACCTCTTGGAACTGGGGGATGACCCACACCATCAACAGGATCAAAATGGCGGTCGCAACAATCATCACCGCCACGGGATAAAACATCGCGGCCTTAACCTTGCCTTTGATCTTTTGCGCTTTTTCAGAAAATTCCGCGAGCCGCTTCAGGACGACTTCCAGCACGCCGCCCAGTTCGCCTGCCTTGACCATGTTGATGAAAAGTCGGTTGAAAACTTTTGGATGCTGCGCGAGCGCCTCGGAAAACGTGCTGCCGCCCTCAATCGCCAGGGCCAGTTCGCCCAAAATCCGCTTAAGCGTTACGTTGCGCTCCTGTTTTTCCAGCACGCGCAGTCCGCGCAAGAGCGGCAAGCCGGCGTCCACCAGCGTCGCCAGCTGCCGCGTGAACGTCGTCAGGACTTTTGGCTTCACCCGGCCGCTCAACCCGGGGATTTTGATTTCCATGCTGAGCGCACCGCCTTTTTTGCCCGCTACTTTGGCGCGCGGCTTGGATTTCTTGCCGGCGGACTTTTCCCTGACTTTCTCGGCTTCGGTGATTTTGGTCGGGAACAAACCCATTTCCTTCACGCGACCGATGGCTTCATTCTGGCTGGTGACTTCAATCGTGCCTTTCGTCTCCTTGCCGCGGGAGTCGAGCGCCACATAATCGTATCTAGGCATAACAATTCTTTGGGTTTTTAGGTGTATTTGACAACTTCTTCAATGGTGGTATCACCCTCGAAAATACTCCGCAAGCCGTCTTCGCGCAAGGTCACCATGCCCAATTCGACGGCTTTCTGCCGCACCACCACCGTTGGGGCACGTTCGTTGATCAACGCGCGGACGGCCTCGCTGATGATGAGCAATTCAAAAATGCCCTTGCGGCCCTTGTAGCCGGTGTCGTTGCAAGTCTGGCAGCCACGGCCATAATGAAAGGTTTTGTCGCCCAAATCGTGCGGCGAAAGGTTCAGCAACGCCAACTGACTTTCCGTGGGTTCGAACGGCGTCCGGCAATTCTTGCAAGTCGTGCGCACCAGCCGTTGCGCCAGCACTGCCATCAACGTCGAGGAAATCAAAAATGGCTCCACGCCCATGTCCACCAAGCGTGTCACCGCACCCGGCGCGTCGTTCGTGTGCAGCGTGCTTAAAACCAGGTGTCCGGTCAGCGAGGCTTGGATCGAAATCTGCGCCGTTTCCAAATCACGCATTTCACCAACCATGATGATGTCCGGGTCCTGGCGCAAAAACGAACGCAAGGCTTTTCCAAATGTCATGCCGGCTGCCTCGTTGATGGCGACCTGCATGATGCCTTCGATGTCAAATTCCACCGGGTCCTCGGCGGTGAGCAGTTTGGAGTCAATGGAGTTGACGCGGCGCAGGCAGGAATAAAGCGTTGTTGTCTTGCCGGAACCGGTCGGGCCGGTCACGACAAAAATGCCGTTGGGCCGCTGAATCACCTCGTCCACAAAATCGTGGACGTATTTCGGAAGGCCGAGTGTGTCCAAATCAAGAGTCACGGACGCGCGGTCGAGCACACGGAGCACGACCGATTCTCCGAATTGCGTTGGCAGCGTGGACATGCGCAAGTCAATCTGGCGGCCGCTGATCTGATAATTGATACGTCCGTCTTGCGGCAGGCGGCGTTCGGAAATGTTCAGGTTGGCCATGACCTTCAAACGCGAAATGACCGGCAACGCCAGGTGTTTGGGCGGCGGCGCCATTTCGTAGAGCGCGCCGTCCACGCGGTAGCGGATGCGGAATTCCGTTTCGAACGGCTCGAAGTGGATGTCACTGGCGCGGTCCTGAATGGCCTGCTGCAAAACCAGATTGACGAACCGCACGAGCGCGTTGTCGTTGGCGAGATCCGCCATGAGTTTCTCGTTGTCGGCCGCTTCGCTGACTTCGCGGGCGATGTCCGCGTCCGCACCGAGTTCCTTTAGAATGTCCGAGAAATTTGCGTTCTCATCCTGGCCGTAAAGCCGTTCGATGGTCTTCGTGATTTCAATGGGGTCGGCCACGACCACCTGCACATCGCGCTTGACGGCAAATTGGATTTCATCCGCGCGCGCCGGGTCGAGCGGGTCGGCCAGCGCAATCTGAACCGTGCCGTTGTCCAAGGCGACCGGCAGGCAGTGATACATTCGCGCCACGTTGGCCGGGACGGTTTGCACCAGTTCGGGGGGATACTGGTGGTTGCGGAGCGACACAACATCCGCGCCAATGTGGGCGGCAATGACGTGCAGGATGTCATCGAGTTTCATGATTCCGAAGTCCTGCAAAATCTGGATGACCGGCGTGGCGTTGCGCTTGACTTCGGCGATAATCTCTTCGTATTGCAGGTCGTCAATCAAACCCCGCTCCTGGATGAGCGACAGCAATGGATCTGAAATTTCTTCGGCCATGTTATAAAATTATTTCGACGGATGTTGCGGCGGAGATTGGCCGCCGCTTTTCACGGCTTGGGCCAGTTCCATTTCCTGTAACTTCGCCAGAATTGTCGTTGGATCCTGCGCCTTGGTCACGACTTCCTCGCGCGCAATCAGCCCTTCCTGATATTTGTCCATCAAAAACGAGTCGAGCGTCACCATGCCGTATTTCGAACCGGTCTGGATGTCCGACTGGATGCGGAACGTCTTGTTGTCGCGGATGAGTGCGGCGATGGACGGCGTGTTGACCATGATTTCAAAGACGGCCACGCGGCCCGGTTTGTCAACCCGCGGAATCAACAATTGTGAAATGACCGCCTGCATGACGGTCGAAAGCTGGATGCGAACCATTTCCTGCTGGTTCGTCGGAAACGCGTTCGTGATGCGGTCAATGGTTTTCGCCGCGCCGGTCGTGTGCAGCGTGCCGAAAACCAAGTGGCCGGTTTCCGCCGCCGTGATGGCCGCCTCAATCGTCTCCAAATCGCGCATTTCACCGACAAGCATCACATCCGGATCCTGCCGCAGCGCGCGGCGCAAGCCTTCGGCGAAATTCGGCACATCCACACCAATCTCACGCTGCGTGATGAGTGCCTTTTTGTGTTTGTGATAATACTCAATCGGGTCTTCAATGGTGATGATGTGCGCCTCTTCGCGTTCCTCGTTGATGATGTTGATCATCGAGGCCAGCGTGGTTGTCTTGCCCGAACCGGTCGGGCCGGTCACGAGCA
The DNA here is from genome assembly GCA_035504945.1 of Candidatus Aquilonibacter sp. Classification (GTDB taxonomy): domain Bacteria; phylum Verrucomicrobiota; class Verrucomicrobiia; order Limisphaerales; family UBA11358; genus UBA11358. Next base: position 63,390 of record DATJRH010000015.1, on the reverse strand, counting down.
CCAGTCCGCGCGGTTTGTAGAGCAATTCCTTGGCGCTAGGCGGAATGCCGATCTGCTCCATCGTCAGCAGCTTGTTCGGAATTTGCCGCAGCACCATCGCGAAATTTCCCTTTTCCTTGAACACGCTGACGCGGAAGCGCGCCGCGTCGCCGAACGCAAAGCCAAAGTCCGAGCCGCCGCGTTCGCGCGTGCTTTGAATGTGCTCCTCGGACGTGATGCTGCGCATCAATTCCTCGCTGTCTTCCGGCTTGAGCGACGGCCCTTCGACACGGTGCAAAATGCCATGCACGCGGATGACGGGCGGCACGCCCACGCGGATGTGCAGGTCGGACGCGCCTTCGGTCACGACCAACTGCAACAAATCGGACATCGAATAAGACATAAAAAAAATCAGGAATTGCGAACGGCGAACCGCGAATTTTGCGTTCGCGCCACGTCGTTGTTTTTAATTCGGAATTCGAAATTCATCATTCGCAATTTTCTAGGCTTCATCGCCCACCGTGGCGCGGATGACTTCATCGGGCGTGGTCAAGCCGGCGAGCACCTTGCGGATGCCGTCCTCGCGCAGCGTTCTCATGCCCATTTCGCGGGCGCGGGAGCGCAGGACGGAAGTTGGCGCCCGGTCGTAAATCAATTTCCGCGCCTCGTCGTCAATGACAAAAATTTCAAAGATGCCGAAACGCCCGCGGTTGCCGGTGCCGTTGCAATTGCCGCAGCCGCGGCCTTTCTGGACATTGGCGGTTTTCAGGTTGTCCGGCGTGAGCCCCAGCACGCGCATTTCCGCTTCCGTCGGCTGGTAAGGTTCGTTGCATTTTTTGCAAATTTTCCGGACGAGCCGCTGCGCCATGAGGCAGCGCGTGGACGACGCGACCAAAAACGGCTTCACGCCGATGTCCACCAGGCGCGTGACCGCGCTCGGCGCGTCGTTGGTGTGCAGCGTCGAGAAAACCAAATGGCCGGTGAGCGAGGCGTTGATGGCGATGGACGCCGTTTCGAGATCGCGAATTTCACCGATCATCACAACGTTCGGCGCCTGACGCAGAATGGCGCGCAACGCGATGCCGAATGTCAGCCCGACGGCTTCACTGACCTGCACCTGGTTGATGCCGCCTAGAATATACTCCACCGGGTCCTCAACCGTGATGATTTTACGGTCAGGCCGGTTGATGAAATGCAAACAGGAATAAAGCGTCGTCGTTTTGCCGGAACCGGTCGGGCCGGTGACGAGCAAAATTCCATCCGGCAGACCGATGATGCGTTCGAAGGTCTGCTGGTCGTCCGTAAAAAATCCGAGTTCCGGCAAGCCGAGCTTCAAGCCTTCCTTGTCCAAAATACGCATGACGATGCTTTCGCCGTGGTTGGTCGGCAGGCACGACACGCGCAAGTCAATCAGCTTGTTCCCGACCTTCGTCTGGATGCGCCCATCCTGCGGAATGCGGTGCTCGGAAATGGTCATGTTCGACTGGATTTTCAGCCGCGCAATAATCGAGGCCTGCAACCGTTTCGGCGGCGCCTTCTGCTCGATCAACACGCCGTCAATGCGGTAGCGCAGGCGAAACCGTTTCTCCAGCGGTTCCAAATGAATGTCCGACGCGCGCAGCTTGAAGGCGTCAAAAATGATTTGGTTCACCAGCCGGATGAGAGGCGCGTCGGCATCCACCGCCGTGCCGTCGTCTTCGAGCGCGGCCACCTGGACTTCCGATTCCGTCAATTCCTGAATCACGTCCTTGAAGCGCGCGTCCTCCACCACTTTTTTTTCCGCGCCGGTGCCGCCGTAATACTTGGTCAACGCCGCTTCGATGTCTGCCTCCGACGCCACACGCAATTCAACTTCTCCGCCCAGCAAATGGGTCAGCGAATCCACCGTGTCCAAATCGGACGGGTCAGCGATGGCAACGACAACTTTGTTTTCGTTTTTGAAAAGGGGGACGACGCGGTATTTTTTGGCGACATGGCGCGGGATGATGGAAATGACGTCGTCCTCAATTTTCATGCTGCCAAGCTGGACGACTTCCGCGCCAAACTGCGCGGCCTTGGCCTGCGTCACGTCCGCCGACCGGATGATACCGTTGGCCAGCAGCAAATCCACCGCGCCCACGCCGGCGGCCTGGGCTTCTGCGCGCGCCTTGGCGGCTTGCTCGGCGCTCACCGAACCGAGGTCGCACAGCAAATCCAAAAGATAATCGTCTTTTTCAGCCACGAGTTCAGAGCCAGCCCGCGCATCGTCGCGGGGTGGCGTAAAAAGACTACCGTTGAAAATTCCGATGTCAACGCGCCGCAACAATTATCCTGAAAGTTTTGCGGCGGGACTTTGCCGGGGTATATGTAAAGCCGCGTTGAATCTGTCCGGTTTGTGAATATAATTCAAAGCTTGGCGCACCCATGAGGAGTTGAACCTCAAACCTGCTGATCCGTAGTCAGCCGCTCTATCCAATTGAGCTATGGGTGCAACCAAAAGGAAAATCAGGATACGCTTCAAAAGCCCGCGCGCAAGAAATTTCCCGGTGCCAGAACGCTCACTTCACCAGGTTCCGCAGCGCCAGCGCCACGGCTGTCAGCAGCAGCATCAAACCGCTGGGCATGAACTTTTTTGTTTTCGCCAGCCGGATTGCAAAAACGACCAGCAGCACCGCCATGATGATGTTGGCGATAATCACCGGCTGGCTGAAAATTCCCACGCGCGTCAAGACCAGCAGCGCCGCCGCGACCGCCGACGTGATGAGCGAGACTTTGCTGCCCGCCTTCAGAAAGCCAATCAGGCCGCCGACGAGCAGCAGGACCACGTAAATCCAAAAGACCCAATTCTCAAATTGCATCGCGTGAAGTTGCCTCAATTTTCCAAAACCTCCAAACTTAAAATTTCGCCCGGCTCGCATTCGGTCACAACCTCGAACGGCCGGCAGCACACCTCGCAGTCCGTCGTGAACCGCTGGCTGGCGACGCTCGTGTCAATGGCCACTTCAGACGACTGTCCGCAAAACGGGCAGGAAATAGTTGCGCAAACTTCCACGTGCAAAACGTATCTGTCTTTGATTGAAGCGCAACCATTCCTGCATCGTTTGTTCCTGATTGATTTCACCGTCGAAGCCGCGCACACTGTGCTCGCTTCACCGAAAGTTTCCGGTGATTCCCTTTTGATGAACCTCGTCGAAAAAGTCAGACAAGCCGGCGTCGTCGGCGCGGGCGGCGGCGGATTTCCCGCGCACGTCAAACTCGCCGCCAGAGCCGACACGCTCATCGCCAACGGCGCCGAGTGCGAGCCGCTCCTGCACAAGGACGCCGTGCTCATGGAAACAGAAGCCGCCGCGCTCGTCCGCGGAATGCAGCTCGCCGCCGAGGCCGTCGGCGCAAAAGACATCGTCATCGGCATCAAGGGAAAAAAGAAGCACGCCGTCGAAGCCGCGACCGAGGCGTGCAAAGGCACGAACGTCCGCGTCCATCTGCTCGGCGATTATTATCCGGCGGGCGACGAATACGATCTGGTTTACGAAGTCACGAAACGGTTGATCCCGCCCGGCGGAATTCCGATCCAGGTCGGCGCGGTCGTCAACAACATCGAGACCTTCATCAACATCGCGCACGCCGCCGACGGCAAACCCGTCACGCACAAAATGCTCACCATCGCCGGCGCGGTGAATTCGCCCGTCACCTTGCGCGTGCCGATTGGAACCACTTACCGCGACGTGTTGGGCTTCGCCGGCGGCCTCACGACGAATGATCCGGTTTTGACCATCGGCGGATTGATGATGGGCCAGACGACGGACGATCTGGATTCACCCATCACGAAAACTTCCACCGGCGTAGTGATTTTGCCGCGCGACCATCACGTCATGGAACGCAAGCTCAAGCCCGCCAAAGTCCAGGCGCACATCGGCAAATCCGCGTGCGACCAATGCCGTTATTGCACCGAGTATTGCCCGCGATTCCTGCTCGGCTACGCCGTCGAACCGCATCAGGTCATGCGCAGCCTCGCGTTCACCGAGACCGGCGCGGATTACTGGAACCAATGGGCGGCGATGTGCTGCTCGTGCGGGCTTTGCACCTTGTATGCGTGCCCGGAAGAATTATTTCCGAAGGAAGCCTGCGACGATTCCAAGGCCGAGATGCGCCGGAAAAGTCTGAAGTGGACCGGCCCGACGCCCGACATCAAGCCGCACGGAATGCGCGACGGCCGCCACGTCCCCATCAAAACGCTCACGCGCAAATTGCACGTCGAGAAATACGACCTGCCCGCGCCGCTGTATTCGGGAAAAATCGAACCGGGCCGCCTCGTCATCCCGCTCAAGCAAAGCGCTGGAACGCCCTGCCTCTCGAAAGTGAAAGCCGGCGACCGCGTTTCCGCCGGGCAGATCATCGGCGAAACCGCGCCGAACCAGATGGGCGCAATCCTGCACGCGCCGCTCGCCGGAAAAATTTCCGGCGTCACCGAACAACAAATCATTTTGGAAAGATAATTTTATGGCCGAAAAATCCATTGGCTTGATCGAACTCTCCAGCGTCGCCGCCGGTTTCCAGGTGGCGGACACCATGCTCAAGGCCGGCAACGTGCGCCTGCTCCTCTCGCGCTCCATCTGCTCCGGCAAATACATGGTGCTCATCGGCGGCGAAACCGCCGGGGTCGAGGCCGCCGTGGCCGCGGGCGCGGAAGTCGCCAACGGCCTGCTCATTGACAGCTTCGTCATCGCCAACATCCATCCCGACGTCATCACCGCGCTCGGCCGCAACTCGCCAGTCCAGCCGACCGGCGCGCTGGGCATCCTCGAATCCTTCAACGTGACCACGCTGTTGCAGGCCGCCGACGCCTGCGCCAAGGCCGCCAACGTGACGCTCCTTGAAGTCCGCCTCGCGATGGCGCTGGGCGGAAAGGCCTTCGTGACGCTGACCGGCGACATCGGCTCCGTGCAGGCATCCGTCGCGGCGGGCCGCGCCGTCATCGCCGAGGCCGGCGTGCTCGTGAGCGCCGTCGTCATCTCCCGCCCGCACCCGGACGTTTATCGCGAGGTGATTTGAAAGCGAATGTGAGTTGAACCGTGTCAATGCAACGATGGAATCCTGAATCAAGGACTTTTGTTTCTTACACGCCAGAGAAACGAAAATACCCTCTTTTGAATAACGAGCTTCGTCAGCAGTTGCAGAAAATTGAACCATCAAGTGATGGCATGATGAAATATTTCCCCTGCATGGTTGTTCTTTCGACCGGCAAGCAGTTCGACCGCGTTTATCTCGCTGAAGCAGATTCTTACATAAAAATTTGGGGCGTGTGGCCTGACGATGATCAAGGCAAGAGGTTTATTAGAGTTGAAGACGTTGCAAGCATTCATCCAAGCCCGTACCGGCTTCCATCTCAACTAGCTCAAAAAATGTATAAAGCGGGCGAGTCCGGCATGGGATATTGTGTTTTTACTTTGGAATTTCGCGATGGATTTGCTCAAGCCTATCTCTGTGGCAATGCAATTGACTTCGTCTCCTTGCCGGCAGGAAAAACTATGGCAGATGTCATAGATTTGATTCCGCACAAAGGGCGAAACGGACAACAAATGCAAAAATTAGATTATTGGTGGTGTTTTTTTAGCATGGAACAGAAATAAAACTTCTGTGAATCCAATTCGCGAGAATTAGCGCAATTAGCGTCACAGCCCCGAACTCTGGGGACTTTCAAAAAAGAAACGGGACGGCTTTCGCCGTCCCGTTCGTGTCTGTCTGACAGTCTGATTACGGAGCCGCCGGTTTGGCCTTGGCGGCGGGCGTGGCGGACGCGTGGTTCGGCGCGACGGAATCAATCACGTCAAAGCCCCAGTCGCCGAGCTTGTGTTCGCTGCCCTTGTTGAGGCTCAGGAGCAGGCCGCGCACGGCCGCGACGTAGAAGTTCACCGTGTTGGGCGAGGTCCTGTCATCGCCGAGGGCGCCGTCGCGGAGCTGGTTGGCGGTCTGTGCCTGTTCGGCGAGGATGATGCCTTGTTGATGGTTGGTGCTGGCGGTCGTGACGAGCGCCCCGAGGCCGGCTATGCCGGGGATGTTGTTGAGCGGGCTGGCCGCTCCCAGCGCGGTGTGCTTGGCCACTATCGCCTGTCCGAGCGCGATGAGGTCGGGCGCACTGCGCGGTATGTCTATACGCATAGTTTGTGTCCTTCCTTCGTTTGTTTGGTTTCGGTCTCCTCGTCATCCGGCTTTTGATCCGGGCGACACAACGCTGAAACCCCATGCGTGGACATTAAAATTCGTTTGGAGGGTGCCGGACTACACGGATTTTGGCAAAAAGTTGATTTATTCTGTCAAAACGCGGGATTTTGGCCCTTTTCAAGGCTTTCCGGATGACCCGCAAACTTTTTAGGATGGTTCTAAAAGGTTTTAGAACGACCCGGAAACCTTTCCGGACGACCATAAAATGTTTTGGAACCTCCCGGAAATCTTTGCGGATGACCGGGAGAAGTTTGAGAATGATTCGGAAACCTTTTCGGATGATTCCAAAATGTTTTGGGATGGCCCGGAGATTTATGCGGAAGTCCCTAAAAAGATTTAGGGAGTGCCGGAAAAGTTTCCGGGAGGCGCGGCAGGCCCGTGGCAGATGGAGATTGAACCGGTTTCAGCCGGGTTGAGCGAATCATCCGGAACGGAATCCGGCCAATCCTGTCCCGACCGTCGGCTTCCAGTTTTGGGATTTGCCACTTACCCCGTTTTGGGAGATAGTGAGCGTCCGTTTTTACGGAATTTATGAAACCCCAGGTCGAAATCTATGACACGACCCTGCGCGACGGTTCGCAGGGCGAAGGCATCAATTTCTCGGTCGCGGACAAGCTCCGCATCGCCGAGAAGCTCGATTCTTTCGGGGTGCATTACATTGAAGGCGGCTGGCCGGGCAGCAATCCCAAGGACATCGAATTTTTCGCGCAGGCCAAAAAGCGCAAATTCAAGAACGCGCGGCTCGCTGCGTTCGGCTCCACGCGTAAAAAAAACACGCCCGTCGAACAGGACGACCAGGTGCGCCTGCTCATCGAAGCCGGAACGCCCGTCGTGACGATTTACGGCAAGACTTCGATGCTGCACGTGAAGGAAGTTTTGCGCTGCACGCCGGAGGAAAATCTGGCGATGATCGGCGACACGGTCCGTTTCCTGAAAGACCACGGCAAATTTGTCATCTACGACGCCGAGCACGCGTTCGACGGCTACAAACTGGATTCCGATTACGCGCTCGCGACGTGGCAGGCCGCCGAAAAAGCGGGCGCGGATTTCGTGGTGCTGTGCGACACGAACGGCGGCTGTCTGCCGGGCGAAGTCGCCGCCATCACGAAAACTGCGCTGGGCAGATTGAATTGCAAAGTCGGCATCCACACGCACGACGACATCGGCCTCGGCGTCGCGAACGCTCTGGCCGCGCTCGAAACCGGCGCGGTTCACGTCCAGGGCACGATCAACGGTTACGGCGAGCGCACCGGCAATTGCAATCTGACGAGCGTGATTCCCTGCGTCGCGTTGAAGTTGAAAAAATCCTGCGTGCCGGAAAAATCCTTGGCGAAGTTGAAGGAGCTTTCACAGTTCGTGGACGAGATCGCGAACATGCGCCACAACCCGCGGTTGCCGTGGGTCGGGGCGGCGGCGTTCGCGCACAAGGGCGGCGCGCACGTCAACGCCGTTCAGAAACTTTCCGCAAGCTACGAGCACATTGACCCGTCGCTCGTCGGCAACGCGCGCAACATTCTTATCAGCGACCTCGCGGGCCGGAGCAACATCGTCATCAAGGCGCAGGAACTCGGCTTCAAGCTCACGAACGACACGCCGGAGTTGAAGGCAATTGTTAATTGCATCAAGGAATTGGAGCACCAAGGTTACGAATTTGAAGCCGCTGATGGTTCTTTAGCTTTGCGTATTCAGGAAATAATGGGCAAACGAGAATTGCCATTTAAAGTTGAGAGCTATCATGTCTCAATGCGTCATGATTCAATGGCTAGCGAAGGAGGTAAATCCAAGTGTGAAGCCACAATTAACGTGCGTGTCAAAAATAAAATTTCATTTGAAGCCGCGACCGGAGATGGCCCAGTCAATGCTTTAGACAAAGCACTGCGCACAGCACTTGTGAAATCTTTTCCAGAACTTAAAAAAGTTCATCTGACCGATTACAAAGTCAGGATAATTGATTCTGAAGCCAAAGATTTTTTGAAAGAATTGAGGCAGGAATCAGTTGAAGAAGTTATTGAAGCCATAGATTCAGCGCGTGAGAAAGTCGGCGGCACGGCGGCAAAAACGCGCGTGCTCATCCAGTCCACCGACGGCAAACGCGAATGGGGCACGGTTGGCGTGAACGAAAATATCATCGAGGCCAGCTTGCAGGCGCTGGTGGACAGCATGGAATACGCGCTGTTGAAAAAATGAGACACGAATTTCACGAATTCATGGGTGAACTCATTTACAAGGACGAAGCGCTCAAGATTATTGGCTGCTGCATGGAGGTTCACCGGGAACTTGGCAAAGGCCATGACGAGGTGATTTACAAAGACGCGCTGGAAATTGAATTCCAACGGCAAGGAATTCCGTTCAAGCGTGAACAGGAATTCAAACTGACTTACAAAGGCGTTATTTTGCCGCACAAATATTTCGCAGACTTTGTGGTGATGGATAAGATTATTCTGGAAGCGAAGGCTATTGAGTGTTTGACCGATTCACACGTCAGACAAACGCTGAATTATCTGGCCGCTTCAAAACTCAAGCTGGGATTGCTCGTGAACTTCGGCGAAGATTCGCTGAATTACAAACGGGTTGTTCTGTAACAAGTTTGTGATTCGTGTTAATTGGTGAAATTCGTGTCTATGTCTGAAATTTCCAAAGCCTACGAACCGCAGTCCGTCGAGGACAAATGGTATCAGTTCTGGCTCGACCAGAAATGCTTCGTCGCCGACGCGCAATCGCCGAAGCCCGCCTATTCCATCGTCATCCCGCCGCCGAACGTCACCGGCGTGCTCACGATGGGCCACGTCCTCAACAACACCATCCAGGACATCCTCGCCCGCAAGGCGCGCATGGACGGCAAGGAAGTCCTCTGGCTGCCCGGCACCGACCACGCCGGCATCGCCACGCAAACGGTCGTCGAGCGCACGTTGAAAAAAGCCGGCGAGATCAAGCACCGCGACGATCTGGGCCGCGAGAAATTTCTGGAACGCGTCTGGGAATGGAAGGAAAAGTACGGCGGCATCATCATTCAGCAATTGAAAAAACTCGGCGCGTCGTGCGACTGGACGCGCGAGCGGTTCACGATGGACCCGGAGTATTCGCGCTGTGTGCAAAAAGTTTTTGTGGAGCTTTACAAAAAGGGCCTCATTTATCGCGGCAAGCGCATGGTGAACTGGTGTCCCGCATCGCTCACGGCGTTGTCCGACGAAGAAGTAATCATGAAAGAGCAGAAGGGTTTCCTCTATTATTTCAAAGTTGAAGTCGCTGAGGTGCCGGGAACTTTTTTGACGATTGCGACGACGCGGCCGGAAACGATTCCCGGTGACACCGCTGTGGCCGTGAACCCAAAAGATCCGCGTTACGCGCATCTCATCGGCAAGCACGTTGTGCGTCCGCTGCCGGTGGAATTGCCGCGTGAACAAAAATTAATCCCAATCATCGGCGATGAGCATGTGGATTTTGAATTCGGCACCGGCGTTTTGAAAGTCACCCCCGCGCACGACAAAGCGGACTACGAAATTTTTGTTCGGCTCTCACATCTTCGGATGGAAGATCCTAAATTGCCTGAACCATTAGAACCAATCGAGGTGATTGGTCCAAATGGGATTATGACTGAAAAGGCTGGCAACCAATTGAAGGGGCTTGATCGTTTCAAAGCTCGAAAGATTGCTGTTGAAGCATTGACTGAACTTGGTCTGCTAGAAAAAGAAGAACCCTATACAAACAATGTTGGCTTTAGTGAACGTGCCGATGTTCCAATTGAGCCGCGCTTGAGTTTGCAATGGTTTTTACAATACCCAAGTGTTTTAAAATCCCGCTTTGTGGTGGCAAATGGCGGGATGAAATTTCATCCCGAACGCTGGGCGAAAGTTTATGACCACTGGATGAGCAACATTCAGGATTGGTGTATTAGTCGTCAACTTTGGTGGGGGCATCGGATTCCTGTATGGAGCCGCACTTTTGAAGACAATAACTCATTAAAAGCCGGTATGACTTGGCTTAAAAAGGAATTGGGAGGCGAGCTTCTTAGCAAGGGGAAATTAAATTGGAGCGGTAATAGAATTTATGTCGCAACAGCGGATCCAGAACTCGAAAAACGGATGAGCGAAGTTGAAGGCTTCACCCAAGACCCCGACGTGCTCGACACTTGGTTCAGCTCATGGCTGTGGCCGTTTGCGACGATGGGCTGGCCGGAGCAGACCGAAACTTTGAAGAAATTTTATCCGACCACCGACCTCGTCACCGGGCCGGACATCATCTTCTTCTGGGTCGCGCGCATGATCATGGCCGGCTACGAGTTCATGGGCGACCCGAAGTTCGGGCTCCCCGATGCAAAGCCGTTCCAGAACGTTTATTTCACCGGCATCATCCGCGACAAGCAGGGCCGCAAGATGTCCAAGAGCCTCGGCAATTCGCCCGACCCGCTCGATCTCATCGCGAAGTTCGGCGCGGATGCGTTGCGCTTCGGCGTGATGCGCGCCGCACCGCTCGGCCAGGATATTTTGTTCGACGAACAGAACGTCGAGCTGGGCCGTAATTTTTGCAACAAGCTCTGGAACGCCTGCCGCTTCCGCCAGATGGTCGGCAGCGCCGACTTGCCAATTCAAGGCGAGATTAATCCGAGACTTTTAACGTCCGACGACAAATGGATTTTGCTAAAACTCGATGCCGCGATTCGCGAAATGAATTCCGCGTTCGCCGATTATAAATTCAGCGACGCGACGGGGACACTCTACCGATTTTTCTGGAGCGAATATTGCGATTGGTATGTCGAAGCAAGCAAAGCGATTTTGCAAAGCAGTGACGCCGCACAAAAAGCAAATACGCTGGCGGTGATTGATTTTGTCCTCTCGCATACACTGCGGCTCTTTCATCCGTTCCTGCCGTTCATCACGGAGGAATTGTGGCATGGCATGGGTTTTTCCACCGATATGCCGGAAAATCAGGGCGGCAAGACCATCATGTTCGCGCCGTGGCCGAAGCCGCTGGACGACGATTTCAAAAAATTTTACGGCTTGAGCGAGCGTGACGAAAAGTTCATTGAGACGCGGAACGAATTCATCGCGCAAGGCCGCAACCTGCGCCACACCGCGAATCTTCCGGCGAACAAAAAGGTGAAGTTCATTTTCAAGCCGGCGAACGAAATCGCGCCGGGTGACGTCGAAGTTTTGAAATTGCTGCTCAACGCCGAGGCGGTTGAAGTCAACCCGCATTTCCAGCCGGCCAGGAATGTTCCCGCCGTCCGCCACGCGTTTGGCGAATTGTTTTTGCCGCTCGAAGGTCTGATTGACGTTGAAGCCGAAAAGTCGAGGCTGAAAAAAGAAATCGAGAAATGCGAAGCTGAAATCGAAAAAGTCCAGTCCAAGCTGGCCAACCCGAATTTCGCGCAAAAAGTTCCGGCGAATGTTTTGGAAGAGCACAAGCAACGGCTCGTGGATTGGCAGGCCAAGCTCGCCCACGCGCAGTCCTTGCTCGACGCCTTGGATTAAAAGCGAATTGCGAACGAAGGAACGCCGGAAATTAGAGACCTCTGCAAAGCCGCACCTGCTGCCAATCCGTGGGGCGCGGAAGACCGTCGGAACGTTGTTTTGCCAATCCGTGGAGCACGGAAGACCGTCGGAACGTTTCACCGGTCGTCCGTGGCGGACGGAGTCACGTCGGAAGCTGTGGAAGCTCTCCCGCCGCCGCCGGGCGGCATTTTCCCTTCAAAGGCCAAGATTGCCTTATTCGAGGCCAACCGCGTCACGGTTTTCTTGAATTCCGGCTTTCCTAATCGGTTTGCTCGTTTAAGTTTCTGTCCGCATGGAGCAAGGACTCGTCACTGACATTGCCATTTGCATCATCGCCGCGTGGATTGTGGCGGTGGCGTCGCAGGTCGCCCGCCAGCCGCTGCTGCTCGCGTATCTCGTCGCCGGGTTTGTCATCGGGCCGAATTGCCTGAAATGGATTAACAACACGCAGTCCATCGAAATCATCTCCGAAATCGGCCTGTCGCTGTTGCTGTTCATGATCGGGCTGGAGATTGATCTGAAAAAGATGTTGAGCGCGGGCAAGGTCATCACGCTCACGGCGGCGGCGCAAATCATCGGCTGCGTTTTGCTGGGCTGGCTCGTTTTTGGGCTGATCGGCCCGGCGCAAAACTGGCTGGAGGCGCTCTACCTCGCGGTCGCCGCGGCGATGAGCAGCACGGTCATCATCGTCAAAATCCTTTACGACAAGCGCGAACTCGAAACGCTCGCCGGCCGTGTCACGCTCGGCGTGCTCGTGTTGCAGGACGTGGCGACGATTTTATTTCTGGCCATCCAGCCGGACTTGAAAAATCCGGAGGTCAGCGTCATGGCCAAGGCCGTCGGCCATGTGATTTTGCTCGTGGCCGTGGCATTTCTGGCCAGCCGGTTCGTGCTGCCGCCGGTTTTCAAATTCATCGCGCGGCTGCCGGAACTGGTTTTGGTCGGCGCGCTGGCATGGTGCTTTGCCATGGCCGGGTTCGCCGACTGGCTGGGCCTGTCCACGGCGATGGGCGCGCTCATCGCGGGCGTCATGGTCTCGACCTTTCCCTACACGCTCGACGTCGTCGCCAAAGTCACGAGCATCCGCGATTTCTTTGTGACGTTGTTTTTCGTCGGCCTGGGTTTGAAAATCCCCCTGCCGACGTGGAGCTACGTCCTGTGGACGGTTTTTTTCTGCCTGTTCCTCGTCAGCAGCCGGCTCGCGACGGTTTTTCCGGTGCTATATTCCATGCGCCGCGGCTATCGCGTGAGCCTGCTGCCCGCGGTCAATCTTTGCCAGGTGAGCGAATTGTCGCTGGTGCTGCTCGCGCTGGGCGCAAAATCCGGCGATGTCTCGGAAAACATCATCGGCATCGTGGCGTTCGCCTTCGCGTTTCTCGCCGTCGGTTCGACTTATGCGATTCTGCAAAACAATCTGATTCTCCGCAAACTCACGCCGCAATTGAACAAACTCGGCCTCCACGATTTGAATGAAACCGCCCCCGAAACCGCCGGCGACGAAAAGCCGAAACGCATCTGTCTGCTCGGCTTTTCCTGGACGGCCAGTTCGCTGCTCGAGGAAATCGCCCGCAACCGTTCCGACCTGTTGCCGGAAATTCTCGTCGTGGATTTCAACCCGGTCGTTTTTGAAAAACTCCGGGCGCGCGGCGTCCGCGTCATTTACGGCGACATCACGCAGCGCGACGTGCTGCATCACGCCGGCGTGGACAAATGCGAAATCATCGTTTGCTCGCTGCCCAACATGGTTTTGAAGGGCGCGGACAATTTGAAAATTCTCCGGCAGCTCCGCGAGTTGAACCCGGAGGCGAAAATCGTCGTCCACGCCGAATTGCTTTCCGACATTCCCGGCCTTTACGCCGCCGGCGCCAGCTACGTCACCGTGCCGCGCCTGCTCGAAGCAGCGAACCTGCTGCACGCGCTCGAGGCGACCGAGAAGGAACTGCTCGACGACAAACGCAAGGAGCAGGACGAATTGCTGGAAGGCCGGAACGAAGTCATCCCATGAAATCTGTAAAGAAAATTACGCCGGAAAAATTCCTGGCTGCCGCTGTCAAGGCCGCCCGCGCCGCTGGAAAAATCATGCGCGACAACTGGCATTTGCTCAAGCGCGTCAATTCCACCGCCGCCCACGACATCAAGCTCGAACTCGACGTGCGCTGCCAGCACACCATCGAGAAAATTTTGCTCGGCGCTTTTCCACAAATTTCCCTGCTCGGCGAGGAAGGCTGTTCCGGCGATGCGAACAACGAATATCGCTGGGTCGTGGACCCGATTGACGGCACGGTGAATTATTTTTTTGGAATGCCGCACGCGGCGGTCTCGATTGCGCTGCAAGCCAGAAGTCCACAGGCCACAGGCCACAGTCACGAAACAATTCTCGGCGTGATTTATGACCCGTTTACGGACGAGCTTTGGACGGCGACGCGCGGCGGAAAAACAAAATTGAACGGGCGCGCCGTCCGCGTGAGCAAACGCGCGCGCGTCGGCGATTCGGTTGTGGCGATGGGATTTTCCAAGAGCAGGGAAAATTTGGAGAAAAGTCTGCCTCATTTGCTCCGCCTGTCGCGGCGGGCGCTGAAAGTCCGCATCCTGGGTTCAGCGGCGCTCGAACTCGCCTACGTCGCCAGCGGCCGGCTCGACGCCTACATCGAGCGCACGATCAATTTGTGGGATATCGCAGCGGGCGGTTTGATGGTTGAATGTTCCGATGGCGAAATGTTTTTGAAGGAATTGCCGGACGGAAGACTTCGGATGTGCGCCGACAACGGCCGGCTGCGAAAAAAACTTCAGCTCGGCAGTTTGCTGAAATAAATTTTTAGCTTTTCCAGCGCCTTCGCGCGGTGGCTCAATTTGTTTTTCACCTCGTCGCCCAATTCCGCGAACGTCTGTTCGAAGCCGTCCGGCACAAACAACGGGTCGTAGCCAAAACCATTTTGCCCGCGCGGCTGAAAAATAATTTCCCCTTCGCAAATGCCGTCGAATAATTGTGGATTGGAGATTCCGGGTTGCGGGTTTATTTCCACCAGAGCGATGACGCAGCGAAACCGCGCTGTGCGTTTTTCCGGCGGAACTTTTTCCAGCAGGCGCAAGAGTTTTGAATTGTTTTCCGAGTCGGAAGAATTTTTATTTTTTCCCTTCGCCGCGAACCGCGCGGAATGAACGCCAGGCGCGCCGTTCAAAGCATCAGCTTCCAGGCCGGAATCATCCGCGAGGACAAAGTTCGGCGTTGGATGTTGAATGTTGGATGTTGAATGTTTCTCCGCCAGCCATCTTGCCAGCTCGACCGCCTTCTTCGTCGCGTTGCCGGCAAAGGTGTTGGCGTCTTCCACGACTTTTGGCGCTGCGGGAAAATCATTCAGCGTGAGAAATTGAAATTGCGGGCCGAGGATGGCGCGAATTTCCCCGACCTTGTGGGCGTTGCGCGTGGCCAGAAGCAGTGTCGTTCCGCGACGGAAATTCACAACGTGTTATGTGGTGCCCACGACAGGACTTGAACCTGTATGATGTTACTCACTAGAACCTGAATCTAGCGCGTCTGCCAATTCCGCCACGTGGGCAAGGTTGCCTTTTAATACGCGTTGATTTGACGGCAAGCAAGCCAAATCTCAGGCGCGAACCTTCCAGCGCCGGTGCATCCAAATCCATTGCTCTGGATGCCGCAGCAGCATCCGCTCCAGCGCAACATTGTAAGCCTGCGTGTTTCGCCGGATGGCCTCGTCCGCATCCTCGCACTCGATCAACGGCAACGGGTCCTCGAAACGGAGCACGTGCGTGCCGTCCGATTCGCGCCAACTGAATGCTGGAATAACCGGCGTTCCGGTCGTGAGCGCGATGAGCGCTAGGCTTTTGAATGTGCCCGCCGGATGGCCCAAAAAATCAACCAGCACGCCGTCATGCTCGCCGGCGTGCTGGTCAAAGACAAAAATGATGATCGCGCCGCGCGCCAAAAGTTCGAGCATCGTGTCAAGCGAACCACGCTTGGTCAGCGTGCCAAAACCGGCGCGCTTGTCACGAAGCGCGATGAGATTGTTCAACCAGCGCGGCTTGAGCGGACGGCGGACAAAATGAAAAAGATTTTTATATTGCGGAAACTGTTTGATGCCGGCGGTTGTTGAAACCTCCCAATTTCCGAAATGTCCGGTTAAAAGGATAAGTCCCTTTCCTTGTTCATGCGCGCGAAGCGGTGATTCCATGTTCTCGACGCGGATGTATTTTTTGCGCCGCGCCGCCGACATAAATGGCAGGCGCAAAACTTCCAGCGCGAACCGCACATAATGGGCGTAATACGCCCGCGCAAGCCGGACAATTTCCTCCTCTGGCAAATCACCGAACACGCGCCTCATGTTTTGCAGCACCAGCGCGCGCCGATACGGAAATAAATGATAAAACATTTTTCCAAACCACGGCACCTCGGTTTTTTTCAACTCGGCTAGTGCCACCGACGATGCGCTCGTGTCCGTGTGGGTGAGCGAAATTTGGATGGCGCCTACGCGATGGCGGTCCAAAACAAATTGCGCGCTGGGCGTGACTTCAATTTGCGGCGTCCCGTATCCGTCGCGGCGGACAGAAAAATCGCTTGGCTCGATTTGTCCAAGGCCAGTTTCGCGCGGAAACAATTTGCAGCAGGCCTCCTTCGCGGCAAAACGCGCGGCCAGGCTCGCGGCGCGGCCCGCGCCGACGCCGGCATCCTGAAGTTCCTGTTCCGAAAAAAATTTCCGCAACTCGCCCGGCGACAAATCTGCGAGCAATTTCTCGACGCGGGAAATTTCCACCGTGTCAATGCCGCAGCGCGAATTGGGCGGAGCTTCAGGCATCAGGAATTGGCGGCGCGAACGATGAGCGCGACGTTCATGCCGCCGAAGCCACGGCAGATCACGAGCGCGCGATCGCCGCGCGGCGTTTGCGCGGTTTGGGAAATGGGAAATGGCGCGATTTCCGGATCGTTTGAATTCAGCGTGGCGATTCCGGGGACAATTTTCTTTTGCAACGCCGCCAGCGCCAAAACCAAATCCGTGATTCCCGACGCCGCAATCAGATGGCCGCAGGCCCATTTGAAACCGGTGACCGGCGGAATTTTTTCGCCGAAGACACGGCGAACCCCGATCGCTTCGGAAGCATCCGACGCGCGCGTGCCGTTGCCGTGCGCGACAATCATGCCGATTTCATCGCGCGAAATTTTCGCGTCGGCCAGCGCAATTTCAATCGCGCGGCTCACGCCGTCGCCGTCCGGGCGGACGTCGAGAATTCCCGTGGCTTCGTTGACGCAACCGGAACCGAGAAATTCGCCGAAAATTTTTACGCCGCGCGCTTTCGCGTCGTCGGATTTTTCCAGAACGACCGCGGCCGCGCCTTCGCCGAAAACCGTGCCGCGCCGGTCGCGGTCGAACGGGCGAAGCGCGTCGTCGGACAACAATCCAAGCTGGTGATAATGAAAAACCGTTTCCGGCTCGAACGGCGAATCGTGGCCGATGGCCGTCATGCGGTCGGCTTCACCCGCGCGAATGGCGGCAGCGGATTCGGCCACGGCCATGATGCCGCCGGCGCACTGGTTGGTGATGGTCGTGTTGGTGCCCTTGAAATTGTGGCGGATGCCGACGTGGCAAAGAACGTTGTTCGGCAGATTTTTCAGCAGCCACATCGGATTGACCGTGTTGCCGAGTTCGCGGCCAAACTGTTGCAGCCCGCCTTTCGCGGTGGTGAGCAATGGCAGATAATCGTAGCTGCTGCGATAAGTTCCGCCGCCCGATCCGGAAATGATTCCGCTGCGGTCATTGAATTTTGGAACCAGCGCAGCGTCCATTTTTTCGCGGTGCGCGGGCAGGCTGGATTGCTGCACCGCCATGTCGGCGGCGTAAATCCCGAACAGGTCCGTCCGCGAAATACTTTTGTGCAGTTTGCGGTCGGCGACGAGAATTTTGTTTTCCACGTTGCATTCGGCGGCGACGCGCACCGGCCATTTGGCGGCGTCAAATTGTGTGATGGGCGCGATGGCGGAACGGCCATTCACAATCGCGTCAAAAATCTCGTCCACGGTTTTGCCCACGCCGCAAACCGCGCCGAATCCGGTGAAAACGATGCTCATTTCACTTCCTCCGGGTTGCGGAACACGAGGCAACTGTTTGAGCCGCCGAAGCCGAGCGAATTGGACAACGCGGCGCGGATTTTTTTCGGCTGTGATTTCCCGCGCACGATGTTGACGTTGCATTCCGGGTCGGGCGTTTCCAAATTGGCGTTCACCGGCGCGATGCCGTCGCGAATGGCGAGCGAGCAAACGCACGCCTCGACCGCACCGGCGGCGGCGATGAGATGTCCCATGCAGCTTTTTGTGGAGCTGACCAGCGCGTTTTCGACATGCGCCCCCAGCACGGCACGCAACCCGGCGCATTCGCTTTTGTCGTTCATCTGCGTCGAAGTGCCGTGAGCGTTGACGTAATCAATTTCGCCGGCGGTGATGCCCGCGTCGGAAATGGATTGCTCCATCGCCTGAATCGGTCCGTCGCCGTCCGGCGGCGAATCGGTGATGCGATAGCAGCTCAAGGTATTTCCATCGCCGGCAAGCTCGGCGTAAATTTTCGCGCCGCGTTTTTCGGCGGCGTCCCAATTTTCCAAAACCAAAAATCCTGCGCCTTCGCCGAGAACAAAACCGTTGCGCGTCAAATCGAACGGCCGGCTCGCGCGCTCCGGCGTTTCGTTGTCCGTCGAAAGCGCCCCGAGCAGGCAAAAACCGGAGAGGCCGATGGGATTGAGCATCGAATCATAGCCGCCGACGAGCATGAAATCGCACAGGCCGCGGCGCATGGCCTTGAGCGCGGTGCCGATGGCCTGACCACCAGAGGCGCACGCGGTGTGAACGGCGGTTGCGTAGCCGCGGATGTTGAAATGATGCGTGAGCAGCGCGAGCGCGGCGTTCGTCTGGCTGCGGCAAAACGCGACCGGGTCGGCGGAAAATTCCGGATGCATCAGGCCATCGGAATTGAACTCACCATCGGGCGCGCAAAATTTGTGGACGTTTTTCAGCTCGTCAAAAGTAAAGCCCATCATGCCCGCGCCGACGCTGAAGCCCCAGCGTTCCGCCGTGGAATTTTCGGGGCGGATGCCCGCGTCCGCAAACGCCTCCTCGGCGGCGGCGAACGCGAACCGGTGCGAACGCGAGGCAAACTTGCGCAGCTTGCGGTCGCGGACGGCGGAGTCCGCGTCGAAATTTTTCACCTCGGCGCCAATGCACGTGGTAAAACCGCTCGCGTCGAAATTTTGAATCGGCCCGAAGCCAGTGCGCCCGGCGCGCAACGCTGACCAAGTGGACGGCGCGTCATTGCCGACCGGCGTGACCATGCCGATGCCGGTGATGGCGATTTTGCGGCGCGGGTTCATGAATTTTTTTCCAGCATCAATTTCACGCGCGAAGTGCCAGTAACGCGGTTTCCTTTTCGCGCCTCGATGGCGACGACCGCCGAATCGCCTTCGTGTTTTGTCAGGCGCGCCTCAAATTCCAGAATGTCGCCCGGCGGAATGAACGTCCGCATCTTGCCATCGGAAACCGTCCGCGCAACCCATTTGCCGCCGTCCGCCGGAATTCCGCTGACCACGCCGGCTGCTAGTTCCAGAACCTTGTGCATGAAAAGCGTTCCGGGAAAAACGGGCCGGCGCGCAAAATGGTCGGCGAACAAATCGGCGGCCGCGGGAATTTGCAGGTTGGCGCGGATCCATTTTCCAGCTTCGGCACCGGTTTGTTCCAGCATTAGCGGCGGAAAGCCAACAAAACCGCCGGGCGTCGCGCCAGAATTGCAAAGCAGTTCAAAACGGTTTTTCACCGCCTGCGCGTCGTCGAAATCTTCCTGCGGCAGCATCGGACCGACGCAATGATTCAGGCGAACGACGGGAATTCCGCCGCAATGCGCGGTGCCGCAATAAGCCACGGCGTCGAAGTCAACTTCCTCGATGTCGGCAGCCAGTTCGAGCGTCTGGCCGGGGCGAACCGGCGAAAGCAGTTCGACGCTGTTCGCAATTCCGGCGACCGGGCGGCGTTTGAAATCGAGTTTGGCCATGGCCGACCACGCGGCGAGCTGGCCGACGGCTTCGGCAGCGAGTGCGAGTGGAAATTCAGCGATGCCGGGCGGAATGTGA
This sequence comes from Candidatus Aquilonibacter sp., assembly GCA_035504945.1. GTDB lineage: Bacteria > Verrucomicrobiota > Verrucomicrobiia > Limisphaerales > UBA11358 > UBA11358. Next base: position 43,594 of record DATJRH010000015.1, on the reverse strand, counting down.
TAGAGGCCGCGAACCTGCACGCCCGGCTGGACCGAAGTGATCCGGTCCACGAACGAGAAGGCGCGAAAATGTCCGTCCATGCTGCAATTGCCTAGGCCGGCGGGGCGGCGCGCTGTTGGCGGATCACCATTTTGCAAAACGTCTCGGTCGTAAAAAGTTTCGGGATTTCCGCCACCTTGAGCGGCGTCGGAAAACGATCGGCGGGAACTTCGGAAAGGAACGCCTTCAGCCGCACGACGCCCGCATCGGTGACGAGACCGCTTTTTTCAAATTCGGATTCGGAAAGGCTGCCGCGCGCGTCCTCAATGATTTTGCCGCGCGGAATTTTCACCTTGAAGCCGCGCTCCAGCCGGAAAACGATGTCGAGAAAGTCAATGGACTCCGCGCCGAGGTCGTTGATCAGCGACGAGTCGGGCTTCACCTTTTCGACATCGCAGCCGAGCGCGTCGGCCATGATTTCCGCCACTTTTGGAAAAATGACCATGACTTCTTCCTTCGTAATGTTTTCGTTGCTCATAGTTTCACTCCATCTTGAATCCACCGTCCACGTGCAAAATTTCGCCGGTGATGTAATCGGCGAATTTCGAACTCAAAAACCAGACTGCGTTGGCGATATCTTCCGGCTGGCCAATCCGCTTCAGCAAAATCCGCGACTGAATCTGGTCGCCGGCCAGTTCGCGGACCGTTTTTGACATTTCCGTCTCAATCACGCCCGGCGCGACGGCGTTGACCGTGATGCCGCGCGGCGCGAGTTCCACCGCGAGCGATTTCGTGAACGCGTTGATCGCGCCCTTGCTCGCGGCGTAATTCGTCTGGCCGCGCCCGCCTTTTTCGCCGGAAACGGAACTGACGTTTATAATTTTTCCGCGACGCTTGGAAATCATATACGGCGCGACTGCGCGCGTCATGTTGAAAGTGCCTGTGACATTCGTGTCGAGGACGGTCTTGATGTCGTCGTCTTCGAGCATCGCCAGCAAATTGTCGCGGATAACGCCGGCATTGTTGACGAGCAAATCAATCCTGCCCGCACGCTCGACGATTTTCTCGGCGAAAGCGGAGCAGGCGGCGGAATCGCGCGCGTCCACTTTTTCGGCGGAAATTTTTTTGCCGGGATTGGCGGCGATGACTTTGCCGGCCGCCGCCGCGTTGTCGCGGTAGGTGAAAATGACTTCCATTCCGGCTGCGGCGAGGATTTCGACGATGGCGCGGCCGATTCCCCGGCTGCCGCCGGTGACAATCGCAACCTGGCCGGCCAAACCGGCGTCATTTATTTTCGGGTCGTTCATCCAGAAATGCAGTAACCGCCATCCACGACAAGTGTCTGGCCGGTAATCATGGCAGCTTCTGGCAGGCAAAGCAAATAAACCGCGTCGGCTACCTGCTCGGTCGTGAGCGTCGGGCCAAGCGGCGTGCGGCGCGCGTATTCGGCAAGCAACTCCTCGCGGTTCGGAAAAAATTTCAGCGCGTCGGTGTCCACCACGCCGGCGCTGACGATGTTGACGCGGATTTTCTTGGTGTGGCCGAGTTCGAGTGCCAGTCCGCGCGCGAGCGATTCGAGCGCCGCCTTTGACGCCCCGATGAAAGAATAATTCGGAATGGCGCGCACGGAGCCGAGGCTGGACAAGCCGATAAGGCAGCCGCCTTCGGACATGAGTGGCACGGCGTTTTGGGCGAGCGAATTGAGCGCGAGCGCGTTGGTTTCCAGGCAACGGCGGAAATGTTTGAGGGTCATTTCCATCGCCGGTTTGAGCACGCCGATGGCGGCGTTGCTAATGACGATGTCCACGCGGGAAAATTCTTTTCTGAAAGTTTCAAACGCTTCGCGCAGGCTTTCGGGGTCGGCGACGTCGGCCTGAACCGCCAGCGACTTCTGGCCGAGAGCCTGGATTTGCGCGCAAACCGCCGCAGCCTCTTCGTGGCTGTTGTGATAAACAACGGCCACATCGCAGCCAGCTTCGGCAAGTTTCAACGCGACGGCCCGGCCGATGCCGCGCGCGCCGCCGGTGATGAAAGCAACTTTTCCTGCGAGTGTGTTCATTTTCGATTTGCGACCGGAAATTTATTCCCGTCGCGACGCCGAATGGCGAGCAAAAAATTTCGGGAAAAATCGGCCGGTGCGGGAAAGGTAATTCCGGTAATCCTCGCCGAGCGTCGTCAAAAGATACGCCTCTTCGTCCGACGCCTTTGCGAAAATGCAAACGTAATGGACAATCAGCGCCAGCAAGGACAACGCCGTCGGCAGCAGCAGGGCGGCGCCTGCCAGCATGATGATTTGAAAGAGATAAATCGGATGCCGGACAATTTGATATGGCCCGCGATTGACAAGTGTGGTTTTTTCCGCCGGGTCCACGCCGATTCTCCAAGTGTTTCCCATGATGACGTAGCACCAGAGCGTGCCGCCGTAGCCCGCAGCGGTAATGGCGATGCCGAGCACGAGCGCGGGAAAAACCGCGAGTGTGGAATTGATTTGAAAAAATGCGGGCAAATCGCGACGACCAACCCACAGCGGCTGGGCCAGCCACAAAAAAATCACGAGCAGCCAGCCGAACCAGAGAATTCTTTCCTTCAAATTCCGCGGGCGGAAATTGGGAGTCCTGCCGATTCGCCGCCGGACACGGCGGACTTGAACCAGCACGCCCGTCCAATAAACGAGCGCCGCCCCGAAAACAACGGCGCGCCGCAAAAATAATTCTTCACCGGCCATTTTGTTTTGTCTCTTGTGCGCGGATCAGCCGCTGCAATTCGATTACCCAGTATTTTTTGATGTCATGCCAGACATCCGCCGCCCAGAGGATGTTCGAAGTGTCGGATTTGAACTTCATGGTCAATTCCGGCCTGTTTGTCGGCGCGTAGTTGTTGATCCAATCCATGACTTCCTGGCTGTCGAGAAGATGTTTGGTGTCGGGAATAGTAACGTGGTTGTAGGACTTGGGCAGTCGCACGTTGCGCACGATGGCGGTGCCGGTGGCTTTGTAACAATTTGCCGGGCCGTAGCCGAGGTAGTCGCCGCCGAGAAGATCGTTGTGGAGGTAAAATCCGGTGAATTCCACCACCGAATTAGGTATTTCCCGCAAATCACCGTCCACGTCCCATTGGTTGGGAAGAATTCTCGTCAAGCCACCCGCGCAAAGGGCGGTCACGTAGGACAATTGCAGGCCGACCACCGGACGCTTTTTGCCAGTCAACGGATCAATGATGTAACAGCGGGATTCGGTCTGCTGGATCAGGGGATCCCAAACGTGAATTTCCTTCGTCGAATCGCCCGCGAGTTCGTGCAGGACTTTGACCGCCTGCATTCCGCCCTGGCTGTGGCCGACAATCATTGGCCTCATTCCATCCCGTTCGTAATACCACGCGATCGCTCCCGCGATTTTCTCGCTGCTCGAGTAGCAGCTAAAGGAATAAGAGCCGTTCCCCGGATTTCTGATGCTCGCTTCAGGATAACCCATGCCGATCAGAAATTCCGAAAACGATTTCATGTCGAGATAGACGGGATAAATGCCGCCGTGGATGTTGACGATTTGCGGCGCGGGCGCGTGCGAAAGCACGTCTTTGACATCTTTGCCCGTCACGTGGTCGGGATCAAGCGCCAGAATTTTTGCCGCCAATTCGGGCGAGAACACAAAATCACGCGGCGGCGGCTTTTGTTCGATTTGCCGGCGCAAGGCAGAGAGGCCTTGGGGCTGATACGTCGCGCAGCCCGGCAGGACAAAGGCGGCGCACAGCAACAGACAGTAAAGTGTTTTGATTTTCATGACTGGCTTTGCAAACGCTTCAGCATTTCGAAAAAATCACCTTTTATCCGTTCAATATCCAGCCCGGAAAAAACCGTTGAGCGAAACGTGACGCCACAATTCACCGCGTTCCCGACCGTCGTGACTGAAAGCACCAACGGCGTGACCGGCCCTGTGGAAATAGCCCGGAAACAGTCCACCATTTTTCCGCCGGGCAGCTGCGGCCAGAGGGAATTAAAGTTCATATTCGTGACGCCACCCCAGAGCGGATAATGCCGCCGGTATAATTTTTTCCGCCGTTCCAGGGAAAACCACGAGAGCATGAACCGGCCCAGGGACATTTCCAGCGGCGTTCCCAGATACAGTTTGCCACGCTTGATGGCCCGTGTCTGGCGGCGGATGGCCTTTGCGAGTTCCATCAAGCTGATGCCGCCGGGAACTTCGTGGCTGACAATCAACGAACCGAGAAACAATCCAAACGTCCGCCGGCCTTCCAGGCCGAGGTCCTTCCGCAAGTTGACAATGCAGCCGACGGAAATATTCCGGCGGCGTGGATGGTGGTCGTGGTCGGGTTTCAAATTGGAAAGGGCTTTCATCAGCAGCGACAAGAACAAGTCGTTGAGCGTGACGTCCCACGCCTTCGCCGTTTTGAGGAGCAAATCCAAATCCCCTGACGCCAGCGAAAAAAAAGTGAATCCGTTGCCGAAATCATTCTCGTCGAGATAAGTGATGTGGCGGGAAAGTCTCATTTTTCCGGCGAGCGCAGGCAGGGTGGCGAGTTTTCGGATGAGCAATCCGGGACGCCGGAGCAAATTGTTCCGGCGGTTGAAATCAAAATTGAGCGGTTGAAAATCCCGCGACCCGTCTCCTTTCAAATAAACTTCGATGATTTCCCTCGCCAAAAGCGCGATGGACTCCGCATCGGCGACGGCGTGGAAATAAACGATGCCGAGTGAAAAAGCGTTCGGTTCCGGCACGGCAAAGAATTTGAAAGGACTGAAACGTTCGCCCTGGGCAAAGGCGGTGTTCAGTTGCTGTTCGATTTCAGCGCAAAGCGCGGCGCGCAGGCTTGCTCCGCCGACGATGGTTTTAATTTCACAAGACGCTGGGCCACCGTGATAGCGGAACGTTCCGCGGTCGCGGTTCAAGGTCACACCGGTAACTCCCTGCTCTTCCAGCGCGCCGTTGACCACTTTTCTCAAACGCTCCAAATCCAATTCTGCCGGGACCCGAAACACATGGACGACGTTGTAAGGATGCAGGTCGTTCCACTGGAGCATCGTCTTCTGAAAAATGTTCAGCTTGCGGTCCATGTTCACGGTTCCGCGCCGCAAAGTAATTTTCCGACCAGCTTCATTTTCGATTCGCAAAAATGAAATTGGTCGCGCCGGCTTGGTGAAGCAAGAAGAAACCAGTCGGCTCCTTGAAATTATCGGCAATTGTCAGCGCACCTTCACCCATTTGCCCTGCTGCGAAGATTCCTCGACCGCCGTCAACACGCGCTGGTTTTTCAAACCGTCCTCAAACGTCGGCTGCACCGGCTTGCCTTCGGCGCACGCGTTGATGAAATCCGCGACCGCATGGATGAATGTGTGTTCGTAGCCGATGCCGTGCCCCGGCGGCCACCAATGGCCGACGTAAGGCTGCACGCCGTCGCGCTCGGTCACCTGGATTTCCCGGAACCCGCGCCGGTCGGGCAAATCGCCGCCGTTGTAAAATTTCATTTTGTTCATGTCCTCAAAATCGAAATAAATCGAGCCTTTGCTGCCGTTGATTTCGATTTCAATGTGGTTCTTCCGGCCCAGCGCGTAACGCGTCGCCTCCAGATTCGCCATCACGCCGTTTTCCATCCAGCCGAGGAATGCCGCCGAATCCGGCGCGGTAACCTTGCCCATTTTCTTTTGTCCCTTGGCCAAAGAATCCGCCAGCGGACGTTCGGGGATAAATGTGTTCACCAGGCCGCAAACTTCCTTGAACTCGCCGACAAGGTAGCGACCGAGGTCAATGATGTGCGAATTGATGTCGCTGTGGACGCCGCTGCCGCTGGTTTCCTTTTGCAAATGCCAGCTCAACGGGAAATCCGGGTCGGCCAGCCGGTCCTGCGCGTAACGCGCGCGAAAATGGTAAATGCGTCCGAGCGCGCCCTCGGCGATCATTTTCTTCGCCAGCGCAATCGCTGGAATGCGCCGGTAATTGTGGCAGACCATGTGGACGACTTTTGCCTTTTGCGCGGCGGCGAACATCTGTTCGCACTGCTTGAGATTCAAGCCGAGCGGTTTTTCGCAAAGAACGTGCTTGCCGTTTTTCACCGCCTCAATCGCCATCTCCGCGTGCATGTTCGTCGGCGTCACGATGTCCACGACGTCAATCAGCGGCGACTCGACGATTTCGCGCCAGTCCGTCGTGGCGTGCTGCCAGCCGAGTTGCGCGCGCGCGGCCTGCACGCCCGCGGAGTCGCGCCCGCAAATCGTGTGCAACTCGACGTTGGCCTTGAGGGGAAAGAATTTGGGAGCCTGCCGCCAGGCATTGGAATGCGCCCTGCCCATGAAGCGGTAGCCGATCAGTCCGACGCGAAATGTTTTCGCCATAAAAGTTGATGTTGAACTGAATTCGGCTGTCTTTATAGTGAGGCGCAACAACGAAGTCAACAAAATGCCATTCACAACCGCAGAAATCGCAAAACTCATTGGCGGAGAAATTGTTGGCGATGGCAATGCCGTCCTGAAAAGCTTCGCTCCCGCCGAACGCGCGCAGCCCGGCGACCTCACTTTTGCCGAAAATGACGATTATTTCGCCCACGCGGAGCAAAGCGCCGCGACCGCCATCATCGCCGAAAAGCGCTTTTCATCCGCGAAAAAAATCCTGATTCATGTTCCCAACGCGCGCATCGCGTTCGCCAAGGCGCTCGCTCTGTTTTTTCCCGAACCGAAATTTTCCGCCGGAATTCATCCCACGGCGGTCATCGCCCAATCCGCGCAAATTGATCCGACCGCGCACATCGGGCCGCATTGCGTCGTCGGCGAGCGCGTGAAAATCGGCGCGCGCTCCGTTTTGCAGGCCGGTGATTCTATCGGCGACGATTCCAAGCTCGGCGACGACGTGAATTTGTTTCCAAACGTGACAATTTATCCGCGCGGGCAAATCGGAAGCCGCGTCCGCATTCACTCCAGTTCCGTCATCGGCTCCGACGGCTACGGCTACGTTCAGGACGACGGCGTCCACCGCAAAGTGCCGCAAATCGGCAACATCATCATCGGCGACGACGTGGAAATCGGCGCGGGCTGTGCAATCGACCGCGGCGCGCTCGGTTCGACCGTCATCGGCCGCGGCACGAAAATTGACAACCTCGTCCACATCGCACACAACGTCGAAATCGGCGAGCATTGCCTGCTGTGCGGACAGGTCGGCATTGCGGGCAGCGCGAAATTCGGAAATTACGTCGTGTTGGCCGGCCAGGTCGGCATCGCCGGGCATTTGAAAATTGGGAATCAAGTGATCATCGCCTCCAAGTCCGGCGTGATGAACAACATTGCCGACGGCGAAAAATGGATGGGCATTCCGGCGCAACCGGACAAGGAAGCGAAACGCCAGATTATCGCGACCCGCCATTTGCCCGAACTGCTCAAGCGCGTGGCCGAACTGGAAAAAAAACTGGGCATCAAAAGCGCGGAATAATTTTATCCGGGAAAATATCATCCCGCCGCGATTATTTTCCGGCCGGGCAAATCCGCCGGAAAAAATCATTTGCAAATCCGCGCCCGGCGGTGGAAGCTCTTTCCGGCGCGTTTAATTCAAGGATTTATGCCGCACATCGTCACCAACAAATGCGTGAAGTGCAAATTCACCGACTGCGTGGAGGTTTGCCCCGTCGCCTGTTTTTACGAAATGGACAACCAGGTTGTCATTCACCCGGAGGACTGCATTGATTGCGCCGCGTGCGTCAGCGAATGTCCGGTGGAGGCGATTTATGCCGAAGGCGACCTGCCGGCGCAATTCAAGGCGGACATCGAATTCAACGCCGTTCAAGCCCAGCAAATCAAGGATTCCGGCAAGGAAGCCATCGTCGCCAAAAAAGAGCCGCTGCCCACGGCGGCGGAGCGGAAAAAGGAACTGGGTTATTGAAACACATTTCGGCTTCAATTGCGGGAACAAATTCACGTCGCGGCGGTTTCCGCTTCGAACCGCGCCAGTTCCGTTCCCGCCGCCTCCCACTCCGCTGTCGCCAGCGGCAGGCGGTCATGGACGCGCATCAACTCGCGGTTGATCTGCATCGCGCGTCCGCCGGTGTAACTTTCCGGCTTCTCCAGTTCCGCCGCCAGTTCCTTTTCTTTCGCTTCAAGTTCCGTAATCTCCTTCTCCAGCGCGGCGATGCGTTTCTGGATTTCCTGCCGCTTTCGCGAACGCGCCTGCCGCTGCTCGGCTTCCATCCGCTTTTGTTCCTTGCGGTCAATTGTCGCAGCAACGGTTTTTTTTGTCGGCGAAGCATTGAAACTTGAACTCGTCAGCGCCGCGCGCGCCGATTGCGCCGTCTTGTCCAAATAATATTGGTAGCCGCCGGGGAAATGCCGGAGCCGGCCAGCTTCAACGCGAACAACATGGTTCGACAATTGCCGGATGAAATGCACGTCGTGGCTGATGAAAATCAACGTGCCTTCAAATTGCTTCAATGCCTCGATGAGCGCGTCCACGCTCGCCAGATCCAAATGCGTCGTCGGTTCGTCCATCAACAAAAGATTCGGCGGGTCGAGCAGTAATTTCACGAGCGCGAGCCGCGATTTTTCACCGCCGCTCAAAACGCTCACCGGTTTGAAAACATCGTCGCCGCGAAACAGAAAACTGCCGAGCAGCGTGCGGATGAATTGTTCCGTGACGCGCTGCGGCGTTTCCATTGCCTCTTGCATCACGGTGTGATTCGGATTGAGCATCGCGGCGCGGTGCTGCGCGAAGTAACCGTGTTTCACGTTATGACCGAGCTTATGAACGCCGGCTTGCGGCTTGAGAACTTCCGCGAGCAATTTGAGCAGCGTTGATTTGCCCGCGCCATTCGGGCCAACCAAAACAGTCCGCTGCCCGCGCTCGGCTTCGAAATGCATTCCGTCGTAAATCAATTTTTCGTCGTAGCCGAATTTTATTTTCTCCAGCGTGATGACGCGATGGCCGCTGCGTTGCGGTTGCGGAAAACGAAATCCGACCGTCGGGCCGTCGCCGCTCGGCGCGGAAACCATTTCTTCTTTGATGCGCTCAATCTGTTTTAGCTTCGATTGCGCCTGCGCCGCCTTCGTGTTCTTGGCGCGAAATCGGTCCACGAACGTTTGCAACTGATCAATTTTGCGTTGCTGCGCCACCGCCGTTGCCGCCATCGTCGCTTCGGCGGAAGCGCGCTGCTCCAGATAAGAATCGTAATTGCCCGTGTAACGCAAAATGCGCGCCGCACGCAATTCGGCAATGTGCGTGCAAAGGTTGTTGAGAAATTCGCGGTCATGCGAAATCAGCAAGATGCCGCCGGGATAATGTTTGAGATAATCCTGAAACCAAAGCAGCGTTTCCAAATCGAGATGATTCGTCGGCTCGTCGAGCAGGAGCAAATCCGGTTCCTCCGCGAGCAGCCGCGCGAGGTGCGCGCGCATAATCCAGCCGCCGGAAAGCTCGCGCGCCGGGCGATGATGATCCGTCAGCTTGAAGCCGAGGCTGTCGAGAATCTGCTTGGCCTTGGCGACGAACTGGCCGTCGTGCTCGTGCTCGTGCGGCACGGCGATGTCGAGGACGGATTCGTTGCCGGCGGGTTCGCTTTCCTGCGGCAGATAGCCGGTGCGCGTGCCGCGGATGAACGTCACGTCGCCCGCGTCCGCCTCCTCCTTGCCAAGGATGATTTTGAACAGCGTGGATTTGCCCGCGCCGTTCGGCCCGACGATGGCGACGCGTTCGCCGGATTGGAGCGTGAGCGAAACGTCGTCAAACAATTCGCGTCCGCCAAAAGATTTCGAAAGTCCCGCAACAGTCAGCATGCGTCCGATTAAGATTCAGGATTTGGTCGCGGAAAATCAATGCGCGATTTCAACTGCGGGAACAAAATCACGTCGCGGATGTTTTCCTGGCCGGCCAAAGCCGCGCGCGGCGGGAACTGCTTCGCGCCCAATTGGAACCTTTAGGGTTCGGATGCGAATGGCTTCCATTCCAACCGTCGCCGCGCCAATTTCCAAGGGAACCGTCCCGCTGCGGATTGGAATGAGTGCCGCGCCGGCGGGAATCGCCGTGCTTCCGGGCCGAAATATCATTTCCCCGGCTCTCCCCACCTCTTTTCCGACTGGAATCGTCTTGCTTCCGATTGGAATGGCCGCGCTTCCGAAAGGAAAGGCGGGATTTCCATGGTCACTGTCATTTTTCCGATTGGAATTGGGTCCCTTCCGGCCGGAATAACGTCCGTTCCAGCCGAAACCGCATTGTTTCCGGCGGGAACGGGCCTGGCCGGGAGTGAAGCAGCCGGCCTTGGACTGGAATTGGCGTGCGGAGACCCGGAAAAATGACAATTCTCGCCGGAATCATCGCCATTCCAGCGGGAAAACGATCAAACAGACCAAAAACAGGCGATTTTCCGCCTTGCGCCCGATGTCGGCGCGAGTTCCTGGCCGTTGATGCCGCACTCGAAAACGGCGATGGTCGTCGGGCCTTCGCCGCGACGGAGCGGCTTCGTCCGCGCAGGCGGGTCGTCGGGTTCCACCACTCCGCAGGAGTGACAGACAATACATGACGCTTTTCAGAATCGGATGGAGAAAAATTAGAAAGTTCGTTCTCAAGCGTGACGGATTTCGCTGCGCAGTTTGCAAAAAGCGCTCTGCCAAGCTTACCGTGCATCACATAAAGCCGTTTTGCTTCGTTTTGAAACACGATATTCCTAATCTCATATCTCTCTGTTCCAAATGTCACACCAAAATTCATCGTGGCTTGTTGGAATTTAATCTGAAATACATTCCTAAATCATATGCTCCAAGATAAAATCAAAGCTATTGACAATGAAGTGCTGCGATTGCACCAAAAATGGAAACTTCCCAAACAGGTTTTTGGCAGTGATAAGAAGGTCGCGTTTTTGAACGAGGCTGCCCCGGTATTCTTTAGTTACGTTTTCAATTCGATGTTGTTTGACGTTGTGCTTTCATTTTCCCGACTCCTTGACCCACGGGCATCGTGCGGAGACGAAAATTTGTCGTTCAAGAATTTGCTATCCGAAATTTCCGATAGTTCTTTGCGCGCAGAACTATCCAAACTTATTTCTGAACTCGAAAACAAGACACTAGCAATAGAAACTTGGCGCAACAAAAAATTAGCGCACAACGACCTTTCGCACGCACTCAATAATATTTCTATGCCGCCGATTCAGGTAAATGAAGTAACTGAAGCGCTCGCAATTATTCGCGAAATAATGAAAATCTTACGCCAGCGATATAATTTTCCGGCAATGCTCTATGAAATATCTCTTCTCCATGATCCCGGAGATGGAAAATCTCTTATGTATCATTTGAAATATGGATTCGAAGCTTTCAAAGAAGATACCAGCACCGATGAAAGATTGGAAATATATGTTCGCAGAGACCATGAAATTATTAAATGGCTGAACGATTAGCCTATTTCGGTTTCAACTGTGGAAACAAAATCACGTCGCGGATGCTTTCCTGGCCGAGCAGCATCATGCACAGGCGGTCAATGCCGATGCCGATGCCGCCGGCGGGTGGCATGCCGTGTTCGAGCGCGACGAGAAAATCTTCGTCCAACTTTTGCTGCTCGCCGCCGGCTTGATGTTCGAGGCGTTCGCGCTGCTCAATCGGGTCGTTTTGCTCGGTGTAGCCTGGAGAAATTTCCTGGCCGTTGATGCAGCACTCAAAAACTTCGACGGTCGTCGGATCGTCGGGCAAAAGTTTGGCGAGCGGCACAAGTTCCTTTGGCAAATGCGTGACGAACGTGGGCTGAATCAGAGTCGGCTCGATCAATTTTTCAAACACCGCGCCGGTGACTTCAAAGTCGGTGTAATCGTTGGCGATTTTCGCGCCGAGACTGTGCGCGCGCCGACGGCGTTCATCGGGAGAAGTTTCAAACCAATCTGCTCCAGCTTTTTCACGAACTAAATCTTTGTATTTCGCGCGACGCCATGGGCGACTCAAATCAATAATTTCTACTTTGGTAAGTTTTTCAATTGCCGCAATATGTCTTTGAACTTGTGGCGTCCAGGAATTGATTCCTGTCGGATGTTCTGGGTCTGTCCAATTTTCAAGGATTTTTACTGTTCGCTCAAAAAGTGGAGCAAACTCATTTAGGGCTAGTTGCGCAATTTCCCAATGAGGTTTATTGTAGCAGGCCACGCCATATTTCTCACGCAACGCAAAAAGTTCACTGAGTAAAGATTTGGCTGCGGAAACCTCTGAAGATTTGGTTTGTTGTGCAGCTTCAATAAACCTTCCCAAGTTTGTCCAGCAATAAACCAACGCTTGTAAAATTTCCATTTGCGTTTCGCCATTTCGCACGCAAGGGAATTTCATTTCATTTTTTGGAAATACCGTTGCCGCAAGATGAACGATTAACGACTCAACCAATTCCATCATCGTCTCGTAATCGCCGAACGCCTGATACGCCTCAAGCATCGTGAATTCGGGATTGTGTTTGCGCGAGAGTCCCTCGTTGCGGAAGTTGCGGCCGATCTCGAACACTTTGTCCACGCCGCCGACGAGCAGGCGCTTGAGATAGAGTTCCAGCGCGATGCGCAGATAAAAATCGCAGCCGAGCGCATTGTGGTGCGTCTTGAAGGGTTGCGCCGCCGCGCCGCCGGGAATCGCCTGCATCATCGGCGTCTCGACCTCCACAAAGCCGCGCGAGTGCAGAAAATTCCGAATCTCGGAAATGATTTGACTGCGCTTGAGAAAAATTTCTTTTACGTCGGGATTCGCCATCAAGTCGAGATAGCGCTGGCGGTAGCGAATTTCCGTGTCGGCGAGGCCGTGCCATTTTTCCGGCGGCGGGCGCAGTGCCTTGGCGAGAATGACGAAGGAATCGAGTTTGATGGAAATCTCGCCGGTCTTGGTGGTGAACAGCTTTCCGCGCGCGCCGATGAAATCGCCGAGGTCGAGGTGCGTGAAAATGTCCCAACTGCCCGGCGCGGTTTCCTCGAGATGATTTTTCTGCGCGTAAATCTGGAGGCGGCCGCTCTGGTCGCGCACGTCAATGAACATGGATTTGCCCATTTCGCGGTGGGCGGTGATGCGTCCGGCGACAGCAACCTCGCGGCCTTCGGCGTAATTGTCGCGGGCGTATTTGCAGGATTCCGTCGGCGAGAATTTGTTTTTGAAAGGGAAAATGCCTTTGGCTTCGAGCGCCTTGAGTTTCGCCCGGCGCTGTTCAATCAATGAATTCGTGTCGTCCATTTGAATTGGCGCAGTAAACCAGAATCAGCGCGGTTTTGCACGCGCAAACGAAACTTGCCTTGAACGTGAATGCCCCTAGCATTGCCGCAGCCGGAAGCGAAAATTTTGCATGATTCATTCGTTCGCATTCACGACGCAAGGAAAGCTGCATACGCAGGATGTCGAACCGTTCCTGATGCCGACGCTGCTGGCGGACACGAACCTTTTCCTCTGGGTGGATTTGGAAAAGCCGACGCAGCAGGAATGGAAGGAAGTGCTGGAAATGATTTTCCATTTTCACCCGCTGTCCATCGAGGATTGCGTCCAGCCCAGCCCGTCGCCGAAGGTCGAGGAATATCTGCCGAAGGAAGGCGACCTGTTCACGCCGTATCTGTTCATGGTCATCCACGCGGTGGATTTTGACCGCAAGGACGGGCGGTTCGCCACCAGCGAGCTGAATTTTTTCCTCGGCAAAAATTTTCTGGTGACCTACCACGACGACGCGCTGCGCAGCGTCTCGGCGGTGGAGGAACGCGCCGTCAACAGCACGATGGGCATCGCGCGCGCGCCCGACCGCGTGGCGCATTCGCTGCTGGACACGCTGGTGGACAATTACAAGCCGGCGCTCGACGAACTCGGCCTGGAAATCGCGGAGATCGAGCAGCGCGCGTTGCAAAGGCCGAACAAGGAGACGCTCAACAAAATTTTGCAGGTGAAAAAGGAGGTGCTGCATCTGCGGCAAATCATCGGGCCGCAGCGCGAAGTGATTGGGCGGTTCGCACAGGGCGAATTCAAGCTGGTGCGCCCGCAGCTCGTGCCGTATTTCCGCGACGTTTATGACGCGCTGTTTCACATCGGCGAACTGGCGCAAAGCTACACGGATTCGCTCACGGGCATTTTGCAGGTTTATCTGAACATGTCGTCAAACCAGACCGGCGAGGTGGTGAAGCTGCTCACGCTCATCACCGTCATCACCACGCCGCTGATGATGGTCGGAACGTGGTATGGCATGAACTTCCACGACATGCCGGAACTGGATTACCGGCACGCTTATCCCATCGCCGCCGGCTGCACGGCGCTTTCCACGCTGGCCACGTTTCTATATTTCAAAAAGAAAAAATGGTTTTGAGGTCGGCTGATTTGCGTTGAAACGGCGCGGCTTTTTTCTGAAAATAAAGAATCATGGGCGCACAATGGAAACAAGTCGGGCGCGAACTCAACGCGCAGAGAAAAGGCCAGTTGGTCGCGAAGCTCACGCGCGAAATCATGGTCGCCGCCAAGCTCGGCGGGCCGGATCCGGATTACAACCCGCGCCTGTTCGCCGCTGTCGAAAAGGCAAAAAAGGCGAGCGTCTATAAAGACACCATCGAGCGCGCCATCAAAAAGGGTGCGGGACTGACAGACGAAAAAATCAATTACGAGACGGTGATTTACGAAGGCTTTGCGCCGCACAAGGTGCCGGTGATCGTGGAATGTTTGACGGACAACCGCAACCGCACCGCGCCGGAAATCCGCCGGCTTTTCCTTGCCGGCTCGCTCGGCCAGCCGGGCAGCGTTTCCTTTTTCTTCAATCATCTCGGCGTGGTCGAGGCCACGCACCCGGATGCGAACCGCGACGCGGAAGCCGACGCGATTGAGGCGGGCGCGCAGGAAATCGAAGCGCTGGAAGCCGAGGAAATTCCCGCCGGCCACAAAGGCGCGCGGTTTCTGACGGAGATAAAAGATTTGGACCACGTTTCCAAGGCGTTGAAGGCGGCGGGCTGGAACGTCATCGCGTCGGAGATCCGTTACATCGCGAAAAATTTCACGGAAGTTCCCGAAACGCACCGCAAAGAAGTCATGGATTTTTTGAACGCGCTCGACGACCACGACGATGTTCATCGCGTTTACGCGGCGATGAAGTGATTCAATTTTTCGGCGGCGCGTTGGTTTTGGGCTTGAACAATCCCGCCTTGATGAACGGCGCGAGATACTGGCCGTAGCCGTCCTTTTCCATGTCCTCCACCGGAATGAATTTCAGCGACGCGGAATTGATGCAGTAGCGCAAGCCGCCTTTGTCGCGCGGGCCGTCGTCAAAAACGTGGCCGAGATGCGAATCGGCGACGGATGAGCGGACTTCGGTGCGTTCCATGCCGTAGGAATTATCGGCGTGTTCGACCACGTCGGTGTTCGCGAGCGGTTGCGTGAAACTCGGCCAGCCGCAGCCGGAATCGAATTTGTCCAGCGAGCTGAACAGCGGCTGGCCCGAAACTACGTCCACGTAAATGCCCGGCTTGTGATTGTCCCAAAATTCGTTTTGGAACGGCGGCTCCGTCGCGCTTTGCTGCGTGACGGCGAATTGTTCCGGCGTCAATTTCTGTTTCAGTTCCGCCTCGCTGGGCATTTTGAAATCGCTCATGTTGGTTGGTTGATTAGTTGAAATTTCCGTTGGCTGCGCGCGGCCCGCGTTGTGAACAGCGGTAAAAATGCCCGCCGACAGCAAAGCCGCCGCCGCGATGCCTGCCATTTTCCTCCGTTGCATATCGTTCAGACTGTCTCATGGCTGCTTCCGTTCAATGGCCCGCCATGGCGCGCCCGGCAATCCAGCCGGTCGTCCACGCTGCCTGAAAGTTAAACCCGCCGGTGATTCCGTCAATGTCGAGAACTTCGCCGGCGAAAAATAATCCCGGACAAATTTTGCTTTGCATCGTCTGGAAATTGATTTCGTTCAGGCGCACGCCGCCACACGTTACAAATTCGTCCTTGTTCAAACTCTTGCCGGTGACCGGGAATTCCGAACGCAACAATTGCCGAACCAGTTCATGTTGCGCTGCGCTCGAAAGCGCCGCCCAACGCGTGCCGTGCGCGACGCCAGACGCGAGCACAAGCTGTTCCCAAAGCCGCGCGGGCAGCGGAGCGATTGGAAAATTCACAATCAATTTCGCCGGCTGCAATTTCCGGCGCATTTGAATCTCTGCCGCGAGTTTTTCCACGGTCAGATGCGGCAGCCAGTTTATTTGGAGCGCGAACTGATAATTTTTCCCGTGAAGAATTCGCGCGCCCCAGGCGGACAGCCGCAAAATCACCGGGCCGCTCAAGCCCCAGTGCGTGACGAGCAGCGCGCCGCGTTCGCGGAGTTTTGCCCCGGGAACGGACGCCTCGACATTTTCAACGGAAACGCCGGCGAGTTCGCGCAGCCATGGCGTTTCGATGTGAAAGGTGAACAGCGACGGCACGGGCGGCTCAAGTGTGTGGCCGAGCGAGACGGCCAGTTGTCCGAGCGCCGGCGTCCGGCAGCCGCCGGTGGTCAGGAGCAATTTATCGCACGTCAGATTTTCGCCGCTGGAAAGTTTTAGTTCAAATCCGCCGCCGGATTTTTTGGCGGCGTTTTCGACGGCGCAATTTGTTTTCAATTTCACGCCAGCCGCTCGCGCCGAATTGAGCAGGCAATCAACAATTGTTTGCGAAGAATCGGTTGTCGGAAACATCCGGCCGTCGGATTCGGTTTTCAATTTCACGCCGCGCTCTTCGAACCAGGCGACGGTGTCGGCGGCCTGAAATTTTCCGAACGCAGGAATAAGCGCTTTCCCGCCGCGCGGATAGCGCCTGGAAAAATCGCGCGCGTCGAAGTCGGCGTGGGTGACGTTGCAGCGCCCGCCGCCGGAGATTTTCACCTTGGAAAGAAACTGCGCGGATTTTTCGAGGATGAAAATTTCCGCGCCGCGCCGCAATTCCGCGCAGGCCAGGGCGGCGAAAAATCCCGCCGCGCCGCCGCCGGCGATGACGATGCGTTCCGGTTTCATCGCGCGAAAATAGCAGACGCGCGCACGGCGTCACATATGAAACCAGTTGTAAGCGTTCGGGAAAATCACCCAGTCGGTCGCGATTTCGGAGACGAGCATGAACACAATGAAGCCGGCCAGCACGGAAAATTTCACCGCGTTGCCGATTTTTTTCAGCGCGCAATCCAGCCCGAACAGGAACACCAACAAAAACGGAATCAGCGCGCCGAGAATCAGCCGGCCGGACGTGAAATACGGATGCGCGCGCGACGGATAAAAGCAATCGTGAAAATCGTAGATGATGGAAAGGAAACCGGAGAATGCGATGAGCGCGATGAAGCCCGCGAGGCCAAACCAGAGCGCTTCGCGTTGAGGCCGAGCTTCGGGTGTGTGGTTTGACAGGAGGTTCAGCAGCGCCACGCCGATGAAAATCAAAGTCAAAACGACATAGACCATGTCTACCGCCGGCAGCGGCAGCGGTTGGCGATGCCACAGAATTTCCCCCTGCCAGAAAGTCGAAAGCAAGTCGTGAATGAAAATCCAGAAGCCGTGCGGTGTGAAAATCGGATGATGCCACCATTCGGCAAATGGTTTGACCGTCCAGCCAAGGAATTGGATTTTTGCCGCGGAGCCGGTGAAATCGCCAAAGTTAACTTTGCACCACGCGAGCCACGCGACCATCGGCGGCAAGGCGCAGACGCCGAGCGCGAAAATTGCCGGAGCCGCCGCGCGCAATTTGTTTTCCTTGAAGAGCCGCCAGATTTTCAGCGCCAGAAAAATTCCGGCGACGCCGAGCAGTGGCAGGTTGCTGATTTTGGTCAGAAACGTCGCGGCAAGCGCCAGTCCGGCGGCTACTCCGAGTTTCCAGTCCGGCGGGTCGGCACGCGAAAATTTCACGAGCAAGGGGAACGCCGCGCCAAAACAGAGCGGCGAAAGCATGTCGTTGTTGATTGAGTAAAACGCCGTCTGCGGAAGAAAGGCGATGAGTGCCGGAACACCGAGCCGCAAAAATAAATTTTCCGAAAAAATCATCCGTGCGGTACAGAAGCCCAACCACACGAGTGCTGCGACGAAAAACACATTTAGGAAACGGAGCCAATAGAGCAAAAAACCGTCGTGAAATCCGCACGCCTGTCCCAGTCGCCACCACCACCCCGCCAGCGTGTAATAAAGCGGCGGCTGGGAGCACTCATAGTTGATTATCTTGGCCCACACCGCCTCTTTGGCCAGCAGCATGGGAGCAATTTTGTTCATTGGCTGGGTCCACGCGGGCGGGGGAAATTTTGCATTGGGAAAGTTAGTGGAAGGCCAGACGTATTCAAGTGTGCCGTAAATGATGACATAGGGAATGGTTTCCGGCGAAACTCTTTCCAACGAGCGCGGAACGTGTCCTTGGGAATACTTTATCGTCAGATCAAGCTGGATTTGTTCATCCACATTGTTGAAAAAGGGAAACGCGGCGCAAAAAACAAAGACGTGGATGGCGGCGAAAAGGCAGAGGAGCAAAATGATTCTGCGTTCGCGCGCGGGTGCGATGTTGTCGGCGGATTCGTCCACTGGCCGCAGAGGTTAATTCTTCGCGCGCGAAGCTCAAAGAAATTCCCACTGGTCAAACATTGCCGCTTGGCCGCGAGGCTCACCATTTTCGATGACCAAATTCCAAACCGTCGCGCGCGAAATTTTAAAACGCCGGCCGCTTTTGGAAATGCGCACGCCGGAATAATCGTCAATGAACCCGCACTGCGAAACCGTTTCCAATAATTTTGCGCGTTCGATTTGATTAGATGCCTCGGCAGTCAGGCGCGACGGCGTGCGGGCGAATTCGTCCCACGATATTTCCCAGAGCGCGAGCGCGGCGGCGTTGCCGTAATTTAAAATGGGATCGGCTTCCGTACCGTGCGAGACGACAACAAATGGCGCTTCAAAAACATAACGCGCCAGTCCCACCGGATTGAAAAGCCCGGGCAGCAAATCACGTCCCGTCCATTTGCGGAAGCTGCGCGCGAGCGTTTGCGTGTGCGCGATGACAAAATTGGTTTGCCAAGGCAAGCTGGTTGAAGCGCCGACGGTCATGCCGCGTTGACGCCAGCGGTCAACCGGAATTTTCCAGACGCGGCCGGCACCAATGTGTCCATCGCCGCGGTTTTGATTTCTGCGCACGGTCGCAGCAAGGATTCCAAGCGTGAGCGCAAATCGCGCAATTCGTTTTCGGCCGGCCCGTCTCCGTCCGGCACGAAACGCAAGATGTAGTCGCCGTTTTCATTTTGCCGCAATTCATAATGGGCAATGCCGTCTGTTTCCAAAAAACATTGGTCAATCTGCCACGTCGTCACGCGCCGCCCGTCGTCCGCCGTCAATGCGTCACCGGCGCGACCATGAACCACGTAATCGTTGCCATAAGGTTGCACGTGCTTTTCCGCCAGATCGCCAATGCGATAGCGCAGCAGCGGCATATAATCGTTGGTCAACGTCGTGACGACGAGTTTCCCGACGCCATGTTCGTCCGCGTCCACGATTTCGAGAAACGCTGTATCGTAGCTCGGTTTCATTTCGCCGCGCTCGTTTTCCATGAGCAGATGGCCGGTCTCCGTCGAGCCATAAAGATTGAAAACCGGCACGCCCAAAACGCGGGCGAGAATTTTGCGATGAACGACGCTGACGAATTCGTAGCTGCACAAAATGAATTTCAGCGACGGAAATTTTATCCCGCGCTGCTCGCAATAAAGCGCGAAACGCGCGCCATGAACCGGGTCAACGTCGAGAAACTGCGGCGACCAGTCGGAAATTTCCCCGGCCATGCGCGACAAATCCGCCTCGCCCACCGAAAACGGGATTCGCGCCAGATTCAGGAAAAGCGTGTTTTCAATTGTCCGTTGTTCGCGCGACGCCCAAACCGTCGGGCAGGTCAGACCATTGCACGCGGGCGGCACGAGCGTGGCGCGGCGGGCCTTGGAAAATTCGTCGAGAATTTTGGCGACGAATGAATTTAATCGCAGCGCGCGTTCCTCCTGCGCGTTCCACCAGCCACGTCCGAAAATCACCGGCAATCGTTCGGTGGTCGTGCCGGAAGTGTGTTCCAGTTCCACCAGATTTTTTTTCAGCAACGATTCGAGGGACTGGCCGCCGGAAAGAAAATTGTGCGGAAAACCGTTTTGCATTTCGCGTTTGACCAGCAGCGGCATGCGCTGGAAACATTCCAAGTTGTGCCGTCTACAGCGCGCGAGCGAATTGCGATAAAGCGGCACTTCGCGCCAGCGTGGAAGCAGTTCCTCCAGTTGCGCGAGTTGGCCTGTTTCACGAATGATTTCCGGTGTCGCCAGCATGGTTGAAATATACACGGAATCGGCGGAATGCCAACAGACATGACAATACGCACGATGGGGAATTTATCTTACGAATGATACCAGTTGTATGGACTTTGGAAAACGGACCAGTCGGTGACAATTTCTGAAATCAACATAAACAATAATATGGCTGCCAGCGCCGTCAGTTCCAACCATTGGCTTTTCGCGCCACGTAACAGGTGATGTATCCCGTAAAGCAAGAACAATAAAAAGGGCACGAGCGCACCGAGCAATAATCGTCCCGCAATAAAATAGGGATGATCCCGCGACGGATTCGGGCAGGTGCCAAAGTCAAAGCGAATGGATAAAAAGGCTAGGAAACCAACTCCGGCAACAAAGCACAAAAAACCAAACCAGAGCGTATAACGTTGAAATAAATTCAGATTACTGGAGCGTGAAAGCAGCGCTCGTATTGCCAAAACCGTAAAACAAATCGATGGCACGACAAAAAATGCGTCCACGATTGGCAAATCCAGCGGATTGGCGTGCCAGCAAAATTCTCCCTGCCAGAAAGCCGCAAGCAGCTCCGATAAAAAAGTCCAGAAACCGTTGAATGTAAAAATGGGATGATGCCACCATTCGGAAAATGGTTTGACCGTCCAGCCAATCGCCTGAAGTTTGGCCGCCGTGCCGGAGAAATCGCCAAAAGCGTATTTGGACCATATCAGCCAGCCGCTGACCGGCAGCGCCGCCGAAAAAAACAAAGCCGCCAAACCCGGCAGCCACGCCCGCAATTTTCCAGCCCGACACACCCGCCACGTTTTGAGAAACACGGCCAACGCCGACACGCCCAGCACCGGCGCGTTGCTCATTTTGGTTAGAAAAGTGGCCGCCAGAGCTAGGCCGGTTAAAATTCCCAGCCGGACCTCCGGCCGCTCCGCGCCCAGCCATTTTATCAGACAGATAAACGCCACAGCAAAACAGACCGGCGAGAGAACGTCATTTTGAACGGAATAAAAAGCTTGTTGCGGCATGAACGCAATGACCGCCGGAACCCCCAGCCGCACAAAAAAAATTTCCGGAAAAACCAACCGGGCGGCCATGTATCCAAGCCAGACAAGTGTTGAGACAAACAATATGTTCAGGAACCGGAGCCAATACAACAAATGCAATCCCTTGATACCGCACCATTGGCCAACGTCCCACCACAAACCGGCCAGCGTGTAGTAAAGCGGCTGTTGCGAAGATTCATAGTTACGCCATGATTTTTTTGAGTCCCTGACCACAGTCCACCACCAATCTATTCTCCCTTGCGGGTTTTCATTGGCCGACATTGCAGAATATTTCCAAGGTGGCGGCGGAAACTGGTCGTCGGAAAAGAACCCCGGCAAACACAAAAATTCTGGCGAACTGTAAACCGGGCCGTAGCGCATCGTCTCGTCAGACACCAACTCCAAGCCGCGCGGAATGTGTCCGCGCGAATACTTGACGACCAGATCAAAATGAAACAACTCGTCCATGTTGTTGAAAAATGGAAAGGCGGCGGAAAACACAAACACGTGGATGCCCGCCAAAAGACACAACAGTAAAACGACGATGCGTTCCCGCGATTCAGAAACGATTTTGCTCATTGATTCACTGTCTTTTTAGACCCGATGCAAATGTCCCGGTAAAACTCGCCGGCGCGCGTCATTTTGCGCGGCAGGCCGGGGTCGCTAAAATCCACGGAGAACAGCCCGAATTTTTTCGCGTAACCGAACTGCCATTCGAAATTGTCGAGCAACGACCAGTAAAAAAATCCGCGCACGTCCACGCCGGCATCCACCGCGTCGCGCAACTCGTGCAGATGCTCAGTCAAATCACGAATGCGGAAATCCTGGTCGCTGGAGGCCGCGCCGTGTTCGGTGATGTAAATCGGCAGGCGGCAGCGCCGGTGCAGATGTTTCAAAAGCTCCCCGAAACCCGTTGGATGCCGCTCGAACATGTCGTCGCTGATGATGCCCAGTTGCTTCAACCGCTCGTTGGAGACGCCGTTGGTCGGAACGAGTGCCTGAAAATGGTTCAACCGCGCGCGGCCGTAATAATTCACGCCCAGAAACGTGGACGCCGCGCGCCGCGCGCCACCCAGGAATTCATTCAGCACAAAATGATTGAAGGCGTGATGCGAAATCGCCGCAAGAAAATGATCCCAGAGTGCGAACATCTGAAACGCGCCGAAATACGTCCAGTTTTTGGCGATGCCGATTTCCGGCTCGCGGCCAAAATCATTTTTTTGGATCGCGCGGCTGGCCCGCACGTGCGCTTCGGCCATGTGCTTGATGGTTTTTTGATACGAAAGGAAATTCCATTTGTGAAACGGTGGAAAGCCGCCGAGCAAATAGGTCAGCGACGCGTAGGTGTCCGGCTCGTTGAAAGTGTTCCAGATGTGAACACGTTCCTTCAAAGCCGACGACAGTTTCCCCGCGTAATCCGCGAACGCCGCAATCGTTGCCGGATTCAGCCAGCCGCCGGACGACGTGACCCACGGCGGATTTGAAAAATGATGCAGCACGACCATCGGCGTGATGTCGGCGGCTTTGAGCAAATCGAGCAGATGAACGTAGCGCTCCAGTTCGGACTGGTTGAGCGGCCCAAACGGCGCAGCCTGCAGGCGCGACCATTCAATGCCCATGCGGTAGGCATTGACGCCGAGACCGGCCATCAATTCCACGTCCTTTTCGTAGCGGTGATAATGATCGCACGCCACGCGGCAATGCCCGCCGTCCGACGCGACGTAATCCGTCCATTCGTTGACGATGTGCCCTTCGATCTGCGTGGGCGACGTGGCCGTGCCCCACAGAAAGTTTTCGGAAAATTTCAAATCGCTCCGCATGGCGTGCTGCAAATCTCTATCAATAATGTAGGGCAGAACGAGCGAAAGGGACAGAATTCAATTCTGAAAAACCCGCAAATTCGCCGCAAACATTTCAGACGCTGGCGGGACATCGGATTTCCCAATTCATTATTCCCCGCCTTCCATGTGACAATACATGGATTGCAGCGCGACTTTCCCCGGCCCGGTGAAACGGTTCCAGAAAAGCTGCCCGCCGCCGGCGAACAACCCGGTCGAAAGTTTCTGGAACATCGTCTGCATCTGCACCGTGCGGTCCTTGTAAATCCAGCCGCCCGGCTCGATGTCAATTTGCTCGCCCGGCGCGAGCGTCACTTCAAACACGTTGCCGAAGCCGTGCAGCCATAAAATGCTTTCCTGCGACGAACAGGAAAACGTGTCAATGAAAAATCCTGTGCCGCCGAGCAACATGTTCGCCACGCCTTTTACCCGCGAGAAGGTGTATTCCACGTTGTCGGTGGCGGCGAGCCATTGATGCTCCCGCGCGTCCACCGCCATGCCTGGTTTCAAATGCAGCGCGAATACGTGGCCCACGCCGTCACGGCTGAATGCGATGCGCCCCGGCCCGTTCGCTCCCGTCAACAGGAACGGCATTCCCGCGAGCATGCGCTTAAACCCGCCTTTCATCGGGCGCAGGGCGACCTGCACCGCCGGGTCTTTCCAGAGCAAAATGTGGTGCTCGAAATAAACGCCGGTGTGGCTCAATTCCAGATGCAACGCCGGAACCAGCTCGCCTTCGATGTGATAAGTGACACCGCCGAATGTTTCGTTCTGTGCGGTGGTGGGCAATAACGCGGGGACAGCCATGGTTTTTCCTTTAGTTGATGGTTAATGTTCCGGCGCATTTGAGCGCGCCCTTGCCCCGCCGTCAAGATTTTCCGAAGCGCCGGCTGTTCTCCGCTCACTGCGCGGCCTTGGCGTTCCAAATCGCCATCATGTCGGGCGAACCTTGTGAGCGCACGCCATTGTCGGTCAGGATTTCATCCGTGGCGGCGAGCATTTCCGCACGCGGGAACACCATCGTCTCGCCAAACCGGTTGTAACATTCAATGGTGATGAACTGGTCCTTCGTGTCCCGCAAAATTTTCACGAGATGGGCGAGGTTTCTGACCCGGATGCCGTTGACCGTCTTCACCACTTCCGAGCGCGGACTGGAATAACCTTCGGCCAGCTTGTTCGGGAAAAAGGGCGAGGAGATGACCACCAGGCCTTCGCCCGGAAACGCGGGCTGGTCCATCATGCGCGTGGCCAGCGGATTGCCCGAACTGTCGAAACCCGCCATGACCACCGTGCCGTATTGTGTCCGCAGCAGTCCGCCAAGATATTCATCCGTGGCGGCGGAAAAAACCAGCGGACCGTAGATGAAATACGACGGATACGCGCCGTTCAAACCGGGAATCAACAGCGGATAATCCGCCGAGATGGGCAGGTTGATTTTCATCTCCTTGCCCGCGCGGACAATCGTCAGCGGCACGACGCCGTTGGTGGCGACGTGCTGGATGAGATAGGCAAAACGCACCTGCAAGTCGTCACTAAGATCGATCATCCCTTGGTCGTCAATCGGCGTGTCGCCGATTTGGGTGATGACATCCCATTTCTTGAGCGGATAAGCCGGGTCGTCCCGGTAAGGTTTGTTCACCACCATGCCGTGGACGGAAGGATCAAGCTTGAGAAACGCGCGCAAGGCCGGATTTTCCAGCGTCTGCAAATCGTCATGCATCGCGGGCTTGCCGTCGTAATGGCCGGCGGCGATGCCTTGAAGAAACAATTCGATCTCTTCGCTGGGAATGATGTAGCCGATGTTCTCGGCGTTCACCAGGCGGCTGAACGTCAATCCGATCATCTTGTCACTCACCACCGCCGGGCCGCCACTGTTGCCGGGGTTGATGGCCGCGTCAATCTGGATGCGCAGGCCGGAAACCGGGAAGTTATATGGCGCGAACTCCACGCGCGAAACGATTCCCTTGGTGATGGAAAGACTGTTGCCGCCTTCCGGGTAGCCATAAGTCAGCACCGTGTCCTTGACGCCCGGCAACGTCTTGGCCATCGCGAGCGGCGGATGCGTGTCAAAAAAACTTTCGTCATCCAGCTTGAGCACCGCCAGGTCAATTCCCGGCGCGATGTATTCCACCGTGGCGGAAATTTTGTCCCCGGCCTCGTTCGCCTGGATTTGCACGTCACTCGCGTAATTGACGACGTGGGCGTTGGTCAGGATGCGCTTGCCTTCAATCACCACGCCGCTGCCGGAAATGTCTTCCGGCGACTGCTTGGTCCACGGCTCATACGGATTGGGATAACGCACCGTGGCGAAAATCTTCACCACCGAATTTTCAATGCCGCCGGAACTGGCGGTGGTGGCGTCCGCATTCGTGCCGGCGTCGTCGGACGCGGCCTCGGCGGCGGGGAAATTGAGGCACGCGGCGAACAACCCGGCCAACAGCAGCCGCGCCGCCTTCCGGCCGGCGGAAAAAGATTTAAATGCCATAAGCGATGCGATGCTAGAGAACGGGCGGAATTCTGGCAAAGCAAATGTCGCCGGAACGTCTTAATCTTAATCGTCATCGTAATCTTAATCTTTTCCAGCCACCGATTACGATAACAAGATTACAATTCTGATGCCGCCATCGCGCCGAGTCCGCCGCGGCGGAAAAAGCCGGGCGCAAACGAATCATGGACATTTCCCCCATTTTCAACGACACTGGCTGTGTTCCCGCCCAGCGAGCCGGATTAAGGAAAAGTTTCCGAAGGAATTTTATGATCAAAAGACCAGCAACCATCGCGCCATCCATCGGCGAAACCGTCATTGACGAGACCGAACCGCAGCGGTTCGAGCGCATCCTGTCGCGCGAACAATTCAAGCCGCTGAAGGGCGTGTTCGAAAATCTCGGCATCGCCATTCCCGCGATGCAGGCAGCCATCGTCACCACGAACTCCTGGCCGATGTTTCTGGCCAAGCTCGGCTACCGCCTCGTCGTGGTGAAACAAATCCACGAGCAGGACTGCTACGGGCGCCTCGGCCGGGTCGGCGGCATTCGCGCCGTGCTGCCCATCCACGACCTGGCCACCTACAGCACCATGGTCACGCTCGTGAACTTCGACGCTACCGTCACCACCTCCTCCAAATCCGTGGATTACTACGACGACCAGTTGGCCGCATTCAAAATCCAGTTGATGAACAAATCCGGCGACGCCGCGTGAAGGCTCCCCGGTAAAGCCCCATGAGGCAATAAATGGACGGTCATGACCAGCCAATAACCGATACGAAGGAAGTGAAGTCATGTTTTTCAGCAAAAAACTTGTTATCCCTGACGTGGAAAATCCGGCAAAATTGGAAGCTGCTTAATCTGATTTACGTTTTTGTTCCTGCCGCCGTTTCCGGTCGGCTGTTGCCCGTCGGTCAATTTCCGATTTCGGAACTGCCATTATGCGTTTCGTGAAAGCGTCGAACACTTGAAACGGTGTTGGCTTTGGCTTCGCTGTCGAATGCGCTTGCATGACGCAACCATAACAGAAATTTTCCGACAGGCAAATAATGTTATTTGCGTTTTCCACGCTGCTGTCGTTTATGCTGGAAGCAACCTCGCATCGGCATTTTTTCCTATCAATTGCGAGTAAGTCAACCGTTTCCCAAAAATGCCGGAAATCACTTTTTCAAAACGGCCTTTGTCAGTGTTTTGCCGCTCGTTGAATCGAAATGCCTGTTCGTCCAAGTAACGGAAAAGATGAAACGG
Organism: Candidatus Aquilonibacter sp.; assembly: GCA_035504945.1. GTDB lineage: Bacteria > Verrucomicrobiota > Verrucomicrobiia > Limisphaerales > UBA11358 > UBA11358. The sequence continues at coordinate 16,808 of DATJRH010000015.1, read as the reverse complement.
CTCGACACTGACGTATGTTCCCTTGAAACACCGTTTCAGCAAGCACCAGAAATTTTCTAGTCCGTTCGTGTGAACGTTGCCGCGCACATATTCCTTTGCGTGGTCAATCGCTTCATGGACGAAATCTTTATTCAATCCGTTGTAGGACGGAAGCGCGTCAGTAAAAACGTGCGAACCGGCGGCGACATGCTGGCGGATTTCACCTTGAACCGTCATGCGTTTGGCGTTCGCAACGTGCTTCAATTTGATTTTGCCTTTGCGCTCCAAAAGTCCCATGACAATCGCTTTGCCGACGCCGCCAGTGCCACGGCCACGCTTGCGCTTGCGGTCAACGTGCATATTGCGAACCTTGCCGCCGATATATGTTTCGTCGGCTTCCACTTCGCCTTTGAGTTTTTCAATCGTGCCGGATTGCATCGCCAGCCGGATGCGTTGCAACATAAACCAGCCGGTCTTTTGTGTGACGCCCAAAGCGCGGTGAATCTCATAGGAGCTAACGCCGTTCTTTGCGTTGGCAATGAGCCAGAAAGCGCAAATCCACTTATCGAACGAGATTGCGCTATCTTCCAAAATCGTGCCGACGCGAATGGTGAACTGCTTTTTAGTTTTGCATTTTGAACACGTCCAAAGTTTGCGCGTTGAAATAAAACTCACTTGTTCGCAACCACAGCGCGGGCAAGAAACCTTGCCGGACGGCCAACGCACAGACTTCATGTATTCAAATGCGCGCTCATCATCCGAAAAGTATTTAATGGCCTGTTGCAGCGTTTCAGGAAACTTCAATTCGTCTTTCATGCCCTAAAACTAGCAGATTCCGCCTTGTGAGTCAAGTATATTATTACCCTAGAGAGGGCTTAAACCCGTATGCCTAAAAAATTAAAGTTGCACATCATTGTTTCCCTTGGATTTTTGGGAATGTTTTACGAAGCCTCTGACTTCGTGGAATTTTGGCAACGGTTTGCCGAACAAAGTTATGGGCTTATCGTCCTTGTCTCGCCCTTGAATTACTTCTGGAAAGTCTGCACGAGTTGTATCCTGAAGAATTTCAGCAAACCCGAACGATTGCGCGATTTTTACTTCGAGTCGCAGTCCCTTCTCTGGACTGTAATGGAGGACACCAAAATGCTCTGGCTTTTCAGTTCCAAATATCCACCATCGGCCTTCAAAGGTTTTCGATTCTTTCACTGAAAGTTTTCAATTCTTCGCCCCCGCCAGTTCTTCCTCAAAATCCACAATCTCTTTGATCTGCACCAGAAACCAGCGGTCAATTTTCGTGAGGTTGAAAATCTCCTCGATCGTGAAGCCGGCGCGCAGGGCATGGCGGATGAAAAAGATGCGTTCGGCGTTGGGCACGCTCAATTTGCGGCTGATGACGTCGCGCGGCAGGATGTCGCGGTCGCCATAGACTTCCGTGCCGATGCGCCACGGCTTGCCGTCGCCGCCCAGGCTGCTGCGGCCAATCTCCAGCGAGCGCAGGCATTTTTGCAGGCTTTCCTTGAACGTGCGGCCGATGGCCATCGCCTCGCCGACGCTTTTCATCTGCGTGGTGAGCGTCGGGTCGGCCTGCGGGAATTTCTCGAAGGCGAACCGCGGAATCTTGGTGACGACGTAATCAATGGTCGGCTCGAAACTGGCGGGCGTTTCGCGCGTGATGTCGTTGCGGATTTCGTCAAGCAGATAGCCGACGGCGAGCTTGGCGGCGATCTTCGCGATGGGAAAGCCGGTGGCCTTGCTGGCGAGCGCGGAACTGCGGCTGACGCGCGGGTTCATTTCGATGATGACCATGCGGCCGTTGTCCGGGTTGACGGCGAACTGGATGTTCGACCCACCGGTTTCGACGCCGACGGCGCGAATCACGGCGAAGCTGGCGTCGCGCATGATTTGAAATTCCTTGTCGGTCAGCGTCTGGATGGGCGCGACGGTGATGGAGTCGCCGGTGTGGACGCCCATGGGGTCGAAGTTCTCGATGGAGCAGATGATGACGCAGTTGTCGGCCTTGTCGCGCATCACTTCCATCTCGTATTCCTTCCAGCCGAGAAGGGATTCTTCGATGAGAATTTCGCTGACGGGTGAAAGCTCCATGCCGCGCTTGGCGAGTCCGTCAAATTCGTCACGGTTGTAGGCGATGCCGCCGCCGGTGCCGCCGAGGGTGAACGCGGGCCGGATGATGAGCGGGAACTTGCCGATCTTGTCGGCCACGGCGCGGGCCTCGTCCAGATTGTGCGCGGTGCCGGAAATGGGAACGTCCAGCCCGATGGACAGCATCAAATCCTTGAACGCCTGCCGGTCTTCGCCGCGATGGATGGCCTCGGCCTTCGCGCCAATCATTTCGACGCCGTGTTTTTCGAGCACGCCGGACTTGTGGAGAGCCATGGCGGTGTTGAGCGCGGTCTGGCCACCGAGTGTCGGGAGCAAAACGAGTTTGCCCTTGGCCTTGAGCCTTTTCAGTTCCTCCTTTTCGCGGACAATAATTTTCTCAACGCACTCCGGCGTGATGGGTTCGACGTAGGTGCGGTCGGCGAACTCCGGGTCCGTCATGATCGTGGCCGGATTGGAATTCACGAGGATGACGCGGTAGCCTTCCTCGCGGAGCGCCTTGCAGGCCTGGGTGCCGGAATAATCGAACTCGCACGCCTGCCCGATGACGATCGGGCCGGCGCCAACGATGAGAACGGAATGGATGTCAGTGCGCTTGGGCATAGCAAATCAAACGGCCACAAAGGAAACACTGATTGGTCGTGGAAAGGAAGGAAAATTGAGAAGACTGTGGCAATCTTCGCACACGGCGTTGCCATGTTTACAGCGGCCAAAGTTTGTTTCTTGACCGCGTCCGGCGCGGCTGGCATCCTGCAAACTTGCGCAATTCGGTTCAGTCTCTTCGCCAGCCAAAAAGTGGCATTCACCGAGTCAAGAAGGCAAATTGCGGCCAACCAAAGGCAGAAACTTTTGGCAACGGGACGCAGGTGTGAAGAAACCATCCCCTTTGCGCCGGCGGATTTGCGGCAAGTATGTTTAAACGGATTTGGTTCAAAGAAATTCCCGACATCGGAGAAGGTGCAACTTTCCTCCGCAAGTGGGGATTCGTCGGCATCCTGATTGGCATTGGCGCGGGGCTGGGCGCCCTGGCGCTGATCTGGTGCATTCATCTGGTGACGCATTACGTGCTCGAGGTGATTGTGGGTTATACGCCGCCGCTGCCCGGCGGTGAAGGCGGCTCGGCGCTGTATGCTTTTCAAATGACGCGACCATGGCTGTTGCCCGTGGTCACCGGCGCCGCCGGTTTGATCAGCGGCCTGTTGATTTGGAAAATGGCCCCGGAAACGGCGGGCATCGGCACCAATGCCGCCATCCGGGCATTTCATAACAAGGAAAAAATCGGGATGCGGACGTCCATTTTCAAACTGATCACCTCCGCGCTGACCATCGGCAGCGGCCTGACCTCTGGACGCGAAGGGCCGGTGGCGCAAATCGGGGCCGCCACCGGGGCCAGCATCGCCAAGTTGCTCAAACTTTCGGCGCACGAACGCAACATCGCCCTCGCCGCCGGGCTGGGCGCCGGCATCGCCGCCGTGTTCAAAGCGCCGCTTGCCGGCGCCATCATCGGCGCGGAAATTTTTTACACGGAGGATTTCGAGGTGGAGGCGCTGGTGCCGGGACTGATTGCCTCGGTGGTGGGCTACACCATCGTGGGTTCGGCGGTCGGGTTTCAGCCGATTTTCAATCCGCCGCCTGAAACCATGGTCTTCAACCATCCGCTGGCGCTGGTTTTATATGCTTTTCTAGGAATTGGATGCGGTCTGCTGGCGCGGTTCATGTTTGGCGTCTATTTCCGTGTTGAACGATTTTTCAAACGGTTCCCGTTGTGGCAGGCGGCCGCCATCGGCGGATTTGCCACGGGTCTGGTCGGGCTGGTGATGCCGTCCGTGGTGGGCACCGGCTATGGCTGGGCGCAGTTCGCCATCACGAAGGATTCCAATTTGCTGGCCGTCCCGCACGGATACGAACTGGGCTTCTTCCTGATCCTGCTGCTGGCGACCCTGGCCGAAATCGTCGGCGCATCGCTGACGTTGGGATCGGGCAATTCCGGCGGTGTGTTCGGCCCGTGCGTGGTGACTGGCGGAATGTTCGGTGGAGCCTTTGGCAGCGCCGCGAGCTATCTCTTTCCCTCGCTGGAGCCACATCCGGGCAACTTTGCCATCGTGGGCATGGTGGCGTTTTTTGCCGCTGCCGCCAAGGCGCCGATTTCCACCATCATCATGATTTCTGAAATGACCGGCGGCTATGGCTTGCTGGCGCCAGCCATGTTCGCGGTCGTGACAGCATTTATTCTCTCCGGCAAGAAAACGATTTTCCCGGCGCAGGTCCACAGCCGGCTTGATTCGGCCTTTCATGCCGACGAGTTCGAGCCGATTGTGCTTCGCCGGGTGAAGACCAGCGACGTGATGATTCGCCTGCCGATGTTCATCAGCAGCGAGGCTTCGGTGTCCGATGCGATGGGATTGATGGGCGATTACGGCTTGAGTGGGTTGCCGGTGGTGGAAGGACACAAGTTGTGCGGCCGGATCACCCTGCTGGCGGCCAACCGGGTGCTGGAACCTCAGCGCTCCAGCGTGAAGGTCAAAGACATCATGTCCACCGAAATTTTCCGGGCTTACCCGGACGAGGATCTGTTCACGATTCTCAAACGGTTCGCCGCCAAGGATGTTGGGTATCTACCGGTGGTGACGCACAAGCAGCCCGATGTCCCGATCGGGCTGATCACCCGTTCCGGACTTTGGACGGCCTTGGAAGTGGCCAAGGAGCAGCGCGCCGTGAGGAAAAAATAACGCAAGATTGCGGCTAGATTATTTGAAACCCAGGGATTCTTAATCGTGTCCCGCAGCCCGCCGACGCAAACCGCGCTCCCAAAATTCAAATTGTTGAATTCCTTGCTTCCCTCGGTTCACGTTCATAGCATCCGGCCATGAAGTCAACCGGCCGCAATTTTCCCGGCTTTTCCGTGGGACGATTGTTGCCGGTTTTGTTTTTGGCGCTGGTCTGCGCGCTGGTCACAGGCTGTCCGCACGACGATTATACGGTTGAACTCAAGTCCGTGCCCGGCGGCGTCGAACGGACGCTGACTTTCTACCGGGCCGATGGCAGTAATTCCAACGGCGTTCCAGATTATGAAGAGTTTTCCTCAAACCAACTGGCCGCCATCACCGCGGTTTATCCGACGGGGGGCGTGAAGCAGGACGGGGAAAAATATGTTGCCACGGGCGAATTTGCCGGTGCGCTGCCGAATGACGTTGGTGGTGCCGGGTCTTACACGAATTTCACCACGAGCCTTGGTGACGCTGGATTTTATCTGGAACGGTTCCGGGGTAACGATGATTTGGCCGGCCAGACGGAAAAACGGTTTCACGCGGCGGATCAAATCACCGATTTAGTCATCGGGTGGACGCAGTCGCAGTTTGGCCGCGAGCGCGGTTACGCCAAGCTGCACAAATTTTTGGACGAGGATTTCCGGCAGGATCTCAAAAACGCGGCGCTATATTTTTGGACCGCACAAGTCAGTGCCTTGTCCGACACAAACGCCGATGAAGAATTTACCACGCGCTTTTGCCAGTATCTGCTTGAACGCGGCGACGTGAAACTTTCGGACGCGCCGAAGTTATATCTGGCCTTCGAGGAAGGCGGAGACGAATCCGTCCTGCTGCCTTTGATTCAAAAATTGGTGGCGGAGAAGATGGGGATTCCGGCGTCCGGCCCGCTGCCGAAATCGCTCGCCATCCTGAACGATCCCGCTGCGCTTGAGAAATCGTGGGAAACCTATTTGTCCAGGAGCGGCCTTTATCGCGCCAAAATTCGGGAATGGGAGAAAGAAAAGAAAACAAATCCAAAACTGGAAGCGCCGAAGCCGGACGATGTAATGGGTGATTTGTTTGGAGACTTGTTGGAACCGTTCGATTTATTTGGCGGAGAGGCCGACCATTTGACCGTCAAGCTGGCGCTCAATCACGCCCCGAATCATTCCAATGGCAAGTGGCAGAATGGGCAGGTGGTTTGGACAGATGATTTGGACCCGAACCGCGCGCTGCCGGTATTGTACTATGCCGATTGGAGCGACCCCGACGACCAATTTCAAAAAGCGCATTTTGGAGACGTGATTCTCGATGGCGACGATTTGTCGGAGTATTGCCTTTGGCAAAACAGCCTCGACGGAAATCAAACGCACGAATGGGATTCATTTCTGGCGAACTTGCAACCCGGAGACGATTTGCGGGAAAAACTTGAAGCTTTCCAGTTCACCTTTAAACCGGCGGACACAAACCAACTGGAGATTGGCCGCAAATTGCTGATGGACGCGCTGCCGAAAGAAATAGAAACAAATTCAGCAGGTTCAAAGTAATCTCTTCTGGTCTGTTGAATTCGAGCGCAATCCCAATTTCTTAAAACTCAATTCCGTCGCCACGCGGCCTTGCGACGTGCGGTTGAGATAGCCTTCCATGATGAGATACGGCTCATAAACTTCCTCAATCGTGTCCGGTTCCTCGCCAACCGCCACGGCCAATGAATTCACGCCGACCGGCCCGCCGCCAAATTTCACGATGACGGCCTCGAGGATGCGCTTGTCCATTTCGTCCAAACCGTTCTGGTCAATCTCCAGCATGGCGAGCGCCTTGTCGGCCACCTCGGCGGTGATGCGGCCGTCGTGCCGGACCTGCGCGTAATCACGCACGCGCCGAAGCAGGTTGTTCGCGATGCGCGGCGTGCCGCGGCTGCGCCGGGCGATTTCATGCGCGCCCTTGCCGTCAATCTCCACGCTCAACAATTTTGCCGAGCGCAAAATGATTTTCTCCAAATCCTCGGCGACGTAATAATCCAGCCGCTCGCGCATTCCGAACCGCGTGAGCAGCGGCGCGCTCAACAAACCGCTGCGCGTCGTCGCGCCGATGAGCGTGAAGCGCGGCAAATTCAGCCGCACGCTGCGCGCGTTCGGCCCCTGGTCAATGATGATGTCGAGCTTGAAATCCTCCATCGCGGGATACAAATACTCCTCGATGGTTTTTTGCAGGCGGTGAATTTCGTCAATGAACAGCACGTCGCCTTCTTCGAGGTTCGTCAGCAATCCGGCGAGGTCGCCGGCTTTTTCAATCGTCGGACCGCTGGTGGATTTGAGATTCGCGCCCATTGATTTCGCCAGAATGTTGGCGAGCGTGGTCTTGCCGAGGCCGGGCGGGCCGTTGAGCAAAATATGGTCGAGCGGCTCCTTCCGCTTTTTCGCGGCGGCAACGGAAATTTCCAGCCGCTCCTTGACCTTGGGCTGGCCGGTGAATTCGGAAAAGAGCGACGGGCGCAGCGTCATTTCCAGCGCCGCGTCGGGTTTGTTCAAATTGGAGACTGCGCGTTCGGGCATTGGCGGGAGAATGAAAGAATCGCCGCGCGGCAGCAAGCGCGATTCGCGCGCCGCCAAAAGTCGTTGCCGGGCAACACGGAAAATTTCCAAAAAGTGCTGGAAAAACCTCTCGACATAAGGCAGTCTGCGCGTCTTTTATGGGACGAAAGAGAACGACTTTTGGAGTCGCACTAACTGCGCTATTCGTGTGGTCCGGCGCGGCGAACGTTTTTGCCGGCGACGCGGATATCAATTTGCCGCCGCTGCAAGACGTTTCATTTCTCAACGGTGGCTTGAGCGGGCACGCGATTTTGTATTTTGGCCTGGCCGTTTGCGTCATCGGCGCGCTGTTCGGACTTTTTCAATACCAGCAGACCCGTGCGCTGCCCGTCCACAAAAGCATGGGCGGCGTTTCCAACATCATCTGGGAAACTTGCAAAACATATTTGCTGCAACAGGGAAAATTTCTCGCCGCGCTCTGGATTCTCATCGCGTGCTGCATGGTTTATTATTTCTGGGAATTGCAGGGCAAGACCGCCGGCCCGGTGTTCGTGATTCTGGCCAGTTCCATCCTCGGAATTCTCGGCAGCTACGGCGTCGCGTGGTTCGGCATCCGCATCAACACGACGGCCAATTCGCGCGCCGCGTTCGCCGCGCTCAAGGGCAATTCGCTCAAAACACTTTTCATTCCGCTCAAGGCCGGCATGAGCATTGGCCTGCTGCTCGTGTGCGTCGAATTGTTTTGCATGATTTGCATCCTGTCTTTTGTGCCGAAGGAACTCGCCGGGCCGTGCTTCATCGGCTTCGCCATCGGCGAATCGCTGGGGGCTTCCGCCTTGAGAATTGGCGGTGGAATCTTCACCAAAATCGCCGACATCGGCAGCGACCTGATGAAAATCGTCTTCAACCTGCCGGAAGACGATCCGAAAAATCCCGGTGTCATCGCCGATTGCACCGGCGACAACGCGGGTGATTCCGTCGGCCCGACCGCCGATGGTTTTGAGACCTACGGCGTCACGAGCGTGGCGCTCATCGCGTTTCTCTCGCTGGCGCTGGCCGCGTCGCCAGTTCTTTGCGGCAAGCTCATCATCTGGCTTTTCGCAATCCAAACCCTGATGGTGCTCGCGTCGCTCGGCTCGTTTTACGTCAATACAATTATCAGCAACGTTCGCTACGCCGACAAGAAGGACTTCAACTGGGAGTCGCCACTCACAGATTTGGTCTGGATTACGTCCATCATTTCCATCCTTGTCACTTTCGTTGCGACCAAATTTTTGCTCGGCGATTTTACGGATGCAACCGGCGCACCGCTGCCGAATCTCTGGTGGGTGCTGGCCGCCATCATTTCGTGCGGCATTCTGGCGGGCGCGCTCATTATGGAATTCACAAAGATTTTCGTCAGCACCAATTCCCGACACGTCCGCGAAGTTACCACCGCGTCCGACCAGGGCGGCGCGTCACTGAACATCTTGTCCGGCTTCGTCACTGGAAATTTCTCCGCGTTCTGGATGGGGCTGGTGATTCTGGCACTGATGTTCACCGCGTTTCTGTTTTCGCAAAACGCTGATTTGCTCGCGCTCATGCCCGGAAATTTTTCCTTCGCCGCGCCGATTTTCGCCTTCGGCCTCGTCGCGTTCGGTTTTCTGGCGATGGCGCCGGTCATCGTCGCCGTGGACAGCTTTGGCCCCGTGACTGACAACGCGCAATCCGTTTATGAATTGAGCCGCATCGAATCGCAGCCAAATGTCGGCGCGGAAATCGAAAAAGAATTCGGCTTCAAACCGAATTTCGCCGACGCCAAGCTTGAACTCGAAAAAGGCGACGGCGCCGGCAACACCTTCAAGGCCACCGCCAAGCCCGTGCTCATCGGCACCGCCGTCGTCGGCGCGACGACGATGATTTTTGGCATCATCATGCTGCTCAACAACACCATCGCCCGGGGCCACGTCATCGAATACTTGAGCCTCGTCAAGCCGCAGATTATTTTCGGCCTGCTCATGGGCGGCGCGGTGATTTACTGGTTCACCGGCGCGAGCACGCAGGCCGTCGTCACCGGCGCGTATCGCGCGGTCGTGTTCATCAAGAAAAATCTCGATCTCGACAAGCACGCCGCGTCGCTGGAAGACAGCAAGAAGGTCGTCGAAATCTGCACCATTTACGCGCAAAAGGGCATGGTCAACATTTTCATCGTTGTCTTTTCCTTCGCGCTCGGGCTGCCGTTTTTCAACCCGTATTTTTTCATCGGCTACCTCGTGGGCATCGCGTTTTTCGGTTTGTTCCAGGCCATTTTCATGGCCAACGCCGGCGGCGCGTGGGACAACGCGAAAAAAATCGTCGAAGTGGATTTGAAGCAAAAGGGCACGCCGCTTCACGCCGCCACCGTCGTCGGCGACACCGTCGGCGACCCGTTCAAGGACACCAGTTCCGTCGCGATGAATCCCATCATCAAATTCACGACGCTCTTCGGATTGCTCGCGACGGAAATCGCCGTGACGATGAAACAGGCCAGCCCCGATTCTCACGTTTCATGGATTATCGGCGGAATTTGTTTTCTGGTCGCGCTCGTCTTCGTTTATCGCTCGTTTTACTGCATGAGAATTCCCGCAGACAAAACCGCGGGGAAATAAAACTCGAAAACCGCAGCCAAAGCCCGCAGATTTAAACCATGTCCGTGATTGAGCGTTCCATTCATGTCGGCTGGCATTTGCGCGTTTTTTTCACCGAGGACGTTTTCGCGGAGAAAAATTTCGTCCTGAAAAACGCGCTGGCCGACAATTTGCCGCGCAAGGTTCTCGTCGTGCTTGAGGATGCGGTCGCCCAGTTGCAACCGGACCTCGCAGTCCAAATCGAAACATATTTTTCCCTCCACGCCAAACAACTGCAATTCGTCCGCCCGCCGCTGTTCGTCGCCGGCGGTGAACGCGCGAAAAATTCCGCCACCCTCGTCACCGACATTCTGGCGCAGATTTACCGCCACCATCTCGACCGCCAGTCCTATTTGATCGCCATCGGCGGCGGCGCGCTGCTGGATGTCGCCGGATTCGCCGCGGCCACCGCGCACCGCGGCGTGCGGCTCGTGCGCATTCCCACGACCACCTTGAGCCAGGCCGATTCCGGCGTTGGCGTGAAGAACGGCATCAACGCCTTCGGCAAAAAGAATTTCGTCGGTGTCTTCGCGCCGCCGTTCGCCGTCATCAACGATTTCAATTTGCTCGCCACGCTCGAACCGCGCGACAAGCGCGCCGGCTACGTCGAGGCCGTCAAGGTCGCCTGCATCCGCGACCGGGAATTTTTCGACGAGATCGAGCGTGACGCCAAAAAATTGATGGCCTTCGAGCCGGCGGCGATGAAACGGCTCATCCGCCGCTGCGCTGAATTGCACGTGAACCATATCGCCTCCAGCGGCGACCCGTTCGAGATGGGTTCCGCGCGCCCGCTGGATTTCGGCCATTGGTCGGCGCACAAACTGGAGCAGCTTTCCCGCTTCAAAATCCGCCACGGTGAAGCCGTCGCCACCGGCATCGCGCTCGACTTGATTTACTCCGCCAAGATCGGGCTGCTCGACGCCAAGTCCGCCGAACGCATTTTGAAATTGCTCGAACAGCTCGGCTTCAAGCTGTTCGACGACGAATTGCTGAACGACGACGCAAAGGGCGGCTTGCAAATCTTCGCCGGCCTGGAGGAATTCCGCGAACATCTCGGCGGAAGGCTGACGATTACTTTGCTCAAGGAAATCGGCCGCGGCGTTGAAGTCCATGAAATGAACGTGAAAAAAGTCGCGGCGGCGATTCGTGAGCTTCAACAACGCGGCAAAAGATGAGTCCACGGATGGACACGGATAAACACGGATTTATCTGTGTCCAATCGTGTTTATCCGTGGTTAAAATTCATTTGTGAACCGGCTGGCAGTCATCAACGTAGTCGGCCTCACTGAGGCACTCATTGGCGAGTACACGCCGCGCATCGCGGAATACCGCCGGCGCTGCGCGCTCGCGCAAATCGCGACCGCCTTTCCCGCAGTCACCTGCGCCGCACAATCGAATTATCTCACCGGCAAAACGCCGTCGCAGCACGGCATTGTCGGCAACGGCTGGTTCAACCGCGAACTCGCCGAAATCCATTTCTGGAAGCAATCAAATCATCTGGTTCAAGCGCCGAAAATTTGGGATGTGCTCCGCGCGCAATCTCCTCTTGCAACTCGTCACTCGTCACCTGTCACCTTTGCAAACTGCTTCTGGTGGTTCAACATGTTCTCCAGCGTGGATTATTCCATCACGCCGCGCCCGATTTACCGCGCCGACGGCGGAAAGATTTTCGACGTTTATTCCTGGCCATATTCCATCCGCGAAGAAATCAAAAAAGATTTGGGCGAATTTCCGTTCTTCGGCTTTTGGGGGCCAGCGGCGGGAATCAAAACGCCGCAAGGTTCCGCCGATTGCGCCACGCGCTGGATTGCCGAATCCGCGAAATGGATCGAAAACAAATACTCGCCGACGCTGAACCTGATTTATCTGCCGCATCTGGATTATAATTTGCAGCGGCACGGAGTTTATGTGGGTAGCACAGGCGTTGCGCCCGAAACTGGCGGCAGGCGAACGACTGATTTGTTATTGTCCGCTGGCCAGCAATCTACATCACCCGGCGAAATTCGGCGGGACGCCGAATTTGGCGGGCGGGGCGCCCGCGCTACCAATCCCGCCATCATCCCCGACTTGCGCGCCATTGATGACATCATCGGGGACTTGATTGATTACTTCGCCAAGCGCGGCGTGCAAATCATTTTGCTCTCCGAATACGGCATCACGAACGTGGACACGCCGGTCCATCTCAACCGCATTTTCCGCCAGCAAGGCTGGTTGACGGTGAAGGACGAACTCGGCCTGGAAATTCTCGACGCGGGCGCGAGCCGGGTTTTCGCCGTGGCCGACCATCAGATCGCGCACATTTACCTAAATGACCGCTCCTTTGAAAAATCCGTGCGTGATGTTCTGGAAAAAACTTCCGGCGTGGAAAAAATCCTTGGCGACGCGGAAAAGACCGCCGCCGGCATCGCCCATCCGCGCACAGGCGATTTGATTGCCGTCGCCGCCGAAAACGCGTGGTTCACCTATTACTACTGGGACGAAGACGCGCGCGCGCCGGACTTTGCGCGGACGGTGGACATCCACCGCAAGCCCGGCTACGACCCGGTGGAATTGTTTCTCGACCCGAAGATTCCGCTGCCGAAGTTGAAAATCGCCTGGCGGCTGCTGCAAAAGAAACTCGGCTTTCGGATGCTGATGGATTTGATTCCGCTCGACGCGACGCTGGTGAAAGGCTCGCATGGCCGGCGGCCGGCAGACAAAAGGGACTGGCCGGTATTCATCACCGAACGGTCGGAGTTTTTAAGCGTAAAAAGAATTGATTCAACGGAGGTTTGTCAAATTTTGCTGCGGCAGGTTATAGGCGAATAACTGTCCTGACAAATTCAATGGCAAATCTACTTTAAACGTCAGCCCTCAACTTTTTCCATTCGCTGAAACTCCAAAAGAAGCATCACCTTTGGCAATTTTAGCTCTTCAATAATTGACGGAATCATTTGGTTAAATTGCGTCTGTTTTCTAAACCACAGATTAAATCACCCTCACAAACACGCTCGCGCGCCAAAGGGTTTTCGTTTAGCTTCTGGCACCTAACATTGTGAACAGCAATCCTAGAGTCAGCGAAATCACCGCCCTGCTGGACGCGCTCAAAAGCGCTGTCCGCGATTTTTCCGCGAGCGAGGAAAAATTATCCGGCGAATATTACGCTGTGTCTGCCGCTGGACAGAAATTGTCCGATGACGCCGCCGTCGCGCGGACGGAAAAACTGGCCGCCGACATTGACGGCGAAAACGCCGCACTCGAGGAACGAAAAAACCTTTGCCAGTCCAATTTTGAAAAACAGAAGGCGCGCATCAATCGTGCCCACGCCAACATCCACAAGGCGTTGCTGGATGAAATCGGCGAGCAGCACACCCAGTTGAAATTCCGGATTCAGGCCGGCACGATGGAGGCCGAGCGCCAGCGCGACGAGGCGTTAGCCCAAACGCTTGCGACGTTGGAAGCTTTCCGGAACACTGTCGCGCAGGCCGGCGGAGTGCTGCGCGACCTGGAAAAATCCGCGAACCGCGCGTTTGGCGGCAGCGGTAAATTCCGGCGGATGCTTTTGCCGGAACGGCAATGGCCCGCGCCCGACCTTTCGCCGAACGAACACAAATTGTTTGAGGCGTTGCAACGCGCGGAAGCGAAAACCGAGGACGATATTGCGCGGTTCAAAAAAATCCCGCTGCTGCTGATTTTCCGGTTCTTTCCAGTCTGGCTGGCGATGCTGCTGCTATTCGGTTTTGCGGCGACGGTCGCGGCGCTCGTCCTGTATTTTCATATCAACGTGATACCGCTGTGGGCGGCAATGGCGGCGGGGGCGGCGGGCGTGCTTGTGCTGGTGATTTATATTTTGGGAATGCGCGGCGCTGAGGCGCTCGCCAAAACCATCGCCACCGGTGTGGCGCAGGCGTGGAAGCTGCTCGACACCGCCGCCGAAAAAGCGGAGCAGACGTTCACGCGGGAGCAGGAGCGGATTCGCGGCGAATACGACACTGTGGTCAACGCGCTCAATCAGGAATGGCGTGCGTCCACCCGCAACACGATGAATTCGCGCGGCACGCGGCCGGTGTCCGTTGACGAAAAAGCGGCGCGCATCGCGCAAAGAAACGAAACGCTTCATCGCACCCAGCTCGAACGGATTGAAAAAGAGCACGAGGCGAATCTTGCCCGGCTGCGCAAAGAATCTGAAATTGCGGAAAAGAAATTTTCCGAAGAGCACGCGGCGAAAATGGCGAAGCTGGAGGCGGATTTTGAAGAGCACTGGAAGTTGCTGGAAGCGGAATGGAAACAAGTCACCGGGCCGATTTGGGAAAAGCTCCGCGCGGCAAACGCGGAGGCGGAAAAACTTTTCCCGGAATGGAATTCGGACCAATGGAAGGACTGGAAGCCGCCGAAGGAATTCAAAAACGCGGCGCAATTCGCGCGGCTGGAAGTGGAAGTTGATAAATTTGCGGAAGTCCTGCCAACAGACAAACGGCTCGCGCTGCCGGAGACAAAATTTTCCGTCCCGCTGGCGCTGACGTATCCGCAGCAAGGCTCGATTTTGTTTGAGACGAACAAGGGCGGCGAGGCCGACGCGGTCGCGGCCATCAACAACGTCATTTTCCGGCTGCTCTCCACGACGCCGCCGGGCAAGGTCAGCTTCACGATTTTTGATCCGGTCGGGCTTGGCCAGAATTTCGCTGCGCTGATGCACCTGGCCGATTACGAGGAAGGCTACATCAACAGCCGCATCTGGACGCAGCAGGTGCAGTTCGAGGAAAAGCTCACCGAATTGAACGAGCACATGGAAAAGGTCATCCAGATGTATTTGCGCAACGAATACGCGACCATCGCCGAATACAACGCGCAGGCCGGCAGCATCGCCGAGAAATATCATTTCCTCGTCGTTGCGTCGTTCCCGGTGAATTTTACCGACACGGCGGCGAAACGCCTGCGCAACATCGCCGCCAACGGCGCGCGCTGCGGCGTTTATGTTTTGTTGCACTGGGACCAGCGCAACGCGCCGCCGAACGATTTTGTGCCGGATGAACTGCGGAAAAATTCCGTCCGACTCGTGCGCGGCGAAAAGAATTTTCATCTCGCCCACTGGCGCGAGCCGGGAACGCGGATTGTTCTGGACGCGCCACCGTCGCCGGAGTTTGCGACGCACTTTCTCAACGCCGTCGGCGAGAGCAGCCGCGATTCCACGCGCGTCGAAGTTCCGTTTGAACAGATTGCGCCGCCGGAAAACGAAATTTGGACGGAGGAAACCAGCGAGGAATTACGCGTGCCGATTGGCCGGAGCGGCGCGACGAAGTTTCAATATCTCGAAATCGGCAAGGGCACGCGGCAGCACGCGCTCATTGCCGGCAAGACCGGTTCCGGCAAATCAACATTGTTTCACATCATCATCACGAACCTCGCGCTTTGGTGCAGCCCGGAGCAGGTGGAATTTTATCTCGTGGACTTCAAGAAAGGCGTCGAGTTCAAATGCTACGCGAACCGGCATCTGCCGCACGCGAAGGTCGTGGCGATTGAAAGCGACCGCGCGTTTGGCTTGAGCGTGCTGGAGCGCGTGGACGCGGAATTGCGCCGGCGCGGCGATTTGTTCCGTCAGCTCGGCGTGCAGGACGTGGCCGGCTACAAACGAGCCGGTGGCAAGGAAGCGATGCCGCGCTCGCTGCTGTTGATTGACGAGTTTCAGGAATTTTTCACCGAGGAAGACCGCGTGTCACAAAGCGCGGCGGTGTTGCTGGATCGCATTGTCCGGCAGGGCCGCGCGTTCGGCATCCATGTGCTGCTCGGTTCGCAAACGCTCGGTGGCGCCTACACGCTGGCGCGTGCGACGATTGGACAGATGGTCATCCGTATCGCGCTGCAATGCAACGAGGCCGATGCGTATCTCATCATGGACCAGGACAATCCCGCACCGCGCCTGCTCACGCGACCGGGCGAGGGCATTTACAACGATGCGTCGGGCGCGCTGGAAGGCAACTCGCCGTTCCAAGCCGTGTGGCTGCCGGAAAATGTGCGCGACGATTTTCTTGCAAAAATCCGCGGGCTCGCCGACGGCAAAAGATTTCCGGGCCCGTTTGTGTTTGAAGGCAGCGCGCCGGCGGACGTGCGAGACAACCTGGTTTTGCGCGAACTGCTTCAGACTGTTCCGGCAAAAGCGCCGGCGCAAGCGCGCACGTGGCTCGGCGCGCCGAATTCCATCAAAGGCCCGACCGAGGCTGTTTTCCAGCGGCAGAGCGGCAGCAATCTGTTGATCGTCGGGCAGAGCGAGGAGCGGTCGCAAACGATTTTGTCCGTGGCGCTCGTCGCGTTGTCCGCGCAATTCCCGAAGGGCGCGGTGCGGTTCGTGGTTCTCGACAGCACGGCGGCGGGATTTCCGCAGCGGGAATTTTTGGAGCGCGTCATCGCCGCCGCGCCGCACGAAATTATCCAGGGCGGCAATGCCAATCTCGCGGAAGCCATGTCCGGACTTGCCGAAGAATTGAAGAAGCGCGCGGGCGACGAGAAAGTTGACGCGCCGGAAATTTTCGTTTTGATACAGGGCTTGCAGAATTTCAAAAAATTGCGAAACGAGGATGAATTCAGCTTTTCGTCCGGCGATTCCGGGGCGCCGAATCCGGCGGCCATTCTGCAAAATCTCATCAGCGACGGCCCGGCGCACGGCATCCACGTCATCGTCGCGTGCGATTCCTACAACAACGTGAACCGTTTTCTCGGGCGCAAGGCGCTGACGGAATTTGAAATGCGCGTGCTTTTCCAGATGAGCGCGAGCGATTCAGCCAGTTTGATTGATTCGCCGGATGCGAGCA
>DATJRH010000014.1:0-4602 GCA_035504945.1 Candidatus Aquilonibacter sp. | reverse complement strand
CCTGCGTCGTCCTTCGACAAATCAACTTCCAGGGCTTTGCCGCTTGCCGCCCGGCGCAGCAACGGCCGTTTGCCCGTGCTTGTGCTGAACATCGGATTTTTCCCCGCCGATTCTTCCGCCTCGTCGTCTTCGCCCTCGTCCGAAATTTTTTCCGGGGCAAACGGTGCGGGGATTCGCCAGACGAGCGTGCCGCAGGGAACTTTCACGATTAAATCTTTCCCGGCATGACCGTCCATGCCCTTGCCCATGCCAGCTTCGCCGCCGCCGGCGATGAGGCGCGGGACGTAATATTGCTGGATGAGATTGTTGAGATCGTGGTCGGCCTGCAAAATCACGCTGCCGCCGCGCCCGCCGTTGCCGCCGCTCGGCCCGCCCTTGGTGATGTAGGCCTCGCGATGGAACGCGATGCAGCCTTTGCCGCCGTGCCCCGCGCGCGCGTAAATTTTTATCTCATCGATGAACATGTTCTTATCTTAATCGTTCCGGCAAATAAAAAAAGCGAGGCGTGAACCTCGCTTTGAAATTTTCACAGTGAATTTAATTCTTCGCCGCAGCCTCGGCTATCACGTTCACGCGGCGGCTTTGCTTGTCAAATTTCACCTTGCCGTCCGTGAGCGCAAACAAGGTCCAGTCGCGACCGACGCCGACGTTTTTGCCCGCGACAAACTTGCTGCCGCGCTGGCGGACGATGATGCTGCCGGCGGTGACGAACGTGCCGCCAAATTGCTTCACGCCGAGCCGTTTGCTGACGCTGTCGCGCCCGTTCTTGACGCTGCCTTGACCTTTTTTATGTGCCATAAAATCTTAAACGTTGATTGCGGTAATTTTCACGACCGTCAATTCCTGACGGTGGCCGATGGTTTTGTGATAACCTTTGCGGCGTTTCATTTTGAATGTGAGTTTCTTCTCGCCGCGCTTGTGCGCCACCACATCAGCCACCACGCTCGCGCCGGTAACAGTCGGCGAACCGACCGTGACTTTCTCGCCGCCGATCATCAGCACGCGGTCAAACGTGAACGGCTTGCCCGCCTCGGTTTCGAGGCGCTCGATTTCCAGCGTGTCGCCCGCAGCGACACGATATTGTTTGCTTCCGGTTTCTAAAACGGCATACATAAATTTTCCCGCAAAGGGTCGAGTATTAAATCATATTTCCCAAAACTGTCAACGTCTGTTTTCGGCGGTTTTTGGTTGTTCCCGGCGGCGCAATTGCCGCTCGCGCTTTTGGATTTCGCCGCTCAACAATTCCTCCGCCGACCAGCCGCGCGACTGCGCAAACGAAGCCAATTCAAACAATTCCTCCGCCAGCGCCGCCTTGGATAATTTGCGTTCGAAATTTCTATTCTCGACGAACAACCCGGCTTTGCGCGCTTTTTTCAATAGCTTTTCCGCGCGCAACAGCGCCGGCAGATGTTTGGGAATTCCATCCAGCGCGGAATGGCGCGTGTGTTTTGTGCCGTGTTTTTCGGCCTTTTTGATTTTTTCCCAGTTCGCCCAGACTTCGTCCACGTTCTTGACCTTGGCTTTTCCAAAAACGTGCGGATGCCGGCGGACCAGTTTTTCCACAATCAAGCGGCAGACTTTTTCAAAATCAAACGCGCCGCGCTCGCGCGCCAACTGGCAGTGGAAAACGACCTGCAACAGCAAATCGCCCAGTTCCTCGGCCATTTCGTGGTCGTCGCGCGCCTCAATCGCGTCAATCAATTCATAAACTTCCTCGATGGCGTGGCGGCGCAAACTCATATGCGTCTGCTCGCGGTCCCATGGGCAGCCTGTCGGGGAACGCAGGCGCGCCATAACCTTCAGCAAATCGTTGATGGCGGGCTGGCGTTTCACAAAATCACCAAATCGTCGCGGTGAACCAGTTCCACGCGCGTGAGTTTTTTGGCGCGGATTTCTTCGCCGCTGAATTTCGCGATGCCGCGCGCAAATTCCGTCCCGTCCAAATCGCAAATGCGGACGACTTCACCGGCGTCGAAATTTCCCTCGCAGCGCGCGACGCCGGGTGGCAGCAGGCTTTTGCCCGCCTCGCGCAACGCTTTTTTCGCGCCGGCGTCCACAAACAACGCGCCTTTCGGATGATGGAAAAATGCAATCCAGCGCTTGCGCCCTTGCAATTTGTTCGGCTGCGCGACGAACAAGGTGCCTTCGTTTTCGCCGCCCAGAATTTTGGCGAGCACGCTTTTCTTTTTGCCGGAGGCAATGACGAGCGGAATTCCCGAGCGCACGGCGATCTTCGCCGCCTCGATTTTCGATTTCATGCCGCCGACGGCGGTTTCGCTTTCGGTTCCGCCGGCAAGCTTTTCAATTGCGCCGTCAATTTTTTCGATTTTGGAAATGGTTTTGGGATTCGCCTTGCCGAAATTTTCCACAACCCCGTCCACGGTCGTCAAAATCACCAGCAAATCCGCCGGCAACAGCGCGGCGACGAGCGCGGACAATTTGTCGTTGTCGCCGAATTTGATCTCGGTGAATGACACGGCGTCATTTTCGTTGATGATGGGAATGACGCCGCGGCCCAGCAGCGTGACGAGCGTATTGCGCGCGTTCAAATGCCGCTCGTGATGTTCCAAATCGTCGTGCGTGAGCAAAACCTGCGCGACGTGCAAACCATGCTTCGCAAAAAGTTCGGCATAGGTAGCCATGAGCCGCGATTGGCCGACGGCGGCGCAGGCTTGCAGTTCGGCGAGTTCCGTCGGGCGTTTTTCAAATCCGAGCGCGCCCATGCCCGCGCCGACGGCGCCACTGGTCACAACGACAATTTCCCTGCCCGCCTTCCGCTGCGCCGCGATTTGCGCGACGAGCTGTTCCAACTGCGCCGGATCAATTTGTTTCCGGCTGTCGGTGAGCACGCCCGTGCCGAATTTGACGACCAGCCGGGCGGCGGATTTGAGCGAAGCGCGTTGCACACGGCAGATTAGAAAAATTCCTGCGTGCGGAAAACGTTAAAATGTCGCGCCAAAAATTTTCAAAACATCGCGAACCGCGTCGGTGTTTCCGGTCTGGGAAGTCATGCCTGGAAGCTGTTGAACGAAGCCATTGCTGCGCAGACCCACCAGCAAAATCAGGCCATCCAAGTCATTGGTCGATTTCACATGCGGCACGATGCAATTCTGGATGCCGACAATTTGTTCACTGTCTTTGCTGGGATCCTGCAAATCTATGAACTTTTCCCTGCCGAACGAAAAGTTCAGCGTGTCAATGCCGGTAAAACTGTAATCGGTCTGCATTCCGAAATTGAAGGCTGGCGACACATTGGCCCCTTTCGCCGGCAGTTTTTTGCCAAGCGCAAGAATATTAAATTGCCCGTTTTGATTTTTTACGATGTCCAGTTCGGCCAGGCTGAAACGCACGAGTATGATATGAATTTGCCTGTTTCGCAAAGCGTCGGGATCGTATTCGATGTGAATTTCGGAAATATTCAAAAACGGTGTGCCGGCAAAATTGGTCGGGTTGTAAAGTTTCAGATTTTGAATTTCGATGACCGGCTCGAACAGGCTTAGATGAAACCGGCCAATTTCCGCGTCCATGCCGGTTTGCTTGCGGATGTCGTGCTCCATCAGCAAGCGCAGAATCGAATTGTATGTGAGCAACAGGGTGACGACCAGCACGACCGCCAGAATGGCCAGCCGCAGCAGCCATTTAAAAATGAACTTAACAAACTTGAACATGACTTCCTGCGATTTACAATTGAAGGAGCGCCGCTGGATTGCAAATTAAATCGCAAATCCAAATCACATTGGCACATCTTCCGGCCGCACTTCGAGGCACTCGTCCTGGTCCTCCCAAATGGCGGCGGCATAAAAATTCAACAGCTTCGGCGCCAGATTTTTTCCGGCAAAAGTAAGAAATTTTTCCGCTTCCTGCGCCGCGTTTTCGTAGGCGGCATCGTAGCTCCCTGCGCGCTTGCGCTGGCGGTCGTCCCAATGCGCGACGGCATGGACCGGCTCGTATTGCTGCGCCCATGATTCAATTTCACCACGAAGTTCCGCGGGAATTTCGTCGAACGGCACGAGCGTTTCGTTGCAATGCTGGCAGATCAAGCCCGACTCGCGCACGTCGCGCGTGAGCAGCGGCAGGAAGGGCGCGCGGCAACAGGGCGATTCCGCGTAAGCCACTGGCGGCGTGGCCAGCCGCTTGTGCCAGATTTGGCGGTCGTGGCCGAGTTGCGCCGCGAGCCGATACGCGCCGACGAGCGGATGCGACAGCCGCCACGCCTTGCCTTCGAGCTGGCCGAGCGTTTGCGCCAGCCAGCGCGCGAGCATCAGGTCGTCGAAATCCGCGAACACCCGTCCGTATTCCTTCCAGAGCGTGTCCAGCGGCGATTCTGATTCAAATGCCATGACCGAAGCATGGCGCGAAGACAAAGTTTTGTCGAGCGTTCGCGCCATCATCGCGCCTGCAAGAGGTAAAACCACTGGGGTTGATTGGCATCCATTGGATTGGTGAGGTTGAAATTGCCGCTGGCGTCAAAGGCGTTGGTGGCGATAGCTGTCCAGTCGGCCAATGGCAGCGCCAGATTGGTCGAACCCAGCACATAATACGTTCCATTGGGCTTGCCCCCCGCCCCGCTCAGAACCAGTTGATTTCCCCCGGCTTTGACCT
>DATJRH010000013.1:0-17365 GCA_035504945.1 Candidatus Aquilonibacter sp. | reverse complement strand
GTTTGACTATAAGATGTCCAAACAGATTGCAGAGCGTGAGCGGCATAGCGGTCTTGGCTCGCATTTTTCCAAGCGTTATTTTGAGAGCTATGACATTGAGAAGAAAGATTCCGATGAGTCAGCAGCCTAACACCGCGCTGGAGCCAACGCCGACTGCCCCTTGAGTTTATGGATGATTTGGGTTATACAACGATTATCGAGCCAGCGGAGCCACTCGCCCGTCGGCGTGGCTCAGCTTTGGATCGTTAGGCGGCAAGATGCTCTCGTGGCGATGAATCAAGAATTTGCAGGTCCGTTGAATGTTGTCGCACTACATCCGCGAGACATTCAGTCGCTATTTTCACAGGCACCTTTTCAGTGGTGGATTGCAGGCGGTTGGGCACTTGACCTATTCACCGGCGAACAGTCACGAGCACACTTCGATACCGATGTGGCAGTCGCCCGACGAGACCAGATTGCCGCACAGCGATTCCTTCAGGGCTGGGATTTTCAGTATGCCGTGCCCGGCACCAGCGAGCCTGTTGTGTTTAGGGCGTGGGAGTCCGGTCAGATTCTTGGCCGTGAGATTCACGGCAGTTGGGCGAGAGAGAGTTGTGGCTCGCCGTGGCGATTCGAGTTTCTATTGCATGAGATTGAGCAAGAGGTCTGGTCGTTTCGCTATTTTCCCGAAGTGCAGCATTCATTGGCACACATTGGCGGCAGCACGCCCGGTGGCATCTGCTATTTGCAGCCTGAGATTTCTCTACTCTACAAGGCCGCGCGACGGCGGGAGATGGACGAGGCGGATTTCCGGCGTGTATTACCGCGCCTTGCCAGCGGCCAGCGCGCACAACTCGCTTTGGACATCACTCATTGTTGGCCAGAGCATCCGTGGCTTGGCTTATTGAGGTGAGACATGAGACTTTGCCGCCTAACACCGCGCTGGAGCCAACGCCGACTGCCCCTTGAGTTTATGGATGGTTTGGGTTATACAACGATTATCGAGCTTGCGGAGCCGCTTGCCCGTCGGCGTGGCTCAGCTTTGGATCGTTAGGCCAAAAGGAAGATTATGGATACATCTGTTCATACTACAAAAAGCCGAACCACGAATATCCCGCTTGATCAATAGCTTGACGTTATAACATTTGTTGCTACATTGGTTTCATGGTTCTGGAATTAAAACTTCGCAAGGTCGGCAATTCGGTCGGTCTCGTTTTGCCTAAACAGGCTCTCGCTCATCTCAAAGTGGGCGAGGGCGACACGGTTTGCCTGACCGACGCCACGGAGCGTAGTGTGCGTATGACCGCCAATCCCGAAGTCTCACGGCAGATGGAAGTGGTAAAAGATGTCATGCACCGCTATCGCAACACACTCCGCGAACTGGCGAAATGAAAACGCCTGTTTGGGTTTTGCGCGAGACGGTTCTCACGCTGCATGAACAATCGCTGGTGGAATTTGGCGGTTCAGGCGGTATCCGCGATGAAGGCTTGCTTGATTCGGCATTAGGCAAACCGGAAAATCTTTTCGCCTACGGCAAACCGACGATTTTTGATCTCGCCGCCAGCTACGGTTTCGGCTTGGTTAAAAATCATCCATTCGTTGATGGCAACAAACGGGCTGGTTTCATCGTGGCGGTGCTTTTTCTTGAGCTAAACGGTTATCGCTTTCAGGCAACAGAAGCGGATTCCGCCGTGCGCACGCTCGCGCTCGCTGCCGGTGAAATGTCCGAGGCGGAATTCGCCGCGTGGTTGAAAACGAATTCCCGGCGGGTGTGAATCCGATTAGCAATGGGGCAGAGGCAAGTGCGGCATCAGATTTGGATTGCGCGGAATAGCCAATGGGATTTCAGGTTTTGTGCGGAAACTGTGCGCAACTTGTCCGCACAGATTTCGCACAGATTTTGCCCTGAAATTCTTGCGCACAGTTTGCGCACAAACCTGCAAACGTCGCACAAAAACACACAGAAAAATTTTCTCAAAGCTGCTCATTATTGCGATTATTATGTTGCAAACAATATACTTTTTATGCTTCACTGATTGCAGGCAGTCGCACAAAATCGCACCTATGAGCAACACCGAAAACCCTGCAAATTCAGGTTCAAGTCCTGCTATGCGCACCATACAAACTTTCGGAAAGAGCTTTCGGAATTTACGCGCCGCATCAAGACCGTGTCATTTAAAATGAAAACAAAACTTTTAACGGATGGAATGCTGGTCTTTGTCTGCCTCGCGGCCCTTTGTTTTTCCACGCTCAACCTGTCCGCGCAGTCCGCCGTCACTTTGGACATCAACACCAACGATGCCGGCCGGCTGATACCGCCGGATTTCTGCGGGTTGAGTTACGAACTCAAGCTGGTCCTGACTAATCCGGCCACGGGCAAACATTATTTCAGCCCGAAGAACAAACCGCTCATCAATGTTTTCAAAACGCTCGGAATAAAACAACTTCGCGTCGGCGGCAACACGGCGGAACGAGCCGGAGTCGCCATCCCGGATCACGCGGACATAGACAGCTTCTTCGCCTTTGTCAAAACGGCCGGCGTCAAGGCGATTTACACCGTGCGCATGGAGAGCAACAGTCCGATTGCCGCCGCCGAAGTGGCGAAATATGTCATGGACAAATACAAACCGCTCGTCTCCTGCCTGACCATCGGCAACGAACCAGACAAAGCGTGGAAATATCCTGCTTACCTCGCCGACTGGAAGAAATTCGCCGCCACGATTCTGCAATATGCGCCGGATGCGAAGTTTTGCGGGCCCAGCGCCACGCAAAAACACGTGGAATGGGCCAGGGATTTCGCCAACGACATCGGCGGTTCGAATTATCTGGCGTATGTGACGCAACATTTTTATCCAATGGGTGGCGGCGCGGCGGTGTCCAATGCAACGAAAGCCGTTGCCGGGCGTGAGCGGTTGTTATCGCCGGAAATGTATTCGGTCTATCAGAAGTTTTATGACGTGTTTGGCCCGGCGGCGAAGGCCAAAGGCGTCGGCTTCCGGCTGGAAGAAGGCAACAGCTACAGCGGCGGCGGCGCCGAGGGCGTCAGCGACACTTACGCGGCGTCGCTGTGGATTGTGGATTATTTGTATTGGTGGGCGGGGCACGACGCGCTCGGTTTGAATTTCCACACCGGCGAAAAAGTCATGCGCGGCCTGCCCGGCCCCGATCGGCCGAACGTTTATACCGCGTTCACCACGGCATCCGACGGCTACACGATGTTGCCGACGAGTTACGGGATGAAATTGTTCAACCTCGGCAGCCAGGGCCGGTTGGTGCCAGTGAACATTGTTTCCAACGCGGACAACGTGAACCTCGCCGCTTACGCCACGCTGACGAACAAGACGCTTTGCGTCACGGTCATCAACAAAGGATTTGGCGCGACGGCGCCAGCGGCGTCCGTGACCATCAATTCGGGAATGCCCTCGACACAGGCGCGCGTGATTTACATGTCGGTCACAAATGGCGACATCACCGCCATCAGCGGCATCACCATCGGCGGCGCGGGAATAAAAGATAACGGCACCTGGAATGGGAAATGGACGTCATTGCCGGCCGCCGACAAAAACGGTTCAATCACCATCATGGTGCCGGCGGCTTCGGCGGCCGTCATCAAGTTGCAAGGAAGATAAATCGAAGCATTGCGCTTCCCGTTTGCGAAGGTTCAAACGTTTGCAAATGAACATTTATTTGACCGTAATCAAGTTCGTGTCCGTCGGATTGACTTCAATCGTAATGTCCTTGTATTCGTCGAACAAACCGGCGTTGTGACTTTGCAAGCCGAACGGTCCCGGCTTGCCCGCCGCCGGCAAGCTGAAATCGTTCAGTTCAATTGCCTTCGCGCCGACGGGCTGCGCCACCGCCAGGCGGGCGGTCCCGGCCTGGGCGTTCACCAGAATTTCCACGCGGCTCCATTGCGTGGGATCGAAATTTGGATTGAGCAGCCGTTTGAATTCGCCCTTGCCGGAGCTGATGTGGCCGGGACGGAAATCCCAGTTGCCGCCGTTCGGAACTTCAAATTGGATGCCGCCCAGTTCGTTGATGGGTTTCTCTCCCGGCTGCGGACGGGTGCAAAAGAAAAGCACGCACGGCGGATGATCCTTCTTCTGTGAAATGTGCCGCACGGTGAAAATCACGCGGTAGTTGGTGTAATCGTTCGCCGTGTAAAGCACGCCCCGTCCCGCGCCGGTGGTGGCAATCACGCCGTCCTTCACCGTCCACAAGCTGGGTGTGCTGGTGAAACCGTTTCGAGCCAATTCGTCCGGGAACGCATCTTCCAGCAGCAATTTGTTCAACTGGATCAAGTCATTACCCTGCGGATTTTTCGCGCGAAGTTCCTCGGTGTCCGCCTGAAGATGGACATTTTGAAAACGGCTCGCGTCATAAATCAGTGGCCCCTCGGCGATGTTCGACAAGTCCTTTGACAACGCGGCCTTGATTTTCTTCGTGTCAGTGTCGGTGGGTGAATAGGCGGCCAGTTCGGCCTTGGCCGCGTCATCCAACCGGCTGCTGACGAATGCGGCCACCGGATCGGATTTGTCGGTCAATCTTTTGACCAGCGCCGGCAGATTCGTAATGTCGTCGCTGGAAAACGGCTCGTCGGGCGTCACCATTTGCAGCCAGCCATTGAGCGTTTTTCCGTCGAACAACGAAACCGGCGGATCGGCGAAGCAGGAAATCGCCGGACACAATGCTGCAACGGCGATTATAAACGGGAATTTTTTCATGTGGTCAAAGGCATTTTGACCCTCGTTCCGATTTAAGGTCAACAAGAAATGTGATGCTATTCGTAACGCAGCGATTCAATCGGGTCGAGGTTCGCCGCCTTCCACGCCGGATAAGTTCCGAAAATAATTCCCACGATGGAGCAAATCACCAGACCAAGGATAATCCAATCCACGGGAATCACCGGCGGCAGTTTCAAAAAGAACGCCAGCGCGTTTCCGCCCAGAACGCCCAAAGCGACGCCAACCGCTCCGCCCAATTCACATAATGTCACCGCCTCGAGGACGAATTGCGCCATGATGTTGCGTTTCTTGGCGCCGACGGCGCGGCGGATGCCGATTTCCCTCGTCCGTTCCGTGACCGAGACGAGCATGATGTTCATGATGCCCACGCCCGCCGCGATCAGCGCGATGGAACTGACGATCGCCACGCCGATGCGCACGGCGCGGGTGAGGGTCTTGAATTGTTCAATCAGCGAATCGTTGGAGAACATCTCGAAATCGTCCGGGTCGCCGGGCCGGTCCTTGCGGGCATCGCGCAGGATGCCGCGCACCTGCTCTTCGCAATCCTCGTAGTCGGCGGCGCTGCTGGACTGGGCGAGGATGCTCAATCCGGTCCAGCGAAGTCCGTAACGATTCAACGCCGTGGTGAGGGGAATCACGGCGAAATTGTCCTGGTTGCCGCCGAGCGAGCCGCCCTTGGGCGCGAGGACGCCGACCACATCGTAATTGATGCCGTTGATTTTGAGTTGCTGACCGACGGCGGAGCCAAAGGGGAAAACCGTTTTGGCCAGCGCGCTGCCCAGCACGCAAACGCTGCGGGCATTGTCCACGTCGCTGTCGGCCAAAATGCGGCCCTCGTCCACGATCCAATTGTGCGCCGGGAAACTGCCGGGCGTGTCGCCAAGCAACTGCACATTTGGTGCGGTCTTGGCGTAGCGGGTCGAGATTTGACCACCCCAGAAAGTGCCCTCGACGCCAACGGCCGCGGCGAGCGTGGCTTTTGCCTCAACCGCTTCTCCTTGTTCAATGGTGATGTCTTTGCGCCGCCAGTACTTTTCCCAGTCGGAGCGGTTGCCGAATTCGACTTGCGGCATTTTCTGGACGGCGAACGTCTGGCTGCCCAACTGGCTTAAATGGTCTTCGATGTTCCGCTCCAGCACACGCATGGCGGTCATCACGACGATGATGGAAAACACGCCGATCAAAACACCGAGCAGCGTGAGCGCGGAACGCAGCTTGTGCGCCCAGATGGCGGTGAAGGCCATCGAAACGCTTTCGCGCAGTTCGACGAGCAGGATGGTTATGCGTTTTGGTTTCATCTTTACTCGCTCCGCAGCGCGTCCACCGGGTCCATCCGTGCCGCGCGCCAGGCCGGCAAAAAACCGGAGATCACGCCGGTCAACACCGAGACAATCGCCGAGAGGATGACGATGCTTGCCGACAAATTGGCCGGGAACAGCCATTTGGTCACAGCCAGGGTCGCCAGCCATGCGATGCCCAGCCCAATCAAACCGCCGAAAAAACAAATGCAGGCGGACTCGATCAAAAATTGCAGCAGGATGGTGCGGCGTTTGGCGCCGATGGCCTTGCGCACGCCGATTTCGCGCGTCCGCTCGACGACCGACACGAACATGATGTTCATGATGCCGATGCCGCCCACGAACAACGCCAGGCTGGTGACGAACAGGCCGATGAGTGCGATGACGGCGGTTTG
Organism: Candidatus Aquilonibacter sp.; assembly: GCA_035504945.1. Taxonomy (GTDB): domain Bacteria; phylum Verrucomicrobiota; class Verrucomicrobiia; order Limisphaerales; family UBA11358; genus UBA11358. The sequence goes on along the minus strand of DATJRH010000013.1, from coordinate 10,948 downwards.
TTCATGAAACCAGACGACAATTTCATCCTGCTGGTTGATGGAAAAATTGTCGGGCTGTTCCGGGCGCAGGTGGCGCACCTGGCGCATCACCTGGAGCAGTTCCTCCCGGGCGTCGTCAAGCCGCGCCACCGAACTGGCTTTCACTTGAATTTCAATGTCCGGCTGGTTCCAAATATCCGCCAGAAATTCCCGGAGCGGAATAATGATGCGGTCGTCGAGGCTGTTGCCGAACATCATGCCTTGTTTTGACAGCACGCCGACAACTTGAAACGACTGGTCCTCGATGCGGATGTGTTTTCCGAGGGGAGACTCGCCGCGAAACAAATTCGTGGCGACGTCGTTGCCGATGATGCAAATCGGCTGGGTGCCTTCGGCGTCGGCGGAGGTCAGGAACCGTCCGTCTGCCACGTCCACGCCGCTGGTTTGCAGGTAGGCTTCCGTGGTGCCGATGATGTCCACGTCGTCGGCGCTGCGGTTTTTGTATTTCACCGTGTCCTCGTCTTCCGCGGTCGGCGCGACGGCATCGTCCAAGGTCAGCAGCCGGGCGGCGTGTTCCGCCTCGGCCAGAGTGATCTGCGGACGCCGGCGCATGCTCAACCAATCGGCAAAGGAATTGTTGAACCATTTGTAGCGCGACACATAAAATACATTTGCGCCAAGCGCGGAAACATTTCGGATGAACGCCTGGTTCAGTCCGTTGATGGCCGCGCCCATGAGCGTGACGGTGAGAATGCCGATGACGATGCCGAGCGTGGCCAGCACCGAACGCATTTTGTTCGCGCACAGGGCATTCCAAGAGATGCCCAGACCTTCGCGAGTTTCGACAAGGAGATTCATTTCGCTAGCGTTTCATCGCTGGCAATCAAACCATCGCGGATGCGGATGACGCGGCGCGCCTGCCGGGCGATGTCCTCCTCGTGCGTGACTAGAATAATGGTGTTGCCTTTCCGCGAAAGCTCGCCGAACAGCGCCATGATTTCCGCGCCGGTCTTGGAATCCAGGTTGCCCGTCGGTTCGTCGGCGAGAAGAATCGAAGGCTTGTTGACCAAGGCGCGGGCGACGGCGACGCGCTGGCGCTGGCCGCCGGACAATTCGTTGGGCTTGTGATGAACGCGGTCGGTCAGGCCGACATTGGCCAGGGCTTCGCGCGCGATTCGCCGGCGTTCGTCAGCGGCGACTCCCGAATAAATCAACGGGAGCTCGACATTATGCAACGCGTTCGAGCGCGCCAATAAGTTGAAGGTCTGGAAGACAAAACCAATTTCGCGGTTGCGGATTTCCGCGAGCTGATTATCGCCCATTTCGCTGACGCTGACGCCATTCAGCACATAGTGGCCGGTTGTAGGTGTGTCGAGGCAACCGATCAAATTCATGAGCGTGGATTTGCCGGAGCCGCTCGGCCCCATGATGGCGACGTATTCGCCGCGCTGAATTTCCAGCGACACGTCGCGCAAGGCGTGGACGGTTTCCTCGCCCATGCGATAGCGCCGTGAAATTTTTTCGAGCCGGATTAAATTCATGTTGAGCAATGCGTGAGACGTGAAGCCGGTTGGCGCCGCGTTTTCACACATTCACGTTTCACGAAAACACCGTCATTTTACTTCGCTGTCCGCTCCGGTCAGGCCAATTCGAATTTTCGAGCCATCCTCAAGGTCGCGCCCGATGGCGCGGTAACCGCCGGAGACAATTTCCTCGCCGTTGGTAAGGCCGTCGGTGATTTCCCAGTAATTGTCATCGCAGATGCCAATTTTCACCGGCACGGCCTTTACGTGGTCGCCGGCCACGATGAAGACCACGTCTGTGGGTTTGGCGCCTTCATTCGATTTGGCCGCCGCCGATTTTTCCACGGTCTTGCCGGCGTTTGTGCCCGCGACCGAGGCGGTGGAATTCGTCCCGCGCGTTTGCGCCGGGTCGGTTTTCATTTCGGGTTTCATGGGACGAGTGGTCACGCTGGCCAGCGGAACGGTCAGGACATTGGTGCGGTATTCGGTCTCGATTTCCGCCGTCACCGACATGCCGGGACGGAAGGCCGGCTCTTTTTCACTGACGCGGATGCGGACTTCGAATTGTGTGGCCTGCTGCGATTGGCCACTGCTGCTCATGCCGCTTTCGTTCTGGCTGTCCGAGCCGACGGCGGAATCGGCGACCGCCGTTACCACGCCGGTGAATTTGCGGTCCTTGAAAGCGTCCACTTCCAGTTGCGCTTTCTGGCCGGCCTTGATGCCGACCACGTCCATTTCGCCCACGTCCACGCGCGCTTCAATCTCGTTCAAATCCGAGATGGTCATGATTTCAGTGCCGGCATTTTGGACCGTGCCCAAAACACGTTCGCCGACCTCGGAATTCAAGCTGGTGATCGTGCCGGTGAGCGGCGAAACAATGGTGGTTCGGTCGAGTTCCTCTTCCGCGCTGTCCACCGCGGCCTTGGCCACATTGACCTGATCGTCGGCGCTGTCCAATTGCGCCTGAGCCACGTCACGCGTGGCTTTGAACCCGATGAAGTCCGATTCCGAAAGCAATTTGCTCTTGAACAATTCCAGATTGCGGTCGTAATCCGCCTGGGCCTTTTCCAGGCTCGCCGCCGCCGAAACCTTGGCGGCCAGCGCGGACTTGTAGCTGGCATCGGCCTGATTGGTCGCGGCGATGTAAACATCCGGATTGATTTTGACGAGCAAATCGCCCTTGTTGACGAACTGGCCTTCCTTGACCGGCAATTCAATGATTTCACCGCTCACTTCCGGGCTGATGGTGACCTGCACGACGGGCTGAATCTGGCCGTTGGCCACGACCAGATTGGTGATGCTGTGGCGCGAAACCTTGATGGTCTGCACCGAAATCGGCGGCGTCTGATTTTTGAAAACCGCCACTAACGCGAGCGCGATCACGACCACTGCGATGACCGCGATGATAATAAATTTTTTCCGCCTCTTCGGGCGTGGCTTGGTGAGAACCGGGGGTGGTTCCATAAATTCATTTGTTTGGTTGCGGCAACGATAATCGCAGAAAACGTGGAACAGCGTCAATCACGCTCGCGACCCGGCAAATCAAGTTACTTTCTTGCCAGATATTTCTCCGCGTATTTGCCGAGCAGGTCCGCTTCCAAGTTCACCGCGCCGCCGGTTTTTGCGTCGCGCAGCGCCGTGACTTTCAGCGTGTGTGGAATGATCCAGACCCAAAAACTTTTTTTGCCGGTGCCCGTAACCGTCAGGCTGATGCCGTCAATCGCAATCGAGCCTTTTTGAACGATGTAACGCATCACGTTTTCCGGCGCGGCAATTTCCAAAATGTAATCCGCGCCCGATTTTTCCCAGCGCAGGATTTTTCCGATGCCGTCAATGTGGCCGGTCACAAAATGCCCGCCGAACTCGCCGCCGGCGCGCAGCGGGCGCTCGAGGTTCACGAGCGATCCGGTTTTGAAAAACTGAAAATTCGTCCGCGTCCACGTTTCCGCCAGCAAATCAAATTGAACGAGTTTGAATTTTCCGCGCGAAGAAATCCTGGTCGCTGTCAGGCAACAGCCGTTGACGGCCAGGCTGCCGCCGGTTTTCAGTCCGCGCGCGGAATTTCTGGCGCGGATGGTCAGCGTGATGGATTTTTCTCCCCGCGCGATTTTTTCAACCGTTCCAGTTTCCTCGACGATGCCGGTGAACATAAATTGAAATTACGTTTTTCTCTGACGCGCAACAAGCGCCGTCATGAACAAATCTTCACCGATTTTTTCCCATTCCACGTCGTCCAGTTGAATTGCATCCGCCAGCCTTTTCGCGCCGTCACCGGCGACGGCCTTGCGCGCATCGCGTCCGCCCAGAATTTTCGGCGCGTAAAAAAATGCGACGCGTTGGGCGAATCCGCCGAGCAAAAACGACGCGTTCACTTCGCCGCCGCCTTCGACCAAAAGGCTGGTGATATTTTCCGCGCCGAGTTTTTTCAGGAGCCAGCGCAAATCCAGTTTCGAATTTCGAATTTCGAATTTCGAATTGACTGTTGGTGCGAGTAAAACATTCACGCGCTTCGCCAGTGCGGCGACGCGGTTTTTAGGTGCAGCTGACGAAACAACAATCGTCGTCAACGCTGCGAATTCATCGCTCACGACTTTTGCGTCCGGCGGCGTCCGCGCCAGTGAATCCAAAATTGTCCGGCGCAGTCGAGGGTTTTTGTTCGGGCCTCTGGCCGTCAGGCTCGGATTGTCGGCCAGAATGGTGTTGATGCCGACCAGGATTGCGTCGCTGTTCCGCCGCAATTCCATTCCGACCGCGCGCGATTTTTCGCCGGTAATCCATTTCGATTCGCCAGACACCGTTGCGATTTTTCCGTCCAGCGTCATCGCGGCTTTCACGGTGACAAACGGCGTGCGATGGACAATCCAGTAGTTGAAAGCTTCGTTCAACCGCGCGCATTCGCCGACCAAAACTCCGTGGACGGCTTCAATTCCCGCGCGGTGCAGAATGCGGAAGCCGCGACCGGAATGTTTTGGATTTGGATCGGTCGCCCCGGCGACAACTTTTTTTATGCCGGCGGAAATGATCGCTTCGGTGCAAGGCGGCGTGCGGCCGTGTGTGCTGCACGGTTCGAGCGTGACGAACAGCGTCGCGCCTTTCGGACGGTGGCCGCGTTTTTGCGCGTCGCGGAGCGCTTCAATTTCCGCGTGCGGCAAACCGGCGCGCCGGTGCCAGCCGCGTCCGATGATTTTTCCGCCTTTGACCAAAATTGCGCCGACCATCGGATTGGGCGAGGTGGTGCCGCGTCCGCGCCGGGCGAGCCGGAGGGCGAGGCGCATGAATTGGGCGTCGGACATGGCGGGCATCGTAGCCGCCGGCGGGAAAAGGCTCAACGGATTTGACGCAAAGAAATCGGGATTATGCACTTGACAAAGATAGGCTTTCATGCGATATTTGAGGCATGAAAACGAACTTGTCGCAGCCGCCGGAAGAAACGCCAAAGGATTTGACGCTTGATGAAATCATGTCGCGGTTCAACACGGATGAATCCGCTCGCGCTTATTGGGAATCAATCCACTGGCCGCACGGCGCGGTCTGTCCGCATTGCAAAAACAAAAACCAGAAAGCCATTTGCAAAATCGAAGCGAACGAAAAAAAGAAAGTCCGCGCCGGTCTGCATCAATGCCTCAAATGCCGCAAACAATTCACGTCCACCATCGGCACGATTTTTGAGGACTCGCACATTCCGCTCCGCAAATGGATTGTGGCGTTCTATCTCAATTCCAGTTCCAAAAAAGGAATTAGTTCGCTGCAATTGCAACGCATTTTAGGTTTGGGAAGTTATCGCACGGCTTTATTCATGCAACATCGCGTGCGCCATGCGTTGCGTGACCCAGTGTTCAACGACAAACTTTCCGGCACGGTGGAAGTTGATGAAACTTACGTCGGCGGGAAACAGCAAGGCGTTGGACGCGGAAGCAAAGACAAAAAAGTGCCGGTTGTCGCGTTGCTTGAACGCGGCGGGCGCGTTCGCAGTCAAGTCATGCGCCATGTCACCGGCAACAATTTGAAACAAGTCGTCAAAGAAAACGTAGCAATTTGTTCCGACGTGAACACGGATGACCATTTCGGTTATCGCGGGCTTGACAAGAAATTTTTCCATTATGTCGTCAAACATTCCGCGAAAGAATATGTTCGCCGTGAAAAGAATCGGCTTGTGACCACAAACGGAGTCGAAGGATTTTTCTCGCTGTTAAAACGTGGAGTCGTTGGAACATTGCGAGTTTGATTTTGAGAAAATATATGGCGAAATCGCAAAGGGACGCATTCACGTCCATCATGTCACACCGATTGGAAAAATCGGAAAGCAATATGCAATTGACCCCAAAACCGATTTAATTCCGGTTTGCCCGAATTGTCATTTCGTCATTCACTTGACCGAACCGCCGCTGACTATAGAACAGGTTCGCGGTTTCATTTCGCGTTGAAATAACGTTTTGAAAACGAAGCCACAAAAACCAGAGAACGACTTATATCGTGACATGGGCTTTGATGACATCATGCGCCGCGTGTCGCAAATCAAGCCGTCCAAGCCAAAGAAAAACGCCAAGCGCAAAAAGTAAAAATCCGGCGCAGGCGTTCAAAACCACCATTTTTCAGTCAATCTTTGTGAAGTGCATAATCCCGAAAGAAATTTATTTCCTTTTTGCCGCGATGGTTTATGATTCTTGCCTGCGCGGAAAATTCAAATCAAAAATTTATGCCACTGACACATACACGGGAACTTTTTGCAAAGGCGTTGAAGGGAAAATATGCGCTCGGCGCGTTCAACGTGAACAACATGGAACTGCTGCAGGCCATCATCGAGGCGTGCGAGGAGGAAAAAGCGCCGGTGATGCTGCAAATTTCCAAGGGCGCGCGGCAATACGCCAACCCGGTTTACCTCAAGAAACTCATCGAGGCGGCGGTCAGCCTGTCCACGATTCCCATTGCAGTGCATCTGGACCACGGGGATTCATTCGAGTTGTGCAAGGAGTGCATTGACGAGGGTTTCACAAGCGTGATGATTGACGCCAGCCATGAGCCGTTTGAAAAAAACGTCGAGATCACGAAAAAAGTTGTGGACTACGCGCACAAGCACAATTGCGTGGTGGAATCGGAACTCGGCCATCTGGTCGGCGCGCAATTTGACGAGGGCGAGGAAGGCGGCGCGCATTCGACGAGCGGACATTACACCGAGCCGGACGAAGCGGTGAAATTTGTGAAGGAATGCGGCTGCGATTCGCTGGCGGTGGCGATTGGCAATTCGCACGGCGCCTACAAATTCAAGGGCGAACAGCATCTGGATTTGGAGCGGTTGAAATTGATCAAGAAGGCACTGATGGACGCGGGCATGGGCGATTATCCGCTGGTGCTGCACGGCGCGTCGTCGGTGCCGAAAGACCTCGCCGTGGAAATCAACAAATATGGCGGCAAGCTCGGCTTGGACACGGCGGGTGTGCCGGAAGCGGACATCGAAGTCGCGCGCCGCACCGGCTGCACGAAGGTCAATATTGACACGGATCTGCGTCTGGCGATGACCGCGGCGATTCGCAAAGTGTTCGGCGAAAATCCGAAGGAATTTGATCCGCGCAAATATCTCGGCCCGGCGCGTACGAAGGTGAAAGAGCTGGTCCGTCACAAAATCAAGGACGTGCTCTGCTGCGCGGGTCACGCGTTTGATTAAAAATTATTTTCCCCCGGCAACGCCCCAAGCCAAACGACTCGGGGCTTTTTTTCGCGTCACGGGCCTGTGACACGCTGGTATTCTAGCGTTTGCTTTGCTGTTCCGCCTAGCCAGTTGGACGCCGATTGTCCACAACAACCTTGACAGCAACGGCACCACGTCCGATTCCGCAGCAGTTCTATCTCCTGCGCAGCAAAAGCAGGAACCCCCATCATGTGCGCGCCGGTTGCGGTCGTTTTTTATCCGCAGACGAGTGCATTTGGCAACCACGCAGTTCGAACGCCGCCGTTTTCTTAGAGTGCCGATTTTCAATGGGCCTGGCGCAAAAAAATGTGATTGACAGAAATCGCTCTTCGGTGATAAAATAAAACAATTCCGTGATAAAATATTTCAATTGCAATCCCGAATTGCATGAAAATGAATTTTTGCGTGTCGTCGTCGCCTTAGATCGGCGTGGCTACAAACTGAGGAATAAGTTTTTGTGTCAAGGCAGATAATTAAGACAAATGAACGAGGCACGTTTGAAATTGAAACAATCGACAAACTGAAAAACAGCATGAAAACCAAACTCCACTCCCCCTCCCGAATGCACATTCAACCCCGCCGCCAGTGGCGTTCACTTCTGATGACGATGCTCGTCGGCGCGGCAGCGCTGGTTGCGGCCTCGCGGGCCGGCGCCCAGACGGTTGTCGCCCACTGGTCGTTTGACACCTCCACCCTCATGATGGACGGGAGCGGGAACATCACCAACGTCATTGACTCCACCGGCAATCACGATGCCTCAACAACCCCCGACCCCAAGGGCACTTTCAATGGAACTTTTCCATCGTCCAGCGCTTCGGTGCCCGGCAAATTCGGCCAGGGCTTGATGTTTAACGGCTCCGATTACCTGACGTATCCCGAGTTGACTGAATTGATGTTCTCGAACGGCGCGCCCAGTTTCACGATCTCCATGTGGTTTAAAAATGCGGCTCCCGACTCTCATGCCCCCTATGATTGTTTGGGAGATTGGGGCCTCTCCACTGCGACCGTCGGGGCCAACCAGTCCGCCGACCCTTACGGCTTTGGAACGAAAGGCGCGACCAATGAAGTCGAGGCACAATTTCGATATGGAACCGTTGATCAAAACGCACGCACGATCACCATTCCCGACAACCTGGATGACGGCACCTGGCATATGTTGACTTTCACATATGACACCAATAGTTTGATCGTTACTACGTATGTTGATGGCTCGAACGTGAATGCGCAAGCCGCCAGTTCCGGCGCCTATCATCCGCTGGCCAACGCCGTCTCGCCCGTAGGCGCCATGGGTCTAAAAGGGGACACTGTAAATTATCTAGTTGCCGGGACGGAGCTGGATGAAATCTGGGCGTTCACCGGTGTATTGAGTTCGAATCAAGTCGAAAACCTTTACACCTACAACTCGGCTAATGGCCCGGCCGGGCCGCCCGTGACCTGGAACGGCCAGACCAACGGTGTCAACGACGGCAATTGGAACGTGACTGACACCAACTGGCTCATCTCGGGTGTCGCCACCAATTTTAGCGCCGGAGACGGCACCATTTTCAACGACTCGTTGAGTGGAACCGCAAATATCAATCTGACGACGGCGCTTGTCCCCACCACCATCACCGTTACCAACAACAACACGAATTATGTGTTCAGCGGCACGGGCAGCCTGAGCGGCCCGGCAAACTTGGTCAAACAGGGTTCCGGCACGCTGCTGATTGACAACAGCGGGGTCAATAATTACACGGGTGGCAATCTGATCAGCGCCGGCGTGGTGCAGGTGGGCAACAACGACACCAACGGCACCCTGCCCGGCGTCGTCACCAACAATGCCACGCTGATTTTTGACCGCATCGATACCGTGACCGAGGCCAGCGCCATCACCGGCACCGGGACGCTGGCGCAGGACGGGGCCGGCACATTGACCCTGACCGCGTCCAATTCCTACACCGGCGGCACGATTGTCAATGGCGGCACGCTGGCGTTCAGCGGCGCGGGCTCCATCAACGGCACCACCTCCCTCGCGCTGACCAACGGCACGCTGGTTTTGCCCATCTCCGCCACCCCCTCCACCAACATCATAACCGGCACGCTGGCCACCGGCGGGACAACCAACCTCATCAGCATCACCACGGTCGCGCCGGGCCTGACCTATCCGGCGACCATCCCGCTTATCAAATACAACAGCGCGAGTGGACTGGTGAACGGAGGCAATAATTTCCTGACCCTCGGCTTGCAGATTTCCCTGCCGGGGACTTCCGGCTATCTCGCCAACGACCAGGTGAACAACGCGGTTGACCTGGTGTTGAATAGCGGCCCGCCGCCGCTGGTGCCGATTGTCTGGAGCGGCCAGGCCAACGGCGTCAACAATGGCAACTGGGACATCCTGAACACATCCAACTGGGTGGCGAATGGCTCAACGCCTTATCCGTATCAAGACAACAGCGCGGTGAGCTTCAGCGACTCGCCCGCCGGCACGCCCAACGTCAATCTGACCACCAAGCTCTCCCCGGCCAGCATGACCTTCAACAACAACACCACGCCTTATGTGTTGAGCGGTGTGGGCAGCCTCGGCGGCACCAACTCCGTGACCCTGACCGGCTACGGCTCCGTGACGCTGGCGGAAACCGGCCTTGATACTTTCAGCGGCGGTATCACGCTTAACGGCTCCTATCCCTACCCCACGCTCCTGCTGGACAACAACCCGAACAGCACCGTCTCCGGCGGCCTGACCATCGACAACGGCACGGTGCAGGTGGGCAACAATGACACCAACGGCGCCCTGCCTGCCGGCACTATTACCGTCACCGCCCCCGGCGCGTTGGTCATCAACCGCAGCGGGACCAATTTGAATGTGACGGCGGCGATCTCGGGCACGGGCAACTTCACCAACAACGGCACGGGCGTGGTGACCTTGAGCGCGGCTGAACCAATGACTGGCTACATCGTGGCCAACGCCGGCACCTTGGCTCTGGCCGCCGGCAACACCGGCAACAGTGGTTTTTACGCGAGCACCAGTGATGGCTATATCATCAACACGAACGGCACGATTCAGGTCAACACAGATAATTCGCTGATGGGCAGCACGGCCGGCAACACCGTGCCGGTGACCATCAATGCCGGCGGCACGCTGACCGGATTGGGCACCTTCAGCAGTGGCGGCGGCACCAACACAGGCACGAGCTCTCATATTCGGGGGCTGTTGACGCTCAACGGCGGCACGCTGACCGATGGCGGGAGCCAGCTCATTCCCGGATTTGGCACTTGGGACTTGGACGGTGGAGTCACGGTCAACAGCGGCCCCAACTATGGCGTCACTTCCGTCATCGGCTGTCTTGACGTTGTTCCATCCGAGACCGGCGGAACCACCTTCAACGTCAATCCCGGCAACACGCCCAGCGGCATTGACCTGCTCGTCACCGGCTCCTTGATCAACGGCACCAGCCAAGCCAGCACCGGCATAAACATAACCTATAATGTCAATACCGGCGGGGTCATGGCCTTCGACAACAACAACACCTATACCAACACCACCATCGGTTATGGCACGACGTTGCAATTGGGCCTGCCCAGCGACACCAACGTGTGGACCGAGCCGGTGGGCGGCGGGTCGGTCAGCGACAACGGCACTCTGACTCTGGCCGGCAGCCAGGGCGTGGTCATCACCAATGTCATCAGCGGCGGCGGCAACCTGCTGGCCACCAGCGGCACCAATTTCCTGACCGGAAGCAACGTCAATTACAGCGGCAATGTGTTCGTGGGCAACAGCACC
>DATJRH010000012.1:0-23266 GCA_035504945.1 Candidatus Aquilonibacter sp. | reverse complement strand
CAAGTAAGGTTTTATGGTTTATTCGAGGCAGCAGCCTAACACCGCGCTGGAGCCAACGGCGGCTACGCCTGCCGTTGGCGGTCAGTCACAAATTCACGCTTGCGATTTTTCGCGCCGTGGCTCAGCTTTGGATCGTTAGGCCATTTATGTCAGAAGAACAGCCCACAAACTCGCGAGTTTATACTCCGTGGCAGGTTTGCGTTTCATGCCTTATCGGAGGACCGGCACCAGCGACTTGGCTAATTGCCGAAAACTTCCGCGTTTTCGATAATCAGAAAAAGCGGAAGCTGACTTTTCTTTACGGAGCTATCGGCTTCCTTGCATTGATTGGACTGGGGTTTGTGTTGCCGAAGCACTCATCAGGGACAGTGCTTGCAGCCTTGATTGCCGTTGCCACCAGAGAGATTACGAAGCATCAGCAAGGTTCGCAGATAGAAGATTTGAGAGCGAAGGGTGGGAGAATCGCATCATGGTGGAGTGCAGTCGGCATAGGTGTTCTCGGCTTAGTTGCAACTCTCATCGTGATTGTTGTTTTGGTGCTGGTGTTACCATGAGATTCAATGGCCTAACACCGCGCTGGAGCCAACGCCGACTGCCCCTTGAGTTTATGGACGGTTTGAGTTATACAACGATTATCGAGCTTGCGGAGCCACTCGCCGGTCGGCGTGGCTCAGCTTTGGATCGTTAGGCATCATTCGCGCGTATGTCTAAAATGTTCATCATTATTCTGGCGGCGATTGCCGTTATTGTTTTGGCCGTTGGCATTCCGAATTTCATCAGAGCGCGCCAGACATCAGCTTCTAATGTTTACGTCAATGACATGCGACAGATTGATGCAGCCAAGCAGCAATGGGCGCTTGAAAACAGCAAGACCACCAATGATACGCCGACATGGGCTGAGCTTCTGCCATACATCAGTCCAGGATTCACAAATTTCTATGTCACGAATGGTGTGATTGTGCGTCCAGCAGGTGGGACTTTTACCATCGGTCGAGTCGGCGAGTCGCCATCATGCGTGGTTGATGGTAAGAGACTTGTTTATCCATGATGCCTAACACTGCGCTGGAGCCAACGGCGGCTGTTCCTGCCGTTGGCGGTCACACACAAATTTACGCTTGTGGTTTTTCGCGCCGTGGCTCAGCTTTGGATCGTTAGGCCGCTTGCACATCATCAAATACCACATGAATATAAAAACATGGATTCCCGCTATTCACGGAAACCAAGCCGGTTGAGCAAGCAAAGCGTAATGGGGCGTGGTTGTCTAATTTCCTGCGAAAAAAGACTGGCGAGCCAGTGGAAGTTTTCCTGCTGGTGGTTTTACCGGGCTGGTATGTGAAAAACTCCGAAAAAGGGAATTTCCGGGTAAATGTGATGAACGCGAATTATTTGCCGGGGTTTTTTGCAGCGTCAGGGTGAAAAAATTGAACCGGCACAAATCCGGCGAATAATTTCCGCGCTCGACGAAAAATGCCGGGACGTGGAATTTTAATTTCAAATTGCCCTTACACAAGGCAAGGCAAAATCGGCTATTTTTCCTTTTCTTTTGAATCGCCGGCCAAAATCAGGGCACAGGCCGCGATCAAAATTAACAGGAAAAAAATTATCCCGGCTCCCGCTGCGTGAAAATGTGGCACAATATGGGCAAACATTATTTGTGTTTTCATAATTTTTGTTTTTCGACTGCCAATGCGGATATTATTGCACAAAAGTGAATTTCTGCAATCCGGCGGGGATTTTTTCCGGGGAATTTATTTTCCGCCGGGAATTTCCAGAATTTCGGAAAAATCCGCTCGAAAAATCATTGGCGGATTTTCGACATTTTTGAATTTAATTATTTCCAACTGTTTTTAGGGGAATTTTCGGCTAAAAAAAAAGGCTGCCGTCAGTGACGGCAGCCTTGCGATGACGAATAATTTACCAGCGGCGTCCGGCATAATAGCGTCCATATACGGCATGAGCCGGACGGTAACGCCATGCGCCGGACACCCAGACATGGCCGGTCGTGCGATACGACCAATAGCCGGGCATCCAGACATAATCCACGCCCGGACACGGCGGAACCGTTTCAACCACTGTCACTGGCGCGGGTGTGACTGGCGTTGCACAAACAACCGGCGTCGAGACGACGGCCGGCAGCGGCAACCCGATGGAAACGCCAAAGCGGACTCCGGCGTTGGCAGACATTGCAGCCGCGCCGACAAGCGCGGCCATGAGCAGTATTTTTGTTTTCATAGTTTTTTTGTTCAAAGCGTTATTGCCTTACATAAGCCCAGACGAACAAGTAACTGTTTAGTTACATTTGCCGGATAATTATATTTCTCCTTAAATCAGGGACTTGCAGCAAACTCGCAACCAGCCGTAAAACCCGCAATTTGGCATTTTCAGTTACCGCGCAAAATATGCACAATCGGCGCGGCCATTTTCTAAAAGAGAAGGTGGACAAACACCGTCCAAGCCGGGGAATTTTCTAAATTTTGTTTCTTGGCGGCGTTCCGTGTCGCGTTAGATTGTTTGACGCGCATGAGTGGCAACAATCGCATCCTGCATATTGACGCCGATAGCTTCTTCGCCAGTTGCGAAGTGGCGTTGAATCCTAAATTGCGGGAAAGGCCGGTGTGGGTCGGCGGCGGGCGGCGCGGCGACGGCATCGTCATCGCGGCAAACCGGCTCGCCAAGAAATTCGGCGTCAAAACCGGCATGGCGTGCTTTGAAGCAAAGCGTTTGTGTCCCAAAGGCGTTCTTTGCCGTCCGCAGTATGACGAATACCGGCGTTTGTCAGCGGAGATGTTTCGGATTTTGGAAGAATACTCGCCAACACTTGTGCCGATCTCCATTGATGAAGGTTTTTTGGATTTTACCACGATGGACAAATACGTCTGGCGAAACATAACGCCAGCGAATTACATCAAGGGAATCGGCGAACGCATCCGCAAGGAAGTCGGCCTGCCGGTTTCGGGCGGTTTGGCAAATTCATCACGGATGGCAAAACTGGCAACCGACGCCGCCAAGCCCGGCTTTATCGAAATTCCAACCGGACAGGAAAAGGAATTTTTGAAAGATCGTTCCGTGCGCGAGCTTTCCGGCATTGCCAAAAACCGTGAACGCGCTTTGGCCGCATTAGGCGCAACCACGTTTGGCGACGTGGCAAAACTGCCTTCAATGTTGCTCAAACAGAAATTCGGTATTTGGGGACAGCAGCTTTGGCTTTTCGCCAATGGCAAATGGAGTGAGCCATTGATTTTGGAAGTCAAAGACCGAGCGAGCATTTCGAGTAACACCACCCTTCCCTACGACGAACCGGATTACGAAGCGGCATTAACTTTTGCGTTAAGCGAAGCCACACGGCTTGTCGGCCAGTTGCGGCGCGAGCAATTGCAGCCACGTGAATTGAGCCTGACGATCCGGTTCAACGATTTTACCGAGACCGGCGGCAGTCACCGTTTTCAACATCCGCAATTTCAAAATTCGGTCATCAATGCCGTGCTGGAAAAAATGTTCCGTGAAATGATGGGCGGCGCTTTCAAATCCGTGCGACAAATCCGAATCGGCTTTTGGAATTTATCGCGGCTGGACACGCAGCCGACATTATGGGGAATGACGGACGCCGAGCGTTGGGGCGCATTGGACGAAGCGGCGCACAAATTGAACACGCAGTTTGTCCGTCCAGAAAAACCAGCGTTGATGACCGGCGCGCAACTGGCATTGCGTCAACTGGACAAAGCGCACGAAAATCCAAAGGCAAAATGTCCGTTTGTGCCGCAACGTGAAATGGTGAAGAAACTTTGGGGAACGGATGCCGATCCGCTGGCGCACAGGGGCGATTGGGAACGGCGTCTGTCAAAAATCAGCAAGCAACATCAGTTCACGCATAAATCATAATTTCACGGCTGGCATGAATTACCAGCTTTCCGCCGGAAATTTCCGGTCTTTTCCGCTTCCGTTTTCGATTTTAAGGTAGCCCTTCCAAGTAATTATTCCGTCCGGCTCGTGCCATTTGTCGCCAGCATTTTTCAAAATGGATTGACAGCACGCCCGGCTTGTGGGACAATCCCACTATGACCGTAACCGCCGATGCCAAACGCCGAGTGGTAGTGCCGGGCGTCAAGCCCGGAGATGTTTTCGCCTGTGAGCAACAGGACGAAAATCGGTTTATGCTGGTTAAATTGACCATGCCGCTGCCCGCCAAGAAAAAAGGCCGCAACGAAATTCTCCGCGCGATCAAGCAAAGCAAAATGTCCCCGGCAATGAATTGGGATAAATTGCGGGCGCTCACCCGTGAATTGTGATTCTGTTGGACACCAACGTTATTATTGACGCGCTGGATTCCGGCTCGGCATATCACGCTTGGGCGACAAAACAAATCGTCAAAGCCGTGTCCGGCGAAGGCGCGGCGGTGAATGCCGTGACCGTGGCGGAATTATGCGCGGGCGACCGCAATCCGCAAAACGTCGAATCCGATCTGCGAAATTGGGGCGTGCAAATTTTGGACGTGCCAGCAGCAGCGGCGGTCGTTTGCGGGAAGGCGTATCGCCGTTATGCCCTAGCGCGCCGCACTTCCGGCGGCGGTGACGCTCCCAAAATGCCGTTACCGGACTTTTTTATCGGCGCACACGCTGAAATCATGGACTGGAAACTGGCTACGCGGGATTCAGGCCGAATTTCCAAGTATTTTCCGTCGGCAAATTTGTTGACTCCATAAGCCGGAAATTATCCGCGAAAATAATTTTTACAGTGCCGGAAAATGGCGGAAACCGCTGTATTCCGTTTAATTCCGCCGGAAAGCCCGGAATTTCTAGTTTTTTTCGAGCGGAATTTTTACAGGGTTTCTTTCAAGAAACGCTCAATTTCCGTAGCCGGAATTATTTTATTCCGTAACGCCTGTGAATTTTTTAACAGGCCGCGCTTAATCAGACGATGGACGGTGATGTAAGAAACGCCGAGAATTTCAGCAGTTTCCCGCATGGTGTAAGCCAGCCGTTTATTTTTTGAATTTTCAGGAAAATTTATTTTCCCCGCCAACTGGTGAAAATCCGTTTGATTTTCCGGGCGCGATTCAGCAGCAACATTTTCAGGCTTTGGCGGCTGACGGAAATTTGCCCGTTGAATTGAATGGTGATTTGTTCTTGGTTTTGTGTGTGCAGTGGATTCATAAAATTGGCGGAATGTATTTTGCCGGGTTAGTGTGCGCCGGAAAATAATCACAGTTTGACGGAAAAAACAATTTCCACGCTGATTTTAAGCCGTCGGAACTTGGCGGAAACCGCTGTATTCCGCCTGAATTCCGCCGGAAAATCGAACCCGTTTCCGCAAGGGAAAATAAACGGGCTTTCAATTTTCCGTTAGCGATCCGTCCATGTAATTATTCCATCTGGCGCAAAATGCAGCCAAGTGGAAAACCGTCCGTCTTCTGAAAGCGCGTCATAGGCCGCCGTCTTGCCGAAACCAAGATTTTTCAAAGCCACAAGCCATGTTGAAAAGCAGAATCACACGCTGCGTATGCACTGCCGCCGCCTCACTCGGTTGACGAACGCTTTCAGCAAAAAGTTTGAAAACTTTCAAGCTGCGGTCGCGCTCAATTTCGCGTACTACAACTTCTGCAAAACCCACAAGGCGCTCCGCATGACGCCAGCGCAGGCCTCTGGCATTGAAAGCAGTGCGTGGACTGTGGAAGAACTCGTTAAACATTGTGGCGAATAAAGAATACATTGAACGGTTGCGGCAGGTGATTTTCCACTTGCATAAGGCAGATGCTAGACACGTCGCCACTTTTCCAATCGAAGAAATGTTTCGCAACGAAACGATTTGGAAGGGTGATGTTGAAATGTTCGCTTTGACTGGCCATCCGAAGGCTAAATACTGCTATGGATGGACGTATGGCGAGCCGGAGGAGTTTATCACCATCTTGGAATTGCCGCCCGTGACCAATGCCAGAACCGCAGTGAGAGTTGGTGTCGCGTATCAAATCAGGAAAGCGAGGAAGAAATGACGAAATCCAATTTCAAATTAGGTGACTACCCATTTGCAGGTAATGTTGACTTTTATATCCAAAATTTATAAATTGTCCAAGGATGTCTAAAGACATTAAATAACTTGAGCAAACGACAATTTAATGCAGCTTACTGTCAATGATGTTTCCGGATTGCTGAATATCTCCGAAAAGACGGTTTATCGGTGGATTAACGAACGAAAGCTGCCTGGATATAGGTTAAGCGGCCAATATCGCTTTAATCGCGCCGAGCTGTTAGAGTGGGCCACAGCCAACCGCATCAATGTCTCCCCACGGATTTTTGAGGAACCTGAAAGCAATGCCGGCCCGCTTCCTGAATTGTCCGATGCCTTGGAATCTGGCGGGATTTTTTACCGGCTGGCCGGCACAAACAAGCCATCTGTTCTTCGCAACGTGGTTGAAATGCTTCGCTTGCCTGACAAAGTGGATCGAGCATTTCTGCTGCAAGTATTGCTGGCAAGGGAGGCATTGGAATCCACGGCAATTGGCGACGGAATTGCCATTCCGCACGTCCGCAATCCGATTGTGCTCCACGTTCCACAGCCGATGGTGACTTTGTGTTTTCTGGAAGCGGCTGTGGATTTCGGGGCGCTCGACAAATTACCAGTGCATACGTTGTTCACGCTCATCAGTCCCACGGTCAAGGCGCATTTGCATTTGCTGTCGCGACTGGCGTTCGCGTTGCGCAATCCCGACTTTAAATCGCTCATCGTTCGCCAGGCGGGACGGGACGAAATTTTGAGCGCAGCCAAACAAATCAGCAACAGTCTGCGCGCTCCCGCCGCAAACGTTCCGAAGGAGGCAGCGGTGTGACGATGTTGTTGTTCGCGATGGCCGCTCTGCTTGCGGGCGCGGTGGCGGTGTTATTGTTGAGCCGTGTCGGTCGAAATTTTTCCTGGCTGGGCGCAGGCGCGGTGGTTGTCGCGTCAGTGCTTGGCTGCATTCCGGCGGTTCATGTCTTGCTAGGTGGTCCGGTTGAACAATTTCGTTTTCCGTGGCCGGTGCCATTTGGAGAATTTTTCATCGAACTGGACCCGCTTTCAGCCTGGTTCCTTTTGCCGACACTTTTGCTTTCGGCGCTCGCGGCAATTTACGGCATCGGTTATTTGCGGCCGTGGCAGGACCGCCGCTTTCTTGGGCCGGTCTGGTTTTTCTACTTGTTGCTGGTGCTCGGCATGATGTTGGTGCTGCTGGCGCGCAATGCCGTGTTGTTTCTGTTTGCGTGGGAACTGATGGCCGTGTCGTCATTTTTCCTCGTCACGTTCGAGCACGAACGCCAGTCCGTGCGCGAGGCCGGCTGGATTTATTTTGTCGCAACACATCTGGGCACGGCGTTTCTGCTGGCGTTTTTCCTTCTGTTGGCGCGCGAGACCGGTTCCATGGATTTCGATGTCTGGGCCGCAAAAGGAATTCTTACGGACGGATTGGCGAGCGTTCTATTTCTTCTGGCCATTGTTGGATTTGGCGCCAAGGCCGGCTTCATGCCGTTGCATGTCTGGTTACCGGAGGCGCATCCGGCTGCGCCGAGCCATGTTTCGGCGTTAATGTCCGGCGTGATGATCAAAACGGGAATTTACGGATTAATGCGCGCGTTCACGTTTTTGGGAACCCCGCCACTGTGGTGGGGCTGGCTGCTCATCGGTATCGGCCTGACTTCGGGTGTGCTGGGTGTTTTATTTGCGCTCGCCCAGCACGACCTGAAGCGCCTGCTCGCATATCACAGCGTCGAAAACATTGGCATCATCGCGCTGGGTTTGGGTGTCGGTCTGTTGGGCATGAACACAAGCTCACCCATGTTGATGATTCTAGGCTTTGGCGGCGCGTTGCTGCACGTCGTTAATCACGCCTTGTTCAAAGGGCTGCTGTTCCTTGGCGCGGGCGCAGTGGCACACGGCACTGGCACACGAGAAATAGACCATCTTGGCGGACTGCTGAAACGGATGCCGTGGACGGCGGCGGCTTTTCTGATTGGCGCAGTGGCGATTTCGGGCTTGCCGCCGCTGAACGGTTTTGTGAGCGAGTTTCTGATTTTCTTCGGCGCGTTCAAAGGAGGCGTTTCGACCGGCGGTGAAATTGCGGTGCCATTGTTGGCATTGATTGCCGGCTTGGCTCTCATCGGCGGCTTAGCGGTGGCGTGTTTCACCAAGGCGTTTGGCATTGTGTTCCTCGGCGAACCGCGTAGCGAACATGTCTCCCGCGCGCACGAAACGGGTTGGACCATGCGGCTGCCCATGTTGTTGTTGGCGGCAGGATGCATCTGCATCGGTTTGCTTGCGCCAATTGTAGTCGGTGCTTTGCAAACAGTTTTAGAAGCGGTGACCGCGCAGCAGTCTGAAATTGTAGGCAAAAACCTTGCTGACGCAACCGGCCCGCTGACTTTTGTGACGATTGGCGCGCTGGCATTTTTGCTGCTGGCGGCCATCCTGATTTTGTTGCGCCGTCGCCTGCTGGCCAATCGCCGGGTGGATGAAAGCTTAACTTGGGGTTGTGGTTATCCGCAGCCGACTGCGCGAGTGCAATACACGGCCTCGTCGTTCGCCCAACCGCTGACGGATTTGTTCCGGCCATTGCTGGGCACAAAGAAAATACTCTCCCTGCCGCGCGGTCTTTTTCCGCCGGCAGCCGCGTTGAAAACTGAGACACCCGATCTTTCCCGCGAGGAAATGTATCGGCCGATGTTTGAACGCGCCGGCGCGTGGCTGTCGCGGCTGCGCTGGCTGCAACAAGGCAAAGTCCAGCTTTATGTTCTCTACATCGCCGTGACTTTGCTCCTGCTGCTGGCTTGGAAATTTCAAATCTGGAAACCATGAACGCCGCGTCTTTCATTCCCTTGCTGCTGGCGCTGGTGTTGTCGCCGCTGATGCCGGGTGTCATCAACCGGACGAAAGCCCTGTTTGCCGGGCGGCGCGGCCCGCCGCTGCTGCAGACGTATTTCGATCTGTGGAAGTTGCTGCAAAAAGGCGCGGTTTATAGCCGGACAACGAGCTGGCTCTTTCGGGCCGGACCAATCATCGGACTGGCGGCAGCGTTGATGGCAGCCACGCTGATGCCACTGGGACATCTCCCGGCGCTGATCGCGTTTCCGGCGGATTTTCTGCTTTTTGCCGGCTTGCTCGGACTGATGCGATTTTTCACCGTCGTTGCGGCGCTCGACACCGGCTCCAGTTTTGAAGGCATGGGCGCGAGCCGGGAAGTTTTCTTTTCCGCGCTGACCGAGCCAGCCTTGTTCGTCGCGTTGCTGACGCTGGCGCGACAGACAAACAGCCTTTCGCTCTCGACAATGTTTGCCAGCAGCAATTGGTTGTCTTCTTCCATCCCGGCGCTTGTCCCGGTTTTGGCGCTGGCGGTCATCGCGTTGATGATTGTCCTGCTGGCGGAAAACGCGCGCATTCCTGTGGACGATCCGAACACGCACCTCGAACTGACAATGATTCACGAAGTGATGGTGCTCGACCACGGCGGCCCAGACTTTGCGTTCATCCTTTACGGCGCGGCGCTCAAGTTCTGGTTGTTCGCGGCGCTGATCGTCGGAATGGTGCTACCGGAAACAGGCAACGTTTGGTTGAACCTGTCGCTGGCCGTCGGCGGAATGTTGCTCGTGGCTGTGATTGTCGGCGTGATTGAATCCATCATGGCGCGGCTGCGTCTGGTGGTGGTGCCGCAATTGCTCGTCGGCGCGGGCGCGCTGGCCACGATGGCGTTTCTTCTGTCGCTGTCGCTGAAATAGACTTCCATGCTCATCACCAATCTCATCCTCGCGCTGGTCGTGCTGACCAATTTGAAATTGCTCGGCTCCAGCCGGCTCGGCGCCATGATTCGTATCGTGGCGGCACAAGGCGTGGCGCTTGGCATCTTGCCGATTTTCGCACACTGGCAGGAATTTTCGCTGCACTTCGCGTTGTTGGCGCTGGGAACCATCATCATCAAAGGCATCGTGTTTCCGTGGCTCCTGTTCCGCGCAATTCGCGACGCCGATTTCGGCCGCCAGATCGAACCGTATGTCGGCTACGTCGCCTCGCTGGTGGCGGGCGTGCTGGCGCTGGGCGCGTCGTTCTGGGTTTGCTCGCGTTTGGAGATGCCGGGCGAAATCGCCTCGCCATGGATGGCGCCGGTGGCGTTCTTTTCGATTTTCGCCGGACTGTTTCTCATCGTCAGCCGCAAGCGCGCCGCGAGCCAGGTTCTCGGCTTCCTCGTTTTGGAAAACGGGATTTACACCTTCGGCATCGGCGTCGCGGTCAAGACACCGTTCCTGGTCGAAATCGGCGTGCTGCTGGACGTGTTCGTGGCGGTGTTCGTCATGGGCATCGCCATTTTCCACATCAACCGCGAGTTCGATCACATCAACACCGACCGGTTGAGCCAATTGAAAGACTGATGAAATTCACAATCTACAATTTACGATTTACGACTGCTCGCCGTTCCTGTGCACCGGACAAATTTTCTTCAAAATGATTTTCGCGCTGGTACTCATTCCCTTGCTTGCCGGTCTGCTGGCATTCGTTCTGCCAACGCCCGCGTTGCGTCGTGGCCTACTGGTCGGCACGGCGCTGGTGCATTCGGCGCTGACTGCCGCCTGTTGGAAATGGACGCCCGCTCCCGCTTTGGGCGGCTGGCTTGGGCTGGATGCGGCGGGGTTATTGTTTGTGAGCATCACGAGCGGTTTGTTTTTAGTCGTGTCGTTTTATGTCGTCGGCTATCTCGGCCAGGAAGCGAACCGGCACGCGGAAGATTTTGAAGAAGGATTTCTTTTCGACAATGCGCCGGAAGCCGTTTTCATCGGCTGCCTGCTTTTGTTTCTGGCGGCGATGACGCTGGTGGTGGTGAGCCAGCATTTCGGATTGCTCTGGGTCGGCATCGAAGCGACCACGCTGGCCAGCGCGCCGTTGATTTATTTTCACCGGCATCATCGCTCGCTCGAAGCGACGTGGAAATATCTGCTCATCTGTTCGGTCGGCATCGCACTGGCGTTGCTGGCGAATTTCTTTCTCGGCGTGGCGGCGACGCAAACAGCCGGCGACGGTTTTCCGATGGTGCTGTCCAATCTCGTTGCGCACGCGCGCGAGTTGCAAACGCCGTGGTTGAAGGCGGCCTGTCTTTTGTTCTTCGTCGGTTACGGCACCAAAATGGGCCTGGCGCCGTTGCACACCTGGCTGCCGGACGCGCACAGCGAAGCGCCGTCGGCGGTTTCGGCGCTGCTCTCCGGCGCGGTGTTGAACTGCGCGTTTCTCGGACTCATCCGCGTGCAGCAAATATGCGTCGCCGCCGGTCTGGGCGATTTTGGCCGGAGCGTCTGGATTGCTTTGGGACTGATTTCGGTGGTGGTGAGCGCGGTGTTTATCCTCGGCCAGACGGATTACAAACGCCTGCTCGCGTATTCAAGCGTCGAGAACATGGGCATCATCGCCGTGGGCATTGGCCTCGGCGGCGTGGGCGCGTTCGGCGCAATGCTGCAAGCCGTGAACCATTCGCTCGCCAAAGCCATGCTGTTTTTGCTTTCGGGCAACATCCTGACCCGTTACCAAAGCAAAAGCATCGCGCGGGTGCGCGGGCTGCTGACCGCCGCGCCGGCGACCGGGCTACTGTGGATGGCGGGATTTCTGGCCATCACCGGCATGCCGCCGTTCGGATTGTTCTTGAGCAAGTTCACCATTTTGAAAGCCGCGTTCGACAGCAATCATTTGTGGATTGCAGTTGTGTTGCTCGCATTTCTCGCAGTTATTTTTATCGGCATGACGACCGCGTTTCTGACGATGTCGCAAGGCGAACCGGAGAAAACCACCAGCCGCATCGCAGATCGCTGGTGGCAAATTCTACCGCCCGCTTTGCTCGGCTTGCTGGTTCTGTGGCTCGGAATTTTCGTACCGGACACTCTCTCAAACGTGCTGCATCAAATCGCGTCAACACTCGGAGGTGCACAATGAAAACCACCTGCTCCATTCGCAATGGCGGGGCCGTGGCGTTGGCGGAAATTCCGAATTTGAGCGTGCCGGAATTCCGCGAACAAATCCTGCAAGCCTGCGAGAACAATGGACGCATCGCCGCGCTGTTCGGACAGCCGGTTGAAAACGATCGTGTCCGCCTGTTCGCCGTGCTGGCCAACGATGCCGACGGGCAATTGACGCTCTGCTCAACCGTAGTGGCCGACAGTTACCCGGCGCTCACGCCGGATTGCGCGCAGGCGCACTGGTTTGAGCGCGAAATTGCGGAGCAATGGGGCGTGATGCCCGAAGGTCATCCGTGGCTGAAGCCAATTCGTTTCCATCGCTCCTACCGCGAAGGCCACGACGCTTGGAGCCGCTCCGCTGCCACGCCGATTGAGCCGGGCGTCACAAATTTTTTTCAGATGACCGGCGAGGAAGTTCACGAAGTTGCGGTCGGGCCGGTTCACGCCGGCATCATCGAACCGGGACATTTCCGCTTTCAATGCCACGGCGAACAACTTTTTCACCTGGAAATTTCGCTTGGCTACCAGCATCGCGGCGTCGAGCGCGCGCTCATCGGTGGCCCGGACAAGCGGACGATTCCCTACATGGAAACGCTCGCCGGCGACACGACCATCGGCCACGCGGTGGCGCATTGCGAAGCGGTCGAGGCGCTCGCGGGCTGCCGCGTGCCGGCGCGGGCGCAGGCATTGCGCGCCATCGCGCTCGAATTGGAACGGCTCGCCAATCACACCGGCGACCTTGGCGCGCTGGCCGGTGATGTCGGCTACCTGCCCACCGCCAGTTTTTGCGGGCGCATCCGCGGCGATTTCCTGAATTTGACGGCGCTGATTTGCGGCAACCGTTTCGGGCGCGGTCTGCTCCGGCCCGGTGGCGTTTTATTCGACCTCGATCAAGCCCGGCAAGCGCAACTGGAAGAGCGCCTGGCGCAAGCGCGCGCGGACGTGACCAACGCGGTGAATTTGCTTTGGGACGCGCCGTCGGTGCGCTCGCGGTTTGAAAATGCCGGTCCAGTCTCGCGCGAAACCGCGCTGGAACTGGGACTCGTCGGCGTCGTGGCGCGCGCCAGCGGCGTCGAGCGCGACGTGCGGGCGCAATTTCCCTCCGGCATTTACCGTTTCGCGCAGATTCCGGTTTCGTCGTTCCACACCGGCAATGTTTTTGCGCGGGCACACGTGCGCTGGATGGAAATTCAGCGTTCGCTCGCCTTTATTTTTGACCAGCTCAAGGGTTTGCCGGACGGCGCGGTGCGTGCGGAAGCCGGCCCGCTCGCGCCGAACCGCGTTGTGGTGTCGCTGACCGAGGGCTGGCGCGGCGAGATTTGCCACGTCGCGCTGACCGACGCGGCGGGAAAATTCGCGCACTACAAAATCGTGGACCCGTCTTTCCACAATTGGATGGGATTGGCGATGGCGTTGCGCGACCAGCAGATTTCCGAT
This sequence comes from Candidatus Aquilonibacter sp., assembly GCA_035504945.1. GTDB lineage: Bacteria > Verrucomicrobiota > Verrucomicrobiia > Limisphaerales > UBA11358 > UBA11358. The sequence continues at coordinate 9,878 of DATJRH010000012.1, read as the reverse complement.
TTCCCTGTCTGCAACAAAAGTTTCAACCTGTCCTATTGCGGACACGATTTGTGAGGTGAAATCATGTTGAAAGCACTTCTCGCCCGCGCTCATCAAAAACACCGCACAATCGGTTTTCCCGATGAACCTCCGGTGTTGCCGGACCGTTTGCGCGGCCGGCCGGAAATTGACGCGGCGAAATGCCCGGATGGCTGCCGCCTCTGCGCTGACGTTTGCCCGACGGACGCAATCTCGGTGAGCGGGAGAAAAATCCAACTCGATTTGGGCCGCTGTCTCTTTTGCCCCGAATGTGAGCGAGCCTGCCCCGAAGGCGCAATCCATTTCACGACGGAATATCGCCTAGCCGTTTCCAATCGCGATGCTCTTGTTCTCGGCGAAAAGGAATTTCAATTGGCCAAGGCGCTGGATGAAAAATCGCGCAAACTTTTTGGCCGCTCGCTGAAATTGCGTCAGGTCAGCGCGGGCGGCTGCAACGGCTGCGAGGCCGACGTGAATGTGCTGACCACCATCGTTTTTGATTTGGGCCGGTTCGGCATTCAATTTGTCGCGTCGCCGCGCCACGCCGACGGTTTGCTCATCACCGGCCCTGTCACGCGCAACATGGAATCGGCCTTGCGTCAGACTTATGAAGCTGTGCCATCGCCGAAGCTGGTGATTGCCGTGGGTGCGTGCGCCATTTCCGGCGGGCCATATCTTGGCCACGCCGAACAGCGCGACGGAGCGAACACGATTTTGCCGGTTGACCTTTACATTCCCGGTTGCCCGCCGCATCCCGTCACCATTTTGGACGGACTTTTAAGAATGCTGGGGCGACTGGATTGAAAAGCTCTTAATCTTAATCCTAATCGCAATCATTGAACCGAAGAGATTAAGATTAAGAGTGGAAAAATTCACCGCCGCCCGTCATACCACAACGTGCAGGCATCGCGTTGCATCAAGACGCGGCGGTTGAAGAGCACCTTGGCCAGCAACTTGAAATGGTCCCAAATCGTGTAGAGTTGCAATTTGCGTGCGGAAGTCGTCAACGGATGCCGGTGCAAAATGACAATCCTCCTGCCCTGCCCCCGCGCGAATTGTTTCAAGCGACTGCTCAACTCCAATTCCTCGCCGGCAAACAATTCGTTGCTGAAGCCGCCGATTTTGCGAAACGCCGCCGCCTCGCAAAAAATGAACGAGCCAGCGAGCAGCTTGAAAATCCGGCTGACGCGGTTCCAAATCCAGCCCGCGAGGTCAGCGGAAAAATGGCGGCCATCCAGCCGCACCGTCGCGCCGCCCGCGAGACATTTGCCAGAAACAATTTGCTCCGCCACGTCCGCAAACAATTCCGCGCTGGGATGCGAATCCGCGTCCACAAAAACCAGCCAGTCGCCGGTGGCCGCCGCCGCGCCGGAATTTCTGGCACGGGCGATTTGATTGACCGGCTCGAACACAACCGTCGCGCCCGCCGCCCGCGCGATTTCCGCCGTGCGGTCGGTGGAATTGTTGTCGCAGACGATGATTTCGAATTCCCAGTCGAGTTTTGAGAATGTCGCCGCCGCCGATTTGATTTGCGCGAGCGATTCGCCGAGCAATTTTTCCTCGTTGAACGCGGGAATGACGATGGAAATTTTCACTGCTCAAGTGTAGCTGCAAACGGGAACGAGCGAGAGGCAAAGGCGGAGTTTGGGGTTCACAGATTCAATCATTTCACCCACAACACCGGCTGGGTGATGGCGATGTTGCGGCGGACTTCCACGTTCGTCGGGTCGGGATTCAATTTTTCCCAGAGGTCGAGATATTTCTGCTCGTTGAACGCAAGCCCGGCAAAGAGCAAGCTCGGTTGCCGCGCCGGCCAGCCGTTCCACGCCATCACATCCTGGCGGTGGCCGTCCGCCAGCCACTTGCCTTTGTCCGCCAGATACGGATACATGAATTCCATCGCCTTGCGGATGCTGCGGCCGTCCGGCAGCGTGAAGGTCCATAAATCATCATTGGTCGTTGAAAGCATCTGGCACAGCGTCACCATGTTGTCCAACTGGAAAATGGAATAGCCGTAGGGTTTCGTGCGCGCCAGTTCGCGCGGGAAACTGCCGTTGGCGGCCATCTGCTTCGGCACGAAAACCTCCTTGAAATGCGCGCGGCACTCGGCAAGGTTCGTTTCGTTCCCGGTGAATTGCGAGAACACGGCGACCTGCAGCCAGAAGGCGACGGCGTGGTTGTTGCCGGCGTTGGCCTCGTCGTGGCCGTTGCTGCTCGTCAGCATCCAGCCGGTGTAATCGGCGAACCATTTTTTCAGCCCGGCCAGGACCTCCGGCGGAAACGCGGGCGACTTTTCCATGGCTTCAATTGCCTTCGGAATTTCGATCAAATGCAGCGTGTCAATGATGCCGATGCCGCGCCCGGTGGAAACGCCGGGAATGGCCTGCGCGTATTTCAGGTTCGGATTCATCAGCGTTTGGGGATCGAGGAAAAAAACCTCCAACAATTCAACCGCCTTTTTTACATAGCGGTCGTCGCCGGTGATTTTGTAGGCCGCGCCGAGCGCGGCCACGGCATCCTTCAACTGCCAGATGCACTCGCGGTCCTTGTTGAAATTGTTGGGATCGGTTTCACCGTCGCGCTGGACGTAAGGCAGGCCGTTGGTCGTGTCGGGATTCGGCCACCAGTAATCGCCGTTGGAATAATAATCGTGGGGGCCGCCCTCGCTCAATTTCGCGTGATATTTCGTGATGCTGATCGGTTCGATTTTGAGCGCGGCATCGGCGGCGTTCAAAATGCGCGCGCGGTCAATGGCGGCAATATTGATGGAAACTTTCTCGGGCGGAACCGCGACATTGGTGTCATCGGCCAAAACCGGCAGCGCCATGCTGATAATTCCAAAACTCAAGACGGCAAACAATTGTCGGGCGTGGTTCATGCCTTTCAAATTGCACAAATTTTTCCGCGGCGCAATTTTTATTGCAACTGCAGCAGGTAAAATGTTTGCGGAACGGCTGGATTCGGCGCGTTGGTAAAGCTGAAATTGCCATTGGCATCAAACGCGTTGGCCGAAATTATAGTCCAGTTGCTCAGCGGCAAAGAAATGTTGGTCGAAGCCAAAACGTAATAAGGCCAGTCCGGCACACCGTTGGTTCCGTTGAAAATGAAATTGTTTCCGCTCACGGCCATGCTCTCAAATTTTGGCGGCGGCGTGGGCGACGACACCACGCTCAAAATTCCGCTGTTCAAGTTATTTGTGTTCCACGCCAGATTTACCGCCGGAATGGCCGGAATGATAAATTGTTGTGGACTTTCAATTGCCGCTACGATGGATGGAAAAACAAATTTTCCAAATATGTTTTCTTTTGCAATGGTCAATCCGTCGCAGACCAAAATTTATGGATTATTCGGCGTGAGCCAATGTTGCACAAGGAACGCCGTATCAACACCGGTTTGGCTGGGCTGAGTGGGGAATTGAGAGTATTCAACATTGAGACTTCCCAGGTTCTCTGCCTGTCCCGCAGCCAAAATTGCCGAATCGATCCAAGTATGAGCTTCAGCATGACCGTCCGCAAAACAAAACGTATTGACGGTGCCATGAAATGTGGCAAACAAATCCTCATAACCGTAGGTTGGCGGGCTGACGGTTGCATTGAAAGTTCCATTGTCATAACCACGAGGGTCGGCTTGCTCCACGAAAACCATGCAATTGGAGGTTCGTTTTATTTGTGTCGATTTCGTAAAGCTGCTAGTGCTGCCAGTTGGGCCTGACACATTTTCCGTAAGCGCATAGCTGTCGTAGGCCCAACCACTGCCAACGGGCAGATTAAACCGCTTGTCGCCGGGACAGTGATAGACTCCCGGATTCGGAGCGTAACGATAGAGCAAATTATTCGTTTTCAATTGAGTTTGCACATCCGCCAAGGCCGTCGCCTGATTTCCTCCCCAACTTGCAACAAATGCTCCGACAGCCCCCGGCGCAAACCAATAGCCACCCGCGCTCTGCATTACAGTGGGGGTCGCAGTCGAGGGAGCATAGACGAGTTTATCCTGATTGTCGCCCGCATACATCGTCCACGCCAACCCCATTTGTTTTTGATTGCTCAAGCAATTCGCCTCCGTCGCTTTGAGTTTGGCCTTGGCCAGCGCCGGCAGCAGCATGGCCGCCAAAATGGCGATGATGGCAATCACCACCAGCAATTCAATCAGAGTAAAACCCCGTGCGCCGGAACTTGCTTTTATTTTGCATTTCATAATTTCTTATGAGGTTCGTCATTTTCGCTGATTGATTTTACGCCAATCGCCAATGACATGAACCAGTTTGCTGGTTTGTTTTCAGGCGTGAGAACATCTTAACACACCTGTCACATTATTGTCATTAAATATTTTTCAAAACCGATTGAGTTTTCTAGTCGCGCGTATCATTATTCTATGACGGTTATCGTCATGCCACTTAATTGTGAAAGCCCGCCCATGTAATTCCGAACGGCCTCGCGTCGCGTTACTCATCGAATCCTCCCGCGCCTATGGCCGCCGGACGCTTTTTGGCGTTGCCCGCTACATTCGCGAACACCGCCCGTGGTCCATTTTCCTCCAGGAACGCAGCCTCGGCGGCACCTGTCCGGCGTGGTTCAAGGACTGGCATGGCGACGGCGTCATCGCCCGCGTTGAAAACCACCAGATTGCCGGCGTCATCCGGCGATTGGGCGTGCCGGTGGTGGACGTGCGTTATTTGCTGCGAGATCTCAATCTGCCTTCCGTACGCCCCAACGACGCGGCGGCGGCCCAATTGGCTTTTGTGCATTTGCGCGAGCGCGGCTTCCGGCATTTTGCCTTCTGCGGATTCGACGGCGCCGATTATTCTGATCTTCGGCGAAGCAGTTTCATCCGCTGCGTTGCTGAAGCCGGCTTGCAGTGTCATGTTTACACCGATCCGCAAAAAATCCGCAACGCCAGCCCGTTCGTCCGGGAAGCGCGCGGTCTGGAAGACGGCAACCATGTCGCCCGCTGGCTCCAATCCCTGCCCAAGCCCGTGGGACTCATGGCTTGCAACGACATTCGTGGCCAGCAGGTCCTGAACGCCTGCCGCACTATCAACATTGCCGTTCCAGACGAAGTGGCGGTCGTCGGCGTGGACAACGACGAGTTGCTCTGCGAATTGTCCGACCCGCCGCTGTCCAGCGTTTCGCTCGACACCGAACGTATCGGCTATCAAGCCGCTGCCCTGCTCGACCGGATGATCGCCGGAAAAAAGCCGAAACAGCCGCACCTCTTCATCAAACCCGCCAATGTCATCACCAGGCGTTCAACCGATGTGTTGGCCATCGAAGACCGGCACATTACCGCAGCCGCGCAATTCATTCGCGAAAACGCCTGCAAAGGCATTGACGTGAGCGACGTTCTGAAAGTCGTCCCCATGTCGCGCAGCACGCTGGAGCGGCGTTTCGCCCATTTTTTGGGACATTCGCCCAAGGAAGAAATTCTGCGCGCCCGGCTGTCCCGTGCCAAACAACTCCTTTCCGGAACGAATTTTCTCCTTGCAGATGTCGCGGAAAAAGTCGGCTTTGACCATCCCGAATACTTGAGTGTGATTTTCAAACGGAGAACGGGGCTGACTCCGGGTGAATTCCGCGTCCAGACGCGTGCCGCCGCCGCCGCCGCCAACAAGCTCGCGCTCGGCGTCAACTTGTTTGACGTTTGATTCGTGGTTGTCCGCCCTTTGATTTGCGCCCGCGAATTTTTTTGCTGAAAAATTAGAATTGCAAAACGACAACGGTATCAATCGGGTCAAGCGATTTGGGTGGCAACGTGATGGTCAGAGCGTCTCCCGTATGCTGCACCGGCACAGTTTTGCCATCGGCCAGAAAATGCGCTGAAAATTCCACACCCAGTTTCATTGGCGGGAGGGCCACTGGCAGTTTTCCATCCTGAGGCCAGTTGAAAACGTGCAGATATAGATTCGTTTGAGCGGCTACCATCACACCATCAATTTGCGCGTTTCCATTTTTATTCACGGTGTCGTGCAAAGTGTAAACCACTTTCTGCGTCACTCGCCCCCATGACGGTTGCATTTTCAACGGACTCGCCGTCGTTCCGTAAATGGATTCGCCGTTGACCTTCATCCACGCGCCGATTTGCTGCAAATCATTCACTGCGCCCTGCGGAATGATTCCCTGCCCCGTCGGCCCGACGTTGAGCAGATAATTTCCGCCTTTGCTCGCGATGTCCACGATATTACGAATGATGGTTTCCGGCGATTTCCATTTTTCGTCGCCGAGGAAATAGCCCCAATGGCCGTTGAGCGTCATGCAGGTTTCCCACGGATGGGCGCCGCCGCTTGTGGGAATTTTCTGCTCGTCCACCTCGTAATCGCCGAGGCCGTGGCCAATGCGCGAATCAACTATGCAGTTGGGCTCCAATTTGCGAATGAGATCAAGCAGTTCCTGGCTTTCCGCCGCGGAAATTTCCTCCGGCGTGTCGAACCACAAAATCGCCGGATGATATTGCGTGAGCAGCTCGGTGATTTGCGGAATGACTTTGCGCCTGAAATACACGTCGAAAACCTTGGCGGACTCGTTCGTATAATCCCAGGTGTTGCTGCGATAACCGTTCTTTGTGGGACAGTCCGGGTCCTGCCAGTCGCGGCCAAGCGAATAATAAACGCCGAACTTCAAGCCCCGTTTGGCGCAGGCGTCGGCAAGTTCCTGGCACGGGTCTCGGTGCCATGGCGTCATCTTGACGATGTTGTAATCGCTGCTCGGGCTGTTGAACATCGCAAAGCCGTCGTGATGCTTCGCGGTGATGACGATGTATTTCATGCCGGCATTTTTGGCGATGCTCACCCATTCGTCGGCGCTGAAATTCGTCGGGTCGAACAAGTCGGCAATCTTCGCGTATTGCGCGAGCGGGATTTGCAGGCGCTGCATCATGTGCTCGCTGCCGCCGCTGATCATCTGCACGTTCGCGCCAAGCAAGTTGGCCGGTATGCTCCCGACTTTCCCATTCGTGCTGGGCCAGTGGCAGCCCCACTCCGAGTAAAGCCCCCAATGGATGAACATCCCGAACCTCGCGTCGCTCCACCACGCGAGGCGGTTCAACGACACGGTGTCGTTGGTCCCCGCCAGCGGCGTGTCCGTCGGCGGCGGTGGAAGCGGCATGTCTTGCGCGCGGAGATTTGCCGCCAGCAAAAGCGTGGCGAGAGCGAAGTGTGAAAATAATTTCAATCGTGTCGAGTTCATGTGTTGGCTGTTCATTTTGTTTTCGGCGAACCGTAATAATTTTCGATTCCCGACGCGGCCACCGGTTCAATCTTCAAATCGTCCGGCGAAAGATTTTCGTCCGCCGAAGTCAGCAAAACCGTTTCGCCTTTTTTCAAATCAATCACGGTGATGGGATGGCCGTCGCGATCAGCTTCCGTCGTGACATTGAACTTGCGGTCGCCCGATGCGACAACTTTTCCTTCCAAACTCGTTTCCACGCGGCACGGATTACCCGCGAGACTGGTGATCTGGACAAATTCCGTTTTGCCGTTTTTGCGCACGGCGGAAACTTCAAACGCGCCTTCCGCCAGCATTTTGTCAAAGCTCACGTCTTTCCACGAATCCGGCACGGCGGGGAAAACGCGGATGTGCGTGCCAAAGGTCGTCATGCTCCAGCTTTGCAAAACCATTTGTTGAATCGAGGCCGCGCCCGACAGCGGCGTCTCGATGACCGGCCCGGCTTCGATATACATCGTGTTTGGCAAAACCGTTTTCGGTTTATCCAAAAATTCCTGCATATATTTCAACGCATCGTCTCCACGACCCAGCCACGACGACATCGCGCTCGCGCCGGTGTAGGAATAACCGCGCCACGCTTTCGGCATCGAGGCCCAATGATCGAGCGATTTTTCAATCAACGGCTGGTCGTTCGTGGATTGCGGGTCAACGAGGTGCAATGGATAAATCGAAAACAAATGCGAGAAATGCCGGTGCGAAACCGCGAACGGCATCCCCGCGCCAACCATGTAGCCGTTGGCGTCAACGGGATCGGGCGTGAGATTTTTGAGCGTGTCGCTCCATTTGGCGGCGAGCGGGTCGTGCAAATCAAACTTTTCGTTGATGGCAATCAAAGTATTCAATCCCCAACGCAGCAGCGACAGGTCGTAATTCGCGTCCCGCACGTTTCCGCCCGGATATTCCGGAGAGGTGGAAACCGGCAGATGCAATTTCCCGTCCGGCCCCGGCGTGACCAGATGCAAGTAATAATTGATGGCGCGCTTCAAAATCGGATAAAGCCCGTTGGTGCTGCTGTCGCCTTTCGGTGACGAACCGAGCAAAAGTGTTTCGTCGCCGGAGTAGCGGTATTGCAGCCAGTAATTGTGCAGCACCCACGTCAAATCGCCGCGCTCGCTCACGCCGGTCGCGCTGGCCACCGTGCGCTTGCCATCGTAGGGACTTGAACGCCCCACGCCGGCGGAATCCGAACGCCATTCCGCCGGAACGTTGTTGATGAAATTCGCGCGGTCGGCATCAATCAGGTGGATGAGCGACTCGCCGATTTCCAAATGGTTCGCGGCATAGACCGGCCAGTAAGTGAGCTGGATGTTCAGGTTCCACCAGATGTGCGGCCACGGCGTGCTGCGGAACCACGGTCCCATTAAATCAATCGCCGGCCGGTCGGCGCGCGTGGCCGAGCCGAGCTTATACATTTGAATCCAGTAAAAGCTTTCCATCCGCGCATCGGGAATCGAAAGGAAACTCTTTTGATAATAATCGTGCCACCACGAGCAATGCGAGGCGACGAAGCCGTCGAAGTTTTCATTCAACGCGGATTTGATGTCCGCGATGGCTTTGGCCGTCGTGGGCGTTCCTTTGGCCACATAATCCACCGTGAAGAAAAACAAGCGATGAGACGCCGGTCGCGCTTCGCTCCACGCAACGACGTAACCGCCGCCGGCCTTGAAGTTTTGCAAACACCAATTCACGCCATCCGTTTCGCCAAAAGTTGGGTCAGGGTTTTTATCTTCTTCAGGAATGGGCTGATGTTGATATTCCAAACGCGCCGGATCGGCGGGAAGATGCTGAAATTCGATTTTTGCCGCAGGCGGAGTTCCGGCAAGCGGACCGGACCATTTTTCCGTCAAATCAATCACGTTCACCAAATCTTTTGCGTGTGTGAATGAACGCCATTGAATTTCATCCTCGCCCGCTTTCAAATCGCCGCGCGCCTCGGCGTTCCACAAATCCAATCGCATCGTTCCGCTGGTCGGATTTTCCGGCGGCACCAGCACAAACCGTCCAATCGCCACACGGTCGCCGTTGTCCGTCACGTCGGAACGGCCGACATCCCATTGCAAGCCATTCGTCCCGTCGGAATAAATCATCGCGCCGAGCAGGCCGTTGCCGATGAACGCGCCGCTCTCCCAATTTGTCGGCAGCTTGTCCCAGACCAAATCCTGTTTGGCCAGAAATGTTTCCCAGTCCACCGCATTTTTTACTTCGATTGCCGGAGAAAGTTTTGAAGGTGATGTTTCTGATTTCCTTTCCGAAGAAACGCAACCGGCGGATGCAATCAACGCAGCGATGGCGAAAAAAGAAAATGCGCGCTGAAATATTGTCATGATGATTTGTTAAAATTGCCGGACGACGTGGAGCGAGTAAAGGTTAAGTTGGGTGAACATTGTGCTTCAACCGGCAGACGGCGGGCGACGGCTGAAAGTTACAAAAGCTATTGCACTTGAATCAGAAAAAATTCCTGCACGCTGGCATCCATTGGATTGGTGAAATTGAAATTGCCGTTGGCGTCAAAGGCGTTGGTGGCGATAGCTGTCCAGTCGGCCAATGGCAGCGCCAGATTGGTCGAACCCAGCACATAATACGTTCCATTGGGCTTGCCCCCCGCCCCGCTCAGAACCAGTTGATTTCCCCCGGCTTTGACCT
>DATJRH010000011.1:0-93578 GCA_035504945.1 Candidatus Aquilonibacter sp. | reverse complement strand
CGACGCCGGCGAGGTCGGGATCGCCCTCAAGCAGCGGTGCGAGCGCGGAATCAATCCACCAGAAAATTTTGGCATCGCGGAAATGGAGTTTTAGCAGCCGCAGCACGGGCAGCGCCTGAATCACGTCGCCGAGCGAGCTGGGTTTTAGGATTAAAATTTTCAAACGACAGCCTGAAAATTTTCCGAGGCTTTCGGGGAAAAATTTACCGGATGGCAGGTTTGCATTTCAGCGGCCAAATTCCAACCGCTCGGCCAGCCGTTCCGGCAGGCCGGCCTCGAGAATTTTTTTCTGCGCGCCCGCGATGTCATAATCGAGGCGGCGGAGTTCAATCGTTCCGGCGTCCATGTCGTAAATGACGTAGCCTGCTTTTGGATTGTTGTCGCGCGGCTGGCCGACGGCGCCGACGTTGACGAAATATTTTTTGGCCGGATCGATTTTAAATTTGGAATAAGTGCCGCCGCGCACGGCGGTGTCACGCATGAAGGCGACGGGCACATGCGTGTGGCCGAAGAAGCAGACTTGCGTGTTTTGATACGGGAAGCTGGCGGCGGCGGCGAGCTTGTCGAAGACATAGCCCCAGCGTTGCGGCGCGTCGAGCGTGGCGTGGACGATGGTGAAGTTGGCGACCATGCGCGTGTATTTTAGGTCGCGCAGCCACCGCCGTTCTTCAGCGGTCAATTGCTCGCGCGTCCAGTGGACGGCATCGGCGGCGTGGGGATTGAAACCTTCGAGCGCGCCGTCGGTGGAGCAATATTCATCGTGGTTGCCTTTGATGCACGGGATGTTGAGGTCACGGACAATTTTCAGACATTCCTTGGGATTGGCGTTGTAGCCGACGACGTCGCCGAGGCAGACAATGTGGTCGGCGTGTTGGGATTTGATGTCGTCCAAGACGACTTGAAACGCTTCCAGATTTGCGTGAATGTCAGCAATGATGGCGTATTTCATGGCGGTCAGCGGATGATTTCAAATCCGCGAAATTGATTTTGCGCGTCGCTCCAGCTTATGTTTTCGTCGCGGATGAAACTGTCAAGTCCCGCGTTGCGGATGGCCGCGCGGAACGCTTCCAGTTCTTCACGAGTGCCTTCGGCGACGAGTTCGACGCGGCCGTCGGGCAGATTGCGGATGGTGCCGGTGACTTCAAAGCCGGCGGCGACGGTTTTGGCGGTGTAGCGGAAACCGACGCCCTGCACGCGGCCTGAATAAAAAATTTGCAGGCGGCGGCTGGCGGCTGACGCAGTGGCTGGCGGCTGTTGCGGCACGACAGGATGAAGCCAAAGTTGGCGGCGCAACGCAATGTTTTTTAGCCGGGCGAAAGTTTTTTGGTTTTTTTCAGATTCTGTTTGACCGTTTGAGAAATTTGCCGTAATCACTCCGCGCTGCCTTGAACACAAACTGAAAATTTCCTGGCCAGCTTGACTTGCGGCGGCAGAAGATGCAACAGCGATGCTGAATTTGAAATCATTTCTAGCGGTTGATTTTGGGGCGGGCAGCCTCAAACTCGCCGAGTTTGAGACGAACGACGCGGGTGGTTTGTCCCTGAAAGATTTTATCATCAAGCCGCTCGGCGCGGAGGGCGCCCAGGAATCCACCCGCGAAGCCGCCATTCTCAAAGCGCTGCAGGAAGCGCTGGCGGAAAAAAACATCAAAGCGCGGAACGTCAACGTCTGCGCGCCGGGTTTCCACGTCTTTTCCAAGTTCGTCAAGCTGCCGCCGGTGGATGCGCACAAGGTCACGCAAATCATCCAATATGAGGCGCAGCAGAACGTCCCGTTTCCGCTGGCGGAAGTCGTGTGGGATTACCAGATTCTGGGTTCGACGCCCGGCGGCGAACTGGAAGTGTTGCTGGTCGCCATCAAATCGGACATTGTCGAGGGACTTTTCCGGGTCGCGGCGCAGGCCAAGCTGAAACTACAGTTGTGCGACGCTTCGCCGGCGGCGCTGTGCAACGCCTTCCGATTTAATTATGGCGACCTCGAGGACTGCACGATGCTTTTGGACATCGGCGCCAAGACGAGCAATCTGCTGTTCTTCGAAAAGGGAAAAGTTTTTTCCCGCAGCATCAATCTGGGTGCGAACGCGATCACGCAGGATTTTTCGCACGAGATGAGATTGAAATTCGCCGACGCGGAAAGAATAAAAATTGCGGAAGGCTTCGTGAGCCTGGGCGGCGCGTATGAAGAACCGGAAAATCCGAACCAGGCGGCCATTTCAAAAATCGCGCGGCAGTTCATGACCAAGCTGCATATTCAGGTCAACCAGACGATCCAGTTTTATCGCGGGCAGCAGGGCGGGTCGGCGCCGCAACGCTTGTTTCTGTCGGGTGGCGCGTCCATCATGCCCTACACGGCGCAATTTTTCGCGGAAAAGTTGAATGTGCCGGTCGAATACTTCAACCCGTTCCGCAACGTGCAGATCAATCCGGCGGTGAATCTCGAGGAACTTGCGCGCGTGGCGCACTCGCTCGGTGAAGTCGTGGGACTGGGCCTGCGAAATTTGGCGAATTGTCCGGTGGAATTGAATCTGATGCCGGAAAGCACGCTGCGCTGGCAGGCGTTTAACCAGAAGAAGCCGTATTTCCTCGCGACGCTTTTCAGTCTGGTCTTGGTGGCGTTTGCCGTCGGCTTTTTGTTTCAGGAACTGGCCGAAACCAAGGAAAAAGAAATCGCCAATCTGCAGCCGCAACTGGAGGAGGAGCAGCAGAAAAGTCAGGAACTCCAGCAGGCAATGGCTCAACTCGCGGCCAATCAAAATAATGTGAATCAAATCACGGCGTGGATGGAAGACCGGTATTATTGGGGCGATGTGCTGTCGCAATTGCGGCTGGCGCTCATCAATGCGGAAAATAACATCAAGGAAAATTTATCCAAACAAAAGCCGAACGTGGAGGCGGGTGTTTGGATTGAACAGATGACAACATTGGGAAATCCGGCCGCGCCCGGCGGTCCCGACAATGCTGTTCCCAGCCCGGAACCGCCCCCGGCACCCGGGGTGCCCGGCACGTCCGGATCAATCAACACCATTACCTTGACCTGTCGCGCGGTGAATTTGTCGAATGTGGATCCGTCGGCGAACAGTGAAATCGCCTTTGCAGTCTGGGACGAAATAAAAAAATGCCCGATTTTTGATCCGAAGGCAACGCAGCTTTCCGGCCAGATTTCGCCGGTGGAAGCCAACGACACGTTCACGTTTGGTTTGACAGTGGTGCTGCAAAATCCCCTCCAATTGTAACATGGCTTGGATCAAACAAAATTTATTGTTTGTCATCGGTGGCGTCATTGCGTTGGCGATGCTGGCGGCGGGAGTCTTTTACTGTTTCAACGGCTGGCATCGCAACGCGATGGCGATTAACACGCTGGACGGAATTTACACGGCGTTGGCCGGTTTAAATCGGCAGCCAATTTCTCCGGGCAACGATCAGGTGAACAACATCGCCATTGCCAGGAAGCAGGCGCAACAGCTCGATCAATGGATGCGGACAAACGCCGGGAAATATTTTCAGCCGATTGCGCCGGTTCCCGACCAACCGATGGTGAGCAGCCAGGCTTTTGCCAACGCGCTGCGCCAGACGATTTACGATTTGCAGCGTGAAGCCGCCGATGCGAGCGTGGCGCTGCCGCCGGATTTCAGTTTTTCGTTCACGGCCGAACGGACCAGCCTGCAGTTTTCCAGCCCCCGGACGTTGTCGGAACAACTGGGCGAAGTCCAAATCCTTTCCCAAATCTTCTTTGCGGCGCACGTCAACTCGCTGCTCAGCCTACAGCGCGTTCGCGCGACGGACGATGATGCGAACGGCCCGCAATCGGATTATCTTGACGATCAGCCGGAGACCAACAATTTGGCGGTGCTGACACCCTACCAGGTGACCTTCTGCGGTTTCAGTTCGGAAATCGCGCAGGTGCTTTCCGCTTTTGCCTCGTCGCCGCACGGGTTCATCGTCAAAGGCATCAATGTCCAGCCCGCCGAAACGACGGCGCAAACACCCGCGCCGCCCGCGCCGCTCGGCCGGGGCGGGTTGCAAACCGTGTTGGATGAACAACTGTTGCGGGTCACGCTGGAGGTCGAGATTGTGAAATTGTCGGGGGGAAGCTGAATTCATGGATTTCATAAAAAAACATTACGAAAAGATTTTATTGAGCGTCGTGCTGCTGGGGCTGGTCGGCGCGCTGGCGTTTTTGCCGTTGCTGATTCTGGAGAACCGGGTTTCATCCGCGGTCTCTTTTGGCAGAACCCCCAGGCCGCTGCCGCCATTGGAAATGTCGGGACAGGACCAGGTGTTGGAACGGTTGAGTTCGCCCTATCAGTTGGATTTTTCGACGACGAACAAACTGTTTAATCCGGTCGAGTGGAAAAGAGACTATTCCGGTAATCTGATTAAAATCGTGACCGGGCGTGAAGTGGGACCTCACGCGGCGGTGGTGACAAAAATCACGCCGCTTTATCTGTTGGTGACACTGGATGAGGTGGAAACCAATGAATTGGGGGCGCTTTACATCATTGGCGTGGAGCATCAAGGATCGCCGTATCCCCAGTTGCGTTACAAGCGGCAGTATTTCGCCACGAAGGGCGAGAGGAACAATGAATTTAAACTCGTTGACATCACGGGCGACCCGAACAATCCCGATGCCTTGTCGTTGAAGTTGACCGATTCCGGCGAGACGGTGTCGGTGTCGCAGAACAAGCCGTTCAAACGCGTGGACGGCTACGAGGCGGACTTGAAGTATCCTCTCGAAAACAAATCGTTTCAAGACGAGCGGGTCGGTTCGATGATTTCGTTTGGCGGCGAAAATTACTTAATTGTTGCCATAGACCAAAACGAGGTGATATTATCTGCGCAATCAAACCAGAAAAAAACGACTTTGCGATATACGCCTTGAACGCCTTGATGGCCATTGTTGATTCACGACAAAATTGAAACAGATCATGAGAAAAGCAGCATCCTTCACAATCGGATTTATTTTCCTGCTGGCCTTCGTGGCCCGGTTGCCCGCGCAAACCAGCGCCACGACCATGGCCATCAACCGCGCCATCATCAACCAAGCTAACACCATTGTTCTGCGCCAAGATCTCGAGGAAGCAAAAGGCGCCGCCGCACGCGGGGATTTGGCCGGCGCCGCCAAACTTTATGACGAAGCGTGGGCGCTGGTGCAGCAGATCGGCTCCGGCATTGACGCCGAAACCGCCCAAACCAAAGCCGGTCTCGCGTCCACGCGGCTCGAATTGGCCCGTCAAGCCCAAGACCGCGGCGATTTGCTTCAAGCCGACACGGAGGTCAAAGACGTTTTGAGAGTGGACCCGCAAAATGCCGAGGCCCTTGCCTTTGAAAAACGAAATCAGCAGATGATTGCCGCTTTGCAGGGAAAGGTGCCCGGCACTGCCACTCTTCAAGAAGTCCCGGCTATCACCGCCCAAAAGACGCAGGCCGATACGCTGGTGCGGGATGGAAAACTGCTTTACGAAATGGGCAAGTTGGAAGAGGCCAAGGACAAATTGCAACAGGCTTTGACGCTCGACCCGGACAATGTGGGCGCAAATTACTACCTGAACCTGGTCACACAGGCCAGCTACGCGCGCGAAGAGCAACAACACGTGAACCAAACCCAGCAGGCGATGCAGCAGGTCGAGAAGCAGTGGGTGGCTCCGGAAAATCCCGATAATTTACCCATTCCCAATCCCTATGCCCGGACCAACTTGATTTTTACCAGCCCCGGAAGACAGGCCATTCTTAGCAAACTGGAAAGTATTCACTTGGATTCTGTCTCATGGCAGAACGGTGTGCCCTTGTCTCAAGTCATGAGCTATTTGGCGAAAGAATCCCAATTGCGCGACCCGGACAAAGTAGGAATCAACTTTTTGTGGAATCCAAACGAATCCACATCCGGCGGTGGAGCGCCATCCGGGGGTGGCGCGGGCGCCATTGATCAAACCACGGGATTGCCGGTGGCGGCGCCCGCCGGGGGTGGCGGTGGCGGCGGAACCTCGGTGGATCCCGACAACATCAACGTCACACTCACGCTGAACGACGTGCGGTTGGTGGATTTGCTCGACGCGATTGTGATGGTGGCCGACCACCCCATCAAATACACCATTGTGGACTATGGCATTGTTTTCTCTTCCAAGGGATCGGAGTCCCCGCCGCTTTACTCCCGCACTTTCCGGGTTGATCCCAATACCTTTTATCAAGGCTTGGCTGGCGTGACGGCGGGCAGTCTGAACAACCTTAACACCGCCTCCAATAATAACGGCAACAGCGGCAACAATGGCAACAACAACGGTAATAACAACAATAATAACAACAACAACAATAATAATAATGGCAATAACAACGGCAATAACAACGGCAATAACAACAATAATAATAATGGTGGACAAGGCACCATTGGCGTGACTGCCGGCTCATTCGAATATGTGACGAAGCCGGGCCCCATGCAGACTCCCAGTGCTGCCGCGATTACTTTCTTCAAAGCATTGGGAGTGGATTTGACGCAGCCCGGCGACAGCCTTTTCTTCAACGACCGGTTGGGATTGCTCTTTGTGCACGCTTCGGAGCCGGATTTGGACACCATCGAGAGCGCCATTGAAGCCTTGAATCAGATCCCGCCTCAAGTTCACATCAAGGCCCGCTTCATTGAAGTGGAGCAGGATAACAATGATCAGATGGGCTTCGATTGGTATCTGGGGCAGTTTGGAAGCACGGTCACCGTCAGCGGTGGCAGCGAGGCGTCTCAAAATGTGCCCGTATCGGCGGCCAATCCTCTGGGCATATTTCCGGGCAACACCACTGCCAGCGAAATTGCCGGGGCGGCAACGGATCAACAACTGTTCAGCAGTGGCTTGACTGCAAATTCCACCGTTGCCACCGTCACGGGCATCCTCACCGATCCCAATTTCCGCGTCGTGCTTCATGCCTTGGAACAAAGATCTGGTTATGAAGATTTGGCCGAGCCGGAGGTGACCGTCATCAGTGGCCGCCAGACCGAGATGCGCGCCACCACGCAACTGACTTACATCAGTTACATTGACTATGACCAGGGCACTCCCGCCGGCATCTCCACGACACCAACCACGACTCCGTAATTGCCAAACTCTGAATTGAGACATTTGAGACATGAAAACAATATTAAATTCAAGCCGTCTGGCGAAAGCCTTGGCCTTTATCGCGGCAACTTTTCTGGCGGGCAGCTTCATTTCCCTGCAAGCCCAGGTGGTTACCACGACTCCCGCGCCTTCCGCCATTGAACCGGAAACCGAGACGCTGGAGCAAGGCCCTGTTTTGGATGTCCTTCCGGTGGTGCTGGCGGACGGTTACACTATCAACCTGACACTGGTTCCCACCTTGACCGAATTTTCCGGCTATCAAACGCCGCCGACGCTTCCCGGCACAACCGTGGCCAACGTCGTGATTCTGCCTGCCGTTCTTCCTGAAATCACTCAACGGCAGGTCATCACCACGGTGAATGTCTGGGATGGCCAGACCGTGGTCCTCGGCGGGGGAATCAACTCGACCGTGCAAACTACGGAAAACAAATTGCCGTTTCTCGGAGATTTGCCGTTCTTTGGCCGCCTGTTCCAGAGCCAGTCCAAATCCACCACCAAGAACAACCTGATGATTTTTGTGACCGCCACCATCATTGATCCGGCTGGCAACCGCGTGCATTCGACTGATGAGATGCCCTTTGCACAAACCGCCATTCCACAGCAACCGGCGGTTCCCGGCCAGACGTTTTATCCTGGACCGGTCTCTTCGATGACGAATGCGGTGACGAATTAACGAAATGCTGTTGGCTGCCGGCTTTGCGACGCGGAGTTCGGACCGGAGAGACGGTTGGCTGACTTTAACACCCGGAAAAAATTGTGGATCGATTGTTGATTATTGACGGTCACGCAACGGCATATCGCGCGTTTTACGCGATCCGGCAGTTGCGCTCGCCAGTTGGACGGCCGACGAACGCCATTTACGGCTTCGTCAAAATGCTGGCCGGAATGCGCGCCGCCATTAAACCGACGCATTTGATTGTGGTTTGGGACGGCGGATTGAGTGCCGGGCGGCTGGCGGCGCTGCCCGGATACAAGGCGCAACGGCCGGAAATGCCGGATGATTTGAAGACGCAATTGGATGAAATCGTCAATTACTTGGAAGCGGCAGGCGTCACTTCGTTCCGGCGCGAAGGCGTCGAAGCGGATGATTACATCGCGTGTCTTGCGCGGCGCGCGGCGGACGTGGGCATGAATGTGGTCATCGCCAGCTCGGACAAGGATTTTATGCAGTTGGTGTCGGCGCGGGTCGGTTTGTTGAATCCAAACGACCCCGCGTCGCGGGACGGGACGATTTGGACGGACGAACAGGTTCGGAACAAAACCGGTGTCGGGCCGTCGCAGATTGTGGATTGGTTGAGTTTGATGGGCGACAACGTGGACAATATTCCAGGCGCGCCCGGCGTTGGGCCAAAGACGGCGGCGGATTTGCTGAACCGGTTCGGTTCGGTCGCAAAATTGTATGAGCGGCTGGACGAAGTGAAGCCGGAGAAACTGCGCGCCGCGTTGCGCGAGTCGGAAAACGCGGTTCGGCGCAACCGCGAGCTGGTCCGGCTGCGGGACGATTTGCCGTGCGATTTTTCGCCGGCGGAACTGGCGGGAAAACCCGCGGACGCTGGCCGGCTGCGCGAATTGTTCGCGCACTGGGGTTTCAAAGGAATGCTTGCGGCGCTCGCCGGGCCGGCGCCGGCGCGGCAGGCGGTCTTGATTTAAAAAGCGATGAACTTGAAATGGTGGATTAAAAATATGTCCGTCCCGCATGCGCCGGACGCGGCGCGGCTGTTTTTTCAGCGGCGTCCGGCGCGTTCTGGCAAAGTAATTTTTGGACAAAACGGACGGCTGCGGTTAAAATTTGAAAAATCGTTTATGTTGTCGTTTGCCCGCAGGGCCGCCATTTGCTTTTGCCGGGGGTTGTTCCTCATGCTGCCTGCTGCTGTTTTTGCCCAGACGAATTATTATTCTGCCAACGGAACTGAATATTCGATTGTCGGTTCATTACCCGGCGACCAGGCTTTTCCCGATGCGGCGCTGACGACGAACGGCGGCTTTGTGGTCTGGCAGGACAACGTGACCGATGGCAGCGGCTGGGGCGTGAGTGCGATGAAATTGGACGGCACGCTTTCCGGTTCGGGCAGTCCCTTCCGCGTGAATGTTCAAGGCACGAACGACCAGGAATACCCACGTGTGGCGTTGCTGAAAAGTGGCGGCGCGGCTTTCGTGTGGCAGGGGGGCGTGGAAGGTTATCAGCACATTTATGCGCGGTTTCTGAATTCGAGCAACACCTTTTTGACGACCACCGACATTGTGGTCAGCACGTTCACCAATCGAATTGGTTTTCAAATCAACCCCGCCATTGCCACGCTCAACGACAGCAATGTCGTCGTTGTGTTTGGCAGTTTTGATCAGGCTGGTTCCAACAGCATGCAGGATGTCTATGGCCAGATTTTTTCACCGACCGGCCACAAAATCGGCACGAATTTTTTGATCAATCAATTTACTTCCTACAACCAGCGCACGCCGGCCATCGCGCCGCTCAAGAGCGGCGGATTTGTGGCAGCCTGGGTCTCCGAGCAGGAACGGACGGTGGCGCCGGCCTTGGGAAATAACAGTTCAACTTACTATACCGCCAGCACCATCGTGACCCCCAGCGTGGATATTTATGCGCGGCTTTACAGCAGCAACGGTGTGGCTCAAGGAAATGAATTTCTGGTGAACACGGATTCCAATCCGTGCGCCAACCCGGATGTCGCGGCGGCGGCGGACGGCAGTTTCATGATCACTTGGGACGCATTTGACATGGCCGATCCGACCAACAGTCTGGACATTTATGCCCGGTCATTTACGAGCACGGGGGTGGGTGGCGCCGTCGTGCTGGTCAATTCTTATACTTACGGCGACCAATATGTGCCCCGCATCAGCGCCATCGCCGGGGATTATTTGATCGTTTGGACCAGTCTGGGGCAGGATGGTTCGCGCGAGGGCGTGTTCGGACAATTCGTGCATGCAGGTGGTTCGCTCGTGGGCTCCGAATTTCTCGTGAACACCACGACGGCCGGCCAGCAAATGCAGCCGGCGGTCGCCTCGGATGGTGCGAGTCAGTTTTTGGCCGTATGGACTGGCTTCAATTCCGCGGTTTATAATTTTGATTTATACGCGCAACGTTATGCCAACGTCGCGTCGGTTTTGCAGCCGATGGCCGCGCCCTTTGTCTGGGCGCCGTTCACGTTGAGCAATGGGGTGTATCAGCCGCAGTTGACGGTTTTATGGCCGACGCTGTTGGGCCTTTCCATTTCCAATTATGAAGTGTATGTGGACGGCGCGGAAACGCCGATGGCGCTGGTCGCGAGCAATCAGGTTGTTAATGGACAAAACTATCAGTGGACCATGACGGCGAGCAACGGCCTGACGGCGGGCACCACGCACACCTTCCAATTGGATTATGTGACCACCTCCGGCCAGCGCCCGCTGCTTTCGCCGCCCGCCACCGGCACCACTTGGAGCGGCAACAACTGGGGCGGCATTCCGGATGAGTGGATGACGAATTATTTCGGCGGCAACACCAACTTGTGGCCCGCGGCGACGGCGGACAGCGACGGTTCCGGGTTGAGCAATCTGGAGGATTTTTGGACCGGCTCGAATCCGACCAATCCGGCCACCGCCTTGCACGTGCAACTCAGTCCGACGCCGCAGGGAATGTTCTTGAGCTGGCCGACGACGCCGGGGCTGACGTATCAGGTGCAGGTGAAGACAAACCTGATGGGGGGCTGGACCGATCTGGGTTCGCCGCGGTTTGCGGCGGGCACCAGTGATTCAATTTTTGTCGGGGGCGCTTCCGCGGGCTATTACCAGGTGATGTGCCTGTATTAAATAAGATGAGCATGTTGAAAGCAATCAAAAGATTTTGGTGGCTGGCCTTGCTGGCGTTTGGCCTGCGGACCGCGTGGGGGTTTTCAAACGGCGGACCGATTGGCAACGCCGGCGATGCATGGCAGACTCCGGTGATTGACTATGGTGTGGGCGGTGACATCATGGCGCCGAAAAATATCGGCGAAGAATATCGCCGCAACACCCCGGTGATGTATTACGGTTACGATGCGAATTTTCTTGATTATTTCGGCACGAACGGCATGGCGGCGGTGGACGGCGCCTTCACCATCATGAACAACTTGAGCAATGTGGACGCTTATAGCCCGTCGCTTTCAGAATTTCCACAGGACTCGCAGGACTACAATCTCACGGCGCAGGCGTTGGAGTTAACGGACTTGAAATCCTCGGTGTTGGGCTTGCTGATGGAACAGATGGGATTGGATGAACCGGAGCGTTACACTTGGACGTTGCGTGAACGTATTGCCCCGCCGGGTTGCCCGCTTACCACGGAGTATGTGGTGACCATGAGAAATTTTGACACGACGACGTTGCCGTCCGAAGGCATTGAATATTCGCCTTACGTTAACGGCACGTTATACACTTATGAAATTTTTGAATTTTGCGCCGGAGTGCCTACGGCCGGAACCATACCGCTTAATGTGGATCCCTACGCCAATATTTATACATCAGTCGCCTCGCTTGTTTTGGACAGCGGCTATTTTTACAGCGGCTTGACGCGGGACGACGTGATGGGATTGAGATATTTGTTTCAGACCAACAACATCAACTATGAATCGCCGACGCCGGGCAGCGACATCCTGACCACCAACCTCGGCGGAGAGTTTGTGCTTTCCAATCTGGATCTCAGTGCGCTGTCCGCCAGCGCGTTGACGAATAATCCGGCCGCCTTGGCCGCTTTGTTTCCGAACCTCATCATCACGGGCGTCACGACCAATTTCACCGAGGTCTGCACGCCGAACATTGTCTTCGTTCTCCAAAACTTATATGGCGCGCCCGCCGGCTCACCCCCGGAATACGTTGCTGTAACCAACGGTTACAACTGTTCCTACCAGCCGGTTTATACCTATGGTTTTGGCAACGTTATTACGAACACGTTTTCCAAAAATACTCACGCTCATTTGGTGACGATTTCCATAGGAACTCAAACTGGCGCCCCGGTGGGCAGTCCGCTGGTTACCAACACCGTTTCCCAATCAATGACTCTGACCAATGAGGCGTCGGGCGACTATTTCATCATTCCGCCCGGCGATTGCGGATTGGATATCGTCCCCGGTTCGGGAATCGTCAGCGGGGTGACCATGACCACCAATGTCATCGCGTCGGCCACCAACTCCGCGACGGGCACCAACTCCGCCGGCTTCGTCTCTACCGTAAACCTCATCACCACTTTTACCAACCGCGAGTATTTGGCGTACCCGGTGATTTGCGGGGAAAACCCCAGCACTGCCGGCTTGTATGAAGGCATCGAGCATGTCCAGTTTGTGAAGGCGGACTATGATTCCCTCATCGGCCAGTATTTTCAGCCCGTCACCAATGATTACACCATGACCTATGTGGATGAGACCAACGGCCAGATTGCTGTTCAGCATTTTCAGCGGGTGGTGACGGCGCCTGACATTCTTTTCTCGGCGAGTGATATGGGTGACGCCGCTTATGGGACACGTAACATCAATTTTGATCAGGGCAATATCTTGCCCGGATTGGCCGGTCCGGGAACTATCAACCCGCCGACCACGATTACCCTTAACAAAGTGGGTCCCATCTATTTGAATGGCCCGGAGGAATTATTTGCCACCAACGGCTTTATCCTCGACGAGCTTACCCAGACTCCGGGTTTTCCTGCTCTCGGACTGCTGACTTGGGCATCGTTTGATGCTTCGACCAATCCTCCCGTTATTTATCCCGACGGCACGAGCATCCAAAATTTTGAGAATGAGATTTTGATCCAAATTTCGCCCACGAGTTTGCCGGACGGCACCAACAACGTCCCTTACCCGGCTACGACCTTCACCACTACCGGTGGAGGTGCGTTCACCCCGCCGTTTACCTGGTCGGTGTTGAGTTCGACGCCGCTGCCGACGGGCTTGACGTTGTCGCCGGATGGCACGATTTCCGGCGAGCCGACCAACAACGTTCCCGGCACTTACGATTTCGTTGTCCAGATGAGTGATTCTTTAACGCCGCCGCGAACCGTGCAGTGGAATTATTCCATCACCATCTATTGAACTTTCAATGCGCATCATGCAACCAATAAAATGTTTGAACCGCCCGGCCCGGCGGATGTGGCTGGGCGCCTGGCTGGGCTTGCTGCTGGCGCACGCGGCGCTGGCCGCCTCTTCCTTTGCGCCGCCGGACCCAAACGGCTATTACAACTATACCATTCCGCCCGATAGTGTTCCGCAATATGACGCGACCAATTTCGTCATCAACAACACCTTTACCATCAATTTCGCCACCTTGACGGTCAACGATGAGTTGTATGAACCGGTGGACGTGGTCAATTACACCAACACCGGCACGATGGCGGCCAACACGGGCTTTGAATTTGACACGCAGACCGCCGGGCAGCATCAGCCGGCCGGCAATTTTTTCAACGGCGGCTCAATCTATTGCGCTTCCTACATGGACACGAACGTGGCCTTTTTTCTCTTTGATTTATATGCGGGACAATTCATCGTTTCGGCCACGAACATCGTCAGCCCCGGCCTGGTTGACGTGGGCACGGACGGGCTGATGCAGTTTACCGGCGGCAATGTGAATTTGTCCCGCGGGCTGTTCACCGTGGAGGCGTTTGATCCCTTCGATCTTTTTTACAATCCGGGACTGGTGAGTGTGGATTACGGGGTGGGGACCGACACGAATCGGGATTGGTATCCGTCGCTGGATTTGACGCCCACCACCGCGCTGTCGTCGTTGTTCACCACCCAGTTGTTCCCGCTGACGGATCTGTATCTGCCTGCTTCCACTTCTTATTTTTACATCGTCCAGCCGGCGACGAACTATGTCATCTACCGCGCCGTTTTCCTCAACGATGATCCGGGGGTCAACGTCACCAACAATGTTTATTTCGGAGGTGACGTTGTTGGCGCGGGCGCCGCCCACATTGAATGGGTCGGCACCTACACGGATCCGGCGACCGGATTGCCGGCCAACAATTACCTCTATCTTTCGGATTATTATTTGGGGGCTGCCAACACCAACAATCCGATCATCCCCCCCGGCATTCCGTCAAATTTTACCTTTGCCGAAGGCGCGCAGGAATTTTTTGGCGTCCCCCCCGCGCCGGCCGGTTATGATCCGGTATTTAGTCCCGGGGTTGTGACCAACAACAATTACTCCTATGTCAGTGTAGAGTTGACTCCCACCACCGTGCTGACTAACAACCCCAGCCCCCAAAATGTCACGAACTATCTGGCCATTCTGGCCGGTCGCATGCAGGTTTCCGCCAGCCAGGAATTGAATCTGGCGGGCGCCGACATTTCCGGCCCCAATTATCTGTCGGTGTCGGCGACGAATCAATTTGACGGCAGTCCGGGTGCGCAGATTGCCTCGCCTTACACCGACCTCAATCTCGGGGTGACCAACGGGTTCATGACCGTCAGCAATTTGTTGGAGCCGGCGCTCCCGCGCTGGAGCGGTGCGGTCCAGGCTTGGAGTTCGGACTGGATTTATGTGGACACCAATAATGTGACCAACGACTATCGTGTCCTGATCGTCAACGCCCAGCTTGAACCAACCACGGCGGCGCAGGTTCATGATCTGGTCTTTCACAGCACCAACAGCGTGGTCATCAGCGATGTGTTGAACATCATGAATAAATTTTACATTGACGCGCCCAACCTCACGTTGACCACCAACGGTGCCGGCTCCGCTTCGCCGGATGGTGAACTGAATTTGGAGAATCCGACGCTCGGCAACGCCTACACTTTTTCATCGGCCACGCTGCCGAATTTGCGCTGCCTGACCAACAATGGCGCCATGCGTTCGCCAAACTCCGCCATTTTCGGCGGACCGTCGCCCGCCAATTACACCGCCTTCGTCAATAATGGCTTGATTTCGGATCAAGGCTCGACGATTTATGCCAATTATTTTGAGAACAGTGGAGTGTTCTCGAACAGCGCGGGTTCTTTTGTGTTGCAGTCGCAGACCATAACGTTGACGAACGGTTCCATCGCGGCCATCGCCGATGTTTCCATCGCCACTGGCGGGTTGGTGACGAGCAATGTTGTCATCCAGGCTGGAAGATCGCTGACAATCTCTGCGACCAATCAATTGACTGACACCGGCATCACCAATGGCAATGCCTGGACTGTGGGCAGCGTGGCCAACAATGGCGACAGTGGATTCAATTTGCTCGCAAATCCGGCCAATGGTGATTTGCTGGGCACCACCGTTACCAACATCGCCCCGAACAATGTGACGGTGGTCAACACTTGGGCTGGCGGGGATTTTGGTGTTTCAACCGCCGGCTTCTCAAATAATGCGGCCATCGGACGGTTGATTTTGGATTCACCCGCCAATATTTCCATGCCCAATCGTTATGGCCAGTTCCAATTCAATGGCACCGGCGCGAGCAACGCGATTTACGTGGATTACCTTGAACTGGATGATAGCGCCGCCAATCTTGATGGTGAGGGCAATGTTGAGGCGCTTAATTTCAACACCAATCTGGTGATTTATTACGCGCAAGCCGTCATCAATGGCCAATCCCAGGCGATTCATTTGAATCATGAGAACAACGACCACTTGCGTTGGGTGCCGTCCTATGCCGGGTATTTCAGTTCAACGAACATCGTTTATCCCGACGGCACGACGAATGCCGTCAACGCCGCGCTGGCAAGTGATCCGCGTCTTGATTCCAATGGCGATGGAATAGCGAATAGCCAGGATCCCACGCCGGTTTTCGTTCCCAGCCAGGTGAATTTCAAACTGACGTTGACCAACGTGCCGCCTTGGGAAGTCAAGATCACTTGGAATTCAATTCCATCCTCAACCAATTATGTCCTTTATAGCACAAATCTTTTTGCGACCAACTGGCTGGTGCTGACGGATTTTGTTTCGCCCTCCGCCGTGCCGCCCGTGGGCGGCTGGCCGATTACGAACAGCGTGTATGATACGGTGAATCCGGCGGTTCAGAAATATTACCGGGTTCATGTGGACCCGAATTCCACGTCGCTTTATGGCACTGGATTTTAATTGAAAAAATTATGCAACTGGCGGATAAATCAGCAAAAGCCGCGCGCAGCATGACAAAAGATTTTATGAAAAGATTTACGAGTCCGGGGTTGCGAGACCTCGTGGCCGGCTCCGGCTGGGTGAAGCTGGGATTGGTGGTTTTAATTGTTGCGCAGACGGGCTGGGTGAAGGCGCAAACCAGTTTCAGTTCGCCGCAAGTCTTGACCGGCGATTGGGGGTCGGTGACCAACGATAACACGGGGAATGTGCCTGATCCGGGCTTTTCCGGCATAGCGGGGTTTCTCCCCTTTGCGCCGGTCTGGTATCAATGGACGGCGCCGCAGTCTGGCGAAGTGGAACTCGACACGATTGGCAGCGTGGACGATTTTTTGGGCCAGCCGCTCGATACGGTGCTGGGCGTTTATACCGGTAACAATGTCGCCACGTTGAATCAGGTGGCCGCCAACGACGACCTCTATCCGACGGCGCAATTGAACAACTGTGGTCAGAATGTTTACAATACGAATTTGCAGGTGTTTGCCACGTCTTCGCCTTACTCCTACGCCCCGCTCGATGATTTTCCTTATCCGCCATATTTACTGGAGTATTATTTTTACCAGCCTTACGGCGGTCCGAGCGGCTTGCGGTTCAATGCAACGGCCGGCACAACTTATTACTTCGCGGTGGACACCAAATCGGTGACGGGTTCCACCGTGTTGAACTGGGCCTACCATTCCTCCGGCGTCTTCCGCTTTGCGACCGAGAACGTGGATGAAACCGGCCTCGTCAACACTGATGGCACGCCCATGCTCCTTTACCTGACCTCCGAGACGGAATCCAGCCGCCGCTTTACGGGCACGGTGGATGCCGGTCAGTATGATACCACGCTCCATACTTACTATGACTATGACGTGCCGGGAGTGCTGGTGACGGTCACGCGTGTGGCGGGCTCTTCCGGGCGCGTGCTTGTGGATTACACCACGGAGGATGGCAACACGAATTGGGTCATCAACGGCGACAACCCGGCCATCGCCAATGTCACCAATATCATCAGTTACACCAATATTTTCAGTGGCTTTACCAATATTTACGACGGCATGACCAATATCTACCCGGGTTTTACCAACATTTACGGTTTTACGAATATCACCCCGCAGGATTATACGCCGGCCAGTGGCACGCTCGTGTTCGACGACTTCGAGATGAGCAAATCCATTCTCATTCCGATTATTGATGACTATGGAATCCCCCGGCCGAACCGGGATTTCGAGGTTGTGCTGTCAAATCCACGGCTGGATCCAACTGAAGATTCGTATGATGTTTCGCCGCCGCGGGTGGATAATGACTTCGGCCAGGCGGCGGTTCGGATTTTGGATGCGGACATTGATCCCCGCGGGGGAAGCCAGTTTCGCGAGGTGTCCACCAACGGGTTTGACACAAACAACAACCCCATTGTGGTGACTAATTTTGTCTATTCACCCATTCCCACCAACGCGGTCTTCAATTTCATGAAGGAAAATTTCCGGGTGCCGCGCGATGTGGATAGTTATTGGGGGGCTACGCCCGTCACCGTTTATGTTGACCGCGACGGTACGAATGACGGCGCGGCCTCCGTCAACTGGAGCCTCAATGACTTTTTCGTCGACAAGAATGGCAATGTAAATTGGAACAATGAGTTCAATCTTCAGCCCGGCTCCGATTATGCCGTGCCGAATCCCCCCAATTCCGGCGGCATTTCCGGCTCGGATCCCGACTTTAATTTTTCCGCCACCGGCGGCACTTTGACTTGGGCCGCTGGCAATTTTGATCCCCAGCCGATTACCTTCACCGTCTATAACACCGGGAACCCGACGTTCAACAAGGACATCCGCTTGGATATTTATGGCTTGAACAGTAAGAACCATCCCGTCCAGGTCGGCATGGTGAACGAATGTACGGTGACGATTTTGTTTGATGATCAGAATCCTCCCGCCGGCTCGGTTGACGAATTATATAATGCGGATTACAACACCGATCTGTCGCTCCCGGTCGGCGACTTGCCGATAACCTCGCCTGCGGACAATCCGAGTCCGGGCACCGACGGCGAGGTGTTCAGCCTCGCCCTTGAGCCGGATAACGAAGCTCTCGTCGCGGGCGATTTTTCAGCCTACAACGGCGTCGGGCGGAATTGTCTTGCCTTGCTGAACACCGACGGTTCACTCGACACCTCATTTGACCCCCAGGGCGGTGTTGATCCGTTCAACGGCTTTATTAACTCCGTGGCGCTCGACTCGTCAAACCGGCCGGTCATTGGCGGCAGTTTTACCTCTTACAATGGGACGTCGAGCGGTAATTTCGCGCGCCTGACCACCAATGGCTTGTTGGATCCGACTTTTAGTGTCGGCTCGGGGGCGGACGGAACGGTTTGGGCGGTGGCGGTGCAATCGGACGATAAGGTGCTCATCGGTGGCGACTTCACTCATATCAACGGGGTCGCCCGCAGTTATATCGCCCGCCTGAACAGTGATGGTTCGCTGGATACCACCTTTGACCCAAGCACCAATCCGCCGGATGGCCCCGTCTATGCCATTGGCCTGAATCCCAGTTCCATTTCGACTGCCCAAGCCAGTGTCGCCGGGTCAACCACGCCGGCGGAGAATGATTATACGTTCAATGTCGGCGCCAACGCCGGCCGGCTTACGGGCACCTTCAATATGCAGGGAGAGACCAATGAACTGCAGATTTATTATGCCGGGAATATAATTTACGACTCGGGCGTGGTGACCAACAACGGAAATTTTGCGATGAACGTTGGTCCGGGGGCCGCCACGAGCCTTCTTTTTGTGATGAATCCGGGCGGCGTTCTTTCGGGAACCAACTGGAATTACACCGCCACCTTCACCACGACCATCGGCTCTTCCGTTTATATCGGGGGCGATTTCATGAATGTCGGCGGCTACGGTTTCAGCGGCATCGCGCGGTTGAATTCCAACGGTTCGTTGGACCCATCATTCAATCCGGGTCTTGGCGCGGATGACGATGTCTATGCCTTGGGAGTGTTGCCGGATGGTTCCGTCCTGATTGGTGGCGCCTTTACCCATGTTAACGGACTTTCTTATAATTATTTGGCCAAGCTGGATTCGAATGGCGCGGTGGACCCCACGTTTATGGCGGGGACGGGGGGAGCCGACAATAACGTCTATTGCATTCTTCCGCAAAGTGACGGGACGATTTATGTCGGCGGCCAGTTCACCAGCTTCAATGGCACGCACCGGCTCGGCTTCACCCGCCTGTATTCGGACGGAACCGTGGACACGACGTTTATGGATACGGCTTACAATCAGTTTGCCGGCCTGACGCGCATTCGTTATGACGACACGGCGGGCACCGTTTTTTCCTGCGGGGTTCAGAGTGACAGCAACGTGGTCATCGGCGGCAGTTTTGATCTGGTCGGTGGCGGTCAGTTGGATCGAAACGTCCGTGACAATTTGGATTTGCAGGCCGGCATCGCTGAAAGTTTTGTTGATCCGAATTTGTGGGTCGAACCAAAATCGCGCGATGGCGTCCGCGTCCGGGACAACGTTGCCCGTTTGATTGGCGGTGCCACGCCTGGGCCGGGCAACATCAGTTTGCTCCCCAATGGCGGCAGCTCTTATTCGGCAACCAAGAGCGAGCAGTTTCTCCCCGTCGCGCTGGTGCGAAGCAACGGGGCGTTGGGTCCTTTGTCCGCGAATTTTTCCGTGCAGTCCGGAACGGCGCAAAATGGTCTGGATTACATTTACAATGCTGCCGCGCCCTATTATGGGGTTTCGTGGGAATATGTGGGACCGCCCGATTCCCGCCGGCATAGCGATGGTTTGTATGGGACGAATGATTTTCTTGAGGACATTTACGGCAACTATTGGTGGGATTGGCCGGAAACGCTTCTGTCGGCGGTCACCGTGTCCATCATTGACGACACCGCGAATCCCGGCAATCTGAACGCGAACTTCCAGTTGTCCAATCCGGCCAACGCCGATCAGTTTTATCTCGGCGGCGAAAACATTCCGTTGGGTGGGGCCTTGGGGCTTTCCACCGCGCCGTTGACCATTGTTGACAATAACAATCAAAGCGGCGCATTTGGCTTCGCTTCTTCCGTTTTTGTCGCCACCAACGCCAGTCCCGTGATTTCGGTGCTTCGGTCCAACGGCATCATTGGCCAGGTTTCCATGAAGTATTCCACCACCAACGGCACGGCCTTGGCCGGGACGGATTATACGGCACTTATCAATCAGAACCTGACCTTCAGTCCCGGTGTTAGCAGCAACGGATTCAAGGTTTCCCTCATCAACAACAGTTATATTTATACCAATACGACGGAGAAATATCTTTCTCTCGGGCTGTCCAGCCTCAGTCCGCCGGTGGGCTATACTGCGTCTTATGGCATTTCCAATGCGGTGCTTCGCCTGATTAACCCGAACTGGCAGGGTTATGTGACGTTGGGCGCCTCAAATTACAGCGGCACCATCAGCTCCGGCTCAATCGCCTTTACCGTCAAACGCATCACGGGCAGCAAGGGTACCGTGACGGTTCAATACGCGACCACCAACGGCACGGCGATCAGCGGCGTGGATTACATCGGTGCGACCAATACGTTGTTGTGGAACAATGGTGATGTTTCTTCACGCACCGTATCTATTCCGCTGATTCAAACCCTGGCCGTTGGCACGACCAACAAACAATTCGGGGTCTATTTGTTTAATTCCACCCTGAATAGTTCGCCCACCAGTCTCTTTTACCAGATGATTACCAATGCCACGCTGACCATCAGCAATGACAACAGCTACGGCTCCTTGCAATTCAGCGTGCCGGTTTATACCGTCGATGAAGATGGCGGCTATGCCACCATTACCGTTGTTCGCTCTGGTGGCGCGGCGGGCACGGACTATGTCAACTATGCCACCAGCCCCGGCTTGAACACCACCGCTGGCATCAACTACTCAAACACCTGCGGTGTATTGACGTTTGCCCCGGGACAATTAAGTTCCAGCTTCAATGTTCCAATCATTGACGACGGGGTGCAAGACGCGCCGCCGTCCAGTTTTTACTTCGATGTTTCCTTGTCCAATTCGGTCAATGCCACGTTGGGCACGGTCAGCAATGCCGTGGTCCAGATTGTGGACGCCGAATCCTACAATCAGCCGCCCGGCTCGCCCGACGTCAGCTTTAATTCCGCCGGCATGAATGGCGATGTGCTGGCGCTGGCCCTCCAGACGAACGGGGAGATAATTGCCGCCGGAAACTTCACCGACGTGGGCACGGTGCCCGAAGGCTATGTTGCCCGGTTGAACACCGACGGCACGCTCGACACGGGTTTTCTCAATGGATATTCCGGTGCCAACGGTCCGGTGCAGGCCGTTGTGAGTCAAACCGACGACCGCGTGCTTATCGGCGGCTCCTTCAATTTCGTGGATGGCGTTCACCGGAATTACATCGCCCGGTTGATGACCGACGGCTCCCTTGACACCAGTTTCAATCCCGGCTCCGGCGCGGACAGCACGGTGTATGCGATGGCCGAAACCTTCGCCGTCACCGGCACCAATGTGTTGCGGGAAATCTACGTCGGCGGCGCGTTCGGTTCTTTCAACGGCGTGTCCTCGCCTTCGCTCGTGCGGTTGAACAATAACGGCACGGTGGACCCCACCTTCAACGTTGGTCTGGGCGCGAATGCCCCCGTTCTGGCCATTGCCGCGTATCCCACCAATTCTATTTACGCGGGCATGGTGTTGATTGGCGGCAGCTTTACTAATTTCAATGGCGCCAACGTCAACTACTTCGCGCGCTTGAATGCGGACGGCTCTCTGGACCCGACCTTCAGTGCCAACTTCGGTTCCGGTCCCAGCAGCGCCGTCAATGCCATCGCCATTCAGGATGACGGTCGTATTCTCGTTGGCGGCGGCTTCACTAATTTCGACGGTATCGGCGTCAATCATATTGTCCGCCTGAATGCCGATGGCTCGGTGGACACCAACTTTGTCGCCAATGTCGGTTCCGCCGCCAACGGCACGGTTGAAGGCATCGCCGTCCAGTCGGACAATCGGATTGTGCTCGTCGGTGAGTTCACGCAGGCGAATGGGCTGACTCGCAATCGCATTACCCGTCTGCTCCCGACCGGCGCGGCGGATCCGACCATTAATTTTGGCAGCGGCGCCAACGGTAATGTGAACGCTGTCGTCGTCCAGCCCGCCGATGGCATGATTGTGATTGGCGGCGGCTTCACTGAATACGACGGCCAGCCGGAGAATTATATCGCCCGGCTTTACGGCGGTTCCATGACCGGTTCCGGCGCGTTTGAATTTACGGCGGCAAACTATCAGGTCGCTGAAAATGGGGTGACGGCGGCCATCACGATCCAACGCACGGGCGGCACCAGCGGAACCAACGCGGATGGCACGGGCAGTGTGTTTGTGAACTTCGCCACCTCCGACGGCACGGCGACGAACGGGATCAACTATGGCACCGTCGTCACCAACATAGCGTTCCCGGCGGGCGAAGTCTTGGAGACCGTCAATGTTCCCGTTTATAATAATTTCACCATCACGCCCAACTTGACGGTGAATTTGACGCTTTCGAATCCAACCCCGCCCGCCGCTTTGGGTGACCAGGCCACGGCCGTCTTGACGATTTTGAATGTGAATAGCGCCATTAGCTTTGCGTCCACTTATTATTCCCAGGCGAAAAATATACCGACCGGGATTGCAACCATCAGCCTTGCCCGCCAGGGCAGTACCCTCGGCACCTCCACGGTGGATTTTTACACCACGACCAATGGAACGGCGGTTGCCGGCTTGGATTACTATCCGACCAATGCCGTTGTTACCTTTAACCCGGGTGATACCGTCGCCACGGCTCAGGTGCCGATCATCAACAACGGCATCGCCGAGGGCAACCGGATTGTTGATTTGTCGCTGACCAACGCGACCGGGTCGCTTTTGTATGCGCCAACCAACGCGGCGTTGACCATTATTGACACCGTGACGGCGCCGGGACAATTGAGTTTTGCCACGAACAGTTATGTGGTTAATGGCAGCGATCCCGCCGCCGTTCTTACTGTTGTGCGCACGAACGGCTCTTCCGGCACGGTTTCGATGAGCTACAATACGATGGATGGGACGGCGCAATCGAACGTCAATTACCAGGCTAGCAGCGGCACGGTCACCTTTGGCAACGGGGAAACCGCCGAGACCATCACCGTTCCGCTCTTGGCCAACTCTCTGGTGCAGGGGCCTGTCAGCTTTTCCGTGGTCCTGTCCAATCCCACTGGTGGCGCGACGCTCACCGCCCCGACCACATCAACGGTTACCATTTTGGACAACAACTTTGGCGTGGCCTTCCTCAACGCCACCAATTATGTCAGCGAGACCAACAGCGCCGCCATTGTCTTTGTTCAAAGAATCGGCGGCACCAACGGCGCTTTCTCCGTGAATTATTCCACCACCAACGGTACTGCCTTGGCTGGCGTCAACTACCTTACCAACAGCGGCTCGCTGAATTTCGCTTCGGGTGAAGTGCTTCAGTCAATTGATGTCTCGATGCTGAACCACCACGACGTGACGAATTTGATGTTCGGCATGAATTTGTCCGGTCCGACTGCCGGCGCCCTGCTGCAGGTGCCGAGCAATGCCGTGGTGGTGGTGCAGGCGGGCTACGCGGGTTTGAGTTTTACCAACTCCGCGGTGAGCGTCGCGAAAAATGGCGGCCCCGCCATCCTCCCCGTGGTCTGCTCCAATCCGAATGTGGAGCCGGTGTCCGTGAATTACTTCACTTCCGATGGCACGGCTTTGGCGGGGCAGGATTACACGGCCGAAAGCGGCCTGTTGACGTTCTCCAATGGCATTACGACCAACCTCATTGTCGTGCCGATTAAGAACAACACTCTGGTGGAGGGAAATCGCACGTTCAGCGTGACCCTGACGAATGCCACCGCCCCCGGCGTGCTCGTGTCGCCCTACAATCAGGTGGTCACCATCATTGACAGCAATTCTGGTTTGAGTTTCTCCAGTCCGGTTTACACCGTCTTGAAGACTGGCGTTTCGGCGACCATTACGGTCTTGCGGACGGGTAACACCAACACCGTGTCGTCGGTCAATTTCGCTACTGCCGACGGCACGGGTGTTGCCGGCACGAATTATCTGGCGAACAGCGGCACGTTGGTTTTCACGAATGGCGTGACCAGCCAGACTTTCCCCGTGACCATAATTGACAGCACCACGGTCCAGCCGGACAAGACCGTTTTGCTGCAACTGTCCAGTCCGACCAATGGCATTCTTATTCCGCCCAGCGCCGCCACCCTTACTATCCACGACACCAGCG
Source organism: Candidatus Aquilonibacter sp. (assembly GCA_035504945.1). Classification (GTDB taxonomy): domain Bacteria; phylum Verrucomicrobiota; class Verrucomicrobiia; order Limisphaerales; family UBA11358; genus UBA11358. Next base: position 69,148 of record DATJRH010000011.1, on the reverse strand, counting down.
GCAGCTTGGTCGTTCCGGATGGTTCTATCCTCGTGAGCGGGTCTACCAATGGCATCATTTATCCGGGTAATACCGTCACGTTGTTGTTTGCGTTCCGCGCCAGTGCGGGCACCAACATCGCTAATTTTAGCGCCATCCTGCGGGCGACCAACGGCATTACTTCGCCCTCGCCGATTGGAACGATGAACCCCGGGTCGCTTATTGTGGGCGGGCCTCCGGCTTCACAAGAGTTCAGCTTCACCGCCAGCGGCGCTTACACCAACAGCCAGCAGATTGCGGCGACCTTCTTGCTTTACAATGGCGGCAACAGCATTGGCACGGCGGTCTTCACCTACACGCTGGGCACTTGGCAAACGACATTTTACAACACCAACGCCATCATCATCAACGACGACACGGTGGCCTCTCCCTACCCGTCCCTGATCAATGTCAGTGGTGTGGGGGGTGTGCTCATCAAGGCTACAACCACGTTGACCAATATCACCCACGCTTCGCCGTCGGATATTGACATCTTGCTGGTGGCGCCGTCCGCGCGGGACACTTTGATTATGGCGCACGCCGGTGGCCAGGATGCTCTCAACAACGTTACCCTCACGTTTGATGACGCGGCGACCAATTCCCTGCCGCCCACGGCTTATCCGCAAACCGCAATCACCAACGGCACTTATCAACCAACGGGCTATCTGCCCGTGCCCAATTTTCCTTGACCGCTATGAAAACAACTGGCTTTATGCGCAATTTGACGAGGAAAAATTTGTTGACGCTCGGCTTGGGCTTGTCCTGTCTCGCGGTTTTTTCCTGCGGCGCGGCGGATTCCGGCTGGGTGACCTTGCCCGGCCATGTGCCGGCGGTGGTGTCCCGTTTGCAACCAAAGGGTCAGTTGGCGGCGACCAACACCCTGTCTCTGGCCATCGGTCTGCCGTTGAGAAACCGGGAGGCGTTGACCAATCTGCTTCAGCAGATTTATGATCCGGCCAGCCCGAATTATCATCATTACCTCACGCCGGAACAATTCACGGCCCGGTTCGGCCCCACGGAGCGGGATTATCAACAGGTGATTGGTTTTGCGCAGCAGAATGGGCTGACTGTGGTGGGCACCTATTCGAACCGGATGTTACTCGACGTGCGCGGGAAGGCGTCGGATGTCGAGCGCGCGTTTCATGTGGCCTTGCTGACTTACCGCCATCCGGTGCAGAACCGCGACTTTTTCGCGCCGGACACGGAGCCTTCCGTCCCGGCAACTCTGCCGGTTCAGGATATCAGCGGTCTCAATAATTACGGCTGGTCGCATCCCAAATTTGTGTTTAAACCGGCCAACCTTTCTTCTAAAACCGCCTCCAAGGGAAAGCCGGATGTCGGCTCCGGGGTGGGTGGTACCTATATGGGGAATGATTTTAGAAATGCCTATGTTCCGGGTTCAGCGCTTACGGGTGCCGGGCAGACCATCGGCCTGTATGAGGAAGATGGCTATTTGGCCAGCGATATCAACACTTACGAAAACATGGCCGGATTGCCGAACGTTCCGTTGGAAAATGTGTTGATTGATGGTGTTACCGGGCTGCCCAGCGGCAATGGCGGCGAGGATGAGGTGTCGTTGGATATTGAGATGGTGATTTCCATGGCGCCGGGTGTGTCCAAGGTGATTGTTTATGAAGGTCCTTATGGCTTTCAAAATGACATCTTAAACCGGATGGCTTCGGATGATGCGGCTCGGCAGCTCAGTTCTTCGTGGGGTTGGCTGGGTGGTCCCAGCGCGACGACGGATCAAATTTTTCAGCAGATGGCTTTGCAGGGGCAAACATATTTCAATGCCTCCGGCGATGGCGATGCATTCACCGCTGGAGCCGGTTCGGTCAATGGCGTTGACAATCCCAATACCTTCAATGCTCCCTCTGACAGTCCGTATATCACCCAGGTGGGCGGCACGACCTTGACCATGAACGGCGTAGGCGCCTCTTATGCCTCGGAAACCGTCTGGAATTGGGGGGTTGAATATGGCCTTGACGGCATTGGCAGCAGCGGTGGCATCAGCAGCTATTATTCGATTCCCAGTTGGCAGACGAACATCAATATGGCCGCTGTGGGTGGTTCGCTAACCATGCGCAATACGCCTGATGTCGCCTTGACGGCGGATAACGTGCTGGTCGTCGCTGACGGTGGCGTGGACTATAGCGTGGGTGGCACCAGTTGCGCCGCGCCGTTGTGGGCCGGCTTTCTGGCGTTGGCCAACCAGCAGGCTGCCATCGACGGTCATGCTTCCATTGGCTTTCTCAATCCGGCTATTTATGCGATTGCGAACAGCGCCAGCTACACAAACTGTTTTCATGACATCACGACTGGCAATAATACTTGGAACGGCAGCCCGAATTTGTTTTACGCCACCAATGGTTACGACCTTTGTACCGGACTGGGTACCCCCAACGGGATGAATTTGATCAATGCCCTCGCGGCCACCGCCGGAAATTTCCCCCTTCAGGTTTCCGCCCCCCTTCCCCTTCCTTCCTATGGCACCAATCTGGCCGCCTTGTCGGGCGGCAATCCCAACGGCGACTGGGAGCTTTTTGTGCAGGGCGACGCGCCGGATAACGGCGGCATTATTTCCAATGGCTGGTCCGTCACCCTGACCTTGGGCAGCCCGGTTGGCTCGGCGGCTGACACCGCGCTTTCGATGACGGCCACCCCCGCCAGTCTTCTGGTTGGCAGCAATTTCGTTTATGTCATCACGGTGACCAATTATGGGCCTTCGATTTCCAGCAACGTGGTCGTGTCGGATGTTCTGCCCTCCGGCGTCACGCCTCTTTCCAGCACCAGTTCGCAGGGTTCTGTCAACAACACCCCCTCTCAGTTGACTTGGAACGTCGGCACGCTCTTTGTCGGTGCTGGCGCGCAACTGGCATTGACGATGGAGGCAAACAGTCTGGGCGCGATCCCGAACACCGCCATCGTCAGTGCCGACACGCCCGACCCGGATTCCGATGACAGCTTTGCCACCGCCACCATCAATGTCGTGTCGCCCAGTCTGCAGATTTCGGGCGATTTCCGCGCCGCCAACGGTGGCTTCGCGCTCACGATTTCAAATAACACCGCCACCTCTGTCATTATTCAGGCTTCCACTAATTTGCTTTCTGCCGATTGGGTGAATATTTACACCAGCGCTCCGCCGTTCACCTCGCCGTTCACGTTCACTAATCTGGATTCAACCAATTACCGCGAGCGCTTCTACCGCGCGGTGCTCGGGCCGTAAAGCCCTTGCCGCCAATGAAAGTTTGCGGTCTGACCGGCGGCGTGGGCATGGGCAAATCCACCGCCGCGGAATTTCTCCGCGCCCGTGGCGCGCAGGTGGTGGACACCGACGAACTTGCCCGCCGGTTGGTTCAGCCCGGCCAACCGGCGCTGGCCGAAATTCAGAATGCTTTCGGCAAGGAAGTTATTGCTGCCGGCGGCCAGTTGCGCCGTGGCGAGCTGGCGAACCTTGTTTTCGCCGATGCCGCCGCCCGCAAACAATTGGAGGCCATACTTCATCCCAGAATCCGCGAACGCTGGCTCGCCCAAATCGAAGCTTGGCGCGGGGAAAATTATCCGCTGGCGGTGGTCGTGATTCCCCTGCTGTTTGAAACCAAAGCCGAATCGCACTTCGACAAAATCATTTGTGTCGCCTGTTCCGCCGCCGTCCAGCGCGAACGCCTGCTCGCCCGCGGCTGGCCGTCCGGACAAATTCAACAGCGCATCGCCGCCCAGTTGCCCGTGGAGGGAAAAATTGCGCGCTCGCATTTTGTGATTTGGACGGATGGGTCGCCGGCCTTGCACGCGGAGCAGGTCGAACGGGTGCTTTCCCGGATTTGATGTTAAGCAGGCGCTATTCCTTCAACTGTCAATCCTCAGCTTAATTCTCTGCGGCCAATTTGCCGCCGTGTCTGGCGTTCAGGGCGCATTCGCGCTCGCCACCTCGCCCGGGTCGAAAATGGGCAGCCCCTGGCTGTTCCGCCCGGTTTCCAGCGCAAAACAATCCACCTGATATTGGCCGTTGACGCTGGGAATGGCGTCCAGCTCCTTTTGCGTCCGCTCCAGCGCCTCTTGCGTTTGCTTCTCGTCGTTCAACGCGGCGTCCGCCGCCGCGCGTTCCTCCTCCGCCTGTTGGTCGTAACCGTTTGCCCTCAACCGGGTCTTCCAGCCCCACGAACGGGCGTCTGTTTTGGCGCGGGTTTCCGCGGCTTGTTCCGCCTTCAAATCGGTTTGATAGGTGTGCTCGTCGTTCGTGATCTGCCGGTTGTATTCGTCCGGCAATGGCTTCAAATTGTTATACCGTTGTTCCTCCGCCGTCGGCGGATGCTGAAGAATGATCCATTCGTTCGTGCGGATCGTGGGGCTGGTGGCCACCTCCGCGTTCATCACCCAGGCGTATTCTGTTTGGCGCACCTTCACGCCCGTCACCCGTTTCCAGGCCGACAGCGGCCGGTTCCCCTCCGCATAATCCGCTTCCGCCGTCGCGCCCGGTTTTCCGCCGGCCTGCTGCTTCCACCATTGGAACAGCGGTGTCAGGTTCACCGTCTCGCTTTCGTTGAAGATGCGGATGGGGTTCCGGCAGCAAAACAGCGTTTGATTTGTCTCCGCCCGGGCCGGAAGGGCGGCGGACAGCAAAATGAAGAATCCGATGGCTTTTATGCTCACTCCTCTAATTTTGTCACGTTTTGCCCGGACTTCAAGCCGCTGGCTCCCAGCCCTCGCTTCCCCTGCGCCGCTCTCCGCCTTCCGCCTTGACTCTCAACTCTCAACCCTCAACCATCCACTCTCAAATGGGCACGCTTTATTACGGCGACAACCTCGACATCCTCCGGCGTTACCTCAAGGATGAATCCGTTGACCTCGTTTATCTCGATCCGCCCTTCAACTCCGCCCAGAACTACAACGCCTTCTTTCAGGAAAAGGACGGCTCCGCCGCCGCCAGCCAGATTCGCGCCTTTGAGGACACCTGGACGTGGAATCAGGAAAGCCAGCGCGTTTATGAGGAACTGATTCTCCAGCCCGGCAAGGTCGGCGAAGTCATGCAGGCGTTCAAAACCTTTCTCGGCACCAACGACATGATGGCCTACCTCGCCATGATGTGCCCGCGCCTGGTCGAACTCCGCCGCGTCCTCAAACCCACCGGCTCGCTTTATCTCCACTGCGACCCGACCGCCTAAAGCTCGACCATTCAATTCCCTGCGAGTAAAATCAAATCGCTGATGCAAACCGAACCATATTTCGAGACCGAATACGGGAAAGCTCTTTTGGGCGATTCGCTGGAATTGATGAAAGAACTTCCTGATGAATCAATCAATTTGGTCGTAACCTCTCCACCATTCGCGCTCACCCGGAAAAAAGCCTACGGAAATAAAGAAGACCACGAATATGTTCAATGGTTCATGCCGTTTGCGAACGAAATTCACCGAATTTTGAAAAGTGACGGAAGTTTCGTTTTGGATTTGGGAGGTGCATACCGCAAAGGCGCGCCGACGCGCTCGCTTTACCAATATGAACTGTTGATCAAACTGTGCAACGAGGGAGGATTTCATCTGGCGCAAGAATTGTTTCACTACAATCCAACGCGCCTGCCTACGCCTGCCGAGTGGGTTACGGTTCGCCGCGTCCGGCTGAAAGATTCTGTCAACGTTGTTTGGTGGTTAAGCAAGACAGAAAACCCCAAGAGCGACAATCGGAAAGTTTTGTTGGCTTACAGCGACGCGATGCAAGATTTGCTGAATCGCAAATCTTACAACGCCGGTCGCAGACCATCGGAGCACGACATCAGCCCAACCTCGTTTCTGACAAACAACGGAGGAGCTATTGCACCCAATGTTCTGGCGTTGGCAAATTCCGAAAGCAACAGCGGTTACATTCGGCGGTGCAAAGAAAACAATTTGCAATTGCACCCGGCGCGGTTTCCGGTTGCATTTGCCGAATTTTTCATCCGCTTTCTCACCGACGAAGGCGACATGGTGCTTGATCCCTTCGGCGGTTCTGGCTCGGCTGGTGAGGCTGCGGAACACATGGCGCGGTATTGGATGACAATGGAAATCAATGAAGATTACATCCGAGGTTCAAAAATGAGATTTCAGGAAGACGAACAACCACTCCTCTTAAAGGAGGCATCTATCCCCTATGGCAAAAATCCTACAAAAACCAAGACTGCTCGATCTCGTCATTGAAGCTATTCACGCATGTGGATGGGACGTTTTGATTTTATCATCACGCGACGACCATCCGTTTGCGTTATCCATTTTCAAAGGAGATACAAAGGTTTCGTTGCTGGTTTATATCTGGAATTTGACGCACGGTGGATTTCCGCGAGACCCGAATGAGTTTCGTATTCAGGTAACTGGCGTTAGCCAAATTGAACTTCGTGAAGGTTGGAAAACGCTGCTTTTGGGATGGTCAGATGCTTTGAGAGTTTTTGCGGGCTTCGACGCAACCAAACATCAAATTTCGATGGAGGGGCGGTCGCCATCAATTCAAATAAAACGCGAGGCGTTGGAAAAAGCGGTCAGGAACGGATTCGCGCCACAGGCCCGGGACAATCAAGAAGTCGCGATTGCATTTCGCCCTGATTTCTTCACCTCATACGTTTTAGGCTCATCGGAACTGCACCAAACGTCAGCCGCAGTTCTCGAAACCAAAGCATTAGAACGAATCTCGCGCGAAGAGGCGGTGGACTTTGACCTTGACGACATCGAACCAAAAGAGCGGCGGCAAGTTTTGCAGACTGTGAATCGAAAAATTCGCGACGCTCGTTTTCGGGCAAATGTTTTGAAGGCATACAGTCATCGCTGCTGCGTTTGTGGTGTTCAGTTGGATTTGTTGGACGCAGCGCACATCGTTCCTGTGGAGCATGAACGCGGGACAGATGAAATCAAAAATGGGCTTTCTCTTTGCGCTCTCCACCATCGCGCGTTTGACCACGCTCTAATTACGGTTCAACCAAATTATGCAATAATTTGCAGCGAAAAAGAATTTCTGCGGTTGCGTATGATCGGTTGGCATGGCGGTGAAACCGAGTTCAAGGCAGCATTGCGGGATGAAATTTTATTGCCGGCAAAGAAGCAAATCTATCCTTTGCCTGAATACTTGGAATTTGGTCAAAAGTTACGCGGATGGAGCAATTAAGAACAGGAACGCTTTTGGAACGCATCATCAAGCAAAGTTCCAATCCCGGCGACGTGGTTCTCGACCCGTTCTGCGGCTGCGGCACGACGATTGACGCCGCCGAAAAACTCGGCCGCGACTGGATTGGCATTGACGTGACGCAACTGGCCATTTCCCTCATCAAAAACCGCCTGCAAGACGCCTACGGCAGCCGCCTGAAATTCGTGAGCGGTTCTCTTTCTGAATCCAGTAGGAGCCGACGTGAGGAGGCTCAAACTTCTCGGCCCGAAAATAGTCAGAGTCTCGTTACCTCGACTCCTACCGAAATGGGAAGTCGAACTTCGACCGTCCGCATCATCGGCGAACCCACCACGCCCAACGAAGCCGCGCAACTCGCCGAGGATGACAAATATCAGTTCCAATGGTGGGCGCTCGGCCTCGTCGGCGCGCGCCCCGTCGAGCAGAAGAAAGGCGCGGACCACGGTATTGACGGCAAAATCCTTTTCCGCGACGACCTCACCGTGGCCAAGCCGGAGCAAATCATCATCCAGGTCAAGGGCGGCAAGACCGGCGTGAAGGACGTGCGGGATTTGCGCGGCGTGCTGGACCGCGAGCAAGCCGCCATCGGCGTTCTGATTTCCCTGCAACCACCCACGCGCGAGATGCAGGCCGAGGCCGCCAGCGCCGGATTCTACGAGCACAAGCTGAACCGGCAGAAATACCCGCGCCTCCAGCTCCGCACCGTGAAAGAATTGATGGACGGCAAAGGCATCGAACGCCCGTCCACCGTCGCCGCCTTGGACGAAACCTTCAAAAAAGCCCCGGAATCAAAAAGGAAACAGCACGAACAAAAAGCGTTGGAGTTGTAAAACTCTCCAAACACATCTTCCGACTCGGGTCGCAATCGAATTTTTGCCCATGAATTCGAAATAATGCGTTTTTATTTCGTTCCGTTGCAACAACTTGCATTTGGAAATGAAATAATCCGCGATGGTCGCCAATTAAAAATGGAGGAATTGTGCTTTAATCGCGCAATATGAGCATGATGCCCGTAAATTCAAGTTCGATTCGCGCCGTTGGCTACGATGGCTACACGCTCACCGTCGAATTCCACACCGGCCGCATTTACGACCATCCCGGCGTGCCGCCAACGGTCTATCGGGAATTCATGAATGCTTCGTCCATGGGGTCGTATTACAACCAGCATATTCGCGGTCGCTACCATTGACAAAATTATGAGCACCACTCACGTCGGCAAAATCGGACGCTTGCCCAAATACATCCGCGACCAGTTGAATCGCCGCATCGAGGACGGTGAACCGGGCAGGGAACTGGTGAAATGGCTCAATTGCGAACCGGACGCGCTGCATTTATTGCAAGAGCAGTTTGAGGGACGTCCCATCACCGAACAGAATCTTTCCGAATGGAAGCAGCGCGGTTATCCGGAGTGGTTGCAGCAGCAGGAAACGCGGCTTCTCGTGAGCAATCTGACCGAGCAGGCTGAAGATTTGGACGAGGCGGCTGATGGCATGGAAATCAGCGACCGTTTTGCCAGTGTGATCGCGGCGGAACTTATATGCGTGACCAGCGCACGTTTGAAAAAGGAGACCGATACGGAAAAACGCTGCAAAATTATTTACGAAGTGCTCCCGAAATTGTCCCAATTGCAGTGCGACGGCCACCGTGCCGTGCGAACGTTGATCAAACGCGAGCGTTGGAACCGGCAAATGGCAGATGAGGACGAGGAGGCGGACAAGCGTAGGGAAAAGGAAGAAATAAAAAGCCGTGTCGATAGGTTCTTTGCGATACACGAAAAGAGTTTGCTGGCGGAGACCCTTGGCGGCGGCGAATACGGCAAAAAATGGGCCGATTGGCTCGTTCGAGTTCAGCATGGCTTGTCCATGCCCGATTGGGCGCGGATGGACAATCGCGGACCGGATGCACCGGCTGAAACCAAACCCAGTCCAACTAAATCCGACCCAATCCAAGCTAATCCAACCAATTTTTCAAACGGCCACGCGCCGTTCGCCGGCGTCCACGATTATGTCATTTGAAATTATATCGCTGCTTTCGCCCGTGGTTGCTATCCTCGCCGCAATGATTCTTTCGCGCGAAGAACTACACAGCTTGGTTGAGTTGATCCATCAATCACCCCACACGCTGCTCGGCATGCACCCGCTCGGCGATAAATCCGGTCTCGTCGTCCGCGCGCTTCTTCCCGACGCCGCCAAAGTTGAAATCCAGCCCACTCACGAAAAAGACAAACCAAAACTCGAACTGAAGCGGATTCCCGACACCGATGTATTTGAAGGCGTCACCAAATCCGCAAACAAGGTTTACGCCTATGACCTGGTCATCACCGATCATCAAGGCCGTGTGCGCCGCACGCGCGATGCGTTCTCTTTTCTGCCGACGCTCGGTGAGTCCGATTTGTTCCTCTTCGGCAAGGGCGACGAACGGAAAATCTACGACAAGCTCGGCGCGCATTTGCGGATCATTGACGGCGTTCCCGGTGCGAGCTTTGCCGTCTGGGCGCCGAACGCGCAGCGCGTCAGCGTCGTCGGCGATTTCAATAATTGGGATGGCCGTTTTCATCCCCTGCGGCTGCTCGGCGCGTCCGGCGTCTGGGAAATTTTTGTTCCCGGCGTGGGGCAGGGCGCGCATTATAAATTTGAAATCCGCGACGCGCACGGAAACATCAAGCTCAACACCGACCCGTTCGGATTTTTCTTTGAAGTCCCGCCGAAAAATGCCGCCATCGTTTGGGACACCAAAAAATTCAAATGGAGCGATGCTGCCTGGCTGAAAAAACGTCGCGAACGCGACGCCCTGCGCTCGCCAATGAGCATTTATGAAGTCCACGCCGGCTCGTGGCAAAAAAAATCCGCGACGGAATCCTGGAGCTACCGCGAACTTGCCGAGCCGCTCGTGCTTTACGTCAAGCGGATGGGTTTCACGCATGTCGAATTTCTGCCCGTGGCCGAGCACGCCTTTTATCCGTCGTGGGGTTATCAAGTTACCGGCTTTTATGCGCCGACCAGCCGCTTCGGCACGCCGGACGATTTCCAATTTCTCGTCAATGCGCTGCACGAGGCCGGCATCGGCGTCATCGTGGATTGGGTGCCGGCGCATTTTCCGCGCGACGAGTGGGCGCTCGCCAAATTCGACGGCACGGCGCTGTTTGAGCATGAGGACCCACGGAAGGGCGCACATCAAGATTGGGGCACGCTGATTTTCAATTTTGGCCGCAACGAGGTGAACAATTTTCTCGTCGCCAACGCGCTGTTCTGGTGCGACCGGTTTCACATTGATGGCCTGCGCGTGGATGCCGTCGCCTCGATGCTCTACCTCGATTACTCGCGCAAACCCGGCGAGTGGATTCCAAACCAATACGGCGGGCGCGAAAATCTCGAGGCGATTGAATTTCTAAAAAAATTTAACCACATCGCGCACTCGGAATTTCCCGGCATCGTGACCATCGCCGAGGAATCCACCGCTTGGCCGCTCGTCACACGCCCGCCGCATCTCGGCGGGCTTGGCTTTTCGTTTAAATGGAACATGGGCTGGATGCACGACACGCTCGGCTATTTCCAGCATGAACCGGTTCACCGCAAATATCATCAGAACGACCTCACCTTCGCGATGCTCTACCACCATCACGAGAATTTCATTCTGCCACTCTCGCACGACGAAGTCGTCCACGGCAAACGTTCATTGATTGGCCGGATGCCCGGCGACGACTGGCAGAAATTTGCGAACCTGCGCGCGCTGCTCGGCTACCAATGGCTTTTCCCCGGAAAAAAATTACTGTTTATGGGCGGCGAATTCGGCCAGAGCGTCGAATGGAACGAAAACGCGCAACTCGACTGGTGGCTGCTTGACGCCGGACCGTTTCATCGTGGCTTGCAAAAATTTGTCGAGGATTTGAACCGGCTTTACACCAAATCACCTGCGTTGTGGCAGGCGGATTACGATCACGCCGGATTTTTTTGGATTGATTGCAACGACACTGAGAACAGTGTGCTCTCATTTGTCCGGCAAAATTCTGATTTTACGAGTCAGCTCGCCGTTATTTTGAATCTCACACCCGTGCCGCGCGAAAAATACCGTCTTGGCCTGCCGCGCGCCGGCAAGTGGCGCGAAATGTTGAACAGCGACGCCGGGATTTATTGCGGCGGCAACAAGGGAAATTTGGGTGGCGTCACGGCGGAAAATGTTCCGTGCCACAGCCAGCAAAACTCGGCGGAATTTTATCTGCCGCCTTTGAGCGTGAGCGTGTTTCAGAGCGAGAGTTGAACGACGCGCTCCTGAATCTGGCTGTTCCAGCGGTTGAAGTAGCCGAACAGCCGGTAAAGTTCCTCCAGCTTTCGCAAAATTTCCTCGCGCGAATCGTCGCCGGCGGCCATCCATTTTTCATCGAGCGATTTTAATTCGCCGGTCAATTGGCCGCGCAACTCATTCAGTTTTTTTTGCAAACTATTTAGTTTTTCAACCCAGTCCTGTCCTCGCTCGAACAATTGCACTTGCAGCAGCGGCGAGGTCGCCTGGCCTTTTTCCGCAAGAAAGGCGTCGGCATTCCGGCAATTCACCGCGACTTCGGCGAACAAATCGGCCAGCGCGGGCGGAATCTGCTGGATTTCCTTCGGCTTCGCGCCCAGTTCGAGTTCCAGCAAATGCAGCAGCCGCAGCTTCGGCTCGGCAAGACAATTATAAGCGGCATTCAGTTCCGCAAATGTTTTCGCCGCCGCAGTTTTTTGTGAATTGTCCACGGCATGAATTTTGTCCGGATGAAGACTCGTCGAAAGTGCGAGAAATTTTTGCTTGAGTAAATCCGCGTCGAGCCACGGACGACGCGGTTCATCGAGCAGGGCAAAATAATCGGTCACGCACTGAAACTTTCGCCGCAGGAACAGGTCGTCGCGGCGTTTGGGTTTTTCACCTTGAAGCCACCATCGAGCGCGCCGATATAATCGAGTTCGCTGCCGGTGACGTAAAGCGCGCTCTTGGGATCAACCACCACGCGCACGCCGCCGCTCTCGACAAGAATGTCACGATTCGCCGGGCCGTCCTGCAAATCCATCTTGTATTGCAAGCCGGAGCAACCGCCGCCGATGACGGACACACGCAGCACGCCGTTCGGGCGGCCCTGCTTGGTCAGCAGCGACGACACTTTTTGCGCGGCGTTTGCCGTGAGTTTGACGAGCCGCTCGTCACCCACCCGAAAATTTGGCGCGGTCGCTGGTTTGCTGGCAATGTTGGCAATCATTTTCGATTCCCAACAAGTTAGACGCTTGCGTCCTTGCAATCAAATCATTCGTGTTCATTTGTGGGTTTTTATAATCTTGTGCCGTGAAACTGATTTCCTGGAACGTCAACGGCCTGCGCGCCGTGCTGAAGAAAAGCTTTCTGGAATTTCTCGACGCGGAGCAACCCGATGTGCTTTGTCTTCAGGAAACCAAATGCACACCCGACGACGTGGAACAGCTCTGGCCGCGGCATTATTCGACTTATTGGAATTGCGCGGAAAAAAAGGGTTATTCCGGCACGGCGATTTTCACGAAGACACGGCCGCTAAAAGTTACACCGCACATTGACATCGCCGAGCACGACAGGGAAGGCCGCGTGCTGGCCGCCGAGTATGAAGATTTCTCTCTCGTGAACGTTTATGTGCCGAATTCCAAGCGCGATTTGTCGCGGCTCACTTACCGCCAGAAATGGGACCGCGATTTTCTGGCTTACCTGAAAAAGCTGGAGAAGAAAAAGCCGGTAGTCTTTTGCGGTGACCTCAACGTGGCGCATACGGAAATTGACCTCGCCAATCCGCGCGCGAACATTCACAACCACGGCTTCACGATTGAGGAGCGCAATGGCTTCACGGCATTTGTGAACGCCGGTTTCCTCGACACCTTCCGCGAATTCGAAAAGGGCGGGGGACATTACAGTTGGTGGAGCGTGATGGGTGGCGCGCGCTCCCGCAATGTCGGCTGGCGCATTGATTACTTCCTGATTTCAAAAGCGCTACGGCCACGTCTCGAGCGTGCTTTTATCCAGCCCGACGTTTTGGGCAGCGACCATTGTCCCGTCGGCATCGAAATCAAATAATTCCCGCGCCCGAAAAGGTTTGGCGGCGCGATTCGGATTATCCGAGATTTAGTTCGCGGAAATTTATGGAAGGACTAGATTGGGTTGTTCGATTTTCACAATTTCAAATTCGTCATGAAAATACTTCTCGTCAGTCCGCAGACGCCCGACACGTTTTGGAGCTTCAAGCACGTTGTGCGATTTGTTTCCCGCAAGGCGTCCATGGCGCCGTTGGGCTTGTTGACGGTGGCGGCGATGCTGCCGCCGGACTGGCAACTCAAGCTGGTGGACCTGAATGTCTCGCGGCTCAAGGACGAAGACCTGCGCTGGGCGGATTACGTGCTGATCGGTGCGATGCTCGTGCAAAAGGAATCCGTCCACGAAATCATGAAGCGTTGCATAGCGCTGAAGAAAACCGTCATCGCCGGCGGGCCGCTGTTCACCACCGGTCACGAAGCCTTTCCCGAAATTCAACATTTCGTTCTCGGCGAGGCCGAGGAAGTAATGCCACAGGTCGTGGAGGACATGCGGAACGGCCGGCTGCAGCCCGTTTATCACGCCGTGAACCGACCGAACATCGCTGACACGCCGGCGCCGCGCTGGGACCTCCTCAATTTCCGGCATTACGTCACCATGTCCGTGCAATTTTCGCGCGGCTGTCCATTCGATTGCGAGTTTTGCGACATCATCGTGATGAACGGGCGCGTGCCCCGTACGAAAACGCCGGCGCAATTGATTGCCGAGCTGGACGCGCTGCGCCAGCGCGGATGGAAGGACATGGTCTTCATCGTGGACGATAATTTCATCGGCAACAAACAGCGGACGAAGGCGCTGCTGCGCGAATTGATCGAATGGCGGCGGCACGTGCGGCCCGGCTTCGGTTTTCTCACCGAGGCGTCCGTCAACCTGGCCGACGACCCGGAATTGTGCGCGCTGATGGTCGAGGCCGGGTTCAAAAAAGTTTTCGTCGGCATCGAGACGCCGTCGGTCGAGGCGCTGGAAGAATGCCACAAGCTCCAGAACCGGAACCGCGACCTTGTGGCCGCCGTGCAGACGCTGCAACGCGCCGGGCTGGAGGTCATGGCCGGATTCATCGTCGGCTTCGACAGCGACAAGAGCGACATCTTCAAGCGGCAGTTTGAATTCATCCAGCGCTCCGGCGTGGCGACGGCGATGGTGGGATTGCTGACCGCCCTGCCGCAGACGCGCTTGTGGCAGCGGCTGAAACGCGAGGGCCGGCTGGAAACCGAAAGCACCGGCAACAACACCGACGCCGAGCTGAACTTCAAGCCGAAACTAAACCGCGACTTCCTGCAATCCGGTTACCGCGAACTGGTGAAGAAACTTTACGAGCCGGGAAATTATTACCGGCGCACCCGGACGTTTCTCAAGAACCACCGTCAGGCTGGGCCGAGGCTGCGGCTGTCGCACGCGGATTTCAAGGCCTTCCTGAAATCCCTCTGGGTGCTGGGTGTGTGGCACCGGGGGCGCGTGGGTTATTGGCGGCTGTTCTGGGGCACGCTCATCCGGCGACCGCGCCAGTTTCCGCACGCCATCGAGCTGGCCATCATGGGCTACCATTTCCGCCGCGTGGCCGGTTCGCTTTGAGCGGCTACGCCAATTCCTTCGCCATGATAAAATCGTCCATGACGAAACCGTGCCCGATATCGTTGACGACGGATTCGGCGATGACAAAACCGTTTCTCTGGTAAGCGGCGATGGCTTTGACGTTGCGTTTGTTCACGGAGAGAATCAGCCGGCGCGCTCCGGCAGCGCGGGCTTGCTGCTCGCAGTGTTGCAACAAGCGGCTGCCCAGCCCACGGCCCTGCCAATCCGGGTGGAGATAAATTTTGTGCAGCTTGAAGACCATTTCTTGCTCCGTCGGGCCATGGGCCGCGAAACCAGCCAACTCGCTGCTGGCGAGCAGCCGGTCGTAGCGGATTCCCTGCGATAGAATCTCATCGCGCATCGTGTCCAGCGCATACATCCGCGCCAGCATGTAATCAATCTGCTCGGACGTGATGATGCCCGGATAACATGCGCGCCAGATGACATCGGCCAGCAAGGAAATGGCCGGCAAATCCGCCTCGGTGACCCGGATAATTTCCTGTCGGTCGTTCATTTCCACTCCTGAAATTCGCCGTCAACTGGAGGACGCATGCGCCAGGCCATAACGCAGAATAATCCACGCACCCCGGCAGGCGCAAAAGGATTTCAGAACGGCTAAACCCGCTTTTGCGTCAAGCATGAGGATCCGCACCCCAAAAATCCTGCGAATTTTCCACAGAGTCCGGCTTCAACTTTGGCAATAAACAATTTTTAATGCCATAGTTGCCGTCGGACATCCGAAGGAACGCGACGGACTGGGGAATTTTCGCGGCTTTTCTTCCCTTGTCCGCAAGGTTTCCTGTAATGTTCGTGAGCGACTTGGGTTGATCGGCGGATTTTCTTTGCTTGTTGCCGGGGTTTCTTTGCTTTTCCCTCAAGTTTCTTGGCTTGTTTCTTTCGGACCTTCCTTCTTTCCAAAACAATGATGGAAATAAAAATTGATTACTGCCAAAAAAGGTCTATGACTTGGTTAAGTCTGAAAGCGAGTTAATCAGGTTTTTATGCGATTTAACCAACTCTTTGACGGAATTAACCGCTTTCCGGGCGGAATTGCCCCGGATTCCTGCCGACTTTGTTGTTTTGCCGGGAGAATTGGCCATGTCCGTCCGCAACATTGTTAAAAAACCATGAAACGCTTCAAACTCGGCTTCGGAAACAAGACGATTCTTGAACAAATTGCCGTCTGCCGTCGCGTGGCGACCGGCATCGCCAAGCTGCCCGCCGCGCACCGGAAATACATCGCTGCCAATCTTGTGACGGACAGTGTGGCCGAGGCGGTCGCAGCCCATGCGGAGGTGGAATCGTTGAAGACCGCGTTGAAGGCGGCACTCGCCCGTCGGGCGGACAAGGTGTCCGCGATGCGCGAGCGCACGACCGCCGCCGCCACCGGGCTGATGATTGCCCACCGGGGGCGAACCGGCGGCGCTGCTGGCGGCGGGCTTGGGGGTGGTGAAGGACAAACAGCCGGTGGGTGTGCCGGGGCGCGCCCGCTCGGTTGCGCGTCATCTCCACGGATTACGAAGGCCGGGTGCGGCTGCACTGGAAACGGCCCGTCCGCCGTTGCATCTTCATTATCCAGACGACCACCGACCGCGCGGCTCGGGTTGGCTGGAAACAGGCGGCCATCTGCGTCAAACAAACCTGCGATGTAACCAGGCTGAAAAGCGGGGCCAAATGCTGGTTCCGAGTGGCCGCCAGCAACGCCCACGGCCAGGGACCTTGGAGCCAGCCCGTCAGCGCGCGGGTGCAATAGTTTTGGCCACAGATGCCCGCAGACGAAACGCAGGTTCAAAGGGCTTTGACATGACTTGAGCCGTTTGGGAAACGGCGAAAGGAGTTTGGCAAAGCCGAAAGCCCGCGAGGGCCGAGCGCGCGGGCGCGAGCGAGTCCATTTCACGAATTGACGCGAATTCAAATACGCTGAAAATCCCAACGGGATTTAATCAACCAGCCCGGTGTTGGTGCGTGGTGGCCGTGCGCAAGCACCTACGCCGGGAAAACGTCCAACAAAATAAATTCCTCGCCCGTGGGAGCGGGAGAGGATGTCCGCAGGACAGGTGAGGGACGTGGGGCAAAAACAAATGCATGGCCGCAGACCGGATGAGGGTCATCCGGGAGAAAACAAATCAAAAACGAGGAGAGGGTTAGGGTGAGGTGTCGATACATCCGGCAAAAAGTAAAAATGGTTGCCACATAAACTTATTTGAGCACCTTCGTTTGCGCACGCGGTAAAGACGCTCCGTGAAACCGCCTTCCTTTTCAAAAGCCGCCGCCTGCGCTGCCACCTGACGGCTCAATAAACTGCTGGCCACCATGATGAGCGCCAGTGCGCCATTGGCGGCTATCTCTGGATAGGTGGGCCGTGTGGACACTGTGGACTGGATGGACTTTTGTTTTTCGCCGCGTCCACTCTGGTTGGTCCGTCCACTCCGTCCATTTTGTCCATGCACCGCCTCCACCCAGGCCGCCACGTCATCTGCCGTGGCGGGACGTGCTGCTATCAGTTCCGCCCGGCGCGCGTCCACGCCCGGCCGCTGCTGGTAAATACATTCTTGCGCCAATCGGTTCGAAATTTCATGCCCATGCCATCCTTGTTCAACCATGCCATCGTGGAATTGGAAGTGGACGGCAAACGGCGCTGGATTGACACCACGTTAAAACAACAGGGGGGCGGTGCTTTCAATCGTTTTATTCCCGCTTACGACTACGGCCTGCCGGTGGATGCGGCGGCCACCAGTTTGGTTGAAGCGCCAAAGCTGGAAATCTCCAATCTGTTTGATTTACATGAGCATGTTTTGCTCGACACAAGAAATGGTTCTTCTCTGATGGCCGTCACCTTGCAAGTCGAGGGCCATCAAGCCGACCTGCACCGCATCCAATTCGAAAAGCTCGGACTGGAAGAATGGGGCAAACAACGATTGCAGGCCATGGTCAATCGTTATCGCAGCGCCAAGCGTGTCGGTGAGCTCAAATGTCAGGATGACCGTGACGCCAATGTTTTTGTCCTGACCGAGGTTTTTGAGATTGAATTCAAGCTGGGCAAACATGCCAACCCCAAACTGGTCGTATTCCAAATGCCCGGGAACTGGCTCAACACCGTTTTGCCGATGCCGCCCAAGGAGGATGAGCGCCACAACCCGTTTTTGCTGCCGTATCCCTGCGCCATCAATTACGTTGCTGACATTGACAATCGCAGCATTGTCCGCGTGAAGTTAAAAGAGCCGCGCACCGACATCAGCACTGATTTCGCCGCCATCAGCCGCACCGATCGGGGTGGCCCGGGTCATTTCACCATGCGTCTGGCACTGCAAACCAGGGCGGACGCCGTGCCTCCGGAGTCGATTGAAGAACATATAACTTTCGTGGAAAAAGTGGCAAGCACGTGCAGCCGTATATTGAGTCTTCGCGCGGGTTATCCTCGTCCGACCACACCCGCTGGTTTTGGTGAACTGCCACCAATCGTTAAACCCAAACCATCTTTCATGCCGGCAAGTAAAAAGTCTACCGAACTCATTTCTCCCGTCATTCGCAAATATGGTTTCATGGACAAGATTCGCCAGCACAGAAGAATTATTTTGATCATTGCCATTATTCTTTTGTGGGTGATTATGCTGATAATGGGAGGTCGTTCGCATTGAATCCGGACTGAACTGATGATGAACTCTGAAATCCTCACCCCGGCCCTCTCCTTCCCGCAGGGCGGGACGAGGCGAGGGAGAATTATTTTGTGGGACATTTTCCCATGGTGAGTGCTTGCGCACGGCCACCGGCGCGTCCTGACCCTGGGCTAATGTCTGTCGCCCTTTCAGGGCTTTGATTTGGCATCCCGTGAATTTGCGTTAATTCGTGTAATTCGTGTCAAGGTTCCGGCTAGAAACGTGAGCGCATGAATTCAACAAATTGTTCCTCGCTCATTTCGCGTCTAGCTTTGATCAGACCGCCGGTGTCTTCGCCGCAAAAGTAACGTAGCCGGTTCGTGCCGTCGGTGGCCGCGGCGTAAATCACCTGCGCAATTTCATCGGCGCTGGCCATGCGCTTGGCGGCCATGCCGGAGTATGCAGCACTGGCGCGCGCGATGAATCCATCGTAATCGGACAGCGAAACGGTTTGCGCGCGTTCGGCGGCCACACGTTTCCCAAAATCGGTGCTGCTCACGCCGCCGCTGGGTTCCACGAGCTTGACGATGATGTTTTGCGACGCGAGTTCGTAGGCGAGCGCTTCGGAGAATCCTTCCAGCGCGAATTTGCTGGCGCAATAGAGCGTGTTCAGCGGCAGGCCGACCAGCCCGGCGCGCGAGCTGAGGTTGATGACGAGACCGCTCTGGTTTTTGCGGAAATGCGGAAGCAGCGCGCGGGTGACCTCCATCACGCCAAAGACGTTGACGGCGAATTGTTCCTGGATTTTTTCGCGCGGAATCCCCTCGAACACGCCGCCGAGGCTGAAGCCGGCGTTGTTGATGAGCGCGTCAATGCGGCCAAAGCGCGCGAGGCCAGCTTCAATCGCGCGGGCAATGCGGTCGTGGTCTTGAACGTCGAGCCGGGTGACCAGCAAGTTGCTGGAGCCAATCAATTCATTTTCTTTTTCGGGCGAGCGCAGGGTGGCGATGACG
Organism: Candidatus Aquilonibacter sp.; assembly: GCA_035504945.1. Classification (GTDB taxonomy): domain Bacteria; phylum Verrucomicrobiota; class Verrucomicrobiia; order Limisphaerales; family UBA11358; genus UBA11358. Next base: position 49,731 of record DATJRH010000011.1, on the reverse strand, counting down.
TTCCAGTCATTTGCGGCAAAGAATTTTGCGGCGGCCCTGCCGATGCCGGAGCTACAGCCGGTGATGAGCACGGTTTTCATTTTAGAATGAAGATGGCGGAAATGTTTGCAAGTTCAATGGTTAATACCAGTTTCAGTTGGAAATTGCGCTGTAGCGGCCCTGGTGGTTGCTGCTGTTTTGAATCCCGTTGGGATAAACGGGACGGCAGATTTGATTTATGAGTGATTCGATGAAAGTTAGTTGCCATCTCATCAAGCCGGAAGACTTCCAATACGAGCACGTTCACTGTAGCTTGTTGTGTGATTTGTCAGTCAAATCCCGCTTTGCAGCCTGATCCTCGCGCAGATGCAACAGGCGAAATTTCCCGTCCATGTCTTCCACGAGCGCCGTGCAGCTTTCCACCCAGTCGCCGCAGTTCATGTAGAGAATGCCGTCCACGTCCCGGATTTCGGCGCGGTGGATGTGTCCGCAAATGACGCCGTCGGCTTTTTCATTCCGGGCCATCTGCGCCAGCACGCGCTCGAAATCGGAGGCCACGTTGACCGCCGACTTGGCCTTGGACTTGAGGTAGGCCGCCAATGACCAGTAACCGAAGCCGAACATGCGGCGGATTCGATTGGAATAGCTGTTCAAATAAAGCAGCCCGTTGTAAATCCGCGCGCCAACGTGGTCGAGCAGCCGGTTGAAATGCGCCAGGCCGTCGCACTGGTGGCCGTGGATGACCAGATAACGTTTGCCATCAGCGCCGATGTGGACGGCCTGTTGCGCCAGTTTGAGGCTGCCCAGATTCAGTTCGCCAAAATTCTCCAGAAATTCGTCGTGATTGCCGGTGATGTAGGTGATTTGCGTCCGATGACGGCTTTTGCGAAGCAGTTTTTGGATCAGGATGTTATATTCATCGCGCCAGAACCACTTGTGCTTCAACTGCCAGCCGTCAATGAGGTCGCCCACGATGTAAAGGTTCTGGCACTCGCTCCGGCGCAGGAAATCCAGCAAAGCGTCCACCTGCGCGTGCCGCATTCCCAAATGAACGTCCGAAATCCAGATCGAACGAAAAAACATCGTCTCCAGCCCGGACTTCTTTTTTTCTGGCGGCAATTTCATGGCCTGATCCATTCTGACAGTTTGCGCCCCCAAGTGTGAGATGTCACAACCTTATAATTATTTAACGAAGCTGACACGAATTTGGCGAATTGACGCGGATGCGCATTTCAATCTGGCAAATCCGTGAAACCGCGTCTCAAAGCCCCAGTTTCTTGAACCGGTTCTTCACTTCCTTGAAATGGAAGTCGAGCGAACAGAGTTTTTCCAGTTCGCCCGGCTTGAAATGTTTCGCCACGGCAGGAGGTCAGGGTTTCTGGGCCACTACTTTGCCCCCGCGCCAGACATAAATCGGCGTGCCGTGGGCGCGGGCAGTTTTGCGAGCGGCCAGGCCCGCGCGCCGGAGCGCCCGGCCTACCGTGGTCGCAAACGCTTCTTGTCTGCCATGCTTTGCTTTCATCGTTTTGTCTCCAATAATTGAGGTTGATCCCCGGAATTATCATACACCGCCCACGCATCCGCCAGCGGTTTGTAGCTGGCCTCAAAATTCCGCCAGCCGCGTGCAAAACGGCGCAATACATCGGCGCGCGGAACATCATGCCCGCCTTGTTTCACGCGGACGGCAATGCGCCGCAAAGCCAGTTGCGGCGAGTGCAGCCGCAGGAAAACCATTTCAATGCGATAGCCGGCGGCCTTCCATTTCTGCAATCGTCCCAAATAGCCCAGCCCGCTTAACGTGCTTTCGAACGCAAAGTCTGTCCTGGCTTTGGCCAGACGATCCAGTTCCGTCAACAGCAGGCGACCCCCGGCAAGCGCGGCCAGTTCCGGTCGCAGCGGGGACAGCCCGGCGGCGATGAGGTCGGCGTTCACGAAATGAATAACGCCCGCATCCTTTGGCAGGAATTCCCGCGCAAAAGTCGTTTTGCCCGCGCCATTCGGTCCGGCAATGACGATGCAGCGGGGAGGGTTCATTCGTGTTGGTCTGTGGTTGCTCACAGCCCCAGTTTCTTAAACCGGCTCTTCACTTCCTTGAAATGGAAGTCGAGGGAGCAGAGTTTTTCCAGTTCGCCTTTGGCAAAATGTTTGGCAACTTCCGGCGTGGATTTTAATTGCTCCACAAAATCCGCGTCGTCGCGACCGGCGTGTTTTACTTCCCACGTTTTCATCGCGGCGTCCTGAACGAGTTTGTAGGCGGCTTCACGCGTCAGGCCCTTTTTGATGAGCGCGAGCAAGACTGTTTGCGAATTCCACATGCCCAGCGAGAGGCCGAGGTTGCGTTTCATGTTTTCCGAATAGACGTTCAGGCCATCCATCAGCCGCGTGAGCAGGCTGAACATATAGTCGAGCAGCGTGCAGGAATCAGGGAAAATAATCCGCTCGACGGATGAGTGTGAAATGTCCCGCTCATGCCACAATGCGACATCTTCCAGCGCGGCGATGGCGTTGCCGCGCAGGACGCGGGCGAGGCCGGTGAGCCGCTCCCAAGTGATGGGGTTGCGCTTGTGCGGCATGGCGCTGGAGCCTTTCTGGCCTTTGCTGAACGGCTCCTCGGCTTCGAGAACTTCCGTGCGCTGCAAATGGCGGAACTCAACCGCCCAGCGTTCGATGCTCGCGCCGACGAGCGCGAGCGCGGTTTGAAATTCCGCGTGAATGTCGCGCTGGACAACCTGCGTGGCAATCGGCGCAGGGCGCAGGCCGAGTTTCTTGCAGACAAATTCCTCGACGCGCGGCGGCAAATGCGCGTTTGTCCCAACCGCTCCGCTTAATTTGCCGACGGCGGCGGCGGCGCGGGCGCGTTCGAGCCGTTCAAGCGCGCGGCCAAATTCGTCAAACATCAACGCGAGTTTCAGGCCGAACGTCGTCGGCTCGGCGTGGATGCCGTGGCTGCGGCCAATGCAGGGCGTGAATTGAAATTCCTTCGCGCGCCGGGCGATTGATTTGCGGAGCGTTTGGACATCGGCGATCAAAATGTCCGCCGACTGGACCATTTGCACGGCCAGGCAGGTGTCGCCGACGTCGCTGCTCGTCAGGCCGAAATGAAACCAGCGCGAAGCGTTGTCATTGATTTTTTCCGCAACGGCGGTGGTGAAGCCAATGACATCGTGGTTCAGGATTTTTTCCAGTTCCTTCTGCCGTTCAACGAGTCCTTTCAAATCGGCAAGGCATTTTTTCGCGCCGGCCTTGATTTTTGAGAAATCTTTTGCGGGGACGACGCGTTCCTTGACGAGTGCCTCGCTGGCGAGCAGTTCGATTTGCAGCCAGATGCGGAGTTTGTTTTCGTCCGTCCAAATCGCCCGCATTTCCGGGCGGGAATAGCGCGTAATCATGGCGGCAGGTTAGAAAGTCGGGGGTCGGGAGTCGAGAGTCGAGTGACGGAAGAATTTCCTTCGACCCTCGACGAACTAGCGCTTCCCCATTTTTGAACGGGCATTTTCGAGGATTTCGCGCTCACGGGCGGTCAGGCTTTGGATGCCGTGCGCGGAAATTTTGTCGAGGATGGGGTCCACTTCCCGCTGTAAAAATTCGTCGGCAGACAAATCTTCGTCGGGCTTGGCGGCAGCCGACGAACGCCAGAAACTTTTTTTATTGTTGCCGGCGGCGGCAAATTCGCGCGGCTCACTGCGGCGCGAGGGAAGTTTCCATTGCGGCCAGCGTCCGTGGAGCATCAGGCGCGCGCAAAGAAATCCGGTGAGGATGCCACCCAGATGCGCGGCGTTGGCGATGTGGCTGTAGGGAGTCAACATGCCGGCCGCCACCAGCGCGAGACTGGCCCAGAAAAGGGTTCTTCCACGCATGGAAATGGGAATGAAATAAAAAAACAGCGTGAATCGTTCCGCCCAATACAGAGCGGCAAAGGCCGCGAGAAGACCAACCGCGCCCGCCGACGCGCCGACAACCGCGCCGTCGAATGACGGAAATAAAAGCGCAAAGAGCATTTGCACGAGGCCGCCGATGACGCCGCTGGAAAAATAAAGCGCCAGAAATTTGCCGCGGCCGAAAAAGTTTTCGACCGGCCGTCCGAAAAAGAAGATGGCGAGCGAATTGAAAAGAATGTGCATCCAACCGGCGTGCATGAATTGAAAGGTAAGCAGTTGCCAGATGTAACCGCTTTTCAAACCGTCGAGGCTCAAGGCGAAATACTTGTCCTGGATGTCCGCGCCATTTGGCGTGTGCCAGGCCACGAGCTGGACGAGAAAGACCGCCGCGTTGACAATCAACAACGCAATGGTGAACGAGACGCGCGGTTCGTGGTAAACCGGCTGGCGCATATAATCGCGATCTTCAAGCATGGCAAATCAAACTAAACGCGGCGGAAAATTTTTCAAGCGATGCGCCCGTCCGCCAATTCGATGACGCGCCGCGCTTGCGCGCCGATTTTAGCATCGTGTGTGGCAATAACCAGCGTCGTCTGTCTTTCGACAGAAAGTGTTTTAAGGAGTTCAATAATTTCGCCGCCGGTGCGTGAATCGAGGTTGCCGGTCGGCTCGTCGGCCAGCAGCAGTTCCGGCTCGTTGATGAGCGCGCGGGCGACGGCGACGCGCTGCTGTTCGCCGCCGGAAAGCTCAAACGGCTTGTGCTCGGCGCGTTCCGCCAGGCCGACGCGGGCGAGCAGTTCGCGTCCGCGTTTTTCAACCTGCGCGGCGGAAGTTCTGGCGACGCGCGCGGGCAGGCAGATGTTTTCGAGCGCCGTGAGTTCGGGCAACAGGTGGTAGGCTTGAAAAATGAAGCCAACGCGGCGGTTGCGAAAATAGGTCAGTTCGCTTTCGGAAAATTTTGCGAGGTCCCGGCCGTCGAAAATAATCTCCCCGGCGTTGGGCGAGTCGAGCCCGCCAATCAGGTGGAGCAGGGTGCTTTTGCCCGCGCCGGACGCGCCGCGCAGCACGAGAAATTCCCCGCGTGCGACGTCGAGATTCACGTCGCAGAGAACCTCCAGTGTGCGCCTGCCCATTGCGTAACTTTTCGCGAGGTTGCGGGCCGAGAGCAGCGGTTCACTCATGGCGCAGCGCCTCCACGGGTTTGAGCCGGCCGGCGCGAATCGCAGGCAGCACGCCGCCAAGAATGCAAATCACAAATGAACATCCACAAATGATGGTGATGTCGTGGGCGTCAATGATCGCCGGCAATTTGGTGAAGCCGTAAATGGATTCGGGAAAGAGCTGCCAGCCGGTTGCTCGGCGCATGAATTCAAGAAATTCATTGCGATACGCCACGGCCAGAATGCCGAGGCCGCAACCGGCCAGCACGCCCAACACGCCGATGATGGTGCTTTGGCTCAGGAAAATGCCGGAGATTTGAAGGTTGGTCGCGCCGAGCGCCTTTAACATCCCGATTTCGCGCGTCTTTTGAACGACAAAAGTGATCTGCGCGCTCAAGATGCAAAGCGCGGCAACAAGCACGATGAAGAAGAGCAGGTAAAACATGACGTTTTTTTCGACGACCAGCGCGCCGAGGATTGCGGAATTGTCCTCCATCCATGTCGTGATGTCGAAATTAGGTCCGAGCGTTTGCATAAGTTGTTGCTGCACCTCATCAGCTTGATACGGATTGTTGAGCATGACCATCAAGCCGTGAACACTGTCGCCCAGATTGTAAATGTCCTGCGCGTTTTCGAGCGAAACCAAAATGAAATCGGCGTCAAAATCATAATAGCCGACATCAAAAATTCCGGTCACGGTGTAGTCGTCGGGCAGAATGGCCTCCTCGCCGGGCTTGCCCTGCTGCTCCTTCATTTTTTTCAAATCGGCTGGCGAATAAATCGAAATGTGGTCGCCGACGGAAAGATTCATGTTCTCGGCGAAATCCTTGCCGATGACCACGCCTTCTCCGCTCAAATCGAACGAGCCGTTGGTGATGCTTTGGGGCAGCATGCTGACGTCGGCTTCGTGGGCCGGGTCCACGCCGCGCAACCACGGCGCGGCGGTGAGCGATTCCTGCGTGTTCGTGTCCTGCGGTTCGGTTTCGACCAGCACCTGGCCGAGCACGAACGGCGCGACGCCGCGGACGTTTTTGTTCGAGGACACGAGGTTCATCACGTCGCGGTAATTATCCATCGCTTCCATTCTTCCCGACGAGTCGAGGGCGTAAATTCTCAAATGTGATTGGAAACCGAGAATTTTCGAGCGCAAGTCGTGGTCGAAGCCGCTCATGACGCTGATGACGATGATGAGCACGGCGACGCCGAGCGCGACGCCGACGATGGAGATGAGCGTGATGATGGAAACGAACGTCCGTTTGGGGCGCAAATAGCGCAGCGCCAGCAGCAGTTCAAACGGCAGTTTCGACATGGGCGCAAATTAAAGTTCGTGTGCAACAGTTGCAATTTTATTTGCGCGAAAATACCTAACTTGACGGGAATTGACGCCGATAGTTTTCCCGCGCAAACTTCGCCGCATGGCAAAGAAATCGGACGTAGCGGCGGACGGCAGTCCGCCGGTGAAGCCCAAAAGCCGGAAATCAGCGGCGCTCTCCCGAACGCCGCTACGCGCCAGCAGCCTCCTCGACACCCGCGTCATTTATTGCGGCGACAATCTGGAACAGCTCGCCAAATTGCCCGACGCCTGCGTGGATTTGATTTATCCCGCGACTGCGGGACGCCCGCGCTGCGTGCAACTGGCCCGCGTCCTCAAAAAGACCGGCAGCTTTTATTACCACTGCGACTGGCACGCCAGTCACTACGTCAAAGTCATGCTCGACCAGATTTTCGGCGAAAATAATTTTCAAAACGCTCTCGTGCCGGTCGGGCAAATCTGTTAAATCTCAATGCGCTTGAACCAAAAAAACAAAACGATCAGAACGAATTTCGGCGATTACAAAAAAGACGCGCATAATTGGATCACGCTCGCCACTGGCGAATTCTACCCCGATATTTTGCCCCAAGCCTGCGAGTTGTATAAACCGGTTCTCATTCTATTTGGCCAATTCATCCAATCATCTGAATCTTCTGCGGCTTTGTTCCGGCAGATTTGCGACGTTTCCGAAGGCTGGATGCGAATTCAACTTGCGCGGGTTTTTCGCAAATATGTCAGTCCCAATACTCCGGTGGAAATGTTAAAAAAAAAGACGTCGTGCGAAAAAATCATCGAATATTTCGGGAAAGAATTCCGGCCAGTTCAAGAGGTCCAAAAGGCGTATAAAACCCGCCCGATTCCAGACGAGGCTCTTTGTGCGGTTCTTTGGGAATACAAAGATCGAGGCAAAAAGGGGTATGACCTCACCGCAAAACTTTTCAAAACGCTGCGTGAGAAATTTCCCTCCCTGACAGTTAAAGGACCGGAAGGCGCTGGCAAAGATATTCTGCTTCACGATATTTTCACCGGCTATCCGAATCTTTCCCGCCCCGTGGATTTCGTCATATACGATGAGGATAAAACTTCGATTCTGGCAATCGGTTTGGCGCGATACGATTCTGACCGGGGAGGCGCTCAAGAGGATGATCGCACCGGCGGTTATTTTAACTGCGCGCAGGAGTTGTTCATGTATACGAAGCTCAACAAGCTTCGAACCAAATTGATTTTCTTAAACGACGGTCCGGGTCTTTTGCTCGGCTCCATGTGGGATGATTACGCGCGGCTTGAGCAAAGTCAGAAGGGCAGAATCGTGGTGTTAACTTTGCGAATGATTCCAGAACGCCTGTCTCTCGATTGGTTGCGAAACTGAAAATCTCCCATGGCAACCGGCATTCCAAAATCAAAAACCAATGGCTCGGTCGAAAATCGCCACGACCAGCGAACAAGTGGTCAGTTTAATTTGGATTATGAGGGTAAGCGAACGGCTTCTGAAATCATTGCCGATTGCCCGAAGGCAAAATTAACCGTCGCCCAGCCGCCAAGACATTCGCAGGGGTGGGCAAACAGGCTCTATTTCGGCGACAATGTGGAAATTCTCGGAACTCTTTTGGATGATTCCGCTGTTCGGGGGCAAGTGTCGCTCGTTTATATTGATCCACCCTATTCAACGAACAGTGTCTTTGAATCCCGCGAGCAGAAAATTGCCTACCATGATTTGCTGTCCGGCTCGGCGTTTGTCGAATTCCTTCGGGAACGTTTGGTTCTGCTCCGCGAATTACTTTCGGCGCGCGGCTCAATCTATGTCCACCTTGACGAAAACATGGCATTTCCAATGAAGATCGTGATGGACGAAGTTTTTGGCGCTGCAAATTTCAGAAACTTTATCACTCGAAAGAAGTGCAACACCAAGAATTACACCCGCCGCACTTACGGAAACATTTCCGATTATATTTTGTTTTACTCAAAGACAGAAACTTACATCTGGAATCGTCCCGTGATTGCCTGGTCGGAAGAAACCGCCAAAAAAGAATATACTTACGAGGAAGCATCAACCGGACGCAGATTCAAAAAAGTTCCCATTCATGCGCCCGGCATCCGAAATGGTGAAACGGGGAAGCCTTGGCGCGGTGTTTTGCCGCCGCCCGGCAAGCACTGGCAGTTCCCGCCGAGTGTTCTGGAGGAAATGGATCGAAGAGGAGAAATCTTCTGGTCCTCAAACGGCAATCCCCGACGAAAAATCTACCTGGACGACAGCAATGGGATTCCCGTCCAAGACATCTGGCTGGATTTCAAAGATGCTCACAACCAGAACATCGAAATTACGGGCTATCCAACCGAGAAGAACATCGAGATGCTGGAACAAATTATCAGCGCATCCTCCAATCCGGGAGACTTGGTGTTGGATTGTTTTGCTGGTTCGGGAACAACGCTGATTGCCGCCGGGAATTTAGGGCGACGGTGGATTGGAATTGATAACAGCAATGAAGCAATTGGCGCAATCGTCAACCGACTGCGCTTTGGCAGCCGGCCAATGGGCGATTACGTTACGAAGAAAAGAAAGACCGTTGCGGAAAATCATTTGGAGCTTTTCGGCAGCAACACAAACACAAATGTTGAGCAGGAAACCACAACCAACGGAATTGCTGAAAATTTTTGTCTTTATCGAACTGCCAACACACTGGAGTTTGAGTCACAACCAAACGTCGTTGCATTGAGGGACAAGCCGGCAAAATGGAAACTTCCACAACATCCTCAAAAAATTGTTTACCGGATTCCACGCAAACGTTCGTCTGGAAAGAAAAATGCAAAGTGACGCCATTCCGCCATTTGAATTTGAAAACCGGGCCGTCATCGCTCTCGGCGGCATCCCGAACAAAGTCCAGGTCGGTGACATGGGCGTGGATGGCCGCATTTATCCCGTGAGTTCCGCCGCCACGCCCCGCAAAAAACAGGAAGGCGAACTCGCCCTGAAAGAACGCTGGTATCCGATTCAAGTGAAACAAAAAGACAAAGTCGGTCGTCCCGACATTGATTCCTTTGAAGCCATGATGATGCGCGAAGATTGCGAGAAAGGTTTCTTCGTGTCGTTTGATTATTCCGACGACGCCTTGCGCGAAATTGAATCCTTCTTCAAGCGTAGCCACAAAGTCATCGTCGCCCTGACCGTGCAGGAAATCCTCGACGAGCACATTGCGAAGAAGCTGGCGTGAATTATCCTATTGCTGGATGAGGCGGAAAAATCTGCTAGTGACGCCGGGTGCGGAATTGGTCACGGTGATCACCGAGCCGTTGCCCGTGATGTTGGTGAGAGTCTGCCAGCTTTGGCTGGAAAGGGAATTGGCGTAGCTGACAATGTAATTTTCGCCGGGTTCACTTTGAATCGAAACCATGAAGTTGCCGTTCACGGCGGTTGGCGCAAAGAAGATGGGCGCGGGACGAATCCAAAAGCCGCCCTGGATGGAAAATCGCGCGCTGCTCGGCACGGCGGCCAACGGTTGCGCGACGGTGCTGCCCAGTTGAAACCGCGCGCCGCTGCTAAATGTCGTGCCGCCACCGGCAATCACGCTGCGAGTGATGGTGAAACGGCTGCTGCTTTGGGCAAAACCAGTAGCCGAAACGAAAACAAACAGAAATAAGAGAAAAATTCTCATTGCATTTATCAGTAATAGATAACCACTTCCCCATTTCCGCCTGAAGCACCTGGGTCTAACACGACAGGATATGGAAGTGAATTATATGCCCCCCCACCACCTCCACCGCCAGGAAATTGGCCAGCACCAGCTCCGGATGATCCATTCACATATTCCGAATCCGAACGAGAATAATAAGTAAATCCGTCACCTTTGCCACCGCTGCCGCCGCGACCTGCGCTTCCACCGTCACCACCGCTATCAACATTACCAGCATTATTATAATTAGCGAGACTACCACTACCCCCTGTTATGTTTATAGGAGAGCCATTGGTGCCTCCCGCTCCCGGAACAGACCATTCAGTTACAGACCAGTAATTTCCAGATGCCACCCCAAAAAAAGAATTGGTAGTTGCCCCAAAGCCTCCTGTAGAACTGATGAGAGTATTCTCGGAACCATCCACAACACTGGAAGTGCCGCCATTGGCGCCTGGAGAGCCGCCCAATCCAACTGTCATCGTAATTGTCTCTCCGGGAGTGACAACAAATACTCCTTTCCCGTATCCGCCCGCTCCACCACCGCTTCCAGGCACGTATCCGGTAGAAGGACTCCCTTGCTCGCCGCTAAGAAAAGTTTCATAGGGATATTCGAAGGCGTTGCCGCCGCCACCGCCGCCGCCCCACACCTCAACCATGATTTTTGTTACGTTTTGGGGAACAGTGAATTGATAAGTTCCAGGCGTGTCGAAAACCTGCATGCATGGAACCGGACTTACGCTCAAATTAGTCAAACCACTGCCGTCGCCGTAAAACGTGCCCGCGGCGACGACGTTACTGGCGTAAACAGTATCCGCATAAAGATTTGGGGTTGAAATGCCAGACCAGCCGGTTTGCTGCTCATCCAGGATTTGCAGTGGAACGTCTCCGCTTGAACCGACGAACGACAACAAATCAACAAAATAACCGGGGTCAAAACCATCCTCGTTTTCAGTGTAGGAGTAGCCGTTCACGATATTCCATGTAGAAGGTGGAACTTCTACTCCGAAATTCTCCGACAAGGTTACCCCGCCTCCGGTAAATGAAACCATGCTGTTGCTTTGGACGTAAACTGTGCCTCCTGACACTTGGGAAAGGCTTGCAGAATCTGATGCCAATTGTTCTGACGTGATGGCGTTGGTTTGAATATTGGTAGTATTCACCGCGTTACCGGCCAGTTGTGCGTTCATAATTGCGCCATTTGTCACCGTGGCTGCGACGGCGGAATAAAGCGCATACGGCGCGGGCAACACCTGCACGCGCGGCGATAGTTCCTCGCTGTCGCTGCCGCTCTGCACGGTGATGTCCAGATAACGCGCACTGCCGTTGAAAGAACCCGCGCCAAAATCCAGATTCACGGAGAAAAGTCCGTTGGCGAGCGTGGGGCTGGTGGTGATGGTGCTGCCAATCTGATTCCCGCTGGTGCTGGAATCGTAAAGTTTGAAAATCATCGTGTAAGTGCCGTTGGCGTTGGTGCCGCCATCGTGGAGCTGGCCTTGATAAGTGAACGCCGTCGTGCCTTGGGCAACGGCTTGATGAATGCCGGCGAGCAACGCCAGCAAGATGCAGAGATATTGCAGTTTGATTTTCATAAATGGATTCCTTTCGCCTCTTACCGCTGCCGATTTACACCTCAACCAGAATAAATGCAACTAAAAACCGCATTAGACCCGGTTTTGGTCATTACTTGGGACAAGCTCCGACAATCAAAGGAAAATCGTCCGTCGTCCCCGTTGAAAATCCCCGTGTGGAATGGACGTTGATATATCGCCCATGCCTGTTCGTCATGACCAAACGCCTGCGCGACGTTTGCGGCCTGCCGTAGCGCCGTAGGCGCGACATCTTTGTAGAACCACAACCCAAACCAAATTCCAGTTATTGCGCGGGGCGGCATCTGTCTTTGACGATAGCCCAGCCATTCATGGCTGGGTTCACGATTTGGAAATTTTCAAAGTCCCGTCAAGGACGAAAGGTCTTTGCAGACGGCCGACACATTGTCTGCCGTCCCTGCGGGACTAATTTATTTTTGCATTTTAACCCAGCCTTGAAAGGCCGGGCTATTATCGCCGCACTCCACAGCGCCGTCGGCGCGGCATCTTTGTAGAACCACCACCCAAATCAAATTCAAGCCCCGTCGGGGCGGCATCTTCCGCTGTAGCGGCGCTGTGTCAGCGCCGGGTTGTCGTCGGTGACAGTCCGACGCTACGGATTTCGTTCCCACAGAACTTTTGGAAAATTCAATTCACGCGCTACAAAGATTTCGCGGCCACGGCGCTGGCTCAACGCGCACGACTCATTTTTCCGCAAAAATGCGGGGCAATAAATGGTTTAAGTCTGGCAAAGGATGGAAAGCATTCTTTTGAAAGATCTGTTCCACTTTCCGCATGAAAACAACCCAAACCAAAAAAATCCAAACCATACGCCAACCGTCCAAGCCCGCTTCGACAGCCGCGCCAGCCGCCGCCGCGCCAACTCCATTGGCAACGGACACGCCCGTTTCCGTCGTCATTACGCCCGACCAAAAAGCCGCCATCCTCGCCCAGATTGCCGGCTTGAAAGCGGCGCTGACTTTCACCATCGGCCTGACGGATGAGCAGCGCAAAAAAATGCTCAAGCTGGGCGACAAGACCGTCGGCTTTGAACAGAAGTGCGCCAGTTACATGGCCAGCCGGCCGGATTTGATCCCCGGTTTTGTGGACATGACTCAACTCGGCCAGGATCGCGCGGGATGGACGGACGTGGCCGACATCATGCACGCGCTCTTTGACGTTTATCAACCGCTCAACGACACCGAGATGGTGCTCTCGCATCAGATTTACCTGCCGGATTTGTCGTTCTATCAAAGCGTGCAAATGGCGGCCAAGCGCAACGTGCCCGGCGCGCAAGCCATTTATGATGATCTCAAAGCCCGTTTCCCCGGCCATCCTCATGCCACGCCGGTCACTCCCACCGTCACCGGGACAAAGGCGTAAAACGACCACCGCACGATAATTTTGGGTGGATTTGTGACAAACATCTGTAAAACAGAGGTTTAGAATGTTATCTTCGGGGAAAATAATATCGAATTCGACGATATTAACGGTGGCTTTGACGTAATTAAGCTCGAAACCGATGAAATTACCCCGGCCTCGACGTGATTAACGTCGCACGTGATGAAAATAACTTCATGTTTGACGTAAAATCGTCAAGCCCGATGAAAATAACATCGGTCTCGGTGAAAATAAGATTGCACTCAAGGTAATTAACATCGGTCTCGGTGAAGATAACGCCGGCTTCGGCGAAAATAATATCGCCCGCAATCGGATTCAGTCCAGAGGACAACTGATTTTCGCCAGAGCCGGTGTTTATTTGCGCGGCTGGAACGGATTTCCTTTCGGTTTCGTTTCGGAAATCCCCGGCACGAACAGCAGGCTGACAAACGCATAAATCCAGCCAAGAACGAAATGCGCCGCGAAGACAAATCCAAACGAGACCAGCTGTAGAAATCCGAAATCGTAAAGCACAATGCCCGCGGCCATCAGCAGCGCGCCGGGCAGCAGCGCGGCGGCGGACAATTTCCAGCAGGCGCGGAAATTCAAGTCGCGGTTCGCAAAAAATCCGAGCAGCCAGACCGGCAAAAAATAGATTGTTGCCAGAAACCACCAGCTTAAAAGCAAGCCGAGAAAAGTTACAGCAGCGGCGATGAATAAAATTTCCGCCGACCACGCGCCCCAAAGCGGCTCAAGCTCCGGACGGTTGAACGGCGCGAATCGGTCTGGTGGGTAAAAAAATTCCGTGTAACCGAGCAATGAGAAAACGCGGATGGAATTTTTGCCGAATTCAATTTGCACGCCGGCGGTGGTCGAGTGGATTTGGCCGGAATGATCCAGGTCCACGTCGAACGCCAGAAAATTTCCTTCCGCGAGCATTTGCGGCGAGTTGCCGCCCCAGTCCAGTTCGCCCGAAGAGATTTTCCCCGCGACGGGCAGTTTTTCAATCGCGGCGCGAATGACCGGAAAGCAACTGCCGTCAAGAAAGCAGGCAACCGACGCAGCGCCAAGCAGCGCAACGGCCAGCTGGGTGAGGAGCAGCCGGCTGAATTTCGCGCGGGCAAACGCCGCGACGCCGCGCGGCGTGATTGGCTCGGCAAAAGTGGAAGCGAAGGCGCTCATCGCCACGACATTACCAAATTTGGTGAAGGGTTAAAGCGCTGAACGGTTGAAGCAAATCGAACCTTCGCGCTTCAACGTCATTTCTTTTCCGGCGGAGGATTTTGATTTGGCGGCGGCGTATGGATGACGGGAACCGGATAACGCAACTTCATCACGTCGTCCACAAGGACTTCGATGAAATAAGTGCCGGCGGACTTGAACTCGACCTGGCCGAAGACCATGACATTCGTGGCCTGCACCGACGGGTCGCGCAATTCCAACTTAACTTCGCCTTTGCGGATCACGGTTGTCTGGTCGGGCGCGATGAACCGGATGGTTTCGGTGAACTGGCCAACGCCTGTGGTCCAGCGGTTGAAGACGCAGAGCCGTCCGGCCACGACGGGCAGTTGCGGCACGCGGATGACGTTGATGACGCCGATGAGGAAAAGATTGCCGTTGGCTTCCTGCCGGACTTCCTCGCACAAGAGCGAGGACTGCAGGTCGGGGAGAATTCGGGTGGCTTGCATAAATTATGTCTGAACGGGTTTTGAAATTGGGCCTTCAATTGTGATGACGGGTTCATTAACCAAAGATCGTTCGGCTGCACGAACCGTGTTCGACACGAGCATGGCAATCGTCATCGGGCCAACGCCGCCGGGATTCGGTGTGATTTTTCCGGCAATTTTTTGGACCGCGGCAAAATCCACGTCGCCGACAATTTTTCCGTCCACGCGGTTGACGCCGACATCCATCACCGCCGCGCCGGGCTTGACCATCTCGGCTTTGACAAAATTGGCGACGCCCATCGCGGCGATTAAAATGTCCGCGCGGCGGCAATGTGATTCGATGTCGCGCGTGGCGGAATGGCAGATCGTCACCGTCGCATTCGCGTTTTTGCCTTTCTGGCAAAGCATCGCAGCCATCGGTTTGCCGACAATGTTGCCGCGTCCGAGGATAACCACTTCCGCGCCGCTGGTTTTCACGTCCGAGCGCGCGAGCAGTTCGACGATGCCCGCTGGCGTGCAGGGTTTGAAGCCGGTTTCATCGCCAAGCATCAATTTGCCGACGTTGACCGGATGAAAGCCGTCCACATCCTTTTCCGGCGAAACAGCAGAATAGATTTTCGCCTCGGAAATGTGTTTGGGCAACGGTGCTTGGACCAGGATCCCATGCAGGCGTGAATCGGAATTCAATTTTCCGATGAGCGCGAGCAATTCGTTTTCAGTCGCGGTTTCCGGCAGAACTTTGGTTTCTGAAAAAATGCCAAGCTCGGCGCAGGCTTTTTCCTTGCGCCCGACGTAAATTTTGGAGGCGGCGTCTTCGCCAACGCGGACGAACGCGAGGCCGGGCGCGACGCCGCGTTGTTTCAACGTCACCACTCGTTGTGCCAGTTCGCGCAGGATTTGCGCGGCGATGGCGCGGCCATCAACGATGTTGCTCTGCACCCTTGGGGCTTCGGTTGATGAATTGTTGTACGGCATTTGTGTCAATCACCAGAATGCGCTGGATGGTCAGGACGGGAACATCCGGCCACCGCGCCGCCAGACCCTCCGTGCCGGTGACGTTGATTCTCATGCCGACATAGCGGCCTAAATCCAGGTTGGTCGCAGTCGTGTAAAGAAAATCCACATTCACATCCGTGGAAGGGTTATACAATTCATATTCTGTCGGCGTGATCAGGCTGCCGGTCTGACGAACGACACCTTCATGCGTCACGACGCGCGGCGGGAGGTTTGTATCAATTTCCGCGCTGGTCGTGTTCGTTTCAGTTGCTTCCGGCTCGCCGGAATTCGCCTCCGTCGTGGCAGGCGTGTTGGTTTCGGTCGTTTGCCCGGCCACAACAGGTTCCGGCTCGGGAACGGCGTTGGTCGTCATCGGCACTTCTGTTTCCGTTTCCGTCGAGGGCGGCGGATTGGTCACGAAAGTTTCCGAAGCTTCTTGTTTCAGATACATCGCAGCGACAAAGGCGTAAGCGTTCGGCGGCGGCTCGATTTGCATCCAGCCGTCACGCTGGGTGATTTCGGAAACAGGTGTGCCGCGCTCGATGATGCCGAGAACGCTGTAATTTTCACCCGGCCCGGCGCGCAAATTCAACTTCCTCGCCAGAACCGTGTCATTCGTCGGGTCAATATATCGTGCGCTGACCCAAACATGGCCGTTGGTTGGGAAGGAAATTTTCGCCCACTGTGCCGGTTCGTCGGCCCGGTGTTTGCCCAGCGTGATTTCGCTCAAAACCGTGACAGAATCACCGACACTCAGGTGCAGGAGATATTCGCCTTGCAATCCGGCCTGGCCGCGGACGTTCAGATTCTTGGCGGTGACTTCCGCTGGTCCGGGGACGAGCGTGACGGTTGGCTCCACTAACGCGGCCCTTCTTGGCGTGGCGGCGCGTTTCCGGTGCGCGGTTGGCCGGGTGGCCGGCGTGCTCGGCGCCGGCGCCACTGCCGGTGCGGGCGCGGTCTCCTGCGCCGGTGAAGTTACCGGCGCGGGAATGGGCGGCAAAGTATTTGTGTCCTGCGCGACGGCGCCGGTTGCGGCCATCGCGGCCAAAATCGTCCAACAAATCGTTTTCATGATTTCAAGAGTAAAGTTTTAATTTCCGTTTCTGTCAATATCCGCCATTTGCCTGGCTTCAACTCGCCGAGTTTGATTTTTCCAATCTGTGTCCGCTGCAATTTTTTCACGGACAAATTCTGCGACTCAAACAGCCGCCGCACCTCGCGGTTTTTGCCCTCAGCCAGCTCCAGTTCCACCACGCTCCACGCGCGGCTGGCCGAAATGATTTTCGCCGACAACGCCGTTAATTTGTCGCCGCGGTCAAAAATGCCCCGCGTGAACTGCCGTGCCATTTCCGTTGTCACTTCGCCCTCGATCATCGCCACGTATTTTTTGCGGACACCGTAACGCGGATGAGTGAGGCGCAAGGCGAATTGTCCATCATTCGTCAGAAAAATCAATCCTTCGCTGTTGAAATCCAAACGCCCGACAGAACTCGCGATTTGCCACTCTTTGGGCAACAAATGATAAATCGTCGGGCGGTTCAATTCGTCCTGGTGTGAACAAACGTAACCGGGCGGCTTGTGCAGGGCGATGTAAAGCTTCCGTTTCGCGCGGAGAATTTTTCCATCCACGGCAACCTTGTCGTGGAGCGGATCCACTTTCGTTCCGAGCAAACGGACTTGTTTGTCGTTGACCGAAACGCGCCCGTCCAAAATGAACTGCTCGCCGGCGCGCCGCGAAGCCACACCCGCGTCCGCGAGAAATTTCTGAAGCCGAACCAGCAAGGCTTACGCCTCCGGCTTGGTCTTGCGCAAGCCCGTGATGCGGTCGCCGGCTTTCCATTGGCCGCGCTTTTTGAGCAACTCGACGCGCTCGAAGCGCTTGAGGACATTGCGCTTGCCGCCCAACACGGACGCCGCGCGCAGACTGCGATGCTGTGACATAAATTTTCTTCGGTTAAATTTTCAGTAAAAACGAGGGGCAAGGATAGCAAAACAAAGCCTTGCTGCAATGACGAATTTACCACTTCAATTCCTGCAATCGGCACGCGACTTCCTCGGCGTTGGCGCGGCTGTTAAACGCGCTGATGCGGAAATAACCCTCGCCCTTGGAGCCAAATCCACTGCCGGGCGTGATCACGACGTTTGCGTCGCTTAAAATTTTGTCGAACGCCTGCCAGCTCGTGACGCCTTTGGGCGTGCGCACCCAGATGTAAGGCGCGTTGACGCCGCCGAAAACTTTCAGCCCGGCCTTCTTCGCTCCGTCGCGCAAAATTTTTGCGTTGCCGAGATAAAAGTCAACGAGCGCGCGGACTTGTTGCTTTCCTTCCGGCGAATAAAGTGCTTCAGCGGCGCGTTGAATCACATAACTCACGCCGTTGAATTTTGTCGTCTGCCGCCGCGCCCATAGCGGATGCAACGGTTTGAATTCGCCGGATTTCGTCTGCGCGTTGAGCGTTTTCGGAACGACGGTAAATGCGCAGCGCGTGCCGGTGAAGCCACCGTTTTTAGAAAAGCTGCGGAATTCAATCGCACATTCGCGGGCACCGGGAATTTCGTAAATCGAATGCGGCAGGTTCGCGTCGGTGATGTAAGCCTCGTAAGCCGCATCAAACAAAATCACGGATTTGTTTTCGAGCGCGTATTTCACCCACGCTTCGAGCTGCGGACGATTCGCCGCTGCGCCAGTCGGATTATTCGGCGAGCAAAGATAAATCATGTCCACGTGCCGCTTCGGCGGTTCAGGAATGAAACCATTTGACGGTTTGCACGGCAGATAAACCAATTTTGCAAACGCGCCGGCTTCGTTCGCCTCGCCCGTGTGGCCGGCCATGACGTTCGTGTCCACATAAACCGGATAAACCGGATCGCTGATGGCAATTTTGTTTTTCGCGCCGAGAATGTCGAGAATGTTGCCGGTGTCACATTTTGTTCCGTCGCTGACAAACACTTCATCATCCTCCACGTCGCAGCCGCGGTCGCGGAAATCATTTTTGGCGATGGCGGCGCGCAGCCATTCATAACCCTGTTCCGGGCCGTAGCCATGAAACGTTTCGCGCGCGGACATTTCGTCCACGGCCTTGTGCATCGCGGCGACGGCCGCGGCTGGCAGCGGCTCGGTCACGTCGCCGATGCCGCAGCGAATCAATCTTTTCGCGGCTTCAGGATTTGCCTCGCAAAAAACCTTCACGCGCCGGGCAATTTCGGGAAAAAGATAGCCGGCTTTCAGTTTGAGATAATTGTCATTGAGAAACGCCATGTTCAACCACAGATAAACACGGATGAACACGGATGTAAAACTTTGAGTGCGTTGGTTCGCGCGACATTTCCTCGTCGCTTGCGTTCGCCGCGCGCGCCATTTATTTTCGATGCAATGAAATATCGTCGTTTTGGCCGGACGGAATTGCAGATGCCGGTAATTTCCTGCGGTGGCATGCGTTATCAGCACAAGTGGCAGGACGTGCCGCCGCAGGACATCCCGCGTGTCAGCCAGGAAAATCTCGAAGCCTGCATCCATCGCGCGCTCGCGCTCGGCATCAACCACATCGAAACCGCGCGCGGCTATGGCACGTCGGAGATGCAACTGGGCAATCTCCTGCCGAAATTGCCGCGCGACAAAATGATTGTCCAGACGAAGGTCACGCCGCGCGCCACCGCGAAGGAATTTCTGGAGACGTTCGAGACTTCGATGAAATACTTGAAGCTCGACCAGGTGGATTTGCTTTCACTGCATGGCATCAACAATCGCGAGTTGCTCGATTGGTCGTTGAAAAAGGGCGGTTGTCTGGGCGCGGCGCGCCAGTTGCAAAAGCAGGGCCGCTGCCGCTTCATCGGCTTTTCCACGCACGCCACGACCGATGTCATTCTCGACGCGGTGCATACCGGCGAGTTCGATTACATCAACGTCCATTGGTATTTTGTCAACGACCTGAACTGGCCGGCGGTCGAGGCCGCGCGCCGGCACGACATGGGCGTCTTCATCATCAGTCCGAACGACAAAGGCGGCAAGCTTCAGGAGCCGGGGCCGAAAATCAAATCGCTTTGCGCGCCGCTTACGCCGATGCAATTCAACGACCTTTACTGTTTGAACCGCCAGGAAGTTCACACGTTGAGCTGCGGCGTTTCCAAACCGACGGATTTTGATGAACACGTCGCCGCGTTGAAATTATACGATGAAATTCCGCAAACAATGGCGCCGATTGAAAAGCGGCTTCGCGCGGAAATGGGAAAAGCTCTCGGTGCGGACTGGTGCGCCCGCTGGCCCGAAGGTTTGCCGAATTACCACGACATTCCCGGCCAGATCAATGTCTCGGAAATTTTGCGGCTCTGGACTTACGCCAAGCCGCTCGACCTGCTCGCTTGGGGCAAGATGCGCTACAATCTGCTCGGCCAGGCTGAGCACTGGTTTCCCGGGGTGAACGCCGCGAAAGTGCGCGAGGTGGATTTGCGACCTGCGTTGAAGAACAGCCCTTTCGCCAATCGCATCCCGGACATTCTCGAAGAAGCACACCGGATGTTTTTTGAGAAACCCGCGCAACGCTTGAGCCAGAGTTAATCAATCGCTCACGGCAAAATTCCCCTGCCATTATCGCACGACTGGCCGGCTTGCGTTTCACGCCATGGGCGCGTCATTTAATCTTTAATGTGATGAGTTTCACCGTGGAGTTTGGCCAACGCCTTTGCCAGCGCGTCCCAATCTGCCTCTGTCGTTTCCCAGCCGGCGCTGAAACGCACCGCACGCATTGCTTGCGCGGGCTTGAATCCCATCGCGGCGAGCACGTGGCTCGGCTCTTCCTTGCCCGTCGTGCAGGCCGAGCCGGTGGAAACCGCAAAACCCGCCTTGTCCAACCGCACTACCCATTCGTGCTTGCGGTCGCCGTCGGGCATGAGCGCGGAAACGGTGTTCCACAACCGCGGTACTTTCGCGCCTAAAATCGTTGCTTCGGGAACTGCGCGCAGAAATTCGCGCTCAAAATTGTCGCGCCATACGCCGCGCAAAAGATGCTGGCTGTGCCCGATTTGTTTCTCGCGGATTTCCAAAGCCGCGAGCATCGCGACAATCGTCGCGATATTTTCCGTTCCTGCGCGCCGGCCGCGCTCCTGTTTGCCGCCGAACAGCAGCGGCGTAATTTCCGTCTTGCGCGGCACTTTCAAAAAGCCCACGCCGCGCGGCCCGCCGAATTTGTGCGCCGCGCCGCTGACAAAATCGCAGTCGCCCAAACCGAGCGCCGGCATTTTGCCGAGCCATTGCACCGCGTCGGTGAAAAACGGAACCTCGTAGCTCTGGCAGATCGAGTGAATCTCGCGCCACGGCTGGATGACGCCGGTCTCGTTGTTCGCGGCCATGACGCCGATGAGTCCGGGGCGCGCGTCGGCCAGTTCCACCGTGAGCCATTCCAAATCAATCACGCCGTCGTGCGTGACGGGAATTTTTCGGGCGCGTTTGCCGAAATAATGTTCCGCGGAATCGTTCACGCACGGATGCTCGATGGAAGAAATCCAAACCTGCCCCGTCGCGCCGAGCTTTTCGGCAAAGTGATGCATGACGGTGTTGTTCGCCTCCGTTGCGCCGCTCGTCCAGACGATTTCCGTTGGATGACAACCAAGAAACGCCGCGAGTTTTTCCCGCGCCTCGGCCAGCGCCGCCGCCGCCTTCGCGCCGAACTGGTGCATGGACGACGGATTGCCGCCGATGCGTTCGGTGGCGCCCAGCCAGGCTTCGCGCGCCTCGCGCATCACCGGCGCGGTGGCGTTGTAATCAAAGTAAATCATGGGCGGGTTAAGATACGATTTGCCGCAAAACTGGCGAGTTTTTTGTGGGCGGCGGTGAAGGCAAGCGAATCAAACTTCGAACGCGGCAGCCAAATTCCACCGGACACTTTTGGAGATTTTTTTAACTGGACGCGAAATGCCTCCAAAGTGATGCGATAGCGCGTGATGGAATGTTTCACCGTGCAAAGTGGATTAAATTCTTCCGGTTCAAAATTATAAACCGACCTGAAAATTTCCCTTGCGCCTTTTTTTTTGCCGTTGGTTTCAAAATTTGGGAATTCCCACAGGTGCGCGTTCACAATCCCGGCGGGCCGCCGGCGAACCAGAAATTTCCCGTCATGCTCAACGACGAACGCGACGAAATGCCGCGCTGTTGCTTTCTCGCGCCTCCCAAGATTGGGCAATTCCTCCACGCGGCTTTCCTTGAACGCGACGCAAAGTTTCTGCGCCGGGCAAATCGAGCAGTGCGGATTCCGCGGCGTGCAAACCAGCGCGCCAAGCTCCATCAGCGATTGATTTAAAAATGAACAGGCATTTGCTTCGCGCGGGGGCCGCAACGTGCGCGAAGATTTTTTTGTCTTCGCTTCCTTCGCGCTCTTTGCGCGAAAAACCAGTTCCTTGGCGATTTCCCAAAGCAGCCTGTTGGTTTCTTTTTCGCGCGGATTTTCTGCGACGCCGAAAATCCGCGTCAATACGCGAATGACATTTCCATCCAAAATCGGTGTCGGCTGGTTGAAGGCGATGCTGCAAATCGCACCGGCGGTGTAGCGGCCGATTCCCGGCAGCACGAGCACGTCGTCGAATTTTTGCGGAAATTTCCCGCCGTGCTTTTCCAAAATTATTTGGGCCGCCTTTTGCAAATTCCGCACGCGCGTGTAATAACCAAGCCCTTCCCAAAGCTTGTGGATTTTGTCCACACGCGCGTTTGCAACCGATTCAATCGTCGGCAGTTCGCGCATCCAGCGTTTCCAATACGGCAGCACCGTTTTGACCTGCGTTTGCTGGAGCATGATTTCGGAAACCCAGATCGCGTAAGGATCGCGCGTGCGCCGCCACGGCAGGTCGCGGGCGTTTTTGGAAAACCAGCTTAAAACGGCTCTAACAATGGCGTGTGTTCTTCGCACGCTTTCTATTTTGGGTGCATTTGGTTAAGAGAGCAATCAAAACGCCTCCTGACGTCTTAAGCCGGCTGGTAATGTCACAATTTTCACTTGAGCATTTGCAGAGACGAGGCTGTCAAACTATTGAAGAATGTCCTGCGGCTTGTGCGGCGCGGGGATTCAACACCAGCAAGCCCAGGCATTCAAAAGAAAGAGTGCTGGTATGAAACGCGTGTTGAATCAACCAGCCCTCACGTGGGCAGGAAAGTGGATGTGGACCATTTCCTTCCTCTGTGTTTTGGGCATGACAATGCCTCCGGCATTTGCGACCGGCAGCGTGACGTTGGCTTGGAATCCCAGCACGAGCCCCGACATCACCGGTTATGACGTTTATTACGGCGTGGCGAGTGGAGTGTATGACAACGAGATATCCGCCGGCGACAACACCAACGTCACTATTTCCAACCTGGTGGAAGGCGTCACATATTATTTTGCGGCCACAGCCCATGACGATGGCCAAAGCCCCTTCTCAAATGAAATTTCATACACCGTTCCACTGAATCCGTCCAACTCCCTGGCGATTCTTGCGTCACCGGCAAGTTTCAACGGGCAGTTCAGCTTCACAGTTTCAGGGATAAACGGCCGCCTATATGTGGTGGAAGCGTCCGCGGATTTGACGCATTGGGCTCCTATGATGACCAACACCGCGCCATTCGTATTCACGGCAAACGATATGAACCAGCACGAGCAGCAGTTTTATCGCGCGGTATTATATTGAAAAAATTGGAATGGATATTCATGGATTTCGGGCGCTGTTCCGCAGTTTCAAATGTTTTGATGGCCTGCAAAACCTTTGTGCCTTTGTGCCTTTGCGGCTAAACTTTTTTACATGAAGCCGCTGACTTCCCACACTTGCAAGCTGACCGACGAACAAGCGTCGGCGCTCGAAGCGGCATTGCGCGCGCGGAACTGGAAGCCGCGCGAGGTGCCGTATGCGCGGTTTGCGTTCGAGTCCGACAAGACGAACATCGTGTTTTACGAGAGCGGCAAGCTGGTCGTGCAAGGCAAGGGCACGCAGGAATTCATCGAGTTCCTGCTCGAACCGGAAATTCTCAAGCAGGCCAGGCTCGGCTACGAAACAGTGCTGAATCCCGATTTGCTCCTGCCGCGCATCGGCGTGGACGAAAGCGGCAAGGGCGATTTCTTCGGGCCGCTCTGCATCGCTGGCGTTTATGTGAACGAGGCTGTAATCAAATATTGGGAAGACGCAGGGATTAAGGATTCCAAAAACATTTCGAGCGATAATAAAATTAAAGATTTGGCGGATTTAATTCTGCATACGCCAAAATGCATTGCGAAAGTGGTGCCAATTGGAAACCCAAAATATAATGAACTTTATCAAAGAAACAGGAGCATCAACCGTGTGCTCGCTTGGGGACATGCAAGAGCTATTGAGAGCCTGATGATGCGTAAAAGTGAAATGAACCCTTTGCCCGTTCGAGCAATTAGCGATCAATTTGCAGCAAGCAAACATGTTGTTGCGAGAGCTTTGATGCCATTAGGAAGAGAGATTGAGTTGGTGCAGCGACATAAAGCGGAGGAAGATATTGCCGTGGCTGCTGCTTCGATTTTGGCACGGAATGAATTTGTGGAGCGCCTCGAAAAACTTGAAAAACAATTTGAAATGAAATTGCCTAAAGGGGCGGGCCCATTGGTTGATGCAGCGGCAAAAGAATTTATTGCGAAACACGGTGTCGAAAATTTACCTAACGTGGCAAAGATGCATTTCCGCACCGCCCTGCGCGCACAGGGCTTGCCCGAACCGCCGAAGACCGAGTGGCGCAAGCGTTGAACAAGCGGGAAGTTTGCCGGCATCGTCTTATTGCGTGAAAGTCACGCGCCAGGCGTGAAAAAGCGCACGCGAGATGGGTGTCAGCCAGGGAGAAACGCTGGATTTTCAGGAAAAATTATTTGGCACAAGCCATGCGGAGGGAATAACCGCAGAACAATTAACCCGGAGTATATATGATACCGGTTAAAATTCAATGCGGTTGCGGCCAACGGTATGCCTTCGACATTGAGCCAGTCTGCGGCCGGATGCCGGGGAGAGTTGCCTGTCCGGTTTGCGGGATGGACGGCACGCGGGTGGCCAACGAAATCATCGCCTTCACTCTGGCTGCGGAATTATCCAAACACCATTTCAGCCGGGAATCCGTGATGGTTTGCGCGGTCATCGGGTGTTTGCTGGCCGGCGTTGCCGGCGTCGTCAAGGCATTAAACATGACCGGCGGTTTCGACGTGCTGCTCTGTCTGCTGGGGGCCACCGCCGCGTTCGGGACGGCGCTGTGCGTTTATTTGTGGAAACATTGATGGTCGCCCGGCTGGCTTTTGACGAACCGCCTTGCGCGCGCAAGGTTTGCTGGAATCGTTGAACACCGAATGGCGGAAGTGCTGATTGGCCGTTTGTCAAAAAGACCTATGGCGTGGCGGAACGATAAAATCGGACCGGGTAATTGTTCAGGTTGGTGTCCGTGAATTGCCATTGGCCGTTTATTTCCGCGACATTCGTCGATATGGTTTGCCAAAAGGCTGGAGAAGACAAGTTGGTGCTGACTTGCACCAAGTTGGTATTAGCGCCACCGATGAAATTAATCGTTACGCTGCCGTCCTGATTACAAGTAATTCCGGAAATCGAAGGAAGTTGCAAACTGAACGAAGGAAGTTGCAAACTGAACACTGTGCCGCAGCCTTGATTGCCGCCAAAAGTCGCTGTTCCATAACACCAACCCTGCGCTTGGAAAAGCTCCGTCCCAATTTGTTCCGGTCACAGGATCCGTGGCTGTGAAACTGTGAAGCACCCTGAAATTACTGCCATCAATATTCATGGCAAACACCGTGCCGTTACTCTGGCTGCCGCTTTGGGATGTTGTTCCGTAAAGAACATTGCTCGCCAAAACTAAACCCGCAGTCGGAAATTGCCCGTCTGTATTGCTAAAATTGTGAAGTGTGGTGAAAGTCTGTGCCATAAGCGGCATACTCACCGTCAAAAACAGCTTAAAAATCGCGATGGGGAAAAATCCTTTAACCATTGCGTGCAAGCTAGATGACGATTTAGTTTGTGTCAATGTCGCGGACATAACTGCATTTTATTTTGTCCGCCTTGCCGAAAAGTTTGAGCCGGTTCATATCGGCTGCTACCATTGCGCAAATGTCCAACGGAATAAGAATCCAACACACTCAACTCCTCGGCATTATCACCAAAGCTTTGGCCGACGCCGGCGTGCCGGCGCACGTTTGCGCGGTTGAAGCCGAGGTGATGGCCGAGGCGGATTTGCTCGGCGTCCCGTCGCACGGCGTCCGTATGTTGCCCGGTTTGGTGAAGGGCATCCGCGAAGGCCGCGTGACGGCGAATCCGCAAATCAAAATCATCCGCGAACGGCCCGCGTCCTGTGTGCTCGATGGCGACAACGGGCCGGGGCGGTTTGTTTCCGTGCAGGCGATGCAGCACGCCGTCGAGCGGGCGAAGCGCGCGGGCGTCGGCGCGTGCCTGGCCACGCGCGTGACGCATTGGGGCCGCGCCCACGCGTATGCGTGCCGCGCCGCGCAAGCGGGCGTGATCGGCATTTGCACGACAAACGCCATTCCCAACATGGTGGCGTGGGATTCGACGTTGCCGTTGCTGGGCAACAATCCGCTCGCCATCGCCGTGCCGCGCGAACACGGACGGGAACCCATCGTCCTCGACATGGCGATGAGCCAGGCGGCGGTGGGCAAGATTGGAACTTATCTGCGCGAAGGGAAGAAAGTGCCGTCCGGCTGGGGACTGGACGCCGCCGGCCAGCCGTCCGATGACCCGGCGGCGATTCTCGCCGGAAAAAAAGTCCTGCCCTTCGGCGGGCACAAGGGCGCGGGACTGGCGTTCATGATGGAATTGCTCACCGGCGCGCTGGCAGGCGGAATGCTTTCCGCGGAAATCTGCCGGGCCGATCCATCGGGGCTTGATGCCGGTTCCTCCAAATTATTTTTGGCGCTCGACATCTCGGCATTTGTGGATGCGGAACGGTTTGGCCAACGGGTGGAAAATTTGATTGCATGGCTGCATCAGACCGAACCCAGCCTGGCCATCACTCTGCCGGGCGAACGCGGCTGGCAGACACGCGAACACAATCTTGCCGAAGGAATCCCCATCCACGCGGAGATTGCCGCGCAATTGGAGGCAATTGGCATCCACTTGCGGTCGTAGCGCAGGTTTTCGAGCCTGCGGGTTGAGGCAGCTTTCCAGTTGCTAGATTCCGCGGACAGGAATGTCCCGCCCACCCGCAGACCGAAAGGTCTGCGCCACGTCCTGTCCGGGTCGGAGCCAAAATCATTCCGCGCGGGAGAGCCGGCGGAGCAACCGGGAACGTCGTCGGACGAGGCGGGAAAGGCGTCAAATTGGCCGGGAACAGCGTCGGACGGCCAAAAAACCGCAAAAAACTTCAAAAAAAATCGGTTTTGACCGTTCGGGGGCCGTTGTGGATGGTCAAAAAGAGACAGGGAAGCGGGTTGGACACGAATTTCACGAACTGCCGCCGCTCCTTCAAATACCAAAGGCGGCGCGCACGGAGTGACGCGCCCTGCCGAAAATGTTTTTGGCACGGCAGGAATCAACGTGAATTCAATTACCCTGAAGACGCGACGGACTCAACACAGGCAGCTTTCAGATTTGCGAGGCGGCGGTTCGCTTGAGCATGATGCTGATGACGCGGGACACGTTGTCCTTGTATTGCGGATCGGCCTTCAACTGTTTCCAGACGGGGGACGCGTTGAATGCCTTCCAGTGTTGCTTGTGCGCGTCCAGGCTTACGCCGCAGGTCATGTAGACCAGGCAGGGCATGTTCAGCCCGGCAATCGTCCGCCCGTAAAAGATCGGGGCCAGCCCGACTTCCTTCATCAACGGGATTTCACCACTCTCGAACATCTTGATTTTATTCAAGTCCTTGCCCTCGCTGGAACTCAAATAAGTGCGCAGTTCAAAGACATCCGGCTTCTTGTCCGCCGGCGGCAAGGACATCCGCTTCATGCCGTCGAAAGCGACGAGCAGGGAACTTTCAAAACGGACGAACGCCGGATTTGATTTCGGCGCGTTCAAAAATCCGGCGGCGGCCTTCTGGTAGACGGCGTCGGCGGCGAGCCTGGCCGGGATGGCGGCGAAGTCTTCCAGCGAGTCGAACGGGATGAGCACATAAATGTTGTTGGTCGGGGAATCCTGCAACTCGGTGAAGACCCCGACCGGCTGGATGCCCATGCGGTTGTAGGCGGGAATGGCCGCGTTTTGCCAATAGTCGTTGACCTGCTGCTGCTGCCCGGCTGATTGGGTGGCATAAATCCGCACTTCGTAATACTGCGGTTTTTCGGCATCCGCGGCCGCGGCGCGTGTTGGATGGCCGACAGCGGCGGCGACAGTGGCGAGCAGAATCAGGATTCGTGAGGTCATGGAAGTTATCGTGCGGATTCAGACGCATTTTAATTTTCAAGGTTACACGAATCGGGATCATGCTGGAATTTGGGCATCCATCACGGCGGCGGACACGGCGGGCATTAAATTTTTGCCACAGATTCACACAGATGAACACAGATTTCCGGCGCACACTGCGGCGCGGAAAATCCCGAACGCGGCATCATCACCTGACGGCTGCCAGTCTGGACGACCCGGGCTGGTTCAAACCCGCGCTGGACATCGCAGTTCATCCCCTCTCCGCGTTGCGAGTCGGCGAGCAATGGAGGGTCAGGGTGAGGTGAATCTGTTTCATGTCCCTCCGTGGGATTTGACCGGATTCATCCAAGCATCAGCAATCCATGCCGCGCCTGTAACGCGAACTGGTTTCAAAGCGCATGAGGTGGCTTGTCTCCAATCCGTTTGACGCGCCATCGCTTAAAATTAACCACTGCCGGATCAAGATAAATAGAACCGTCGCGCAATTTGGTCGTTCCAATCAAAGTCGTGTTGTAAGTTTCCGTGCGCCGACTGCCTGTAACCGCATTAACTTTGCTGCCAACGTAAGTCCAATCCGGCTGCGAATGTGTGTGCCCATTCAAGACTGCAATCATAATGTGAACGAATTTGATCTGGCAGCTTTCACGGTCAATTCGATAACAAGCAACCAGATGCCAGCCGGAGTGACCATTGTGGCTTTCTCCGCCCTTGCCGATTTGAATTGTGGATTTAATCTCCAAGCCCGCCGGTTTTCCGTCCTCCAAGACCTTTGGGTTAATCAAATCGGGATATGCCTGATGTGAATTGTGCTTGTAAGGGGAATGTTCACTGATCGCATCGCATAAAATATTTGAAATGAGGCCGCTGAAATTGTTTCCCTGGATGTAATCGAACAGCGGCCTTCCGCCATGCGCCCGCAAATTGCTGTTGATGACCGCCACAATCCGTTGCGATTCATTCATCGCCGCTTCGAGGTGGGAAATCTTTAATCCCGGCGGCAGCGGAACTTTCGGGTGAAAATATTCTTTATTAACCGTCGGAATCGGGGTGACATCTTTTTCGGCAAATGCTCCGGCCACAAGTTGCTGCACCGGCGTATCCAGCGCTTTTCCCAGTGCATCCAAAACCTCAATGGAAAAATTCTCCCGGCCGTTTTCCAGGCTGGAAAGATACTGATAGGTGATTCCTGTTTTACGCGCCAACTGGTCTTGTGTAAGCTTCGCCTGTTCGCGCAGTTCGCGAACAAAGCGGCCCAAAACAGTTTTGGTGTCCATTTCGCTTTTAGTTGATACAGGATTTGAGCTTGATTGTCTTTCGCCTATAGTTGAAATTTGAATCATGTTTCATTTGGAACAAACCGACTGCTTCGACTGGCTGCGACAATGCCCCGCGCGCTCGATTCACGCCGTTTGCACCGATCCTCCCTACGGCATCTTGGAATTTACCGAAAAGGAACTGGCGAAACTTCGCATCGGACGTGGCGGCGTCTGGCGCCTGCCGCCCAAAGTCGGAGGCAGTCATCGTGATCCGCTTCCGCGATTTACCATTCTTACCGACGAACAGAAACAACACTTGCGTGATTATTTTCGCGATTGGGGAAAGCTGCTTTTGAACGCGCTCGTTCCCGGCGCTCATGTCTGCGTGGCTGGACACCCAATCCTTCAACATCATGTGCAAGGCGCGATGACCGAAGCCGGGTTTGAAGTGCGCCCGGCCATCATGCGGCTTTATTACAGCTTTCGCGGCGGCGACCGCCCGAAAAATGCCGAGACGGAATTTCCCGAAGTTTGCGTCAGCCCAAAAGGTGCTTACGAGCCGTGGATGCTTTTTCGAAAGCCGATTGAAACAAAAACGGTCGCCGAAAATCTGCGGAAATGGACAACCGGCGGGCTACGCCGTCTTTCACTCGACAAGCCGTTGCCCGATGCGATTCCCAGCGGACGAACTCCGAAACGCGAAGAAGCCATTTCCAATCATCCCTGCCTCAAGCCGCAACATTTCATGCGCCTCATCGTGCGCGCCTTGTTGCCGCTCGGTGAAGGAACGATTCTCGATCCATTCATGGGTTCCGGTTCGACCATCGCCGCTGCCGAGGCGATTGGTTACAATTCCATTGGACTCGAATTGGATGCGGAATATTTTCAACTCGCCCAAAAGGCGGTTCCCCGGCTCGCCGCGCTTTATCCCTGTTTTAACGGGCAGGAAATCGAAATCGAATTGAATGGGAACGTGGAATACGAGTCAGAAAATCAAACTGCGTTTGTGCTGGCCGAAAAATCGCCTGCATATAAAGTCAGTCGCACAGGAAAACGAAAATGAAAAACATCCGCGTGCTCAACAACGTCCGCAGCGAAGGGACTGACCTTCCCGTATTTGAATTGGCGTCAATTAGTGTAATTTGTGTCAAAGTCTTTTGCGTTGAAAGCGTATTTCGCGGTTCACCTCATCCGGCCTGGGATTCGCAAATCGCCCATACCTCACCCTGACCCTCTCCCCTCCCTCCGGGGGCTGAGGGGGAATGTTTTGTGGGACGCGAACCCAGGGTTGCGTCCGCTGTCGCGTCCTTACCCTGGGCTATTATCTTCCGCTCCGATGGGGCTTTTCCTTGGCCATCTGCGTAATCCGCGTAATCTGCGGACAAAGCTTTTGCGTTCGTTGCGTTCTTTAGCGGCAATTCATTTCGCGTGTTTGGCGTGGTTCGCGTTCACAGCCTTCATTGGCCACGTGGTGCATCCGGCATTTCCGCCCGGATTGCGGCCCTGATGATTTTCAGGAACAGGATGCCGACCAATGCGAACACTGTTCCCACGCCTAGGCAAATCCAGGTGCCGCCGTGGATGCCCGTTTCCAACACCGCATCCGACGGGTCGTCCGGCGCGTAATGCACGGTGACTGTTTTGCCCACGGGATAGCGGTTGAGGATTCCCTGCGCGTATGCCACTGACGACGACATCTCGCCGGTGGAGACCTTGTCGCCCGTGTAACTCGTGCCCGCCACCTGGTAACTGTAAGTGACGTCCGCCGAATGCGTCGTGTGGCCATGATTGTCAATATTGGACTTCATTTCCGCAGTTTGAACGATGCCGTCTGTCACCGGCCAATGTTCCGCGCGGATGCTTTTGATCGTGATCCAAACGCATGCGCCCAAGGCGATGACGCCGGCGACAATGAAGAACAAACAAAAAAGCTGTGCGAAAAGTTGTTGTCCACGGTTGGACATCTGTGCCATGAACCGAGTCTAATCCAGCAGACCACATTTGCCATTACAATATGCGGTGATATTTGGAACGCGGAGAATCGACGCTTTCCTCATCAACCCGGTGGGGAAAAATTTAGCAGGACGATTTCGTTGCGCATGGCGGATTTGCCAGAATAAGCCTCCTCACGTCGGGTGCTAGAAAATAATTGAAAGCGGCACAAACGTTTTTCCCGCTCCTCGTTGAAATTTGTTTTTGACCCAACAACCCTCATCCGGTCTCGCATTGCGTGACCGCCTTCTCCCGCTCCCGCGAGCGAAGGATGGCGAGGAGAGGGCCGGGGTGAGGACGGTCAAAAATTCTGGAGAAAGCCAGCTTCCATGCGTTGGTAATCGTTTTCTTCGCCCTCGCCCACAGGCTGGCTCTCGGCGCGCACCGCGTCTGCGACCTTGGGCACGTCCCAGCGCCAATGTTCAACGTGGCCGTCTGCAAAGGAAAAATTGCATCCTTGGTCGTGCCGGCTCGTCGGCATGTCCCACCAATAACCGGCGCCATCCGGGCTGGCCGCCGTGGGGATGCCGAATTGGGTGTCCAGAATGGTGTCCTCGTGCTCGTCAATGAAAACCAGCAAACTGGACGGCGAGGGATTCTGGATGGCGGAGGTTTTCAAGAAATGTGGAAAGTATTGCGCGGCGTCGCCGACGTAATCTATGCCATTGACGGACTGGCTCATGTTGTAGCTGCGCAGGCGGATTTGCGGCAGCGTGCCACCGTCAGGAGTCTCGACGTTGGAATGGTCGGCGGGGCAATGATAGATGGCGGGCGAGGTGTTGTAACGGTAGAGCAGGCCGTTTTGGATGCCAGCCGCATTGGTATCGAAGGGCGCAACGTTGGTGCACCAAGACGGGCCGGTGTTGCCGGGAAAGGGCTGGCCGGTGCTGTTGTCATAAACAAAATCATTCGGCGGCAAAAAATCGTTGTTGTCACCGGAATAAAGATGGGCGCAGAGCTGGAGTTGTTTGAGGTTGTTCGAGCAGGCGATGGTTTGCGCGCGGCTTTGGGCGCGGTTCAACGCGGGCAGAAGCAGCGCCGCCAGGACCGCGATGATGGCGATGACCACCAGCAGTTCAATCAGCGTGAACGCCGCACATGAGACGTGAACCGGTTTGCGCATGGCCATAGATTAGGAATATCAGGGCACCCCGGCGCGGGCGATGGAATTTTTGGTAGTGTCCTAATTTGGAATAATTCAATCGCTTGGCCTTAAGGCAATTGTCGCGGGTTTATTCATTGCCACCAAGGCAAAACTGAAATGCTATAGGCGGGCGCGGACGGCAGCACATTTGTGACCTCAAAATCTGTTGACAGAATTTTGCGTTGTGCGATATAAGGAAGAATCCAAAGCGAATGAGACCGGTCAAGGTTTTGCTATTAATGGTTTTAAGCGGTTTTACCATGTTCCGTTCCTTTGCCCAGACATGGATGCCAACCATCGCGCCAAGCAATCTTTGGAATTGCGTCGCCTTGTCGGCTGATGGCTCAAAGCTGGTTGCCGTGAGCGAATCGGGTCCCGACTCGTTGGGAAGCATTTATACTTCGCCGGACGGCGGCACGACCTGGGTGTCAAACAACGTCGTCAACACGAACTGGTCCTCCTGCGCTTCATCGGCGGACGGAACGATGCTGGTGGCGGTGGCCAACGGTGGCGCGATTTACACCTCGACCAATTCAGGAGCCATCTGGACGCAATCCACCAACGCGCCGGCTTTATATTGGAATTGCGTCGCCTCATCAGCAGATGGAACCAAACTGGCGGCGGTGGATGGTCCGGGAGGACTGTGGCCGATGTATCTTTCAACCAATTCCGGTGCGACTTGGACCAACGCCAAAGTGGCTTCGGAACAAGCATGGAATCCGGTCACGCTGTCGGCAGACGGAACCAGACTCGCATCCGGAACTCAACTCGGGACCGGCCCGATAAATTTCTCCACCAATTCCGGCGCGAGCTGGTTCACCAACGGTTCGCCGGCCAATAATTCATGGCGCACCTTTGCCTCGTCGGCCGACGGCACCACGTTGATTTGTGCCGCCGGCTATACCATGGCGGATGGCGTTTATTTCTCCACTGACGCTGGAGCCACATGGGGGCATACCAATGTGCCCGGTCCCAATTCCGTGGCTGCATCGGCCGACGGCAAAACGTTGCTCATTGGAGTCACGCCCGGTCTGGGCAGCGGAGGTCCGATTTATATCTCGACCAATTCAGGGGCGACATGGGCCAAGACGGATGCGCCCATCACCAATTCGTGGCAGTCCGTCGCCTGTTCGGCGGATGGAAACAAACTCGTGGCGGTGGCAAGAGGCGGCGGCATTTGGACGGCGCAAATGACTCCGTCGCCGCAAATCAACTTCTCACCACCGAACGGGAATGTGGCGCTGTCGTGGTTCGTGCCGTCAACCAATTTCATTTTGCAAAGCAGCCCGGACTTGTTCACGTGGATGGCGGTCACGAATCAGGTGGCTCTCAATCTTACCGACTTGCAGGATGAAGTTTCGCTGCCGGTTTCGGCGAGCAACAGCTTTTTCCGTCTTTCAACTTCGCCATAGTTTTCAGGGGATCTGATGGACCGGACGGCGAAGAAGCCGGTGTGGTTTGCATTATTGTTCCAGCAGCCGGTAAAACTGCCGGGGCGCGCCAGGATTGACGGCGTTGGTGGCGGTGATGGTGAAATTGCCGCTACCAGTCAGTGGGGTGTTGGTTGTCATGGGCGTCCACTGGCTCAACAACGAAGTCAAATCTGTGCTCGTCAACACTACATAGGTTCCGCCGTCCATGCCGTTGGCCGCGTTGAGCACAAGATTGGTTTCGGCCAGCGTGAGGCCGGTAATTTCCAGAACGGGAATTGGCACGCTGAACACCGTACCCCAGATGGAACTGCCGCCGGCTTCCGTGGTGCCATAAAGCGCGCCTCCGGAAACCAGCAGGTCCGATTCCGGGTTCGCCCCATCCGGGCTGTTGGTAAAATCATAAAGGACCGTGTAGCCGGTGCCATTGGTATTGATGGAAAAAATCGTGCCATAGCCGCTGGTGCCGCCAATCCGGGTCGTGCCATAGAGCGTGCCGCCCGACAAGGTCAGGTCCGCCCACGGATCTATCCCATCCACGCCGTTGGTCAGAAAATCGTGCAGCTTGGAATAGCCGGTGCCATCCAGATTCATGGCAAACACCGTTCCCTTGCCGTTGGTGCCGCCGATGTCCGTCGTGCCGTAAATCCGGTCGTCAGCCACGAGGACGCCGCCTTGCAGATAAGCGCCATCGGGATTGTTGGTGAAGTAGTGGAGCACGATAAAATTACTGCCGTTGGTCTGCATGGAATACACCGTGCCATAACCATAGAGGCCGCCGCCATAGGCCGCGCCATAGAGTGTGCCGCCCGATAACACCACACCTTTGTCCGGCTGTTCCCCATCCGAGTTGGTGAGCGGTGAGCCATGTGGGGTGCTGAAATTATAAAGTGCGGTGTAATTGCTACCGTTGGTGTTGATGGAGAACACCGTGCCCCAGCCGGGGCTGCCATAACCGTTGCCCCCCGCCGTGCCATACAGCGTGTTGCTCGCCAGAACCATGCGCCCACTAGGCAAAACGCCGTTGGAATAAACGTTGAAGTTGTATAGCACGGTATAATCATCGCCGTTGGTGTTCAACGAAAACAGGCAGCCGAAGCCGTTGGTGCCGCCATTGGCCGTCGAGCCATAAAGCGTGTCACCCGACAACACCAGACCGGCGGCCGGGTGCGAGCCGTCCGGTTCGTCGGTGAACTGGTGTAGCACCGTATAACCCGTGCCATCGGTGTTGACGGCAAAGACGGTGCCGACATCGTTGGAGCCGCCATGCATTGTGGTGCCATAGAGCGTGTCGCCGGCCAGAAGTAGGCCCGCAGCCGGATTCGCCCCATCCGGGCTGTTGGTAAAATTGTGAAGGAAGGTGACGGACTGCGCCGTCATCCGACTGGCATGTATCGCCGGCAATAAAACCGCCGTCATCAGCAAGATGGGGACTGGTTTCATAATTTGATTTTTATACCCCAACGAAATCAGGTTGCAATTATAAAATGACGGCGGGTTTGGAATCGGGAACGATGGTGGACTGGCCGTGCCGGAATTTGTTGAAGGTGGATGCCGTTTTCCTCAGGTTGCGGACATTGAGCTATCCAAACAATTTCTGACGGTTTGCGCGAGCTTGTGGGCCTCAAACGGCTTGGTAAGAAAATTAACGTCTTCGCCCAGCCGGGAATTGTTCTTCAAACCACCAAGACACAAAGTCGCCAAGTTTTGATTTTCAGTTTATTTTGAGTCTTAGTGACTTGGTGGTAAAAAATAGGCCGTCTGCCAAATCCCACGTGCGGATTCTCAAGAATCCAGAATTTTGAATTAAAATAACAACCTCCGCGTGCTTTATGCCCCGACTAATGCTTCCCAAGGCCTGCCCAAACTCGTCGCGGCGGGGAACTGCGCAATTTTTGCATTGCCCGGCCCGGCGTTTCCCGGTCTGGCGTTATTTGTATTTGCGGCACTTGGCCCGGCTTCACCAAAGAAATGGGTTTCCGAGGTCACCAGCATTTGCTTGATGCCCCGGGGCAGGGACTGGAATCCGGGATATGTAAACATAATACTTTTCATTTGTCCTTAATACAACCAATACATCAGACGTTTCAGTAACTGAATAGTTACAAGCATCGCGCAATTTCAAACCGGGCCACTGCCTGCATTTTGAAAAGTTTGAGCCGGTTCACCCCGGCTGCTACCATCGGACAAATGGCCAGACCCAATTCCATCGAACTGCCGGACCGCGAGCCGATTCCGATTCTGCACGAGGACCGCTCGGTCATCGCGATTGACAAGCCGCGCGGGTGGATGCTCGTGCCCTATACATGGCGGAAGACTTCATGGAATTTGCAGGCGGCCGTTGAATCCTCCATCGCCGGCGGCGATTTTTGGGCGCGCTCGCGCGGGCTCAAATTTCTCCGCAATGTCCATCGGCTCGACGTGGAAACGAGCGGCATTTTGCTTTTCGCGAAAAGTTTTGGCGCGCTCGAAACGTTTTCCGAATTGTTCGAGACCCGGAAAATGGAAAAGACGTATCTGGCCGTCGTGGCCGGCGTGCCAAGGCAAGCGGAATGGACTTGCGAACTCAAACTGGCGCCGGACAAGCAGCGGTTCAGGAAAATGAAGGTGGATTCGCGGCACGGCAAAGATGCCCGGACGCATTTCAAGATTCTGGAGACGCGGGGAAGATTTTCACTCGTCGAGGCAAAACCCGTGACCGGCCGCACGCATCAAATCCGCGTTCACCTGGCTGAAGCCGGCGTGCCGGTGGTCGGCGACGAACTTTACGGCAGGTCGGAAAGGAATTTTCAACTTGGCCTGCGCGCGGTGCGGCTGGCTTACGTTGACCCGTTCACCAAAAGGCGCGTGGACATCCGCGCGCCGGCGGAAAACTTTTTGAAGGAGTATGGGTTCGCGGCTCGCGAGGACGCTCGCCCCACCGATCAGCCGGCTCATGGCGACACGACGCGGTAGAATCGCGCTTTGGAATTTGTCGCCGTCAGGTCGGTGAAATTGAAAATAGGGTTGGTTGCGGTGAAATTTGTCAAATCGCTCCACGAGATGGGCGCGGCCAGATTGGTTGCGGCTTGGATGCGATAACTGAAATTGGTCGCGAGGTTGAGACTGAAAACGAATCCGCTGGCGTGCCAGGCGAACGGCGCGGCGAATTGCGCGGACGCCACCGGCAGGTTGGTGGCGAGGACGGCCAGGTCGAATTCGCTGGTGTTGCCACCGGCATCTGTCGCGGTGGCGGTGAAGTATTGGCCGGAATAGTTGGCGGCGGTGTTGGTGAGCGAGAAGCTGGCGTTGCCGGAGCCGTCGGTGGTCACGCTGACGGTGCCGGCGTAAAACTGGCCTTCGCCGTAGCCGCCGATGTTGAGGTCGGGCTGAAAGTTGCGATAAACATCAATCAAGAAACTTCCGTTGGTGGCACTGTTCAAGGTTCCCGAAACGACGGTGCTCGTTCCATAGCCAAAGGCGTCGGTGATGACAGGGAAATTTTGCAGGTTGTTCGGACCGGTGTCGCCGTCGCCGACATCGTTGGGCGTGACATAGGGATAATATTCATTGCCGACCAGATGAATGCCCATGTAATTGTTGAAAATGGAATTGCCACGGATGGCATTGTTGGTGGTGCCTGCATCGTATAAGACCACGCCGAGAAAACTGGCGGCGGTGATCACGTTGCCGGCTCCGGGATTCACGCCGCCGATGAAGTTGCCCGTCGCGCCATTTTGCAACTCAACATTGATGAAGCCGGCGACTCCGTTGGTTCCAGTGGCATCGGTGCCGATAAAATTGCCCTCAACGAAATTTCCACTGGTGCCCGGATCGCTGATTAAAACATCGTAGGAAATGTTGCCGGAAATGTAGTTGCCCGCGCCGGCGACCGTGCCGCCGAGCGTGTTGTTCGTGGCGCCACCGTAAAAATAAACGCCGTAATAATTGGGCACCGGCGTCAATCCATCCGCGTCGAGGCCGATGTAGTTTCCCTCGATCACGTTGCCACTGGCGCCCGAGCCGGCCACGAGCACTCCGTAGTCGTAATAGGGGCCATTGGTATTGCCAGAAATGACATTGCGCGCGCCGGGCACGGTGCCGCCGATGTAATTGTCGGTCGCGTCGGTCGCCAGAAAGACGCCGCCGATGGTGTTGGCCACCGAGTAGCTGCCGCTCGTGTCCGTGCCGATGTAATTGCCGAGAACGACATTGGCAGTCGTGTTCGTGGCCAGAATGATGCCGTATTCCGAATTGCCGGAAAGAATATTTCCGCCCGCCATATTTGTGCCGCCGATGATGTTTCCACTCGCGCCGTTGCCGATGAACACGCCGCTCTTGCCATTGGGCACCGCGTTGCTGCCGCTGGCGTCAGTGCCGATGTAATTGCCGAGAACGACGTTGCCGGTCGTGTTGGTATCGGTGATGAAGACGCCATATTGCGAATTACCGGAGAGAACATTTCGCTCCAGCGCGTTGGTGCCGCCGATGATGTTCCGGCTGGCGCCGGCGGCGATCAAAATACCCTGGAATGCATTCGGCGCCGCGTTCGTGCCTGTGGCATCGAGGCCGAACCAGCAGCCGGAGATGGTGTTGTTCGTCGCGTCGGCATATTCCAGCGTCATGCCGTTCCAGTCGAAGCCGGTGAACGCAATGTTTTTGATCTGATTGTCCGCCGAGTAAATCAGGAAGGTGTCGGACGTGAACGTTTCAGACAAAATTTGCGAAGCGTCCACGACGATGAGCGGTTTGCCCGTGAAGCCTGGTTGCGTGGAGCCGTCAATAATGGTGCCGTCGGTGACCAGCGGCGGCAGCATGCCGGTGAGATGGAGGTTAAACACGCCGTTACTGTAGCCGGGATCACTCGTCGGAATGTCGAAGCTAATCGTCGTGCCGGGATGGTCGGTCGCGTAATAAATCGCCGCGCGCAAACTGCCGGGGCCGACGTCGGCGGTGGTCGTCACGATGTTGGTGAGCGGCACGAGGGGCGGGCCGTAAAGATACGCGAGCGCCGCGCGGTCGCCGGGACTGAGACAGTAATTGCCCATGCGGTATTGGTAGCGCGAAAAATAGGGCGGCGTGGGCTGCATGGTCGGAGCCACGCCGGGATTGATTGAATCGAAATCCCAGCCCAAATGCATCACCGACTCGAAATCATAATTTCCATACGGGACGGTCGTGGGATCAACGACAAACAATCCGATTTCTTCCGGCTCGTCGGCGATGTTGTTGGTCAGGACGATGACATAATTGGTCGCATCCGGCCGGATATTTTCGTGGTTGAAACCGAACGAATGGCCCATTTCATGGCACACCTGCGCGCGGCTCAGGCTGGAGACGGTGATTACCTGCGGGCTGTAACTTTCGCCGTTCACGTAGTCAATAAAATTGGTGTTGTAGCAGAAAAGAATCCAGTTCGGTTGATTGGTGTGCGGGACAAACTGGACGTGCGCGGCCAGTTCCCATTCGCGCAAGCCGTCGAGATACGTTGTCTGCTCGTTTGTGGTCAGCGAATTTGTGAATTCATACGGAACAATGCCATTTGTCCAGGGAACCATCGTCGGGGAAATGCCGCTGTAAAAATTTGCGGCGGAAACGAGCAGGGGACAAGTGGCCAAAAGAGCAACCAGCCAGCGCAGGAAATGACAACTCACAGCGCAACGCAACCAGACCGGCTCCTTGACGAGCTGATTTTGCATGTTGAAAAAGACATCCTTTTGAAACTGTGAGAACAATTTACCCTTTTTTTGTCGCTTGTCACGCGACAACGGCGAAACAACCCGTGTCAAAACAAAATGCGCAAATCAATCTGCGAAATTCAGTCCGCGTATTTCACGCTGCAACCGTAGGGCTTCGTCTCCGAAACCGCGACGGGTTTTCCGGCGAGCAAATCATTGACGGCGTCGCGGACGTAATTGTCCGCTGTGAACGGGTTGTGAAATGGATCGGGTTCGTTGTCAATCGCGCCGTCATAAACCAGGACCCCGTCCTGGTTGATGACGAACATGTCCGGCGTGGTTTCCATGCCGTAAAGATGACCAATTTTGCCGGAACTGTCGTCAATCCACGCGGTCACGTCCATTTTTTTCCCGGCCATTTCCTGCCGCGCCTGCACATGGGTAAGGTGGCTGAAATTTCCCGGATTCACCGAATCCACGAGCAGCCACACAACGCCTTTGGCGGTCAAATCTTTTTGCAAAACCTGCATCGCGCCGGTTTTGTATTGATTGTGGCAATACGGGCAGTCGGGATTGTAAGACTCAATGACCACAATCTTGCCCTTGTAATCGCTCAACTTGATGGTTTTGCCATTGATGTCCGTGCCGGTGAAATCCGGCGCGGGCTGGCC
This sequence comes from Candidatus Aquilonibacter sp., assembly GCA_035504945.1. Taxonomy (GTDB): domain Bacteria; phylum Verrucomicrobiota; class Verrucomicrobiia; order Limisphaerales; family UBA11358; genus UBA11358. Next base: position 9,610 of record DATJRH010000011.1, on the reverse strand, counting down.
GACTTCAACCGCGAAGGCGGCGGTGGCCAGCATGGAAACAGCGAACAACGCAATGGCGGTTTTCATAAATTTGTTAATTAGACGGAAGTTCTGACAGCGGGTTTCAACAAAATGTTCAACGCGTGGCGCGGTCGAGCGCGTCCAGAATCGTTTCGCTGTAACTGGAAGGCAGTTGCAACGGTGACGGCTGCGGTAGCACAATCGCCGGCTGTTCCGGGTTTTTCGGAAAAACCAGAACCAGCGGCACGCCTGCGCCGCCGAACTTTGAAATTTCGTCGGTGATTTCCGTCGGCACGCGCGTGTAATCCGCCAGCAAAGCCACGGCGCCGGTTTCCTTCAATTTCGCGGCCACCGCGTCGCTTTCCAGCGCCGGTTTGACAATCGCGTTGCACGTCACGCACCAGCGGGCGGTGAAGTCCACCAGCACGGGTTTGCCCGCAGCACGCGCCTGCGCAACGGCTGTGGGACTCCATTGCTGCCAGTCAATTCCATTCTCCGCTGGCTTCAACGTGCTGGTGGCGATTGTTTCTGCGGCCATCTTGCGCCAGTGCAATTGGCTTTTAAGCGCGTAAACGTAACCGCCGATCAATAAAATTAGCACGATTGCGAACGCCACGCCTTTGCCTTTCTGGCCGCGCTGGATGAACTCGCCGAAAATCCAGGCGGCAAGCGCGACGATGACGAGAAAGACTCCGAGCCAAAATACGCGCGCGCCGTAATCGTCGGCAGCGACGTTGAAAAGCCACACCACCGTCGCGAGCATCGGAAAGCCCATCGCGATTTTGAATTTTTGCATCCACGCGCCGGGCTTGGGCAGAAATTTCAGCAGCGCCGGATTGCAGCTCAACAAAACGTAAGGCGCGGCCAGGCCAAGCCCGGCGGACAAAAAAATCAAAACGACGATGGACGCGGTTTGCGTAAATGCGAAACCGAGGGCGGGCGCGAGGAACGGCGCGGTGCAGGGCGTGGCGAGCGCGGTTGCCAGCAGACCGTTGAAGAACGCGCCGGGCGCGCCATGTTTTGACGCGAGCTGGCCGGCGGTGTTCAGCACTCGTCCGCCGGGCGTGACTTCAAACACGCCGAACAAATTCAGCGTGACGAGCAGGACGAGCGTGGTCAGGCAGACGATGAAAACCGGGCTGCCAAATTGCATTCCCCAGCCGGCGTGATGTCCGGCGGCGTTGACGCCGATGGCTATTCCGGCGAGCACGAGAAAGGAAACGAGCACGCCCAGCGCGTAAATTAATCCAAGATTGCGGACCCGGCGCGGTTCGCTGCGCGCCTCGCTGACGAAGCCGAGAATTTTCAGCGCGATGACTGGCAGCACGCACGGCATGATGTTCAAAATCAATCCGCCGATGAAGGCGTAGAGCAGCATCAGTGGCAGGGCCGGCGCGCCCGTCGCCGGGCTGTTTTCAGAAGCGCCGGCGGCGGACGCGACGTTGGTGTTGGCTTCCGGCGAAATTGTCTCGCCGGCCGGAGCTTGATCGGCTATCGAAAATTCAACTTCGATTCCTTGCCGCCGGCCTAGAGATTCCATTACCAGCACACCGGAGATTGTTTTTGGCCAATCGCCGGAATATTTTTTAACCACTTTGCGAAGACAAAATCCGCCCGTTTTGGAAATTTCTTCCGTTGCCGCTTGGACCTCGAAATTGTCGGCCGCATCCGGGAAAAAATCAAAATGATCCACCGGTATGAATTGTTTCGGTATTTGGGAACCCTGGAGAATCAATGGCCGTGTGTCTTTGTTTGTGGAATTTTTCCACCACGCACTCACGGAATAAATGGAATTTGTTTTTGGGGCCTTGCTTTTCCACGCTTCAATCACCGCCGCGTTGGTGGAGGTTTTGGTTTCGCCGCCTAAGTTCGACTCCGCCTCGACGTCTTGATTGGCGGGAATGCAAACGTCCTTGCACTCGAGCCACGAAACGTTCGCTTTCAAGTCCAGCGGCCCCGGGTTCGTCGGAAAATTGGTTTCAATCGTCAGCGGCACGAGCAGCATCGTTTCGTTTTCGTAGCCGTAAGTGGTGATGCCGGCGGACTGGAATTTTTCCGGCAGCGGCCATTGGGTTTCACCGGCGGAAATTCCCGGCGGCAGTTGCCATTTGATTTCCGTGGCCATCCCCGCGTCGCCCGGATTTTTCCAGTAAGTGTGCCAGCCGGGTTCCATTTTCAAATCCACGCCGGCCCAAATCGTGTCGCCGGGTTTGGCGGTGCCGGCGGACAGAAGCAATTTCACCTGCGTGTGATGAGCGGACAACGGGCCGCTGCCAAAGGCCGGCACAGCCGGAGGTTGCGCCTGCGTGCGGCAGCCAGTGAAGGCCGCGAGCCAGAGGCCGGCGAGCAAAAGGATTCCGAAACGTCGCACACTGATTAGATGCCAGATTTATGCCCGCGTTTGAAGTTAATTTATGCTTTGCAGGAGCCGACGTGACAATCCTGGTGGCTTTTGGGATTCAAGTTGACTTCACGCCGGTGTCAGGCATTTGCCGATTGACCATTTTGCATTAACGTAAAGTCATGGAATGGCTCAATGTGTTCATGGGCGCGGCTTTGCTGTTTTTTGGCCGCCGGCTTTTCTGGCTGTTTGTAGGGTGTGTCGGCTTCATCGCCGGTTTTCAAATAGCGCGCGATACTTTGCAGGGGCAGCCTGAGTGGCTGATACTGCTCATCGCCTTGGGCGCGGGTTTGCTCGGCGCAATCGCTTCGGTTGTTCTGCAACGCATCGCCATCAGTATCGCCGGATTTTTCGCCGGTGGATATTGCCTGTCCGCCCTGGCGTCGGCGACGCTCCATGCCAGACCGGAAGCCATCGTGTGGGCTGCGTTTGCCGTGGGCGCGATGCTTGGCGCGATCTTGACTTTCACGCTGTTGGATCCGGCCTTGATTGTCCTGTCCTCGCTCACCGGCGCAACGGCAGTTTCCCAAAATGTTCCGCTCGACCCGCCAGCCAGGGCGCTGATCTTCGCCGTGCTGGCGGTTTCGGGAATTCTCGTTCAGGCGGGACAATACGTGGGTGAAAAAAACCGCGCCCCGCGTCGCCGACGGGATGAAGCGGTTTAATAGCGCGAACGCAGATTCCACTGGTTCAACAGGTCGCCGGGAATTTCCGACAGGAAACGCGACGGTTGCTGCATTCCGTCACCGCCAGACTTGCCGAAGCCGGCGCGAATCAGCGGATAGCTCAAATACAACTCATTCTTCGCGCGTGTGATGGCAACGTAAAACAGCCGGCGCTCTTCCTCTTCGCCGTCGTCGCTTTCAATCGAGCGCGCCGATGGAAACATTCCGTCACAAAGCATGATGACAAAAACCGCGTCGAATTCCAGTCCCTTCGCCTGATGAATGGTCGAGAGCTTGATTTTTTCCGTGTCGTCCTTAGCCGTCTGATCGTCCTCGGCCTCGACGTTGGTGAGCAGCGCGAGTTGCGTCAAAAATTCCTCCGTGGAATTGAATTGAAAGGCGAAGACGGCGAGCTGCTCCAAATCTTCCAACCGGTTGCGGTAGTTCGCAAAATTTTCCTTCAAATAATCGTCGTAGCCGGCGTCAATCACGAGCCGCAACATCTTCGCCGCGCTTTTGCGGACGGCTTCGTCTTCAAGCTGGGAAATCGTCGCGACAAATTGCATCCAAGCCGTCGCGGCCTTTGCGCTGACATTTTTGGAACAACCTTGCAACGCCGTCGCGATTGGATTTTTTGAGACGGCCAGCTCGTTGCCTTCCATTTTCCCCGAAAAGATTTTCCAAAGTTTGTCGGCGCCCTTCGCGGCGATGCCCGGATGCAATTGCGCGAGGCGTTTGAAGGAAATTTCATCGCGCGGATTGATGACGAACTTCAAATAAGCCGTTGCGTCCTTGATGTGCGCCTGCTCGAAAAAGCGGATGCCGCTCGTGATGGAGAAGGGAATGTGGCGCTTGGTCAGCTCAAGCTGCAATTCCAGCGCGTGAAAGTGCGAGCGGTAAAGCACGGCGACTTCGTTGAGATTCACGCCTTCGTCGGGAAATTCGGCGACGCGCTGCGCGATGAACGCGGCCTGTTGCGCGGCGTCCACACACGCGACGAGCGCGGGCTTGAGGCCGGACTTGCGCGACGGCGCAAGTTCCTTGGCAAATTGATTTTTATTTGCGGCAATCGCGGCGTTGGCGACCTTCAAAATTTCCGGCGTGCTGCGGTAATTGGTTTCGATCTTGAAAACGTTCGCGCCGGGATAACGCTTTGGAAAATCGAGGATGTTCAGGAAATTCGCGCCGCGCCAGGCGTAGATGCTTTGCGCATCGTCGCCAACGACGGTGACATTTTTGGTTCGCGCGGCGAGCAGGTCAATCAGGTCGCCCTGCAATTTGTTCGTGTCCTGATATTCATCCACGAGGATGAACTGGAAGCGGCGTTGATAATGTTCGCGCACGTCGGTGTTTTCCTGAAGCAGTTTCAGCCAGAGGGCGAGCAAATCGTCGAAGTCCATCGCGTTCGTCGCGCGCTTGCGTTTTGTGTAACGCTGGCCGAGGTCGGCGATTTGCGACGCGAACTGCTCGAAGTAGTTGAATTGCGTTTCGAGAATTTCGTCCGTCGTCTTGTGCGTGTTGACGGCGAGCGAAAAAATTTCGTTCAGAACCTCCGGTTTCGGAAAATGCGTGCCCTTGGTTTCGATGCCGGCGTCGGCGACGCAGGCTTTGATCAAATCCTTCGCATCGTCGCGGTCGAGAATCGTGAAGTCACGGTGATAGCCGAGCGCCTCGGCGTGCGAGCGCAAAATCCGCGCGCCAATGGAATGGAACGTGCCGCCCCAAAGCTCGCGCAATTCGCGTCCGATCAAATCCGAGACGCGCCGCATCATTTCGCCGGCGGCCTTGTTCGTGAATGTGAGCAGCAAAATCCGGTCGGCAGGAATGCCTTGTTCGAGCAGATACGCGACGCGATAGGTAAGCGTGCGCGTCTTGCCCGAACCGGCGCCGGCGATGACGAGCGCCGGGCCGGGCGGCGCGGTGACGGCGGCAAGCTGCTGCGGATTGAGTTCGCGCGCATAGTCAATCCGCGGATGAAACTCCGGCCTGGCATTTTCAAGAACGTAATCGCGCGACATGGGGCGCAATTGAAAACGGAAACGCACGAAGGTAAAAGAAAAAACTGTGGGTGAACAAACATTGTGATGGGATGCACAAGTTTTGCGAAGGTATTTTGTTTGGACGCTTCAAGTGAAAAGAGATAAATTCATTCGCTGGAAGGAAAAGTTAATCGGATGAGAAAATGGTTTTCAATTTTCCTGCTGGCGACGCTGCTGCGATTGTCCGCAATGGCTCAAATACCACTGACATTACAGATTGGCGCCACCAACGGCATGGTCACGGTGTCTTCATCGACAAATCCGGCTGACGGCTATTTTTTTGGCGAGCTGGAAACGACGACGAATTTATCTCAGCCGATTGTGTGGAACGAAACGGTTGCACCTTATACTGTGACCAGCGTGGCTTCCAATTATCCGGCTGCGAATTTTCAGGAATTTTTTCGCTTCGTGCAACACTACCCGGTTTTTGAGTTCGCGATTTTTTATAATCTGAACATGGAATTTGTTTCCGCATCATCCATGACCGTCACCGGCCCGGTATTTTGCAATCAGAGCATTTGGGAAGGCTCGTCAACCTTGATCTTTGCCTCCACGGTGGATGCTGTAGGCACCAATGACACCACTGCCACCGATCCTTTTGCCAACGACTACACTGCTTCTGGCAACCCCGCTTTCTCACTTGCTGGCCAGCCGGTTTCAGGCGCGGGCGCATTGAACCTGTCGATTGGCACCAACGCCGAGGCCATCCTCGATTTGCCGCCGCTAGCTTATGCCATGGGAACGGTGGCTGCATATTCAAATACCGGGCAAGTTTATCTGGCCAATGCCGCCGACCTTTACATCACCAATTCCGCCAGAGGCACCAACTTTGGAGCACTCACCTCCACAGGCACCAACACTTTCATTTATTATCAAGATTCACTTAACGCGCAATCTCTAACTCCGATTTCTCCCGATTATTACTCGTTAAAGACCGGTGGCAGCACCAACTTTGTCAGCATAAGCCCGACCGCCGGGCTTGATTGCGTCACGAATGTCCGGTTTGCCAGTTATTCCTTCATTACGAATGTTCTTTTTTACGATTGGCGCGAAGGTTGGAACGGCGGGAGCGGCATCAATGGGAAAGGAAAAGTCGTTCAAGCCATCCAGATTGATATTTCCACATTCAACAAATGGCTGACCAACACCGCGAGCAACGGCGGCAGCTATTATAGCTTACTAAATGTCGAAGACAAAGGCCACCCGATTAATTCCGTCTATGTCTATAACGCCGTTCCATTGACCGGCACGACGCTTCCAGCCGTGCGCGTTGTCCATGGACAGCAACTGCCGTCAGATTATGGTTTCACCATCGCCACGCCGCAGCCGCTCTACATATTGGGCAATTACAATGTGCAGACGCCTGCCGGCTCATCGTCCGGTCAAAACAACACTGTTTATACTTATCCGGCTGCGCTTATGGCCGATGCCATTACGATTCTTTCTTCCAATTGGAATGACACCGTTACCAGCAAAGATCCTTCAGTCAGCCCAAGCACCACCACCATCAATGCCGCTTGCCTCGAAGGCATTGTCCAATCAAATCCCGACATCAGTGGAAACTACAGCGGCGGGGTTGAAAATTTCCTTCGCTTTCTGGAGGCGTGGGGAACCTTGTATTTCAATGGTTCCATAGTCGTCATGTTTCCCAGCCAATACGCGACTAATAGCTGGCAGCAAACCGGTAATTATTACACCTTCCCCAGACGCAATTGGGCTTTTGACACAAATTTCACGCAGGTCAGCAAATTGCCGCCGCTCACGCCGCAGGTCGTAAATTTTGTCACTCCATGACCGCGTAACATTTACGGGCTTGCCGCGTGCCCATTTTTGGAGAATAAATCCGTCATGCAAAACAAAACCGTGCTCGCATTTCTCGACGACGTTTATGAGGACCTGGAATTGTGGTACCCGAAACTGCGGCTGGAGGAAGCCGGTTACGCGCTCAAGAGCGCCGCGCCGGAAATCAAAACTTACACCGGCAAGCACGGTTATCCAGCGCAATCGGATTTCCTTCTGAAGGACGCGAACAGCAAGGATTTTTGCGGCTTGCTTGTGCCCGGCGGTTTCATGCCGGACAAATTACGTCGTGACGCGAAGGTGCTGTCGCTCACGCGCGAATTTTTTGAACAGGGTAAGCTCGTTGCGTTCATCTGCCACGGCGGCTGGATCCCAATTTCAGCAAAAATCCTGAAAGGCAAGCGCGTCACCGGCTCGCGCGGCATCAAGGACGATCTCAAAAACGCCGGCGGCATCTGGGTGGATGAGGCGGTGGTTCTGGACGGCAATCTGATTTCGAGCCGCACGCCGCGCGACCTCGCGCCATTTGCCGCGGCGATGGTGAAATTTCTCGACGCGAACGCGCAATGAACGACTTCGGGAAATTTTTAGTCGTGGCCGGTCTGCTCATGGCCGCGGTCGGCGCGCTGCTGTGGTCGGGCTTCGGCAAAGGCTGGCTCGGCCGGCTGCCCGGCGACATCAATTATTCCAGGGGCGATTTCAGTTTTCATTTTCCCATCGTGACGTGCCTGGTCATCAGCGTGATTTTGACCTTCCTGATGTGGCTGTTCAGAAAATGAAACGATCTGTTTCCCGGACTTCGCGCGATATTTTCCGACGAGAATTCATGTTGCAAATTTCTGGCGGCGCTCTAAATTTTCCCGCATGGAAGATTCGCAGCTTGCGCAATACATCCCGGTGCTCATGCTCCTCGTTGCCGCCGTCGGCTTCGCGGTGGGCGTGCTGATGGTTTCCGTTTTTCTGGGCAAATATGGCAAACGCACTAAGGCCAAGGACGCCGCCTACGAATGCGGCAAGGACCCCATCGGCGAGGGCGGTGCGCGTTTCTCCGTGAAATTTTATCTCGTCGCGATGCTGTTCATCCTGTTCGACATCGAAGTCGTTTTTCTTTATCCGTGGGCGGTGGTTTATCGCGATATGCTCGCCGCGCACGCCACGCGCAATCTGATTTTCGGCTCCATGTTTTCGTTCATTGCGATTTTGTTCGCCGGCTATCTTTACGCGCTGAAGAAAAAAGCGTTCGATTGGAAGAGCTAGATCGAATGAACATAGTTTTCAGAATTTAATTTCGGTGACTGTGATTCCGTTAATTCTGTAAATTCTGTCTGGTTTATGGCTTCCATTAAATTCGGCACTTCCGGCTGGCGCGACATCATCGCGCGCGACTTCACCTTCGACAACGTCCGTCTGGCCACGAAAGGCATCGCGGATTATCTCAAGGCTGAACTCGCCAATCCGCAATCCGCAATTCACGGACGCAAACCCGTTGTCATCCTCGACCACGACACCCGGTTTTTGGGCCGCGCCTTTTGCCAGGCCGCCGCGGAAGTTTTGATCGCGAACGGCCTCGACCCTTTGCTGACCGACCGCGACGCGCCCACGCCCGTCGTGGCGCACGCCATCCGCCATCGCCGCGCCATCGGCGGCATCAACATGACCGCCAGCCACAATCCGGCGGAGTATCAGGGCCTCAAATTTTCCACCCACAACGGCGCGCCCGCCACGCCCGACGTGACGAAACAGATCGAGGCGAACATCGTCAGGCTGCAGGCGGAGAACTGGTCCTTCAAGGCCGCGCCGTTCGGGACGTTCAGTTGCAAGACCTTCAATCCGCAGCCGGACTATTTCAGGCAGATCTACAAATTCATCCGGTTCGACGTCATCAAAAAGGCGAAGCTGAAGGTCGCCGTGGACATTTCCTACGGCACGGCCCACGATTACCTTGACACGCTGCTCAAAGAAGCCGGCGCGAAAGTCACGCTCTTCCACAACGAAATCAATCCGCTCTTCGGCGGGCATCATCCCGAACCGGACGCCGTGGGCATGACCGACGCGGCGAAATTCGTCCGCAGCGGCAAGGCGCAGCTCGGCCTCGGCACCGACGGCGACGCCGACCGCTTCGGCATCGTGGACAAGGACGGCACCTGGCTCACGCCGAACCAGATTCTCGCGCTGACACTTTATCATTTGAAAAAGAACCGCGGCTGGACAGGCGCCGTCGTCCGCACCGTGCCCACCAGCCATCAGGTGGACGCCGTCGCCGAAATGCTCGGCGTGAAGGTTCACGAAACGCCCGTCGGCTTCAAATACATCGGCGCGCTCATGGAAAGCGAGCCCATCATCGTCGGCGGCGAGGAATCCGGCGGCTTGAGCGTCAAAGGCCACGTGCCGGAAAAAGACGGCATCCTTGCCTGCCTCCTCATGGCCGAACTCGTGGCGACGGAAAAGAAATCCCTCGGCCAGATTCTCAAGGAACTTTCCAAAAAAATCGGCGACTTCTACACCGACCGCATCAACGTCTCATTCGCGCCTGAAAAGAAGGACGTTCTCCTGGCGAAACTGGCTGCCGGCCTTCCGGCCATCGGCGCGTTCAAGGTGGAAAAATTCATCACCACCGACGGCTACAAATTTCTCCTGCCGAACCGCGAATGGGTCGCCTTCCGCGCCAGCGGCACCGAACCGCTCATCCGCTGCTACATCGAAGC
>DATJRH010000010.1:0-35542 GCA_035504945.1 Candidatus Aquilonibacter sp. | reverse complement strand
CATCAGCGAACCGGTGCCGGAAATGACATTGCTCCTGACCAGCGCATTGTCGCTGCGGTCGAAAATGAGGGTGGCGTTGTTGGTGACGAGACCGGACAGATTACCGTTGGCGTCGTTGTTGCCCACCTGCACCACGCCGGCGCTGATCAGGTTGCCGCCGGTGTAACTATTGACCCCGCTGTTGTCAATGGTCAGCGTGCCGGAACCCTGTTTGAGCAGGCTTGCCGTGCCGATGATGTTTCCGATGCCGCTGAACACGTAATTCGTATTATTGTTGTTGAGCGTGATGCTGGTGGGAGTAAGGGCCGTCGTCAGGTTGACGTTTGCCGTTCCGCTCAAGGTGTCGTCGAAGGTGACGGTATCATAGGCGGTATAGTTGGTGGGAACATAGGCAAGGAGCGCATTGGTGCTAATCCAGTTGGTGGTGGTGGTGTCCCAGTCGCCGTCGTCCACGCCGTTGGTCTGGCCATTCCAGACATCCGCCTTGGGCGGGGTCACCACGGCGGTGGAGATGGCCACGGTGACCAGTTTATGGACCGTGTCCACCGTCACCGGGCCGGCGCTATAACCGAGAGGCGCATTGGCCGTGAAATCCGAAGCAACCGGATCGGTTCCCACATAGCTAATGAGATCAAACGTCGTGGTCGTCGACAGATTGGCCACCTGCGCAACGTTGAGGGCGATGTTGGGTCCGGCGGTGAGGGACAACTTCACCACGATGTTGGTGAAGGGCGTGGCGGCATTGACGCCCAGTTGCAGCGTCGCATTGTTCACCACGAGATTGGAGACCGTCACCGGCGTCCGGAAGGCCGTGTTGGTGATTTGCAACGTCCCGGAGTTGGTCACAAACATAAAATTATTCGTATCGGTAAGATTCATGATGTTGGTGGTGATGCTCAAGATGGCCCCGGAACCGTTGACGACGACATTCGTGCTCCGGTTAATCGAACCCGGGCCGGCCAAGACGAGCAAACCGCCAGTGACCGTGGTTGGACCGGTGTAAGTGCTGACGCCCGTGAGATACCACGTGCCCGGGCCGAGTTTGTTAACCGCTGCTGGCGCGTAGGTGTTCGGATTGTTGTAGTCTTCAATGACGCCACCGACGACGTTGCTGCCCGTGTTGGAGCCGCAAAGATTGAGCGGGTCCACAGGGTCGGCAGTGTTGTTGCCTTGGAAGCCCTGGGCGAAGCTCAGGGTCGCATTGACGTTGGGAGAATTGTTGGTCAGGTAAAAACCGGTCGTGGGATGGATGCGAAGAAAACTGGTGCCCGTGAAGGCCTGGGAATTGGTGACGGTGCCGTCCATGGCGATGTAGCCGCCGGTGTTCAGCCGCAGCTCGCCGGCCGTGACATCAAAGGTGTAAGAAGCGCAGTTCGCACTGTCAAACAGGATGCCGCCAATGGCGGTTTCAGTCCAACTGCTGGGTTCAGCGATGAGGATGTTTGTGATTGAGCTATTGGTGTTAAACGTGCCGATGTCAGCGCTGCTGGTTCCGTTCGCGCCCGGATATGTCCCCGGGCCGGTGCTCCAGTTTGTTTCCAAAAGGTTCGTGCTGAACCATTGATTGTCGGTCGGATTGGGCAACCAAGTCGCGCTGGCGGCCCGGGCCGGGTTGGGAGCGAGGCTGAGGCCGAAGGAGAGAGCTGCCAGCATCATTCCAGCGAGCCAGTTGAACCGGTACCTTGATTGTGGAAGTTGAATTGAAGGTCTGAAGTGAGGGTTGGTTTTCATGGTGATAATTCAGGTAGTGTCAATGGCTGTCTGTCAAGTGTGGATTACGACTGCCTTTTTCATGGTAATAATTTAAGTTGCCAATAACTTTGACTTCCAATCCGACGCATCCATTCATCTGGACAGCTTAACGGCAATTGGGAATATGTAAGGCACTCTAAATTTTTCATCGCCTTTAGTCAATGATTTTTTGGTGAATAAGTTGTCGTTTTTAAAATTCGGGGCGTTTGTTTTCTTTAACGGGTAGAGGCCGTGTTTCCGTCCGTGAAAACGCAACGGTGCGCGCCGTTGTCGGCGCGCCCTGTGAGAAGTTGGAGCTGCTTTACTGCGAGAGGATGAAGAACTGGTGCGGCGAACCGGGGGGTGAGGCTGTTGGTGAAGTTGAAGTCACCGCTGCCGTCAAAGTTGTTGATGGCCACCGGCGTCCGGCTGGCCAACACAAGATTTTCATCCACCATACGAGCGTATGGATGGAATATCAGACCCCACAGACACACACGGTATAATTTACAATGGTGATTATAGGGTGTTAATCCATTGAGGCGGGTGATTAAATTAATGATTGTCGCTCAACCGGACACTCTGCAAATAGTTTAATGAATACCGAACGCCATTTATCCAGCGGTGTCAGCATTATTCGCCAAAAGCAAACCGCCCAATCTGTCGAAGATATCATCCAAATTTTTCCGGTATAAATCTTGCGGTGGCATGCAATCGCGCGTATCGTGGCAGAACCCAATTTTTTACGCGAGCGGGAGTGCAGTTCCACTCCGTATCAAACATACAAGACCATGAAAATACCAATGTGGTTTTTGGCAATCGTGGCCTTTGGCGGAGAGCTGTGGCCGGGCGCACCGACGGGCCGAGGCGCGACGTTCACGGTAACGACGATGAACGACAGCGGCGCGGGCTCGCTGCGGCAGGCGATTACAAATGCGAACGCAACCTTGGGCCCGAACATAATCAATTTCAACATTAGCGGGACAAAGCCGTTCACCATTTATCCAAGCTCCAATCTGCCGCCCATTACCGTCTCAATGGTGATTGACGGAACCAGCCAGCCTGGATTTGCCGGCACACCGGTCATCGAATTGAACGGCACCAACGCGGGCGGGGGCGCGGCGGGATTGCAACTGGACACAAACTTCTGCACGGTGCGCGGGCTGGCGATCAATAATTTTTCCGAGCAGGGCATCGTGCTGCTTGGCGCGTCGAACGTCATCGCCGGCAATTACATCGGCACGGACACGACCGGCTCGCTGGCGCGCGGGAACAGCAGCTACGGCATCGAGGTGGAGAGCGCGGGCAACATTATCGGCGGCACGAATGCGGGCGACACCAACGTCATTGCCGGCAATTACGCGGGGATTTACATTGATAATGGGAGCAGCAACACGGTGCAGGGAAATTTGATCGGCCTCACGGCGTCCGGCGCCACCGCGCTGGGCAACGTCCACGACGGCGTGGTGGTGGGTGGAAACAGCGTCGGCAATTTGATTGGCGGCACGAACGCGGCAGCGCGCAACATAATTTCCGGCAACGGCGCAAACGGAGTTTTTTTGACCGGTGGCGCCACGGTTGGAAATATGGTGGCGGGCAATTACATCGGACTGAATCTTTCCGGCGCCGGGGCGGTGAGCAACACGGTAGCTGGCATTTTCGTCAGCGGCGCCGGCGGAAACATCATTGGCGGCGGCAACGTGATTTCCGGCAATGGTTCGACGGGCGTCTATCTGACCAACGCCGCCGGGAATGTGATTCAGGGAAATTTTATCGGCACGGACGCGATGGGGAAAACGAACGTGCCCAACCAACTTTCCGGAGTGGAGATTTTCAACGCCATCAGCAATACCATCGGCGGAACGAACTCCGGCGCGGGCAACGTGATTTCCGGCAATGCCAGACAAGGCATCGTGCTGACGGGCGGCGCGCTGGGGGACTGGATTGCGGGAAATTTAATCGGGCTTTCGGCGGCGGGCACAAACGCCGTGAAAAATAATTCCGACGGCATCACCCTCAACGGCGCGGTGTCCAACACGATTGGCGGGACGGTGGCCGCCGCGCGCAACGTGATTTCCGGCAACGCCGACAATGGCGTGGACATTGTCCAGATGACCGACGATTTCAACGTGGTCTGCGGCAATTATATCGGCACGGATATCACCGGGAGCAAGGCCATCGGCAACGCCCAATCCGGAGTGCTGGTTCAAGGCTGTTCAAACGTGATTGGGTGCGCGGTGACGGGCGGCGGCAATGTGATTTCCGGCAACGCTTCCTACGGTGTGCTGCTGTCGGGAGTAAATGGGAACGCGACGGGCAATTCCGTGCAGGGAAATTTCATCGGACTGGATGCGACGGGCGCAAATAATTTGGGCAACACAAGCGACGGCATAGGCATTTCCGGAGCGGCGGCAAATTTAATCGGCGGGACAACCACGGGCGCGGGCAACGTGATTTCGGCGAATGGTATTTACGGTGTTTATTTGAGCGGTGCCGGGACGACTGGAAATCAATTGCAAGGAAATTTCATCGGAACAGATGCATCCGGCACCCTGGCCCGTGGCAATGCGGAAGACGGAATCAACTTGCAGGGCGTGTCCACCAATTTAATTGGCGGCAGCGCGCCGGGCGCGGGCAACCTGATTTCCGGCAGCAGTTACGGTTACGATGGCATTTATCTTGACGCGGCCTCGTGGAATGTGATTCAGGGAAATTTTATTGGCACCAAAGTGGATGGCACCAATGCGTTGAGCAATGGCGGGCACAACATCGAACTCCAGGTGAACGCGACGAACAACACCATTGGCGGCATGGCGGCGGGCGCGGGCAACCACATCGCGTTTGCCCAGAACGGCTATGCCGGCGTGCGCGTGCGAACCGGGAGCCTGAATAATTTAATCAGCGCCAATTCGATTTTTAGCAACAGCGGATCGTCCGCCAACATCGGGCTGGGAATTGCCTTGGGCAGCAATGTGGAGAATCCCAATGTGGACTGTGAAAGCGGGGTCGCGGCGAACGCGGCGAACGCGGGACAAAATTATCCGGTGCTGGCAGATGCCTACACCAGTTCCTTGACGACACGGATCAGCGGGATGCTGGACAGCGGCGTGGGCAAAACCTATGCGCTTCAGTTTTTTGCCAGCCCAACCGGAAATCGCTCCGGCTATGGCGAAGGACAGATTTTTCTGGGCCAGACCAATTTGACTTTGGGAACGGCGTGTTCGTCGAACTTCGTGGTTTCCCTGCCGGTTTCCGTTCCGGCGGGCTGGGTGGTTACCGCGACGGCAACGGATCCGAATAACAACACGTCCGAATTTTCCGCCTGGATTTCCGCCGTGCCGATTCCGCCGCTGCAACTGGCGCCGGCGGGCACAAGTGGGAATCAATTTGCCCAAATTGCCTTTTCCTGGACGAACAACGGAGGCAGCTTTCTACTACAGCAAACCTTCAGCCTGAATCCGCCGGCGCAATGGACGACCGTCACCAACATGCCGGTGTTGAGCAATAATTTTCAGGTGGTGATGTTGAACGCGACGAACACGGAGGCGTTTTACCGGCTGGCTGCTCCCTGAAAAACAGAACGACCGACGAAACCGCCGGTCGTTCGCTGAAAGTTTACAACAGAAATTATTGCCGCCGACGCCGAAGTGCTAGCAGTAAGGCCGCGCCGCTCAAAAGGCTGATGGAAATGGCGGCCGGTTCCGGCGCTGGCGTCACCGAGCCTTGAAATAAGGAGGCGAACCCGATGGGGCCGGTTTCACTGTTCGTCAAAAGTTCCCAACTGCCGCCATTGTCCAACCAATAATCGCCGTAGTTTCCGCCCACAGTTGGCGGATTGTAGAGGTCAACGGAAAACACATCGCCGTCACCGAGACCTGAAACGATTAAGGAAAATGTAAAATCAGTGGGCATGGGGGTATTGCTGTTAAGCGGAACGGTGTCGTTGAGGCTCAAATCGTTGATGTCAAAACTCAAACCGCCGTCGCCATTTTGGCTGGATATGCTGAAAGGACCGCTGTCGTAAATGACCGTGCCGGGGGTGTTGTAGCCGTTATACGGCGTGCCGTCGTTTAATTGGAAAAGTATTTCCAACGTTACATCCGCATACGTTCCAGAACTGTAAAAGTTGAAAGAGAAATTTGTGAGATATTCAGAGGATGCCAGATTAATTTCGTCGCCCACTTCCACACCATTTGCCAGTTGGAGCGCGTAACCGGTGGGGGTGACGCTGTTGTTGTAAAGAACATCTGCGGTTGCTCTAAAACTGATAAGAAGACACGCCGCCGTTCCAATTGCCAGCCATTTGAGATTTTTCATATTTGGTTTGTGGTTAATGAACTTCAAAATGTGAATTTGTGAATTACGGGTTCAGGTGGGTCGAGAATAGTGTTTCCCTTGCCTTCTGTCAATAGTTTTTTTAGCAGTTCATTCTTGACGCCGGACTGGATTTGTTGTGTGATGGCGTCCAGTCAACAAGCAGCCAGATTATGAATGGTTATCAACTCGCAACCGTCGCTTCGGCGGGGCTGTTTGTGTGCCTGGGCTTGATAGGGCTGGTTTTGAAAAGCTGCCGGCATCTTCATTTTTCCGACCGGGAGGGGGAATGGCATCATCCACATTCGCGCCAGCCGCCAGTTCCACGACTGGGCGGGATTGCCCTGGCGGGGACGTTTGTTGCGGTATTTGTTTTGTTTTTCGGCGTCGCTTTAAAAAATCAGCCGGGAGCGCTGGCGGAACTGGCAAAAATCGCCGGCCTTTCCCTGGCCATGTTTGCGCTGGGGTTGTGGGACGATTTTCGTCCGCTGGGAGCAAGACGAAAGTTCTTCGGACAACTGGCCGTCGCCAGCGCCGCTTATTTTTTGGGGCTCGGCATCCAACGCGTCGGATTGCCGTTCATCGGACAAACGGTTGACTTGGGAATCTGGTGGGCATGGCTGGTCACTTTGTTCTGGCTTGTGGGCATGACCAATTTGATCAACCTGATTGACGGCGTGGACGGGCTGGCGGGCGGCATCGGGCTCATGCTGATGCTGCTGCTGGCGGGCGTCGGCGGCGGGACGGGTGACGTGCAATTCATCGCGGTCGGCATGACGGGCGCGTTGCTGGGTTTCTTGTGCTTTAATTTTCCGCCCGCGAAAATTTACATGGGCGACGGCGGCGCGTATTTTCTCGGATTTTTAATCGGGTGCCTGACGATTGCCAATTCACACAAAGGCACGGTGTTTGCGGCATTGATTGCGCCGCTGTTTGTGCTGGCGCTGCCGATTCTCGACACCTTGCTGGCCATTTTGCGGCGTGGTTTGCGCGGCCTGCCGCTGTTTCGTCCCGACCGCCGGCACATCCATCACCGGCTTTTGGAAATGGGGCTTTCCAGCCGCCAGATTGTTTTGGGACTCTACGCCTTCACGGCCTCCTTTCTGGTGCTGGGTCTGGCGGCCTTCTGGTCGCATGACGAATACCTGCCCATCCTCACGGGTTGCGCCGTGCTCATCATCCTGCTGTCAGCGGGGAAATTAAGCTTCAGCCGCGAATGGTTCGCGGTGGGGCGCGTGCTGGGCGGTTCGCTGGACATGCGCGCGGAAATCCAGTATGCGCTCCACCAAACCCGCTGGCTGGCGATGGAAGGCGCGCGTTGCAAAAGCATTGACAGCCTTTGGGAGGATTTGGTGTTCGTCGCCAGAAAACTCGGCTACGTGAAGGTCCGGCTGGAGCTGGACAACGTGGAAAAAACCTGGCAATCGCCGGACGCGACCGGCGCGGATTGTTCCACTTCCATCCACCAACTGCCCTGCGGCCCCAGCAATGTCATGGAACTCAGCGCACCTTGCTCCGCGCTCGTTGGAAAAAAACTCTCGGAAACACACGAAACCAAATTCAGAATTCTAGGTGACCTGGTTGCGGAAGGCTGGGCCAAGGCAGCGCGCGTCTGGGAAAAATCACACCGATTGCCCGTTCGTTTTGAAACCCGCAAGACGTCCACTGCGATTATCGCCGCCGACGCGCTTAATCCCGAACCCGCCAGCCGGCCGGCGGCTTGAGATATATTGGAGCGAGGCGCCTCGACACCATTATTTCCACCGCATTTTCCAGTCCGGCAATTTCAATGATCCAACCGCCGGCGGATGGTTTCCGCCAGCTTGGAAGTCTCAAACGGCTTGGTCAGAAAGTTCACGCCTTCTTCCAGCGGAAAATTGCCTTCTCCGATTTCGGCGCTGTAACCGCTCATATAAATGACTTTCAATTTCGGATGGTGCGACAAGAGCATTCCGGCCAGCTCGCGGCCGGTTATTTTCCCCGGCATGACCAGGTCGGTCAGCAACAAACGGATTTCATCGCCGTGCTGCTGCCAGACTTCCAAGGCGTCAACGGCATTGACCGCGTCGAACACGCGATAACCGAGTCTCGAAAGGGCGGCGCGCAGGGAAGCGCGCACAAACGCATCGTCTTCGACCAGCAGGATTGTTTCATGTCCGCCGGACGCGGCGACCGGGGCGGCGGGACTGGTGGCGGATTCGGACATTTTGATCCGGCGCGGAAGATAAATTCGAAAGGTGGTTCCGCGGCCCACCTCGCTGTACACATTGATCCATCCCTGATGTTGTTGAACGATGCCGAAAACAGTGGCCAGTCCCAAGCCCGTGCCCTTGCCGACCTCCTTGGTGGTGAAGAACGGCTCGAAAATCCGCGGCACATTTTCAGGGGAGATGCCGCAGCCGCTGTCGCCCACGCTCAAACAAACGAAGGAGCCGGGACGGGCGCTGGCGGATTGCGCCGCCGACAGTTCATCAAATTCCACGGCCGAAGTTTCGATGACGAGCCGTCCGCCCTGCGGCATGGCATCGCGGGAATTCACCACGAGGTTCATCAGCACTTGATCCAGCATCCCGGCGTCGGCGTGGATGAAGAGCGGCTGCAAGGCAAACCGGAACTGGACCTGGATGTTCTCGCCGAGGATGCGCCGCAGCATTTTCGTCAGGCTGTTGATGGATTGGTTCAAATCGAAATCGCGCGGCTGGATGGTTTCCTTGCGGCTGAACAAGAGCAACTGGCGGATGAGATCGGCGGCGCGCTGGGTGGCCGAGTTGATACCGTCCAGGCACTCGGCCTGGTCTGGCGCAAGATTTCCGTGGGCCCTCATCAAGCCGCATTGCATTTGGATGACCGCGAGGAGGTTGTTGAAGTCATGCGCCACGCCGCCGGCGAGCAGGCCGACCGCCTCCATTTTTTGGGCCTGGCGGAATTGTTCCTCCAGTTTCCGGCGATCGGTGATGTCTTCCGCCACGCCCACAATGCGATAAACCCCGCCGGCGGCATCCTGCACCGGAAAGGCGCGGTCGTGAATCCAGCGCAACGCGCCATCGGGCCGGATGACGCGGTATTCCTCATCGTAGGTGCCGGCATTTTGTTTGAGCTGTGACGCTCGTGCCACGCGGCTGCGGTCGTCGGGATGAATGGCATCAAGCCACGTTTGCGGCGAATCGTAGAGGCTCTGGCAGGTGCGGCCCCAGATGGTTTCGTAGGCCGGGCTGATGTAGAGCATCTGGTGTTTGGCCGGGTCGGTGACCCAAAAAACTTCGCGAATGCTTTCCGCAATTTGCCGGAATTTCAATTCGCTTTCGCGCAATCTTTCTTCCGCCCGCTTGCGTTCGGTGACGTCTTCGCCGATGCTCGCGGCGCCGATGATGTTTCCGGAACCGTCCCGCAGGATGGTGTTGTTCCAGAGAATCTCGCGCAGTTCGCCGCTGGCGGTTTTAACTGGATTCTGATGATGGGCCGGGATGGCGCCGATGGCGATGGTTTCAAAAAACATCCTTCTCAACTCCGTGTCGGTTTCAGGAATGAATTTCTCGAACCAATCCGCGCCGATGACTTCCTCGCGTCTGCATCCCGTCAATTCGAGCAGATAGTCATTGCAAAATGTGACCTTGCCGTGCTGGTCCAACGTCATCGCGATCAGC
Source organism: Candidatus Aquilonibacter sp. (assembly GCA_035504945.1). Taxonomy (GTDB): domain Bacteria; phylum Verrucomicrobiota; class Verrucomicrobiia; order Limisphaerales; family UBA11358; genus UBA11358. Next base: position 25,853 of record DATJRH010000010.1, on the reverse strand, counting down.
TTGAGGTTTTCCAGCATCTCGCGAAACCGATGCTCGGATTGCCGCAACTCTTTTTCCGTCAGCTTGCGTCCGGCGCGCTCCTTGGCTTCGCGCAGGGCGCGCTCGACAGCGCTGCCGAGACGCGCAATCCGGTCCTTGAGCAGATAATCCGTCGCACCGTGCCGCATGGCCTCCACCGCGACGTCTTCGCCGACGGTTCCGGAAATCAGGATGAACGGAATATCCAGGCCGCTTTCCTGCGCCAGTTTCGCGGCGCGCAGCCCGCTGAACTGCGGCAACGAAAAGTCGGAAAGAATAAGGTCGGGCCCTTTCCGCAATTCCGCCAGAAAGTGCGGCTCGGTTTCCACGCGCACCCATTTCAAAGCGAACCCGGCTTCGCGCAGTTCGTAAGCGAGCAAATCCGCGTCGTCCTGCGAATCTTCGACAATCAAAATGTTCAGCGGCTTGGCCATGGCCGGCATCAGGGTTTCTGGGTTTGGTTGTATTGCAGCCAGTAACGGCTTAGGGCACGAATCAACGCCGCGAATGCGTCGAAATCCATCGGCTTGACGAGATAGCTGTTGACGCCGAGCTGGTAACTTTCAGCGAGGTCGCGTTTTTCCCGCGAGGAACTTAACACCACCACGGGAATGGTTCGCGTGTGCGGATTGGCCTTGAGTTGGTGCAGCACTTCCAGACCGCCCACCTTGGGCAATTTCAAATCGAGAACAATCAGCCGGGGTCGTATCAGCGGGGCCGCGCCACCGGGACTTCCCGTGCCGAAGAGCAACGCCAGTGCCTCCGCGCCGTCGCGGGCAGTCCGCGCCTGCGCCGGCAGCCCGGCTTCTTTCAATGCGTGGGCGAAAAATGCCGCGTCGTCCGCGCTGTCTTCCACCAACAAGATGTCCACGGTTTCGTCCGTCATGTCAGGATTCTCCCAGGGTGAAATAAAAAGTCGCGCCGCGGTCCACCTGCGCCTCGGCCCAGATGCGGCCGCCGTGGCGCTGGATGATGCGCTGGACAATGGCCAGCCCGACGCCCGTGCCTTCAAATTGATCCGCGCTGTGCAGCCGTTGAAAGACGCGGAAAAGTTTGTTGGCGTAGGCCATGTCGAACCCCGCGCCGTTGTCCTGCACAAAATAAACGCGCGCGCCCTGCTCCTCGCGCCAGCCGACCTGGATTACCGCCGGATCGCGGCCACGCGTGTATTTCAGCGCGTTGGCCAGCAAATTGGCGAAGACCTGTTTCAACAAGTTGGCGTCGGCCTCGCAGGCGGGCAGTTCGGCGATATCAATTTTCACGCGGCGGTTGGCCGCCTCCGGCTGAAGTTCTTCGAACACCGCGCGGATGACATTGGCCGGGGCAATCTTCGTCTTGGTGACCGGCATCCAGTTCAAGCTGGAAAAATCCAGCAATCCGTCAATGAGCTGCCCCATCTTGGCGGCGTTGTCGCGAATGCGCCCGATGGCTTTTTTGGCCTCCGTCGAAAGCTGGCCGTCGAATTCCTTTTCCAGAATGCACGCAAACCCGCCCATCGCCCGCAGCGGCGCCCGCAGGTCGTGCGAGACGGAATAGGAGAAGGCTTCCAATTCCTGATTGGCTTGTTTCAATTCCGCCGTGCGTTTGGCAACGCGCTGCTCCAATTCGGCGTTGAGCTGGACAATTTCCGCTTCGGCCCGTTTGCGCTCGGTGATGTCGGCGCGGATGGCCACGTATTGGCGCGGCTTCCCGCGCTCGTTCAAAAACGGCACGATGGTCGTGTCCACCCAGTAAAACGAGCCGTCCCTGGCCTTGTTTTTTATTTCGCCCTTCCAGACCTTGCCGTTGGCAATCGTGGTCCACAAATCACGGATGAATTCCTTGGGATGATGGCCCGAATTGATGAGGCGATGGTCCTGGCCGAGCAGTTCGTCGCGGGAGTATTTGGAGATGGCGCAAAACTTGTCGTTGACGTAGGTGATTTTCCCCTGCGGATCGGTGATGGCGACGATGGCGTGCTCGTCGAGCGCGGCTTTCAAGTCGCCGATTTCCTTGAGCGAGGCCTTCAATTGTTGTTCAACCTTCATGTGCTCCGCGGGTTCGTCCCCCCATCTTCCGTGCGAGCGGATGCTTTGGAAGGAACGAAACGATGGTCATAATTTCAGGTGCTGATGATTGGCGCCGGTTTCAACACCGCCCACTGCAAATTTAACTTGGGCACCACTTCGCTGAAATTCTGAAATTCCACCGGCTTGACGATATACGCCTTGGCGCCAAGCCGCCGGCTCTCGGCCACATCCTGGCTGCGATTGGAAACGGTGAGCACGACGACCGGGATGGAACGCGTTTGTGAATGGGCCTTGATGCGCCGCAACACTTCCAGGCCGTCAATTTTGGGAAGAACCAGGTCGAGCAGAATCATTTGCGGCAGGTTGTCCAGCCGGCGATGGACGTATTCGCCGGCGCAAAAAAGGAAATCCAGGGCCGCCTGGCCGTCGCGGACGACGTGGATGCGGTTGGCGAGGTTGGCACGCTTGAGCGCCTGCATCGTCAGGGCTTCGTCGTCAGGATTGTCCTCCACAAACAGAATGTCCACCAACTCATCCGGCGGGCCGGCGCGGGCCGCCGATTTATCGGACGACTGCGTTGCGCAATTCAAAAACAGGGCGGAGGTGGAAATCTCCAACGCGCGCGCAAGCTTCTCGATGATTTCCAGCGAGACATTGCGCGAGCCGCGTTCAACGTCACAAATGTAGGTCCGATGCAAGTCCGCCCGTTCCGCCAGGATTTCCTGGGAGACGCCCAATTGGTTCCGCCAGAATTTGACCGACGTGCCAAATCGTTTTTTTACATCATTATTTCGCACAAAAGATACGAACCCCGTGTGTTTAAAATAATGGGCTATTCCCGCCGAACCTCACAACAGACTTTAAGTGACCTCCTTTTTGAACTTACGCCCGGCTTCCCAAAGAATCAACCGCCGCCAGATCAAATTTTCGCCCGCCACGTCTTCGGAAAACAATCGCCCGTAGTCGTGGAGACAAGACGGGTGTTGCACTGGAAATTAGAAAACTTCGAGATGGTGGAGCCGAGGAGATTCGAACTCCTGACCCCCACAATGCCATTGTGGTGCTCTACCAACTGAGCTACGACCCCATCCGGAATCCGCGCAATCTAAAGTTTCAGCCGCGCTTGTCAAAATTAAAAATTCAAACCGCAACTTTGCACTTTGAACCTTGACGGTTCGACTTTAGCCTCGCGCCGTGAACAACCGTTTGCCGAGCGTCACCATCATCATTGCCGCGAAACCCGGCCAGCCCGAAATCAAGGCGGTCGCCGCGTCGCGCCAACTGGATTATCCGCCCGAACTTTTGGAAATCATCGTCGCGCGCGGCAAACAACCATCCGTCCAACGCAACACCGCCATGCGCGCGGCGCGCGGCGAACTGATTTATTTTCTCGACGACGATTCCGTCGCCCCGGCGGACAATCTGCGTCGCGCGGCCGCGCATTTTTCCGATTCCAAGGTGCAAATCGTCGGCGGCCCAAACCTTTGCCCGCCTGATGCGCCGGTTTTGGAAAAAATTTTCGCGCTCGTCCTCGCGAGCTGGATTGCCTTCGGTCCCAGCCGCGCTCGTTACACGCCGGTCGGCAAACTGCGCGACACGGGCGAGAAGGAATTGATTCTTTGCAATCTCGCCGCGCGCCGCGAGACCATGCTCGGACTTGACGGTTTCAACGAGGCGCTTTATCCGAACGAGGAAAACGCGCTCATGGACGAAATCCAAAAACGCGGCGGCCGGCTGGTTTACGATCCCGACTTCATCGTTCATCGCCGCCCGCGTCACAGCATCAAGGCGTTCGCCAAAATGCTGATGACTTACGGTCGCGGCCGCGCCGAGCAGTTTCGCGTTCATCCGACGCCCGGTTCGGTGCTGAATTTCGCACCGCCGTTGTTTTGCCTGTTTCTCATCGCGCTGCCGTTTCTCGTCGTGCTGCCAATTGTCGGGAAAATCAGTCTGGCGGCGCTGGGAATTTATGCGTTCGCAATTCTGGTGCAGGCGGCGGCACTGCTGCCGCGCGGCGGCGTTTTGAAAAGTCTCGCGGCCATTCCGTTCATCGTGCTGACGCACGTTCTTTACGGCCTTGGCTTCTGGCGCGGAATGTTCACCAAATTAAATCGCGGCGGAAAAAAATCTTCGGTCGAAGTCGTTTTGGAAACAATCGCGCGCTGAACAAGGCTTGCCTCCACGGTTCAGATTTTATTCCGCTGCCGCTTCGCTTCGTAAAGAAAAACCGCCGCCGCCGCGCCGACGTTGAGCGAGTCAACGCCGGCGGACATCGGGATCGCCACGGCTTCGTCGCAGCTTTCCAGAACGGCCTTGGAAATTCCATTGCCTTCGCTGCCGAAAACAATGCAGCAATCGCCGGAGAAATCCGCCTCTGACAAAGCTCTTTTGTCCGTGTGCGGATGCGCCGCGATGCAGCGGACGCCGCGCGCGCGCAAAGCGAGAAGCGTTTGCGCGAGCGTCAAATTCTTTTGCGAACCCAAAATTCCACGCCGCCTTAATTCGGCGCTGGATTCATGCGGCCCGCGTTTCTGATTTAATTCGACGACCGGCAGTTGAAAAATTGTGCCCATCGAATTCCTGACGGCGCGGCGCAAATACGGGCTGCTGCTCGTCTCGCCGACCAGCAGCGCCTGGACGCCGAAGGCCACACAATTGCGGACGAGCGCCCCAAGATTTTCTGCGTTCGCCAGTTCGTCCACGGCCGCGAAACATTTTGGCGACGGACTTTGCGCCAGAATTTCTGCCAGCGAAACCGGCGGCGGAACTTTTCCGACGGCCAGCACGCCTTGAAACATCGTGAAGCCGACCAGGCCCTCCAATAATTTTTTGTCCGCAAGATAGACGGCGACGTTTTCCGGCCGCGCTTCGAGCAGCGGACGATATTCCTCCAGCCATTTTTCCGGCAGCACGACGGAGACGACGGTGAGTTTGCTTTCGAGCAACCGCCGCACGACTTTTTCGCTTTCGGCCACAAAAATGCCCTGCTGCTTGTGTTCCAACGGCCGCCGCAACGTGGCGTAAGGCCGCAGTTCCGGCAGGTCGAACGCGCTGATTTTCTGGATGCGGAGACTGGCCACGAGCGGATTATCCATGATTTGCCGCGGCGGACGCAACCGCGCAATACATTCATCGGGGGGGTTTCCGTTTCCAGTTGCAGCGGAGGGTCGAAATAGTAGATTGGGCTGCCGCGTTTACAGCGGCAAAATGATTTACGGTTTTTTGAAATGTTGGCCACTGCTCGCGATAATTTCGGTCGTTTGCAGAGGGGAAGCGCAGGATTTGCAATCGGCCGGTGTGCGCGGTGGCATATCGCTCAACAGCCATTCATACACCTTCCGGCAGGCCGAGGCATTTGCGGAAATGAACCTGCCTTGGCGGTGGGATTTCCATTCTGATTGGTATTTTCAGACCAGGTTGGATGCCTCGGCTGGCTGGCTGGGCGGGAAAGAAACTGATGCCTTCATCGGCACCATCGGGCCGGTGTTGGAACTGGGGAAGGAGAAATTCCCGCTCACACTCGAAGCCGGTTTCAGCCCGACCGTCTTGAGCCGGCATGAGTTTGGCATAAAAGATTTCGGCGACTGGTTCCAATTCACCACCCACGTGGGGCTGAACTGGGATGTCACCAAACATCTTCGCGTCGGCTATCGCTACCAGCATATGTCCAACGCGGGCCTCGCCGAACCGAATCCGGGATTGAATCTGCACATGATCTCGGTCAGTTGGCGTTTTTAACTCCGGCAAGTTAAAACGGTCGGCGGAACAAATTCAAAGCTCCAAAGTCTCACACGGCGCGTCCTGCGCGGTAAGCCGGAGTTGAACATGCGCCGCGCCGATGTGATGAAGTTGCTCGGCCATGACGTGTTGCGCGAGTTCGGGGCGATTGCATTCGCGGCTCAAGTGCGCGAGGTAAAGATGGCGCAGTCCGGCGGACATGATTTGGGCGGCGGCTTCGGCGGCGGCCTCGTTCGAGAGATGGCCGTGGCGTCCGAGAATCCGCTGTTTCAAACTCCATGACCGGCGCGAATTTTGAAGCATCTTCACGTCGTGATTGGATTCGAGCACGAGGACATTCGCGGCGCGCGTGCGTTCGATGACGAGCTTCGTCGTGTGGCCGAGGTCGGTGGCGAAACCGATGTTGCCGCCCGCCGTCCGCAACAAAAATCCAACCGGGTCTTGCGCGTCGTGCGGAATCGCAAATGTTTCAACGCGCAAATCCTCCACTTCAAAACCGTCGCCGGTGGAAAAAATCCGCCAGTCAATTTTCGATTTCAAATCGCAGTCCTCGAATCCGTTGAGCGCGGGTCTTTTCTGGCTGCTCCATTTGGTTTTGAACGCATAAATTGTGGCCTCTTGAGTCTCGCGGTTGCAGAAGACGGGAATTTGAAATTTGTCGGCGAGCCCGAGCAGGCCGCAAATATGGTCGGTGTGCTCGTGGGTGATTAAAATGGCCGAAAGATTTTCGGGCGCGCGGCCAATCGTTGCCAGCCGCTGCCGGATTTGACGCGGCGAAAATCCGGCGTCAATGAGCACGCGGCAATTTTCGGTTTCGAGATGGGCGCAATTGCCGCTGGAGCCGCTGCCGAGAATTGTGAATTTGACGGACACGGTTCGAAGTTAATGTTGCGCGCGCGCGCGGGCAAATTTATTTGGCATCGGATTTGACTTTCGAAGCGTGGCAGGGGAAATTTATGAACTTTACAGCGACCGAAGACAAAAAGTGGAATGAGGTCTGCTGAAAAGGAAATTTGTTGTTAAAATTGCTTCAAATCTGGCCTAACGGCGCTTTAACCCGCAAAAAACTGGGATTTTGCGGGGTAATGACTGTTTGTTTTTTGGGCACGAATGGACCTCTTTTGGCGGCGGATTCCGGGATGCGAACCCTGCGGGGCGATGTGCCGCCGGTGGTGGCGCATTTGTCGCCGAACGGAACGCTGCCGGGAACGACGCAATTGCACTTGGCGATTGGATTGCCGCTGCACAACCGGGCTGAATTGACGGAATTACTCCAACAACTTTACGATCCCGCCAGCCCGAACTATCACAAATTTCTGACGCCGGCTGAATTCACCGCGCGCTTCGGGCCGACGGAAGCGGATTACGCGGCGGTCAAGGATTTTGCGCGCGCGCATGGCTTTGCGGTCACCGGCACTTATGACAACCGCCTGTTACTCGACGTGACTGGCTCGGCGGCGGCAGCGAACAGCGCCTTTCACGTCACGCTGCGGACATATTGGCATCCGACGGAGGACCGGAATTTTTTTGCGCCGGACACAGAGCCGACGGTGGAATCGAATCTGCCCATCGCGGACGTGTGCGGATTGGAAAATTACACGCGGCCTTATCCCAAATTTTGCCGCAGGGCCGGAACTTTTTCACCGCGCGCAGGTTCGGCGCCCGGCGGCGAGTATATGGGAAATGATTTCCGCAACGCATACGTTCCGGGCACGACGCTGGATGGTTCCGGCCAAATGGTCGGGCTGGTGCAGTTCGATGGCTATTATACGAACGACATCGTCGCTTACGAAAATCTGGCTGGCCGGACGAACATCCCGCTGCAACGGGTTTTGCTGGACGGATTCAGCGGCACGCCGACTACCGGCTCTAGCAGCGGCAATCCCGAAGTTTCATTGGACATTGAAATGGCGATGTCCATGGCGCCGGCGCTGGCAAGAATTGTCGTTTTTGAAGGCAATCCGAATAATTTCATTCCGAATGATGTTTTGAACGCGATGGCGGCGAGCAATACGGTAAAAAATTTGAGTTGTTCCTGGGGTTGGAACGGCGGACCAACCACGACCACGGACAACATTTTCCTAATGATGGCTGCGGACGGCCAATCGTTCTTCGATGCGGCGGGCGACAGCGACGCGTTTACTCCCGGTGCAAGCTCGGTCAACGGCGTTGACAACCCCAACACGTTCAATACGCCGTCCAGTTCGCCTTACATCACGCAAGTTGGTGGAACGACGCTGACGATGAATGGTTCAGGCGCGTCATACAGTTCGGAAACAGTTTGGAATTGGGGCTATGACTCAAGTGCCGGCGGTTATGTCGGTTCCAGTGGCGGCGTCAGCTCCTACTATTCGATTCCGGTCTGGCAGCAGGGAGTCAATTCATTTTTGGCCAATGGCGGTTCCACGATGATGCGAAACATTCCCGACGTGGCGCTGACCGCCGACAATGTTTATGTCGCCTACGACAACGGCAGCAGCGGCGATTTTGGCGGCACGAGTTGCGCGGCGCCGTTGTGGGCCGGGTTCATGGCGCTGGTGAACCAGCAGGCGGCGGCCGGCGGCCAAACCAACGGTTTTGGCCTCATCAACCCGGCCATTTATGAAATCGCCAACGAATCCATTTATAATTCCGCGTTTAACGATGTCACGACCGGCAACAACACCTGGCCTTCCAGCCCGAACGCGTTTTATGCCGTGCCCGGCTACGACCTTTGCACCGGCTTGGGAACGCCTGCCGGAACAAACCTGATTAATGCGCTGGTCAATCCCGATCCGCTCATTGTGGTTTCCAACCACGGATTCAACGCCGTTGGTTTGGCATCCGGAACCTTCAGCATCGCCTCGCAAATTTTTTATCTGACCAATGCCGGCGCATCCTCGCTGACTTGGTCGCTGGTCAATACTTCGTCGTGGCTCAATGTTTCAAGCAGCGGCAGTCCGCTCGCCGCTGGCGCCAGCGGCTCGGTCGTGGCCAGCTTGAACACCGTCGCCAGCAACCTGCCGCCGGGGATTTACACGGCCAACCTTGGATTTTCCAACGTCACCAGCGGCGTGACGCATTACCGCTTTTTTACGTTGACGGTAAATGACGCGCTGGTGATTTTGCCGACGAACAATTTTTCGTTTGTTGGGCCGCCCGGCGGGTCGTTTAGTCCCGTTTCCCAAGGAATCATTTTGACGAACGCCGGCTCCAGCGTTTTGAACTGGGGCATCAATGACACGTCGTCGTGGTTTAATGTTTCGCTCGCCAACGGGAGTCTTGCTGCCGGCGCGCAGACCACCGTGAGCATCACGCCTGCCGCCGCGATGACGAATTTGCCTGACGGAACATACGGCGCCGTTCTGCTGGTCACCAATTTGTCCAGCCAGTTTGTGCAGACCATCACGTTCAGTGTGTTTATCAGCCAGTCGCTCGTCGAAAATGGCGGCTTTGAGACCGGCGATTTCACCGGCTGGACGTTGAATGCCAATGATGGCGGCTCGCCGTATAATTTTGTCGCCAGCGCTTCCACGGGGATCAGCATTACACCGCACTCAGGAAATTATTTCGCGGCATTGGGCGAAGTTGGAACGCCCCTTGCCTATCTTTTGCAGACATTGCCCACGATTGCCGGCCAGAAGTATTTGCTTTCCCTCTGGCTGGATAATCCGGCTGCGGGTTCGCACAGTGCTCCAAATGAATTCAGTGTGTCATGGAATGGAAGCACGCTTTACGACAAAAAGAACATTGGCCAGCTCAATTGGACCAATATGCAGTTCGTCGTCACCAGCACGGGCGGCAGCACAGTTCTGCAAATCGGCGGGCGGGACGACGATTATTATCTCGGCCTCGATGACGTCGGCATCACTCCGGTTTTTGCGCCGACGATTTCCATGCAGCCGACCAACCAAACTGTTTTCGCCGGCGGCAACGCGGCGTTCACCGTCATGGCCGGCGGATCAACGCCGCTCGTTTATCATTGGCGGAAGAATGGAAACAACATCGGCAACGGCGGCAACATTTCTGGCGCGACCACCAATGTTTTGCAATTCTCTGCGGTAACAACCAACAACAGTGGCAATTACACGGTGGTCATCACCAACGCCTACGGCGCCATCACCAGCGCCGTCGTCACGCTGACGGTGAATTTGCAGAACCCAACCGTCGCGCTGACTTCGTCGGAAAATCCCTCGGGCTACCTGGATAGCTTGAATTTCACCGCCACCGTGGCACCGGCCACTGCCACCGGCGGCGTGCAATTTTTCACCAACGGAATTTTCTTCGACAGCGAGTCGCTGTCGGCCGGAAGCGCCGCGAGCGTTTTCACCCCCACCTTGCCGCGCGGCACGAATCTAATCACCGCGATTTATTCCGGCGACGCCAATGATTTGCCCGCCACCAACACGCTCGCGCAAGTCGTCACCAATCACCCGCCAACCGCGACGCCATTTTTCACAAACCGGATCGCGGGTTTTTCGCTGAAAATTCCCGTGGCCAGCCTTGCGAGCGATTGGAGCGACGTTGATGGCGACACGGTTTCACTGGCCGCCATTGGCGTCAGCACGAACGGCGTGACTGTGACCGACAACGCCGGCACGCTGATCTATTGCAATTCAAACAACGTGAACGACGAATTTACCTGCACCATCACCGATGGCTGGGGCGGCACGAATTTCCAAAATGTTTTCATCACAGTTGTCCCGCTGCCGGAAAATGCGATTCCAGCCATCACCAGTCTGGCCAGCAGCGGTGGCAGCACGATTTCCCTCAATCTCGCCGGCGCGAACGGGTTCACTTACGTTTTGGAAACGACCACCAACCTGGCCGTGCCCGATAGTTGGGGTCCCGTGGCGACCAACGTTGTCGGTCCAAGCGGCGTCTGGCAGTTCAACGACGTGATCACGAACAATCCGCAGCAATTTTACCGGCTTGAACTCGTCCAATAAACCTCCGGCCATTTTACGCGCTCAAATTTGACGGAGAACGCTATCATCGCGTAAATTGTGCCGTGCTTTCACATCCCCGATTTAATTTTCAGCGGCGTCTGGCTATGTTCAGCGCCGGGCTGACGTTTGTTTTTGGCGCGTTTCGCCCGGCTTTGGCCGCTCCTGCGGAAGGCATTGGCGGCAATGCCTTGCAGCAAATCGCCGCGATGGAACTGGAGAAGGCGACCCGCACGCCCGCACAGCGAAAACTGGATTCTCAATTTGTTTATCAGCTCAAGCTGAACCGCCACGAACTCGTCCCGCTTCTGGCGACCAACTTGCATCCGCGCATCAAGTTCGAGGCGGCCGGCCGGATAGCGGTGGATATTGACGCGACTGTCACGGACAATTTGCTGCAACAAATCCAGCAGGCGGGCGGGGAGGTCGTGACGAGCGTGCCGCGCTTTCATTCCATCCGCGCGCTCGTGCCGCTGGACGCGCTCGAATCGCTCGCCGCTTTGACGAATGTGAATTTCATCCAGCGCGCGGCCCAAGGCCACATTTGGCGGACCGTCGAGTCGCAGGGCGACATTACGCACGGCGCCAACCTTGCACGCGCCAATTTCGGCGTTACGGGCGCGGGCGTCAAAGTCGGTGTGTTGTCGGACAGCGTGGATTATCTGACCAACTTGCAGGCTACGGGTGATTTGCCGACGAACGTCACGGTTTTGGCCGGGCAAAGCGGTGTGCCGGGCATTGGCGAAGGCACGGCGATGTTGGAAATCATCAACAACCTTGCCCCCGGCGCCCAACTTTATTTTGCGACGGCCAACACCAGTGAAGCCCAGTTTGCCCAAAACATACTTAGCCTGCGCAGCAACGGTTGCGACGTCATTGTGGACGACGAGAACTACAGTGACGAATCGCCGTTTCAGGATGGAATCATCGCCCAGGCGGTCAACACCGTCACCGCCAGCGGCGCGTTGTATTTTTCAGCGGCGGGCAACAATGGAAACCTGGACGACGGCACTTCCGGCGTCTGGGAAGGAGATTTTCTCAACGGCGGAACGGTCGGCTCGCCGATCGGAGGAGCCCAATTTGGAACTCGAGTTGAGAGCGGAAGAATTCACAATTTTGGAACGGCGTCGAACCCTACAAATTACGACACGGCGATCGGAATCTACAACCCAACCGTAATAACTTTGTTCTGGTCTGATCCGCTTGGCAAGTCCACCAATGATTATGATTTGTTTGTGTTGAATCCGGGCGGAACATCCGTTCTTTATTATTCAAATAACGCGCAAACGGGGACGCAAGACCCGTTCGAAGCGTGTTATGCCGACGCGAACGATGAAATTGTGATTGTTAAATACAAGGGTGCGGGAAGATTTCTACACTTGGAAGCGATCACGGACGGAACGGGATATTTGAACTTCGGCACCGCCGGCAACATCCGCGGGCATTGCGCCGCGACGAATGCGTTTGCCGTGGGCGCGGTGGATGCGAACGCGGCTTATCCCAATCTTTTCACCACCGCCAACGTCAACGAAAATTACAGTTCCGACGGACCGCGCCGCGTTTTTTACAATGCCGATGGCACGGCCATCACGCCGGGCAATTTTTCATCCACGGGCGGCGCCATTCGCCTGAAACCGGACATTTGCGCCGCTGACGACGTGTCGAATGCCGTTCCCGGTTTTCAACCATACACCGGAACTTCTGCCTCCGCGCCGCACGCCGCCGCCATCGCGGCGCTGCTGTTGTCCTACGACCCGGCGTTGACCGCGACGCAGGTTCGTACCGTGCTCACCAACTCGGCGCTGGACATTGACACGCCCGGTTTCGACCGCGATTCGGGTGCGGGCATTGTCATGGCACAACTTGCGTTGCAAAGGGTGCCGATCATCCAATCTGTCAAGCTGACCAACGGCGCGATGAATCTAACTTGGAGCGCGGTAAGCAATCACGTCTATCAAATCCAGTATGAAACGAACCTGGCGCCGCCCAACTGGACGAGCCTGGGCAGCCCCGTCACTGCGACCAATTTCACCGCCAGCGGAACGAATTTTGATTTGACCGACCCGCAGCGGTTTTTCCGCATCGAGCTGGTTCATTGATTGCGGCTCCTAATCATAATCTCCTCGCGCTGTCTTGCTCCGCCCCGCCAATAAAGTAACATGGCTGCGTGACCGATTTGCTCCAGCGCGTCGAAAAATCCATTCAAAACCGCCGCCTGCTCAAAAGCGGCGAAAAAATCCTCTTCGCTGTTTCCGGCGGAGTGGATTCGATGGTTTTGCTTCACGCGCTCGAAAAACTTTCGGCCAGACACAATTGGAAAATCGTGGTCTCACATTTCAACCACCGATTGCGCGGACGCGCGAGTGACGCGGATGAAAAACTGGCCCGCAGAACGGCGGCAAAATTAAAGCTGCCAGTCGTCGTGGAAAGCGCGGACGTGAAATCCTTCGCCCAAAAATCAAAGCTCTCCATCGAAATGGCGGCGCGGAAATTGCGCCATGAATTTTTCACGCGCGCCGCGCGAAGGCAGAAAATTAAAACCATCGCGCTAGCGCATCACGCGGACGATCAAGTCGAACTTTTCTTTCTGCGCTTGTTGCGCGGCGCTGGCGGCGAAGGTTTGGCTGGAATGAAATGGAAATCACCGTCACCGGCGGACAAAACCATCTCAATTATCCGTCCGCTGCTGGATTTTCCAAAAGACGAGCTGTTGGAATTCGCCCGTGAAAGCAGAATCTCATTCCGGCACGACGCGACGAATTTTTCCAAAGATTTTCTGCGCAACCGGATTCGCAACGAGCTTTTGCCATTGCTCAAAAGACAATATCAGCCGGCGCTGGCTGGAACGGTCCTGCGTTTGATGGACATTCTCGGCGCGGAATCGGATTTCATCGGCGAAGCGGCGCGCCAGGCCATAAAATCTAATTTCGAGAATTTGCCGACTGCCGTCCAGCGCCGCATTTTGCAATTGCAATTGGCGGAAGCTGGAGTTACGCCGGATTTTGATTTGATCGAATCGCTGCGACAATCGCCGAAACAATTCGTCAGCGTCGGCGCTAAAATTTTGGTCGCGCGGGCTGAATCCGGCGAAATCAAATTGCGGACGGAATTGAAGCCGGAATTTAACGCCAACGAACTGACCGTGAAATTGGTGGGCAGGGCAGGGGATGTGATTTTTGGCGGAACGAAATTTGAGTGGCAATTCTCCAGGAACATCGGCGTCCCGCCGGTGAGGCGCCAGCGCTTCCGGGAAATATTTGACGCGGATAAAATTGGGCGCAAAATCATTTTGCGCCACTGGCGCGCGGGCGACCGTTTCCAGCCGATTGGCCTGAAGTCGGCGGCAAAATTGCAGGATTTGTTCACCAACGCAAAAATCCCGCGCGAGTTGCGGCGCAACTTGATTCTGGCAACAACGGCCAGCGGCGAAATTTTCTGGGTCGAGGGTTTGCGGATTTCGGAAAATTTCAAAATCACGCGGGAAACTAAAAGGCGTTTGATTTGGCTCTGGAAAAGCAGGGTTAAATTCCCGGCCAAATTGGCTTTACATTGAGCCATGAGCCGTTAAAATTTTCGACTCATAAGTTATGGAAGCGAAGACAAAGACGATTGAACAATTTAAGACGCACGCCAAGGACACGGGTTCGGCGGACGTGCAGGTCGCGCTGCTCACACAGCGCATCAACCATTTGACCGAGCATTTGCAGACCAACAAAAAGGACCACAGCTCGCGCCGCGGTCTGCTGGTGATGGTCGGCCAGCGCCGCCGGCTGCTCGAATACCTGCAAACAATGGATTTGAAGCGGTATCAAACCATCACGAAGAAATTGGGACTGCGCCACTGACATTTTGCGTGGCGCGTTTTTGTTTTCAGCAACGCGCTTCGCTTCGGATTTGGGCCGGAAACGCGAACGGCCCGATTCTTAAAACAAAACAAACTTCGCGAAAATAAATTCCGCTGCCGCTGGGAAATTTCAATCAGCTCCGAAAATTTCGGCGTTCATTGAAGTTCCTCGGGCGGTGGCGGGCAGAAAATTATGGCAGAAAAAATAACCGCCCAATCGGGCGACAAGCAGATTATCATTGAAACCGGAAAACTCGCCAAGCAGGCCGACGGCGCCGTCACCGTCCAGCTCGGCGAAACCATCGTCATCGTGGCCGCCGTGGCCGCCACGAAAGCCAAGGAAGGCCAGGACTTTTTTCCACTGACCGTGGATTACCGCGAAAAGGCGGCGGCGGCGGGGAAATTTCCCGGCGGTTACTTCAAACGCGAAGGCCGTCCGACCGAAAAGGAAATCCTCACCTGCCGGCTCACCGACCGGCCGATTCGTCCGCTTTTTCCCAAGGGCTGGTATAACGAAGTGCAGGTGCAGACCGTTGTGTTGAGCGCGGACGGAGAGAACGATCCCGATATTTTAAGCATCATCGGCGCCAGCGCCGCGCTGATGGTCAGCGACATTCCGTGGGCCGGGCCGCTCGGCGCCGTGCGCGTCGGACGCATCGGCGGCAAGTTCGTCGCCAATCCAACGCACGCCGAGATGGAAGAAAGCGATTTGGATTTGGTCTATGTCGGCAACGAAAACGACATCGTCATGTATGAAGGTTCGGCCAGGGAAATTTCCGAAGCCGATTTCAACGCCGCGTTGAAATTCGGCCAGGAATGTTGCCAGCCGCTCATCGCCGCGCAAAAGGAACTCGCCGCCAGGGCCGGCAAGAAGAAACGCGAAATCACCCTCAACATCGTTCCTGACGAAATTTTGCAGGAAGCCAAGGCGCTCGCTGGCGACCGTTTTGTTCCCGCGCTTTTGACGCCCGGCAAACTCGCGCGCGAATCTGCCGTCAAAGCCATTCAGGACGAGGTCGGCACCAAGCTCGTTGAAAAATTCGGCGCGGAGAGAGTCACCGACTTCGTCATCAACGACGCCTTTTACTACATCCAAAAAGAAGCCGTCCGCAGCTTGATTCTGAACAACGGCAAACGCCTCGATGGCCGCACGTTTGATCAAGTCCGCCCGATTTCCAGCGAAGTCGGCATTCTCCCGCGCGCCCACGGCTCGGCGCTTTTCTCGCGCGGCGAAACCCAGGCCCTCACGCTCGCCACGCTCGGCACCGGCGAAGACGCGCAGGAATTCGATTCCTACACCGGCGGCGAAACGGAAAAGAAATTCATCCTGCACTACAACTTCCCGAATTTCTCCGTCGGCGAAACCGGCCGCATCAGCGGTCCCGGCCGCCGCGAAATCGGCCACGGCGCGCTCGCCGAGCGCAGCATCGAGCCGATGATGCCGAAGGATTATCCTTATGCCGTCCGCATCACCAGCGAGATCATGGAATCCAACGGCTCCACCTCCATGGCCACCGTTTGCGGCGGCACGCTGGCGCTCATGGATGCCGGCGTCCCGATGATTCGCCCCGTTGCCGGCATCAGCGTCGGCATTTGCACCGAATACAACAGCGGCAAAATTTCCAAATACCAGCTTCTCACCGACATCATCGGCTGGGAAGACCATTACTGCGACATGGACTGCAAGCTCGCCGGCACCGAAAAAGGCATCACTGGCTTCCAGCTTGATTTAAAGCTGAAAGGCCTGCCGCACGAAATCATGGCGCAGGCGATTGAGAAAGCCCGCGTCGCGCGCATGATGATTCTCGCTGAAATGGCGAAGACCTTGCTGGAGCCGCGCAAGGAACTGAGCAAATACGCCCCGCGCATCGAAGTTGTCAAAATCAATCCTGAAAAGATTGGCGCGCTGATCGGGCCTGGCGGCAAGAACATCAAGCGCCTAGTCGAGGAATCCGGCTGCGAAATCAACATCGAAGACGACGGCACCGTCAACATCTTCTCCGTCTCGGCCGAAGGCATGAAGATTGCCCGCGACGCGATTGAAGGCATGACCGCCGAAGCCGAAATCGGGAAGATTTACCGCGGCAAGGTTGTCACCGTGAAGGAATTCGGCGCGTTCGTGGAATTCCTGCCCGGCAAGGACGGCCTCGTCCACATCAGCGAACTGGCCAACTTCCGCGTCAAGAAGACCGAGGACATCGTGAAAGTCGGCGACGAAATCACCGTCAAATGCCTCGGCGTGGACGAGAAAGGCCGCGTCCGCCTCTCGCGCAAGGCCGCCATGGAAGAGCGCGACAAGGAAATGGCCACGGAACAAAAGTAAATTGTTTTTGAATCACGAAGTGCGGATGGCGGAAGCCGTCCGCGCTTTTTTATTGGACGGCCCTTGCCCCCGGCTTGGAATCAATCACGGTCCTTCCCGCCTCGCGTTCGCTTCCAGACGAAGGCAAACAATCTTTTCCACCAGCGCCGCTCCCGGGCGCGGATAATCGCCACCGCCTGCTCGATTGGCAAATGGGCGAGCGCTTGCGCCGGCTTCCGGTGGACCGTGCAAAACCATTCCAGACCGTGCGGCTGCTCAAGCAGCCCCGGTTCCGGCCGGCGGTAATCGGCAAAGCCGACCAAGGCCATCTTGCCGTCATCCCGGCTTCCGCAAATGCAACAAATCGGCGGTCTCACAGTGGATTTGGAAATTTTCCATCAACCGTCTTCCGCATTTGGCCCCGGCGCGGTGTTAGGCTACAGATATTCACTCATGCCCCTGATTGATAATCTTGGCATCGGTTTCCAGTTCCGTCCTAACCAATGAATTAGTCTTAGCAAGTTGCTCAATCTCCGAACGCAAAAATAAAGCATCATGATTCGTGGTGGGTTTGACGGCATAATTGTAATAACAAGTGCCAATAACTTCGGCGAAAAATTTGTCTCCTCGTTCTCTTTCGTGTGAAAACCAATTCAAGGCAATCAAGAGTTCTGCTTTGTTCTCAGCCTCCTCTTCTGCCTTTTGGACATCAATATCGTATTGCCTTATGCTCACATAATTATGTGTAGTAATTTCCTTTTGGGTATGGGATGACTCATGACCTACATACCAGCCGATAGTCAGGCCTGTTAAGAGACCAGCAAATAATGAGATGGCAATTTTCATAGCTGAATGTGGCCTAACGATCCAAAGCTGAGCCACGCCGACGGGCGAGCGGCTCCGCTGGCTCGATAATCGTTGTATAACTCAAACCGTCCATAACCTCCCGGGGCAGTCGGCGTTGGCTCCAGCGCGGTGTTAGGCATCGTGGTCATCTACCTTTCCATACTTTTTTGCTGCCCTCGTCAATCAACGACTCTCGAAACTCTGCGTCGTCCATAATCTTGCGCGTGACGGTGGCAAAGCTGCTATACGGATTGTCTTTCGAGCGCTCAAAACGCAAGACACCGAAAACTGTGCGCTCGTCGTCTCGAAAATACAAGGCGTATGGCTGCTCACTCGGCAAACGGTCATCCAAGAACCGGTGGTGGCGCATAAAATGCCAACGACGCCCTTTCTTGTCGTGAAATTTCTTCGGCTCGTATGACCAAATTTCCATGCGCGCAACGATGCCTAACGATCCAAAGCTGAGCCACGCCGACGGGCGAGCGGCTCCGCTGGCTCGATAACCGTTGTGCAACTTAAACCGTCCATAAACTCAAGGGGCAGTCGGCGTTGGCTCCAGCGCGGTGTTAGGCGGCTACCTCAAACAACTTCACTATCGCGCTACCAACTATAATAATAACCGGCAAAAGCAAAAGAATCCAGCCAAGAATGCAGACAACAGCGCCTGGCGTCGGTGCGGAAATCCATATATCTGTCGAAAGTCCGGTATAACCTCCCATCGCATCTGCGAACCAAATGCACGCGAGCGGAAGAATAACAAAGCCGAACATGATAAATCCGCCTTTTCCACCACCGGCCAGAAATCCGCCGAGCACATAAATGATGGCGAGCAAACCCGAAAAAAAACGATTCTTACTCAAAGGAATGTTCATAGCCGCCTAACGATCCAAAGCTGAGCCACGCCGACCGGCGGGCGGCTCCGCAAGCTCGATAATCGTTGTATAACTCAAACCGTCCATAAACTCAAGGGGCGGTCGGCGTTGGCTCCAGCGCGGTGTTAGCCTGCATCTTTCTTCACTGCCTTTCCTTGAAAACTAATGCCCACTCGGTCTGCCGGATAAATCGTGACGTGAACATCCGCTGTCTCTGACAACTTCGTGTAAATCATAACCGGATAGCTCTGCGTCGTCTCTGGCTTGCCGTCTCGCTCCGGTATCGTCTGCATCATACCAATGGGCTGTCGGATGTCAGGCTCGCCAAACGCCATGGCCACATCCTGAACAGTCCGCAGGTCCTTCGTCAACCCGGACAACCGACGCTGTTCGGCGTGTGTCAAACGGTGAAATAAATCACCGCGCCGCGACTTCGGTGCTCGACCACCACAAAAAGGGCAATGGTAAATCATCATCATCGCCTCTTCGCCGGTGCTCATGCGGTGTATGAAGTGATACTCGTTGAGCTTCGCGTCAAAGCGAACCGGTGAGTCCGCGTGATTCGCCTCTCGCTCTAAAAACCCGCACTTGCATGGTGCTATTCGATTATTTGGCATGGCGGCGCTCTCGATGCAGGCTAACGATTCAAAGCTGAGCCACGCCGACGGGCGAGCGGCTCCGCAAACTCGATAACCGTTGTATAACTCAAACCATCCATAAACTCAAGGGGCAGTCGGCGTTGGCTCCAGCGCGGTGTTAGGCATCATATTCGTGTCCTCTTTCCAAACCGAGAGGCAACCCAAAACAGTGACCAAGTAAATGCAAATGAGATTACAAGAGACACAGCCAGCACGACAGGCTTCACTTCGACTATTCTGAAGCGCAGACTATCGTGCCAGTGCTCAACTGTCAGACCCGGGAAGAAATAGTCATCCAAAGCAACATCACCAACTTGGGGTAAAAGCAGGCCAACTGCAAAGTATAGGCAGAGAGCACAGCCTCCAATTATTGCGAACCTTAGCCTGTTTGAAACTTTCATAGCCGATGATGCCTAACGATCCAAAGCTGAGCCACGGCGCGAAAAATCGCAAGCGTGAATTTGTGTCTGACTGCCAACGGTAGGCGCAGCCGCCGTTGGCTCCAGCGCGGTGTTAGGCCACAAATCGTGAATCTTCATAAGTCATCCGACAAATATCTACACCGAAAAACCTCAATCATGCTTCAATGGGTGTCCCAATCCACTTAACTACACGCAAATTGCTTTGTGGATACTTCTCACGAAGTTCTTTGAGGATAGCTCGTGCTCGCTCCTCGCCTGGTCTCATAATTGAGTGAAACATGACCCAACCGGCTGATGTCTCGATTTCTATCGTAAATTTTTCCATAACGTGTGATGTGGCCTAACGTTCCAAAGCTGAGCCACGGCGCGGAAAACTGCAAGCGTGAATTTGTATGTGACTGCCAACGGCAGGCGTAGCCGCCGTTGGCTCCAGCGCGGTGTTAGGCTGCGGCTTCATGGTCAACACCCTCTTGCTTCTTTGCCAATCTCTGCCGACGCCAAAATAGCAAATATGCTATCCCTGAAACAAGCATCCCCGGGGTAAGCCAACCCATCAATGCAAATCCTAAAAATTGCGGCCCCTCAAAACAACTATCTACCAAACTCCGGTCAACATAGCTGTATAAATACTGGCCAAGCATCACGGAACAAAATGCAAAGGCTGACGCAGAGACCCAAATAATGATAACACCTCGCCGAAACCGCCCAGTGCGCAATACATACCGGAATGGTAAAAAGATACACGCATAAAAAAATGCGATGACTTGCGACCATCCAAGAACCGCGTTTAGTGTTTGCGTGGTCATAGCAGCCTAACGATCCAAAGCTGAGCCACGGGTGCGGCAAAAGCACTCAAGGCTCGGCACAACCAAAGGACAAACAAAATGCAAACTGACAATCATAAAACTGAAGGCGTAGCACCCGTTGGCTCCAGCGCGGTGTTAGGCGACTCTGGCGGCGTGATACCCATAAATGCTCTGTCAGGTGTTTATGACTGGCTCCGACATCAAAAGGAGATGAACGAACGAAATCATATCTTCCATCCTGATTTTTTGGATGGAAACATTCGGAACATCAAAGAACTTCTTGACCGAGCGAGACAACTGCAAGCCGGAATCGTTCCAGTCAAAAACGCCGATACCGGCTCGCTCGGTGTGACTGCTGGCAAAACCAGCATCTACGAAACGCTTCGTCGTGCGGTCCATCGCAGATTCGATGGCCTTTTGGAATGCTTGCTCTTGTGGTGTCATAAGTTTCGTGGTGTCGAGTCGCCTAACGTTCCAAAGCTGAGCCATGACGCTGGAAATCCGGCTCCGGCTGAAACATCGGCGTCCGAAGCCGCCAAAACCGTCCAAACCGCAAAAACAGGCGGCATTGGCTCCAGCGCGGTGTTAGGCCACATGGATAGACTACGCTATCTGCCACCAAATTACGATGAAAGTGAGGCACACTCATTTATGACGCTCTTGGATGGAACAAATGATGAAAAAGCTATCAATCATCTTTTGAATACTTTTCGAGAAACTTACCGACTGCTTTTTCCAAATCAGATTGTGGTTTTAGATATTTCTTTCGCGCCGGCTTTGGAAAGAAAATCTAAAGCTGAGGCACGGCGAGGGACAAAAACCGTGTAAATATGAAATCACAATATAGGTCTATCCAACTTCATATCAATCGCTGTGGGTCTAAATTGGCTCATCTTTTTGCGATTTTCCGCTTCGAGTTTCAGCTTTTGGTTCTCAATTTGAAGATTAGATTTCTCCGTTTCCAAAATCGCTATCTTCGATTTAAGGTCAAGATTCTCTCTCGTCAATGCCGAGATTTGCTCTTGAGCCAACGCCAAACGCTGCTCTTGAATGTGGATGGAACTGATTCTTGTAATCAGATTACAAATCCATTTAATCCAGTTGATGGGATTGATTGTCATAGCATCTTGCAGCCTAACGATCCAAAGCTGAGCCACGGCGCGAAAAACCGCAAGCGTGAATTTGTGTGTGACTGCCAACGGCAGGCGTAGCCGCCGTTGGCTCCAGCGCGGTGTTAGGCTGAATCATCTCAATCTGGTGGTGGTAACTGCCTCAATAAAAAATCATAAAATGCTCTCCACCGTCCAGTCGAATAGCGAGGGCGAACCAAATTCAGGATGAATCCCGCCGCTGCACCGAATCCCAGTGATAGCCAAAATAAGCCACCGCGTGGCAAGGCAGGAAAAAATCCCCACGGCTGAAGAACAAAGCCAACTGCGCAAAAACTCACAGACAGCGCGAGAAATATGGACCAGCTAATCTTTCTATCTGGCCGCTCCGGTGTGTCTGAATTTTCTGTGCGCATATTCAGCCTAACGATCCAAAGCTGAGCCACGCCGACGGGCGAGTGACTCCGCAAACTCGATAACCGTTGTATAACTCAAACCATCCATAAACTCAAGGGGCAGTCGGCGTTGGCTCCAGCGCGGTGTTAGGCGCTTCGTTCATGTGGAATAGGTGCGTCCAAATCAAAAGACAAATACCTTCGAGCCTCTTTACGAATCCACGTCGCATCCGAAGACATGAATGGCGCAACGACTCGTGAGAAGCCGGAAGCACGCATCTTGTAGAGCGCGGAAATAATGTGTCCGTCAATGTCGGAATCTGGGATGAGCGAAGCAAGGTCGCGGGCCCACGCAAGGCATGGTCTATAGGCAAACAGAAGGACAAAACTCTGGCGGCCTCTCATCCCGTGCCGATTCTGGACGACGCTGAGGAACTCGGCATATAGTGCATGGTCACTACGGAGCCGTGGCTGACGATTGATGGCGTGCCGAATCTGCTCACCGATAGACCAAAGCGCGTGCTCGAACTGATGCCACTGCAAAGTATCGCGAAAGCCATCAATCGGCGGAACAACGGTCGGCACGACCAAGCGCGCCTCAGTCAGCAGCGCTTCAATCTTGCTTCTTGGACTGGAATTCATGCGATATGCGTAATAGCGCCTAACGTTCCAAAGCTGAGCCACGCCGACCGGCGAGTGGCTCTGCAAGCTCGATAATCGTTGTATAACTCAAACCATCCATAAACTCAAGCGGCAGTCGGCGTTGGCTCCAGCGCGGTGTTAGGCCACATCAATTCATGTCCCCTTCTGTCATAAGTAAGACTACATCCTGTTCCCTCAGCTTGAACTTCGGCCTTTCAGTCGCTTTGACGTAATCAAAAAAAACTGGCCCTTTTGGGGAATTGTTCCGCACAACCACGACGAAAACCTCGTTCGAACTTCTGTAACGTGTGGCATCCACAACGTCTCGTAGCGTAATACCGTCGTGGTAGTGAAGAATGTAGTCGTAAGAGTAGTTGGTGGTCACGTCATCGGCGTCAACAAATACCCACGGCTTCTTTGGCGTTTTGTCCTTCTGTGTGTGCTCCTCAATCAATTGGCGATACGGGCCATAAGGCGGCAATGATGCAAGACACGTCACAACTACAAGCATTACTAAGATGGCTGTCAGGATACGCATGGTGCTTGAAGTGGCCTAACGATCCAAAGCTGAGCCACGCCGACGGGCGAGCGGCTCCGCAATCTCGATAATCGTTGTATAACTCAAACCGTCCATAAACTCAAGGGGCAGTCGGCGTTGGCTCCAGCGCGGTGTTAGGCCGCAGGATGAAGCCAAAGCTCTGCAAGCAAAAATGCTGCATAAAACGCATACAAAGAAGTGAATGCACACTGCCCAATCGCTACAACACAAATCGTGGTGAATCGTGAGAACTGTTCCCGCCAAAACGAAAGCGCGAAAGAGACGGCAACGACGCAAACGACAAACCAAGAAAGCTGACCTAGCCAGCGAAGCAAAAGAAAAGGGGCTGGCATCAACATCGGCTCGAAAGTCCCGTCACTCATCTTCATAACTGGCCGCATAGTCTCAATGGCTCGGTTGGTAAGATGCTCGTGAAGCAGCGGAACCGGCAGTGCAAACACCAGTAAAGCCAAGTGAGCGATAATGACTGGTAACTTTTTGTGCATGAGCTTGTGCGGCCTAACGATCCAAAGCTGAACCACGCCGACGGGCGAGCGGCTCCGCAAACTCGATAATCGTTGTATAACTCAAACCCTCCATAAACTCAAGGGGCAGTCGGCGTTGGCTCCAGCGCGGTGTTAGGCATCATCTCTCATGCTCCGGTTTGACCGCCATAAATAAAACTCTCTGAGAAAAGCCCACAGGAAACCGACGACGAATAGGATGCAAAGCCAGATTGGAGGCTCTCTCCGAATCTCGCCAGATAAATTTGAAGCCCGGTAGATGGTGTAAACCACCATGCAAGTGAATACCGCAATGAAACGAACAACGCTGCGACTTCGACGCTGCAATGAAAACACCAGTGCAAGTGCCCACAAACCAATGGCGAGAGGAAGAAGCCATCCAAAACCTGTAAATATCAAAACGAGTGCCGCGACTTGCAATATCAGACAGGCAGCAAAGTTGATGTTTCTATTTTTCATACGCTCAATGATGCCTAACGATCCAAAGCTGAGCCACGCCGACGGGCGAGTGGCTCCGCAAGCTCGATAATCGTTGTATAACTCAAACCATCCATAAACTCAAGGGGCAGTCGGCGTTGGCTCCAGCGCGGTGTTAGGCTCGTGATATATGACGAACAAAATTAAAAAGTAATGCGAGCAAAACTCCAAAGAAAACCATCGCTATGAATCCAAGTGGCCAATTCCGAACATAAACCCGCGCATCAGAAACCGGCGTGCCGTCAATTCGGAGCTTGTATGGAAACCACCGCAAAAATCCCACTCCCCAAGACAACTCCGCCGTGTGTGTCGAACCGGAATGAATGAACGTCGAAGAATGCGAACCTGTAAATTTCAACTGCCCGCCGGTGCGAAGAATGCACTGCTCTCCTAAAAATACATCAATGGATGCCGTGCTCCATAGAAAGCGCGGAATAAGCCGAGCCTGAACATCAACCGGACTATCTTGCCATTTTATGATCTCGCTCATATCAGTCGGTGCGCTCACGAGCCTAACGATCCAAAGCTGAGCCACGCCGACAGGCAAGTGACTCGAAAAACTCCAAAATCTTTATGAAACCAAAATCATCCATAAACTCAAGGGGCAGTCGCCGTTGGCTCCAGCGCGGTGTTAGGCTTCAATAAATCACTCATCGCTCTTAAACATCCATGCTGCAATCCTGTGGCTCACAGCAATCAAACAGACGCTACACACTGCGATGAGACCAATGCCAATCGCGGAAGAAAAAATCTGCATGTTTGAAATGCTCGCGTTCAAACCTCTGGTCGCCAATCCAAAAAGAATGCTGCCGATGAAATTTGGAATGGAATAAAGACATCCTAAAAGTCCCACCATCTTGATAAGGACGTTTGCAAGTTCTCTTGATTTCATAAATGCACTTGAAGCCTAACGATCCAAAGCTGAGCCACGCCGACGGGCGAGCGGCTCCGCAATCTCGATAATCGTTGTATAACTCAAACCGTCCATAAACTCAAGGGGCAGTCGGCGTTGGCTCCAGCGCGGTGTTAGGCGCATCGGTCACGGTCTGTGAATGTAAAACTCAACGCCAGCCCATCCACAAGCCAGAATAAACAACACAACATACGATGCCAAGTTCGCTCGAAATACGCCGAGGCGAACTGCTGCCGCATCTGAACTCGGCCACGCTCGCCGACAAATGAAACGCTCAAGCCAAACCGAAACGTAGAAGGATGGAATGAGCAACAAACCGGCAGCAAGCGGAACCAACCAGTAAGCTGCCTGGTCTGATGGTGCCAACCAAGCCATGCCGATAAAAAAACTGACTACCTCAAAAAATGGTGACTCGAAAAGATGCTGCCAATGCCACTTCTCGGCTGCCAAACCGAGCGGCAACATAATGCCCATCTCAATCGCAAACATCGCCAGCCAAGCCAATGGAAACCCGGCAAATGTCGAAACCAGATTGGCTTTCGTGGTGCCAATGAACGCATCTCGGAAAGACAATGGAACCCAGCGGCGAATAAGCAGCGCCTCGACGACGATAACTGGAATCAGCGCGCAAATCATCAGCGGCCACTGAATGAAAATCATCGGAATGCCAATGTCTGCAAGCATAGCTAGATGCGCCTAACGATCCAAAGCTGAGCCACGGCGCGAAAAATCGCAAGCGTGAATTTGTGACTGACCGCCAACGGCAGGCGTAGCCGCCGTTGGCTCCAGCGCGGTGTTAGGCTGCTGCCTCGAATAAACCATAAAACCTTACTTG